>NZ_FMYB01000014.1 GCF_900104155.1 Butyrivibrio sp. INlla16
AATGCTGCTTCAAAATGTGGTCCATCAAGGCTCAGGAAGACTCTTTTTCAGCTTATGAGCACTATCCTTCAGAATAAACCAGCTAACGATCCGGTATATCAATTCCTTGACCGAAAACGCTCTGAAGGTAAGAATTACTATGTCTACATGACTGCTGGGGCTAATAAGTTTCTCCGTATTTACTATGGCAAAGTGAAAGCTCATTACAGAGAACTCGAAGCACAATCCCAAGAGCAATAATCAGTTGTCCAATATCAAGTCTTTCAAACCGGCAAATCATGGCGGTTTGTTTGTCATACAATTTTTCATACTTGCAACTTTCTTCAATTTTCTATTGACTTTTTATTAGTAGGCTTTCTCAGCTGGCTGCATAGGTTTCTTCCGGTGCTTCCACAGCTGCCTTATCAATCATCACTTCTATTCGTTCCTGAAGTTCTGCCGGAATCTTAACAACCGGTGCCTGAGGATTTTCGAGCCAGGATCTTACCACATGGGTCTCGGAAATCTGGTATTCCGGCGGCTCCTCCTCGTAGTCAATATTCAGAGCGTATCTGTTTCTCGGAGCAAATGCATCGCCCACGATTTTCTTAAGGAGGTTAGGCGGTGTTCCCGGAATCGCATACAGCCTGTCCGATGTTGTCTCCAATGTCGGAAGTGCCAGAAGAAGCCCCCAGGTATACGGGTGTCTCGGCTTTAGATAAATCTCCTCCGCCGTACCTCTTTCCACGATTTTTCCTGCATACATGACACAGACATAATCTGCAACCTTAGCAACAACTCCAAGATCATGCGTGATGAAAATTACGGAAATTCCTCTCTTTTCCTGCATCGTCTTGATAAGATCAAGGATTCTGGCCTGAATTGTCACATCCAGCGCCGTTGTAGGCTCGTCGCAAATGAGAATGTCCGGATTACAGGAAAGAGCAATTGCTATAACAACTCTCTGTCTCATACCTCCTGACAGCTGGTGCGGATAATTCTCCATACACAGCTTCGGATTCGGTATACCGACCTCATCAAGCAACTCTACTCCTCTCTCCCATGCATCCTTTTTACTCATCTTCAGATGCCTGATCATGCCCTCTGTAAGCTGATCACCTATTGAAAGAAGCGGATTCAGCGCAGTCATGGGATCCTGGAAGATCATCGCTATTTTTTGTCCGTTGAACTTTGCAATCTTTTCTCTTCTTGAAAACTTCAGAAGATCCACTGTTTTCTTCATTCCGTTTTCAATAAATGTATAAAGAATCTCTCCGTCGTTAATCTTCTGATTGGAACTTTCTATTCCCACAACAGACTTTACTGTTATGGATTTACCGCTTCCGGACTCCCCGACGATCGCCACCGTCTCTCCCTTATGAAGTGTGAAGCTCACGCCTCTAATAGCGTTGAGATTACCTGAAGATGTCCGAAACGAAATAGACAGATTTTTCACTTCGAGAATAGGTTCTCTGTAATTGATTTCTTTCATAACAGTCTCCTCTCCGGTTTAACCCATAATCCGTTAAACCCTTTTCTGCTTCGGATCAAGTGCATCTCGAAGTCCGTCTCCGATGAGATTAAGTGACAACATGAGCACTGCGAAGAACACTGCAGGTATTGCCAACTGATACGGATAGGTGAGCATATGATTGTATCCGTCATTTATGAGACTTCCAAGGGATGCCTGCGGTGCAGGAATTCCAAGACCAATAAAGGAAAGGAAGGATTCCATGAAAATCGCATTCGGAACCGACATCATAGCCATTACGATTACCGAGCTTAGAAGGTTCGGGAATATTTCTCTGAAAAGAATTGTTAAGGTTCCGGTTCCCAGTGTTCTGGATGCCATGATATGTTCACTCTGCTTAAGTCTTAATGTGTTTGCTCGAACCAGTCGGCTCATTCCGGTCCAGCCTGAAATTGTCATGGATACGATGATGGATGTAAGTCCGGGCTTTAAAACAACTACCAGGAGTGAAACGACAACCAGTGAAGGTATACCGTTAATTATCTCTATCACTCTCATCATTCCCGTATCCACTTTTCCTCCGTAATATCCGGCTATAAGTCCGTAGCCGACACCGATAAGGATATCAAGGACAGCGCTTATGGCTGCGATTATGAGTGAAATTCTTGTGCCCTGACAGAATCTTGTAAAAAGATCTCTTCCCAGGGTATCTGTACCAAACCAGTGATATACTCCGTCATTTCCTGTGAACTCGTACATATCCACGCCCTTGACGGTGCCGTTAAAGATTCCGAAATTTTCAAAAGCTGCTATTCTCGGCGGAAGGTTCTGCGCATCCACATTTACCTCATCATAGGTGTAGGCTGTCATCATCGGTCCGAACACCGCCAGAAGAATCATGAATACAAGAAATACTGTTCCGAAGACGGCGCCTTTATTCTGTGCAAAAATGTGAAGTGATTCTTTCCAGGATGCCTGTACTGCATAGGCATCATCTCTGTAAATCCCATCCCTGTTTGCAAATGCATACCTTTGTACATCAGCGTGTGCTACCATATCAATCACCTCCTGCCAGGCGAATTCTGGGATCGATCAGACCATACAGAATATCTATTACCAAAAGTGTAACTATGTACATTGCACTGAAGATAAATGCCAGTGTAATAACAACGTTGTAATCATTTGTTTCTATTGCCGTGATGAATAGTGATCCGATACCGGGTATTGAAAAAATCTGCTCAGCTACTGTGGAGCCTGTCATCATTCCCATCAGCATGGGTCCCATTACCGTTACCAGCGGAACCATCGCATTTTTAAGTCCGTGTACACCCACTACTCTCCATCTCGGCATGCCCTTTGTTTCAGCAAGCTGTATGTAATCCGAATCCATAACCTCTATCATCTCGTTTCTCGTAAATCTCGCCGTCATCGCCATGGGTGCGATTGAAAGAGCAAGTGTCGGAAGAATCGATGATAAAAACGGATGCTCCGACGAATAGGTAAGAGGGAAAAGCCCTGCTTTATATGCCAGGAAATATACCAGCCCGAGTGCTACAACGTAGGATGGAATACTTGAACCGATCATCGAAAATACCGTTGTTCCCGTATCCAGTGCTCCGTTGTGGTGAAGTGCTGCAATGATTCCGAGAATCAGTCCGAATATCACTCCTACCACGAAGGCCTGAACTCCGATTCGTATCGTTATAGGGAATCTGGTGGATAAAAGACTTGCCACCGGATAATTTTGCTGAATGTTATATGATACGCCGAAGTTTCCTGTCAGCATGTTTTTCACATATAGCACTATCTGTATCGGCACCGGCTTATCCAGCCCGTACTTTTCATACAGAACCTGGAGCTGAGTTTCTGTAAGTCTCTCATTATTAAATGGGGATCCCGGCATCAGCTGAAGCAGGAAGAAAAGTATGATGATGATGACCAGTGTTGTGCCGACTGCCATCAATGCTCTTTTTAAAATATACTTAGCCATATAGCTCCTCCTTCCCCGTTATGCATTCTTTGAAAATGTAAAGAGATTGCTCTCTGATGCCTTGGCCGGATAAACAACATCCTCACCGAACTTAAGAACCAGGTAATCCTTTATTGTTTCAACACATTTATCCTCGCCAACCCTCGCCATGTTGAAGGTCATATCGTAGTTGACGGGATTGGTCCAGTAATTTCCGTCAGTGTAATACTCGTAATACTTAGCTCTGTATTTATCAGTCTTTTCTATGAGCTTTGCTGCTTCTTCCTCATCAACATGCATCCTCTTTGTTATGCGCTCCAGACAATAAGCTCTGGGAGCTTCCACATAGAAGGAAGCAACATTGTCATAATTCTTTAATACAAAATCCGCACATTTTCCTATGATGATGCAGGATTCCGTATCAGCCAGATTCCTGATGATGTCGCACTGGGCTCTGAAAATCTCTTCATCCGATTCAAATTTCTTCTGAACCGCTTTGGGTTCTGTGGTTCTCGGAAGCTTTCGAAGAAGAGCATTTATGGATCCTTTTCTAAGCTTTTCATCTATCTCTATGAGCTCTGCCGTTTCTTTTCCTGTCATCTTGGATGCAAGTGCCAGAATTGTATTTTCATAGCAGCTAATCCCCAGCTCATCCGCCAGCCTCATCCCCAGCGCTTTTCCTCCGGATCCAAAGCCTCTTGCTATGGTAACCACGAAGTTCTTTTTCATATTCCTCACCTCTCCTTCGGGAGTGTTTCTTATGCCGTTGCCTTTAGTGCATGCATTATCTCCGCAAGATACATAATGAATCTCTCACAGTCCTCCATATATGAGACGGAGACTCTGTTCATGCCTGCCTGAGCAGATATGAAGATTCCTTTCTCCATCATCCTGTACTGGACTTCAACCGGATCCACATGAGCATTGAAGAAAATGAAATTCGTCTGGGAATCATATACATCACATCCAAGAGCCTTCATTTCTTTTGCGAGATAATCGCGCCCCCTTACTACCTGCTCATGTACATAAGCTCCATGCTCCTTATCCTTGATTGCTGCAGCAGCTGCTGCCTGTGAGGTCTTTGATACGCCAAACTGTGTTCCGCATTTTGCAAGCCATGTACTGATCTCAGGCTGAGCCAGTGCATATCCTACTCTCACACCTGCCATACCATAGAACTTTGAAAAAGTCTTAAGTGCGATAATCGGTTTCTCCGGCAATTCCTTCATACACTCCACTATGCTCTGACAATCCGGAGCATCCGAAAATTCGATGTAGGCTTCGTCGTATACCTGGATAACATCATCGGGACAGCTTTCCGCAAATCTTCTTAGTTCATCTATTCCGATGTATGTTCCGGTGGGGTTATTCGGGTTACAGATGTAAACCATCTTGGTCTTTTCGGTTATTTCAAGGAGCATCTTTGCAAGATCAAACTTGAGATCATCCTTCATCTGAATTATCTTCACTGTTGCTCCATGCATCTGTGCGGTATCAATAATTGCGGGGAAGGTCGGCATACACAGCATCAGCTCATCCCCGGGATCAAGAAAAGCTGTTCCCATAGCATCTATCATTGCGCTTGATCCGCATCCTGTTGTGACATATTCAGTTGTAAGTCCGAAGTTTTCGGCGATTGCTTCCTTAAGATCCTTCTGAGTCCAGTCTGCATAGAGATTTGAAACAGGACTCGCCTCGCTGATTGCTTCCAGCGCCTTGGGCGACATTCCGAATACATTTTCATTGAGTCCCATGTGTCTTAACTTGGCAAAATCGATATTTCCCATCTTTCTGCTGGCACGCAGTGTCTCGGGCTTCTCCCTGAGGGCCTTACATAATAAACTCTTAACTTCTGTAGTATTCATAATTGTCTCCTCCTTGTGATTGTTTTCCCCTCATCCGGTCCTTCGGACCACCTTCCCCCCAAGGGGAAGGCTTGTATATTCAGGCCACTACGCTTGTGGGGTGGCCTTCCTTCCAGTTGAGGAAGTTTTCGCCGGCAATTTTTATGCTTCTGATCTTGGCTTCAATTGGCATCCAGGCGATATGCTCCGTAATTCTAGTGTTCTGACATTTCATCAGTTCACAGGGTTCTGAGAGGGGTTCGCCTGCTACGACGTCAAGTCCTGCTGCGTAGATCTTTCCGCTGTCGAGTGCTTCCTTTAATGCAGCCTCGTCGATGATTGCACCTCTTGCTGTATTTATAAGAATTACTCCGTCCTTCATCTTTGCTATCGCTGCTGCATCGATGAGACCCTTGGTCTCAGGTGTAAGCGGACAGTGAATTGAAATCACATCACTCCGTTCAAGGACTTCCTCCAGACTCACCTGCTCTATTCCTTCGTATTCGGGGCCGGTCTTTACATGTCTGCTGTTGGCTACAACCTTCATTCCAAAGCCTTTTGCCATCTTCGCTGCGCAAAGTCCGATATTACCAAGTCCAACTATTCCGAAGGTCTTATTGTAGAGCTCAATCTGTCTTGTGAACTGTCTCTTTCCTTCATTTCCGGGTTCCCACTGGGTTACCCTGTAGAAATAATCGTTTTTACTTATGTTGTGGCAGATATCCATCAGAAGTGCCCAGGCATATTCTGCAATTGTGGTATCTCCGTACACTGTATTGGTAACCGTGCAGTGATGCTTATGGCAGGCATCTTCATCGATTTCTCCAAAGCCGTGTGCCAGTGTGGATACATATTTAAGTCTGGGGTGCTCTGTAAGGAGCTTTTCGGATATCATTCCATCCTGGATCCAGGCTCCTATTACCGCGTCGTAATCGGAAACAGTCTCGTCAAAATTTCTAAGCTTCATGAAATCTATCCATTCAACTTCATCCGAGGGTTCCAGCTTTTCGATGAGCGACTTTTCCCAAAGTCTCTCAAAAAATGCCTCATCATATCCCGGACCGTAAGTCGATTCCATTGATTTTTGTTTTACAATTGCTATTTTCATAATGCTCCTCCTTCTGCCAGATATTTATGATGCAGCAGCTGCCTTCTTATCAGGCATTGGCGATACGCTCGCCTTAACAACCGCTTTTGTCTCCCATTTATGACCATGAAATCTGATCGTATTCATCACAGCTCTGAAAGCCCAGTCTATTGTCATTGCTATCCAGACTCCGAGGACTCCCATTTCAAGGCCCTTTGCAATGATGTATGCAAAGCCGATTCTGAAAATCCACATTGAAACTATACTTGTTGTCATCGTGAACTTCGCATCTCCAGCACTCCTAAGCACGCTTGCTATTGTGAAGGACAGTGGCCAGATTGCCATGCAGCAGATGCTGTGATATCTGATAAGCTGCAATGCGTAATGTGTTCCAAGCTCTGTCAGGTTGTACATTCCGGCTATATTTCCCGCCAGTATGAAAAGGATAATATTAAGTGTTATCAAAAATGCGTAGGTGATTTTCAAAAGCTTTTTCACATATCCTCTTGCCAGATCATATCTTCCGGCTCCGACGCACTGACCAACTACTGTTACAAGTGCGAGTCCCATTGCCGATCCGGGGATATCCGCCAACATCTCAACTGTGTTAGCACAGGCGTTTGCGGCAATTGCAGCAGTTCCAAAACCGGAAATGAGCGATTGTGTAAGGAGTTTTCCAATCTGGAACATGCTGTTTTCCATTGCCTGCGGTACTCCGATTGATAGGACCTTCCTAAGCATGTCCGGATGCCATCCGAATCTGAAGTACTTATCTATATGAACCGGAAGCGTCTGCTTCCTGATCATAGTCAGAATCACTGTCGCCGCTACTGCTCTTGATACGAGTGTTGCATAGGCCACACCGGAAACCTGCATTCCCATTTTGAATACCAGGATGTAATTCAGCCCGATGTTAATGCCGTTCATTATTGCTGACATAACCATTGATATATGTGCATTGTTCATTACTCTGAAAAGAGCTGCTCCTGCGTTATAGGTTGCAAGGAAAGGAAAAGAACAAGCTACAATGTAGAAATAGGTGATAGCATTTTTCATTACCAGCTCATCTACATTTCCGTATATAAGCTTTAGTATCTGTCTGTTGAAAAGAAGTGCCACCACTGTGAGTACCCCTGAAAGGAGTATGCAAATAAACATCTGCTGGTTGGCGCCTTCGCAGGCCTTCTTTTTATCTCCCGCTCCGATGAGCTGTGCTACTACTACAGATCCTCCGGATGCCATAGCTGCAAATGCCATGATCAGGAGTACGCATATGGAATTGACAAGTGATATTCCCGATACTGCTTCCTCACCGGCTCCTGATACCATGATCATGTCTGCCATGCCTACCGTAACTGCCAGGAGCTGTTCTATTACCATCGGGATGATCAGCTTCATAAGTTTTTCTCTGCTAAACATTTCCTGCTCTCCTCCCTGTCAAACTTTCCGTATCCTTATAACAAAAAAGGCGCCGGATGTTTTATCTCCGACGCCGTTGTCTTTGCTATGGGTGTATTATATGGGCATCTGTTTTGTATGACAAATACCTGTTAATTTATACCTCATAATTTTTTTGTTATACCGCTATCTTCCGATACTGCCTAAGGTAATCGGTAAGCACATTCAAGAACTGCTTATTCTGCCAGGGTAATCCGATACTCACACGAATATACTCCTCTGAGAAATATCTGATGAAAACTCCCCTGGATTCAAGGTAGTCCATACACTCTTTGGTATCGCAGTGAGGAGCAAAGTAGATAAAGCTTGCCGAACTCGGAACCACTGTGATTCCAAGCTTTTCCATCTCCTCAGTAAGGTAGGTTCTCTGTGAAGTATTGTTTTCCTTAGCTGCATTGTAATACTCATAGTCCTCCAGGGCCGCTGCTGCCCCCGCTGCGCCAATTCTGTTGGGCCCCATAAAGCCTGCAATTGATCCAAGGCACTGCGTAACCTCGGCGTTAGCCACTGCATATCCAACCCTGCAGCCCGCAAGTCCATATATTTTTGAGAAGGTCCTCAGAATAATAAGATTCCTTCCGTCCTCGACCATCTTAAGCGCACTTGGATATGAGTCATCAGCTATCCAGTCAATATAGGCCTCATCCACCACAGTGATCACGTGCTCAGGCAACTTTTTTATAAAATCAAACAGCTTATCCGGATCCAGCAAAGTGCCCGTGGGATTATTCGGATTGCAGATGAAAATGAGCTTAGTCTTATCGTTTATCGCTTCGTATATTTTATCAAGGTCCGTACTTACTCCGTCCTCGGCTTCCACCTCTACAAGTTTTGCTCCGAATCTTTTCGGAAGTATGTAATATGCCATATATGTCGGAGAGCAGACCAGCATCTCATCATCAGGGTTCAGAAAGGCCTCGCCAATTGCCTGAATTCCGCTACCGGAACCGCTAAAGGTTGTTATGCACTCCAGCGGAAATCCCACATGCTTTGAGATTTTCCTTTTAAGATTAAGTATCGTCTCCATGGGATATAAATTCCCCTGCCCCAGCTCAGCAGACATGGCCATCATCGCCTTGGGGCCCGGTCCCATCTGGTTCTCATTGGCATTGAGCTTAATTACCGGCATTCCGGAATCAAATTTGAACTGCTTTCCTCCGGCGACATAGGCTGTGAAATCTTTAAGTGGTTCTCTCATCAAATCTCTTGTTGTCATGACTGTTTCTCCTTTCCTGACTGTTTTCATATTGCCTCCCGCTTTCTCCTATTGGTAAATTACAAATACATTTCAATAAGAGAAAAAGGCGCAACCTCTTACTGAGATTACGCCTTTGCATCTGTAATGCTTGTATTATAATTAGCACAATATTACAAAAACAAATATCTGTTGTTTTATACCTTATAACTATTTAGTTATAGGGCTTTGTCATTATCCGAGATGCGATATGTTTTATATCAGCCTTCAAAGAGAAGATCCGCATAGGTCGGGAACGGCCAGTCGTTCTTATCCACAAGCATTTCCAGCTTATCCGCGGGAGTTCTGAGCGCTGTCATTGCGGGAACTACCTTATCCTTGCAATAATATGCTCTCTTTCTGGGTTCGGATATGCTTCTTGCCTTTTTCTCTTCCTTAGTGAGCTTATCAAGAGCCTTCTTCATTGCTGCGAGCTCTTTTGTAACTTCTGTAAGTTCACTTGTCATAACCGAAACATCGCAGCCTGCTGCCTTGACTTCGTTGATATTTGAAGCAAGTCCGCCTGCGTACTTCATAACCGCAGGAATGATCTGCTTACTTGCCATATCAATCATGGTGAGTGCTTCGATATTGATAGTCTTGGAATATGTCTCGAAAATAATCTCCTGACGTGCCTCCAGCTCTGTCTTTGTAAATACGCCAAACTTCTTAAAGAGGTCGATTGCCTTCTTGGTTGTGAGAACTTCAGCTGCCTCGATGGTCGAAGGAATGTTGGGAAGTCCTCTTCTCTCTGCTTCCTTCTTCCACTCCTCTGAATATCCGTCGCCATTGAAGATTACTCTCTGGTGCTTTGTCAGGTACTCCTTGATGATATCGTGTACTTCCATATCAAAATCAGAAGCCTTCTCAAGTCTGTCTGCTGCCTCGCTGAATGCTTCTGCAACAATTGTATTAAGCGCTGTATTTGAGCTTGCCATAGAGTCGGAGGAACCAACCATACGGAACTCAAACTTATTTCCGGTAAAGGCGAAGGGTGAAGTACGGTTTCTGTCCGTAGCATCCTTCTCAAATTCGGGAAGTGTTGAAACACCTGTCTTAAGCTTTCCGCCGCGCTTGGACCTCTTGGCTTCACCTGTCTCAATAAGCTGGTGAACAACATCCTCAAGCTGCTCTCCAAGGAACATGGAAATAATAGCCGGAGGTGCCTCATCAGCGCCGAGACGGTGGTCATTTCCAACGTCAGATGCGCTCTGTCTAAGGATATCAGCATGTCTGTCGACAGCCTTAACTATGCAGGCAAGTACAAACAAAAACTGAATATTTTCATTTGGTGTATCACCGGGATCAAGGAGATTAACTCCTGTATCCGTGCAAAGAGACCAGTTATCGTGCTTACCCGAACCATTAACGCCCTGGAACGGCTTTTCGTGCAGAAGGCATCTCATGTTGTGATGCTCCGCAACTCTCTTCATGGTCTCCATGATGATCTGGTTGTGATCTACTGCGATATTAGCTTCCTCGTAAATCGGGGCAAGCTCGTGCTGTCCGGGAGCAACCTCGTTGTGCTGAGTTTTTCCGGGAACTCCGAGCTTCCAGAGCTCGTTGTTAAGATCCTTCATGAACTCTCCGACGCGCTCTCTGATTACGCCGAAGTAATGATCCTCCATCTCCTGTCCCTTGGGCGGCTGAGCTCCGAAAAGTGTACGGCCCGTGAAGATAAGGTCGGGGCGCTGCAGGCTCTTCTTCCAGTCCACAAGGAAGTACTCCTGCTCGGGACCAACTGATACATTTATTTTCTTTGCCTCGGTATTGCCGAAAAGATGAACGATCCTCAAAGCCTGCTCACTTACAGCCTGCATGGATCTAAGAAGGGGAGTCTTTTTATCAAGAGCCTCTCCGTTATAAGAACAAAATGCGGTGGGTATGCAGAGTGTTACGCCTGCACCTGTCTCCTTAAGGAAAGCGGGAGATGTGATATCCCATGCTGTATAACCTCTTGCCTCGAAGGTTGCGCGAAGTCCTCCTGAAGGGAAGGATGAAGCATCCGGCTCGCCCTTAATGAGATCTTTTCCTGAAAAAGATGTCATCATGTGTCCGTCGCCTCTGGCGCTTGTGATAAATGCATCGTGCTTCTCGGCAGTAATACCGGTAAGCGGCTGGAACCAGTGAGTATAGTGCGTTGCACCGTGCTCCATCGCCCAGTTTTTCATTGCGTTTGCTACAGCATCCGCAGAAGCCAGTGAGAGATCTCCGCCCTTTTCCATGACCTGGATGACCTCTTTGTACACACTCTTGGGCAGACGCTCGCGCATTCTCTCAAGTGTGAACACATTTTTACCGAAAAGTTCCTCAACCATGACCTGCTTACTCATATACACCTCATTTTCATTTTTTGATATTCAAGAGTATTTCGCCAATGATTGTACTATATTAGTTCGAATTACACAAATTCAAAATCACAGGAATACTACTTATAAATGAACTCATAGGGGCAAAATGCAAATCCTGCCTTCATTTTTTATTACACCTTATTACTACTTAATTACAGGTTTCATTTTCCATTACATCTTATTACTACTTATTACAGGTTTGTTATTTATTAATTCTTATTAATACTTTCAAAAAATCTCAGCAAGTAATTTAATTACTTCCTGAGATTCTTGTATTATTACCATATATATTTTTATCCTTTAGGTGGAACATATTCAAGAATATCTGTAATATCACATTCTAGAGCATGACATAGATTATTATTACCAGAACATCATCGGATTATCCTGACAAGAAACCATTGACGCATTACTCCGGAAAAGTTAATGAAGTAAATTTTCAGGCATTTTGGTATACCTATTGAGGCCTTTATGAAGCTTGTTTCATTGAAAAAGTAAATAGAACGCTGATTTTTCCGTTTTAGTATCCCTATTTTGAAAATTCATGGGTACCATAGTCCCGAAAAAGACATTTCATTTACAAATAGTCATGGAAAAGTCTTAAAACAAGCCTAAAAGGTATACCAAAATGGTAAAATCGCTCTCGCATTTACAAATACAGCTTCCGCCCGATGAAAAGGTTACCGGAAGTGGTTACGGCACCAATACTATAGTGACTCAAATCAACACGAAATATTCTCGCTTGACCCCGTGTGTACTCTCAAGATATCGTACTTCTCGGTCTCCTGATCAAGCTTGATATAAAGTACCTGCTTGGGATGAGGACAGCTCTCCATCTCATCTCCGTCTTCGTTAATGATCCCGAGGACCTTGGTCTCGATGTCGCGTCCGTCTGGCTTCATTATCTCAATGGTATCGCCCACGCAGAACTTATTTCTCTGCTCAATCTTAGCAAGGCCACGCTCATTGACCTCACCGACAATACCGAGGTAGGTATACTCATTGACATAAGTATTTGCGTCATAAATCTGAGCATCGTCTGAGGGCTTGCCAAAATAGAAGCCTGTGGTGAACTGTCTGTAGGTACATCTTGAAATCTCATCAAGGTACCAGGGCATGTTCTCGCGGTATTTTTCCTCGGATTCGAAGTAATCATCAATAGCCTTGCGGTAGGTTCTGGCAACGGTTGCAACATAAAGAGCTGTCTTCATGCGGCCCTCAATCTTGCAGCTGTCGACACCTGCATCCACAAGCTCCGGAATATGCTCAATCATGCACAGATCCTTGGAGTTGAAAATGAAGGAGCCTCTCTCGTTCTCGTATACCGGAAGGTATTCGCCGGGTCTTGTCTCCTCAACCACCGCATATTTCCAGCGGCAGGGATGTGTACACTCGCCGTGGTTGGCATCGCGGCCCGTGAAATAGTTTGATAAAAGGCAGCGGCCGGAATAGCTTATGCACATTGCGCCGTGGATAAAGCTCTCAATCTCAAGATCATCGGGGATATTTTCACGAATCTCCTTGATCTCTTTAAGTGAAAGCTCTCTTGCGGCAACTACTCTCTTTGCGCCCTGGTCTGCCCAGAATTTATAGGTCTCGTAGTTTGTATTATTGGCCTGAGTTGATACGTGGATATCAATTTCGGGACAAATTCTTCTTGCCATCATGAACATGCCGGGATCTGCGATGATAAGTGCGTCAGGTCCAAGCTCCTTTAATTCATGAAAATATTCCTCTGCCCCTTTAAGGTCATCGTTGTGCGCAAGGATATTTGCTGTGACATGCACATGTACTCCATGCTCATGGGCAAACTTAATGCCCTCAGCCATATCGTCGTGGCTGAAGTTTTTAGCCTTTGCGCGAAGACCAAAGGAGTTCCCGCCGATGTATACGGCATCTGCTCCGAAAATTACTGCTGTTTTTAATACTTCAAGGCTGCTGGCAGGGATTAGCAGCTCTGGTTTGTGTTTTTCTCTCATATAACCCTCATCCGGCGCTTCGCGCCACCTTCCCCCAGTGGGGGAAGGCATATTATCTACTTTCTACCCTCTCAGGGAAGGCTTGTTTACAATTTCAGCGACATGGCCATGCCATCGCCCACGTTCAAAATAACGCTTTGGAGCTCGGGATCATGCTTGATTGCAAACAGGTACTCCCGCATTCTCTCATGAATCGTGCGGTTGCGCCTTGTAACAGCGAATCTCGACTCCATCACATTTCCGTCCTGGAGCACGTTGTCGGACAAAAGGAGTCCTCCCTTTACAAGGAGCCTCTTGCAGTCCGGCAAAAAGTTGATATATTGACCCTTTGCGGCGTCCATAAAAATAAAATCATACTGCCCGGAAAGCTGCGCCAGAATATCTGCTGCATCCCCCTCAAGCAGTGTGATTTTATGGTTTGTATCATATTTATCGAAGTTTGCATGAGCGACAGGTATGCGCTTTTCAAACTTCTCTATTGTGGCTATCTTAGTATCATCGTCTGAATAGGTCGCCATCAGAAGTGCGGAGAAGCCCACCGCACAGCCGACTTCCAATATGTTCTTCGGATGATTCATCTGAAGGAGAAACCTTATAAGGCTCTGGGTATCCTTCCTTATTATCGGCACGTCATCCGCAAGAGATTTTCTCTCAAGCTCATCAAGAAAAGGGGCATTGCCCTGATCAAGCGAATTGATGAAGGTGCTTATTCTCTCATCACTGATCACCTGAATCCTCCTCGCTCTCTGCGATAGAAGATGCACTCATTATCCCTATAATCTCATCCGGCGTCATTGACGGGCTGAGTTCATAGGTACCGGGTGCTATCATTCCGTGATACTCCGAAAATCTCTCCTGAAGCCAAAACAGCTTGCTGTTATTGATGATTCCCCTGTTTTCAAGGAGCTCAGCTATCTCTCCCACAGACATACTGTCCGTTATCGATACCGACACGGTTCTGGTATCATACTTAGAAGCCGGAACCTGATTATAAATATTGTATCCGTATGTATAGGCCTCAGATGCGTACTTACTTATCAGCATCACGGCAACTATAACAAGCAGAACCTTGACTAAAGTATCAAGAATTCCAAGTCCTATTCCCCTTGCGTCCATAGTTCCTCTTTTCTGTCATTAGTAGTTAGAATCCATGATAATAGGAAGAATCATGGGTCTTCTCTTTGTCTTCTTCCAGATAAAATCTGATAAAACATCTTTAACTATGTTTTTAAGCTTATTCCAGTCTGTAATATTTCTGTCAAGTGCCTCGGTAACCTCATCGAGCACAAGGTCTGTTGCATCCTCGATCAGCTGATCGGACTCTCTAACATATACGAATCCCCTGGATACAATGCTGGGCCCTGATACGATCTGCGCATTTTCTCTGTCTATTCCGAACACAACAATTACAATACCATCCTCTGCAAGTCTTTGTCTATCACGGAGAACCACATTTCCAACGTCTCCGACACCGAGACCGTCAACAAGAATAGTTCCTACAGGCACTTTTCCAACGACCTTAGCCTTCTCCTCAGTCAGCTCCAGAATATCTCCGGACTTTATTATGAAAATATCATCCTTATCCATTCCGAGGCCCATCGCAATGTTCTTCTGGGCTATCAGATGTTTGTACTCACCGTGAACGGGAATCGCGTACTTAGGATGAACAAGTGTGTAGATAAGCTTTATATCCTCCTGGCAGGCATGTCCGGAAACATGAACATCCTGGAAAATAACATCAGCGCCTCTCACAAGGAGGTCGTTTATGATATTTGTAACCGCCTTCTCATTACCCGGAATCGGATGTGATGAAAAGATGATTGTATCGCCGGGTCTGATGCTTATCTTCTTGTGCTGTCCGCTCGCCATACGGCTAAGAGCAGCCATGGACTCACCCTGGCTTCCCGTTGTGATAATAACTGTCTTGTTATCGGGATAATTGTTAAGCTGATCAATCTCAATCAGCGTATTGTCCGGTATTTTGATGCATTCGAGCTTCTGGGCAATATCGATGATATTGACCATACTTCTGCCCTCGACTACAACCTTCCTGCCGAATTTATACGCAGTATTTATGATCTGCTGAACACGGTCAACATTGGAAGCAAAGGTTGCAACGATGATTCTCGAATCCGAATGCTCCTCAAAAAGTGAATCGAAGGTCTTACCCACGGTTCTCTCAGACGCCGTAAATCCGGGTCTCTCGGCATTGGTGGAATCACACATAAGTGCAAGAACGCCCTTTTTACCAATCTCTCCAAATCTCTGAAGATCAATGGGATCTCCGAAAACAGGAGTATAATCCACCTTGAAGTCACCGGTGTGAACCACGATTCCTGCAGGTGAATATATAGCAAGTGCAGCCGCATCAACAATCGAATGGTTGGTGCGAATAAACTCAACTCTGAAGTCTCCAAGGTTGATGGACTGTCCGAATTTAACAACCTTTCTTCTGACCTTCTTTAAAAGTCCGTGCTCTTCAAGCTTATGCTCAATGATGCCCATTGTAAGCCTTGTGGCGTAAATCGGAACCCCTATCTCTTTAAGTACATAGGGAAGCGCACCGATATGATCCTCATGTCCGTGAGTTATCACAAAGCCCTTTATTTTATCAATGTTGTTCTTAAGATAAGTAATGTCGGGGATTACCAGGTCGATTCCCAGCATATCATCATCGGGGAATGACAAACCGCAATCCACTACAATAATACTGTCCTCATATCTGAAGGCAGTAATGTTCATTCCAATCTGCTCAAGGCCTCCAAGCGGTATAACCTGAAGCCCTGACGCGGATTTATTAATATTCTTTTTATTCAATCAGTTTTCCTCCAAAATTGTTTCGATGGCCGAAAAGATAATCCCATGATCTGAGCCTGCCGGTCTTTTCCCCAGTCCTGAACTACCGGTATAAAGCGATTCACGGATTAAATCCCCGGATCAATCGAGTCCTATATCATCTTCTTCAAGAAGTTTTCTGAAAACAACAGCAACTGCTTCAAGCTCACTGTCATCATCTACAATTGTATAATTAGCCTCGGTTTCACCCTCAGCTGAATCATCGCGAAGTATCAGCGCCTCGCCGTCTCCATCCTCGACATCAGTCACAAGAATGTAGGACTTGGCACCTATTACAGTCTGTTCCAAAACAAAAAAATCCACCGGCTCCTCGCCTTCGGGACGAAATGTTATCTTTTCCATTTATTACTCATTTACCTCTTTATCCCTGTTATCAAGGTAGTCCTGTAAAATGATCTGCGCTGCGATCATATCCACATACTCCTTGCGGTCTGCTTTTTTAATTCCAACCTCGTCCATTATGGCGTCAGCTTCAACAGTAGTAAGCCTCTCATCCCACATGATAACGGGAAGGGATGTGCGTCTCTCGAGCTTCTCCTTGAACTCCAAGGATAAACCTGAACGCACAGATTCAGACTGATCCATGTGCAAAGGCAGGCCCAAAACTATAAGCTCAACCTTGTACTCCTGAATCAGCTCTTCAATTCTAGCCAGTGTTTTACGAAGCTTATTCTCTTCTTTTCTACGGATAATCTCTTTGGCCTGTGCCGTCATCAAAAGCTCATCGCTAAGAGCAACGCCCACAGTCCTTGATCCGTAATCCAATCCCATTATTCGCATTATTTTCTGGACCAGTTATTATTCTTTATATACTCCGTGAGCATCTCTTCCACAAGCTCATCACGCTCAACCTTCATGATAAGACTTCTGGCGCCCATATGGCTCGTAATATATGTAGGATCTCCGGACATGATATATCCGACGATCTGGTTAACCGGATTGTACCCCTTCTCCAGAAGCGCCTCATATACAACGGAGAGAACCTTCTTGACCCCTGTCTCAGGATCAACATCTACTTTAAAAAATTGTGTATTTCCAAGATTAGTATCAGACATATAGCTATCCTCACATATTAAAATTGCGCCTTTTTCTCCATCATTATCGGCACATACTTGATTTTATCATAACGCATATAACTTAAATAAGCAATGTATCGTCTCTTAAGAAACTATTAAACGTGTGCTCCGTAATATCTCCGGACTTTATTCCAAGCTCATCCGCCTTATCCTTCGGAGCCGCAATCCTGATGTATCTTGTGGTGAGACCAATAAGGTATTCATTGCCATCAATGGTTTCAAAGTCCTCCCAGAGAACCTTCTCTGTCGCACCTATGAAGCTTTCTCTGTAGCGCTTTGACTGTTCCTTCGTCATTGTGAGAAGAACGTTACTTCTTGCAGTCTTTTCCCTGTCAGTCAGCTGATCCTCCATTTTGGCAGCCACCGTACCCTTTCTCGGAGAGTATTTGAACACATGCATTTCATAAAAATCGATATCCTCCGCGAACTGCCTGCTCTCCTCGAAGGTCTCCTCTGTTTCACCGGGGAATCCAACGATGATATCCGTCGTTATTGCGGGTTTATCGTATACCTTCCTCAAAAGGCGTACGCTCTCGGCATATTCCTCAGCGCTGTAGTGTCTGTTCATGCGCTTAAGGGTGTCATTGCTGCCGCTTTGAAGTGAGAGGTGGAAATGCGGACAAACCTTGGGAAGCGCCGCCATACCTTCCGCCATCTCCTCAGTGATAATGCGGGGTTCAAGGGAACTAAGTCTTATTCTGTCGATACCTTCTATATCATTGAGCTTTTGTAAAAGTGAAAGCAGCGCAGATTCTCCCTTATCAAGGCCATAGGAACTGATATGTATTCCGGTGAGAACTATCTCCCTGCAGCCATCAGCCGCAAGCTTCCTGACCTCACACAGAATCTCAGCCTCATCCCTGCTCCTGATGCGCCCTCTTGCATAAGGAATTATGCAGTAGCTGCAGAACTGGTTACAGCCGTCCTGAATCTTAATATAGGCTCTTGTGTGCCCGGGCATGTTTTTTAATTCCATGCGCTCATATTCCTGCGCAGGATCGTTAATCTCAGTCATGCTCTCGCCGCCAAGAAGCTTATCCACCTTAAGACCGGTCTGTTCCTCTTTCTTTTCAAAATAGTCCCTTAAAATCTCGACTATTTCTGTCTTCTTATTGTTTCCTACAATAAGATCGATGCTGTCGTCGGCCTTCACACCCTCTTTATCAGTCTCAACATAGCATCCGCACGCCACAACCACAGCCTCAGGATTCTTCCTCTTAGCCCTGTGGAGCATCTGTCTGCTCTTATGGTCCGCGATCGAGGTAACAGAACAGGTATTGATGATATACACATCTGCCTTCTCGTCAAATGCCACAATATTGTATCCGCTCTCTTGTAACTTTTGCCCCATAACATCTGTCTCATATCGGTTTACTTTACAACCGAGACTGTGTAAGGCGACACTTTTCATATTAAACCTCCGCTAATTTCGACGTATTATATCATTGACTTTTAACGTCCTTCCGTTTATCATGAAGAAAAGAAGGAGGTATTTGCGCAATGAAAACCGTAAAAATTTCTTTAAATTCTATCGATAAGGTTAAGTCTTTTGTAAACGATATTACAAAGTTCGATTATGATTTCGACCTTGTATCCGGTAGATATGTAATTGACGCAAAGTCCATCATGGGTATTTTCTCACTTGATCTTTCTAAGCCGATTGATCTTAACATCCATGCTGAAGACGGCGCCGATGAAGTGCTTTCAATCTTAAAGCCTTACATGATCTAATTTTAAAATCTACTGAAACCTGCGACAGCGTCGCAGGTTTTTTTAGATTTCAGGCTTCCAACACAATAATCTCATCCGTATCCAGTGCGGTCTGCACCAGTTCATCAATCTTCTCATCAAGTCTGTGCTCGTGAGCCCTGATAACCTCAAGCCTCGGCTTTGTTACGGGATGCTTTGCCACGAAAATTGTACAGCAATCCTCGTAAGGAAGTATCGAAGTCTCATAGGCATCAATTTTCAGTGAAATATCAACAATATCCTGCTTATCAAACGCGATCAGCGGTCTGTATACAGGCATATCCGTTACAACCTCGTTGGTCGCCATAAGGCTCTCCATTGTCTGTGATGCAACCTGTCCGATACTCTCACCGGTTACAAGTCCCATGCACTTATTCTGAGCTGCAATTGTGTCTGCAATTCTCATCATATATCTGCGCATGATGATAGTAAGCTCATCGTGCGGACACTGCTTGTAGATATACATCTGAATATCGGTAAAGTTGATAACATGAAGTCTGACTTTCCCCGTAAATCTCGCGATAACCTTAGCAAGATCAACAACCTTCTGCTTTGCCCTCTCACTTGTATAAGGCGGAGCATTAAAATAAACCGCCTCAATCTCGGCGCCGCGCTTTGCGATCATGTAGCCCGCAACGGGAGAATCGATACCGCCTGAAAGAAGAAGACAAGCCTTACCGCTGGTTCCGATCGGCATTCCGCCGGGACCGGGAATGATCTCGGAGTAGATGTTAACCTTCTCACGGATCTCAACACTTACGAGAATATCGGGCTCTCTGACATCAACCTTCATCTCCGGGAATGCATCAAGTACCTGCGCGCCGATCTCGGCTGCTGCCTCCATCGAATCGAGAGGATAGGTCTTATCCACACGTCTGCACTTAATCTTGAAGGTCTTGTTTTTATCCGGATAAACTCCGTCAAGGAATTTTATAACCTCAGCTGACAAGCCGTTAATATCGGGAAGCTTTCCGTCTCCGTCCCTCTCAATGCATACTGCGGGACAAATTCCGGTGATTCCGAACACTGTCTGAAGAGCAGCCACGGTCTCATCAAAATCAAAGCCCTTCGCATTTAAGTAAATTCTTCCGGAAACTCTGAAAATGCTGAACTCACCCTCGCACTTTTCAAGAACGCGCTCCATCTGTTTTACCAGCGCCTCCTCGAAGAGGTATCTGTTCTTACCCTTAATTCCTATCTCTGCGTACTTAATTATAAATGCATGGTACTGCATGGTTTATCTCCTTGAAAACTGTCTGAGCATCGGCACTATCTCGGCAAATGCTTTCACTGTGGTATCAATTTCTTCCTTAGTCGTAAGCTCCGACATACTGATTCTGACGGTGCTTCCGTAGAAATCCTTGGAAATTCCGATAGCCTTTAAGGTACCGGACACGGAAGGATGATTTGACGAGCAGGCACTTCCCGCTGATACGTAAATCTCCTTATCCTCCAGAGCATGGAGCAGCACCTCTGCCCTCACACCCTTCACAGACACACTTATAATATGCGGAGCAGTCTCTGCTATAGCTTCTGTCAGCTCGTCCTCTGAAAAATCGTAGATACTCTTTTCCGAGGTATCAAGTCCGTTAATCCTTATATCCTGAAGAGCCCCTGTAAGGCCTGAAATTAGCTGCTTTTTAAGATCATAAAGAGCCTTTATTTTTTCATCAAAACCCTCGTAAATCTCCTGCGCTGCCCGGCCAAGTCCGACAATTCCGGGAACGTTCAAAGTGCCCGAGCGCATGCCGCCCTGCTGACCGCCGCCGTAGCTTATGGGAAGAATTCGAACTCCGTCTCTTACATATAAAAAGCCGATGCCCTTGGGACCGTGTATCTTATGACCGCTGACGGACATCATATCTATTCCGAGGTTCTTGGGAATAATCATCTGTTTCCCGTATCCCTGAACGGCGTCCACATGGAATAGAATCTTGGGATTAGCCGCATGAATGATTTTTCCTGCTTCCTCAAGAGGCATCACTGAACCTAGCTCATTGTTGACCGCCATGATTGAGACAAGGATAGTGTCCTCTCTGATTGCGTTCTTGAGCTCATCAAGGTCTATGACACCCTTCTCGTTAACGCCGAGGTATGTCACCTCAAAGCCCTGATCCTCAAGATATTTCATGGAGTTCAGAATCGCCGGATGCTCAACGCTTGTGGTGATGAGGTGCTTTCCCTCTCTGTGATGAGCCATCGCTCCGCCGATTATGGCTGTATTATCTGACTCCGTGCCGCCTGAGGTGAAAAGTATTTCCTTCGGCTTCGCCTTAAGAGTCTTTGCAATTTTCTCTGTTGCTTCCTTTACAAATTGTTCTGCCACAACTCCCTTGTGATGCATGCTGGAGGGATTGCCATAATCCACAGTCATCATTTGGAGAGTAAGCTTCGCCACGTCATCGTAGACGCGGGTAGTGGCGGAATTATCTAAATATATTTCCATTGTTTGCCTTTCATTCCCCTCATCCGTCAGCTTCGCTGACACCTTCTCCCTGGGAGAAGGCATAGCATTGTATTCAAACTTCAAGATTATACATTAACCATGCGAGCATTGTAAAGCCTGCGGTTTCTGTGCGCAAAATGCGCTTGCCCATGGTGATGGTCTTAAAACCTGCCTCTCCGGCATAGCTTATCTCTTCATCGGCAAAGCCGCCCTCAGGTCCGACGAATATTCCGATGCTCTGCCCGGGCTCTATCGAATCAATAACTTCCCTGGTGTACTCCATACCCTCTGCCATCTCGTAGGGAAGGAGCTTCACATCAAGACTCTCAGCATATTTAACCGCTTCCTTGAAGGTCATGGGCGCTTTTACCTCGGGAATAACTCCGCGCTTACTCTGCTTCGCGGCTGCTTCGGATATGGCATTCCATCTCTTGATTTTGTTGACCGCACGCTTTTCATCTAGCTTCACAACACTTCTTTTCATGGAAACCGGTATTATCTGAAAAGCTCCGAGCTCCACTGCCTTCTGGATTATGAGCTCCATCTTGTCCGCCTTGGGAAGTCCCTGGAACAGATATATCTTCGAAGGAAGCTCTGCTCCGGATTCCTTAATGAATCGCAGCTCTCCGATAAGTTCGGTGTCGGAGATTGATTCAATACCGAATCTGTATTCCTTCTGATCAGCGGCGTCTTCATCCATAAGGCTCACCGAGAATTCCTCGCCCGGTTTCATCCTAAGGACGTTAACCATGTGGTTGTAGTCATCGCCTGTGATTACTATTCTTTTTTGGTTGTCTATAAGTTGGGTGCTGCTTGCAAAAAAATGGTACATAGGCCCTCAATTCTTCTTGGAAATTACACTAACCCACTCGCCCTGCTTGCAGACCTCGATAATATCAAGGCCGGCGTCCTCGTGAGCCTTTCTGATAACATCTTCCTTAGCTTCAATGATTCCGGAGGTGATGTAAATGCCGCCGGTTTTAAGGAGGCCGGGAACGGTGGGTGTAAGCGGAACAAGAACGTAGGGAAGGATATTGGCTACGACGATGTCATACTTCTCCTTGCCAACCTGATCCTGAACCATCTCGTCATCTATAATATTGCCGATTATAAGATCAAAATCCTTATCTGCGATGTCATTGTTCTTCTTGTTGTCGTCAACTGCCGGCTCTGAGCAGGGATCAAGGTCTGTTCCGACGCAGTGTCCCGCTCCGAATTTCATTGCAAGAATGGAAAGCACGCCGCTTCCGGTTCCGATGTCGAGCACCTCTGCTCCGGGAGTCATGTATTTCCTAAGAGCCCTTATGCAAAGCTGAGTGGTCTCGTGCATTCCTGTACCAAACGCGGTTCCGGGATCAATATGAAGTGTGATGTTCGCTTTTTTCTTATCCTCCTCGTCGGGAGTCTCCCAGGAAGGAATTACCAGAACGTCATCCACCAGGAACTTATGGAAGTACTGCTTCCAGTTATTGATCCAGTCGATATCCTCAGTTACATCAACGGAAATCGTTCCGTCGCCTATATCGGAAAAGCTTGAAAGCTCATCGAGAACTCCTCTGATCTCCTGCTTTATCTGATCCGGAGTCTTCTTAACTTCTACCTCTTCACCATTTTCATCGTACTCGTGGACGGTCAGCATATTGTCATCATCGACTTCGAGGAAAAAGTTCAGATACGCAACGCCCTCCTCACCCGGAGCTATTACCGCGCAGCTGTCAACACCTGTCTCCTCATCATCCGCATCCTGAAGATCATCCGTAAACATCTGCTCCTTATCGGCAGCTGTGAGAGGCGCATTGTCCTCTATCTGCGCACCTTCAAGACCGATATCCATCATACTGCTGACGATGATATCCTCTGACTCTTCGTTTGTTCTGATTCTAAAACGCATCCACTTCATAGTTTTACTCCGTTTTTTTCTAATCTATTTTCATGAAAAGTATATATAAGTACAATAACAGAAATAGCGGGGAGCTTGTACTCCCCGCTCTGTAATTATGTTTTATTTCTTCTTACCGAAAAATCCACCCTTTTTCTTACCGCCATCATCATTTCCATCCTTATCTCCGGAAATACTGTCGGCAGCGTGTAAGCTGTCTCCGGTCTTCTCATCAAACTGCTTAAGGAGCTCCTTCGCTTCCTTGGAAAGCTTATCCGGAACCTGAACTACAAGAGTAACATAATGGTCACCTCTTACATCCTTGTTCCTGAGTGTCGGAACACCTTTTCCGCGAAGTCTTACTCTCGTATCTGTCTGAGTACCTGCCTTAACATCATAGAGTACCTTACCGTCAACGGTATCTATAGCAACCGTTCCGCCGAGTGCAGCTATTGCATAAGACATAGGAACTGTTGAGAAAATATCATAATCCTGTCTCTGGAAAATAGGATGATCCTGTACGATAACCTCTACAAGGAGATCTCCTCTCGGTCCGCCGTTTCTGCCCGGCTCACCCTTTTCACGGATACGAACGCTCTGTCCGTTATCAATACCTGCGGGAATTGAAACCTGAATTCTCTTGTTGCTTGCAACATATCCTGTTCCGCCGCAATCGGTACACTTATCCTTAATTACCTTACCGCTTCCGTTACAGTCGGGACATGTCTGAACATTTCTGACTGTGCCGAAGAAGGACTGCTGTGTGAATACAACCTGACCTTTACCACCGCACTTGGGACACATCTGAGCTGTTGTTCCCGGCTTAGCACCGGTTCCCTTACAGGTCGGGCATGGATCCTTAAGTCTAAGTTCCAGTTCCTTCTCACATCCGAAAACTGCTTCCTCAAAGGTTATACGAACGCTGGCACGAATATTTGCTCCCTTTGCAGGGCCGCTTCTCGCACCCTGGCTCCTTCTGCCGCCTCCGAAGAAATCTCCGAATATATCACCGAATATATCGCCAAAGTCTGCTCCACCGAAGTCGAATCCGCCATATCCGCCGGCACCGCCCTCAAATGCAGCGTGACCGAACTGATCATACTGACGTCTCTTCTCAGGATCGCTCAAAACCGCATACGCCTCGGATGCCTCCTTGAACTTGTCTGCTGCAGCTGCATCTCCGGGGTTCATATCCGGATGGTACTTCTTTGCAAGCACACGGTATGCTTTTTTTATCTCATCATCACTGGCTCCCTTGCTTACGCCAAGAACCTCGTAATAATCGCGCTTCTGATCTGCCATGTGTCTCTCCTAATTTACGCTAATTGCCCAATACATCTTATCTGATGTATTGGGCATTAGCAATATTTATATTATTAAAGTTTTATAAAACGGATTAAACCTCTCTATAGTCGCCGTCAACTACGTCGTCTGCATTACCTGCATCTGAGCTCTGAGCTGCGCCGCCCATGCCGCTCATGTCAGGGCCTGCACCCTGAGCACCTGCTGCGCCCTGAGCACTCTCATAAACTTTAGCGAAGAGAGCCTGAGCATCAGTCATGAGTTTCTCCTTCTGGCTCTTGATTGTGTCGATCTCGCTGTCTGTAAGCTCACGATCCTTAGTCTGCTCAAGAGTATCCTTGAGAGCCTTGAGGTCATCCTCTACAGTCTGCTTCTGAGAAGGATCGATCTTGTCGCCAACTTCCTGGATAGCCTTCTCTGTCTGGAATACGAAGGAATCAGCTTCATTTCTAGCGTCAATGCCTTCCTTACGCTTCTTATCCTGAGCTTCGTACTCAGCAGCTTCCTTGATAGCCTTATCGATATCCTCGTCAGACATGTTGGAGCCAGCTGTGATTGTGATGTGCTGCTCTTTACCTGTTCCAAGATCCTTAGCGGATACGTTAACGATACCGTTTGCATCGATATCAAATGTAACCTCGATCTGCGGAACACCTCTCATTGCCGGAGGGATTCCATCAAGACGGAACTGTCCGAGTGACTTGTTGTCCTTAGCGAACTGTCTCTCACCCTGAAGAACGTTGATATCAACGGCTGTCTGGTTATCAGCTGCAGTTGAGAATACCTGGCTCTTCTTTGTAGGAATAGTTGTGTTACGCTCGATAAGTCTTGTAGCAACACCACCCATTGTCTCGATTGAAAGTGAAAGAGGTGTTACATCAAGAAGAAGGATATCGCCTGCACCTGTATCGCCTGCAAGCTTACCACCCTGGATACCTGCACCTACTGCTACGCACTCATCGGGGTTAAGGTTCTTTGAAGGCTCATGTCCTGTGAGCTGCTTAACCTTCTCAACTACGCAGGGAACACGTGTCGAACCACCTACAAGGAGAACTTTTCCAAGGTCTGAATAGTTAAGGCCTGCATCCTTCATAGCGTTCTGTACCGGAATAGCACTTCTCTCTACGAGGTCGTGGATAAGCTCCTCGAACTTAGCTCTTGTGAGATCCATATCAAAGTGCTTGGGGCCTTCTGCTGTAGCTGTGATGAAAGGAAGGTTGATGTTGGTTGTTGTAGAAGAAGAAAGTTCCTTCTTAGCCTTCTCAGCTGCTTCCTTAAGTCTCTGCATAGCCATCTTATCGCTTGAAAGGTCTACGCCTTCCTTAGCCTTGAACTCAGATACCATCCAGTCGATGATCTTCTGGTCAAAGTCGTCACCACCGAGGTGTGTGTCACCGTTTGTTGAAAGAACTTCGATAACACCGTCACCTATATCGATGATTGATACGTCGAAGGTACCACCACCAAGGTCGTATACCATGATCTTCTGCTCTTTTTCGTTATCAAGACCGTAAGCAAGAGCTGCTGCTGTAGGCTCGTTGATAATACGCTTTACTTCAAGACCTGCAATCTTACCTGCATCCTTTGTAGCCTGACGCTGTGCGTCATTGAAGTATGCGGGAACTGTGATTACTGCCTCTGTTACTTTTTCGCCGAGATACTGCTCTGCGTCTGCCTTCAGCTTCTGAAGAATCATAGCTGAAATCTGCTGAGGTGAATACTTCTTGCCGTCGATTGTGCGGCCGTTGTCTGTACCCATATCTCTCTTGATTGATGAGATTGTGTTCTCAGCGTTTGTTACTGCCTGACGCTTAGCGGGCTCACCTACGAGACGCTCGCCATTCTTTGTGAAAGCTACGATTGAAGGTGTTGTTCTTGCACCCTCAGCGTTAGCGATAACGGTGGGCTGACCACCTTCCATAACGGCTACGCAGCTGTTGGTTGTTCCTAAATCGATACCTATGATCTTACTCATTTTATTTTCCTCCGTTTATAAAACTAATGAATAATTAACAATAAAAATCTAATGAAGTTCTGCTCTCACACTTCGTGTTCGACAGAACTAAGTAGTACACTAAGCTCGGCAAAACCTCGCTAAGTGATTACTTAGCAACGGCAACCATGCTGTGTCTGAGCACTGTGTCGTGATACATATAACCCTTCTGAAGCTCCTGTGCCACGAATCCTTCCTCGACATCTTCGCTCTCAACCTGCATTACAGCATTGTGGAAATTAGGATCAAATTCCTTTCCAACGGCTTCGATGGGAGTTACACCAAGATCCTCAATCTGCTTCATAAGCTGCTTGTATATCATATTCATTCCGTCTGCAAAAGCAGAATTCTTCTCTTCTTCAGGGACAGCAGCAAGTCCTCTTTCGAAGTTATCTACAACAGGGAGAATTTTCTCAAGTACACTGGATGCTCCCTGGTTGAACATCTGCGCCTTTTCTCTGTCGGTTCTTGTTCTGAAGTTCTCAAACTCAGCAAGCTGGCGCATGTATTTATCCTGCATCTCTTCGAACTTTTCTTTGTAAGGGTTCTTCTTTTCTTTTTTACCGAAAAGACCTTTCTTCTCACCCTCGGCGTTTTCAGTGTTCTCAGCACCTTCTACGCTCTCAGCTGCCTCTGCTACAGCTTCGGCAGCCTCTTCCTCTGCGGCCTCGGCAACCTTGTTTGCTGCATCAGCTACCTTTTTAGCCTTCTCGGCAACTTCCTGCTGAAGTTCCTTTGCAGTTTTCTTACCGGACACTGTATTTGTATCCTTCTTAACTTCCTTACTCACTTAAATACTCCTTATGGTTCTATTCTTTTTTATATAAATCATCCAGAGCTCTCATCATATTCTTAAGTGCTCCGACAACTTTGTCGTAATCCATTCGCTTAGGTCCGATAACTCCTACCGTTCCTCTCATGCCCTCTCCGAGATCGTAGGTCGCTGTTACAACGCTGCAATCCTTCATGGACTGAACCGGAGACTCATTACCGATGTAAACCTGTATACCTGTCTCCTCTGAGGAGGACTGAAGCGCATTCTCAACGATACTTGTAAGATCGCTCTTATCCTCAAAAGTGGTTATGAGGTCACTTGCTCTCTCCTTATCAGCAAGCTCGGGATATCTGAAAATGTTGTTCGCACCGCTGGTGTAAATCTGAAGGTCCTCATCCTCCGTAATGGCATCTCCGGCTGTATCGAGTATCTTGTCGATTATCTCGCTGTGGATACCCGCCTCCTGCTTCATCGCAGTTATAAGTCCGAGGTTAATGTCCTCTACGGAAAGTCCTGCAAGTCTGGTATTAAGCAGGATATTGAGCTTAAGCATATCCGCTTCGGAAAGCTCCTGCTCCACCTCAACCATTCGGTTCTTAATTACGTTTCCTTCTATTACTATAGTGGTAAGAATGTGTTCCTCATCCACTCTGGAAAGCTGTACGAATTTCAGCTTATTCCTTCTGATCATGGGTGCTGAGATCATCGAAGCGTAGTTGGTATCAACCGCCAGGGTCTTGGCAACCTGCTTAAGGAGCTTCTCAAGCTTCTCTTCTTTATCAAGAAGCATCTCCTTCATGTTCTCAACTTCCTGTTCCTTCTCAGCGAGCATCTCATCTACATAAACTCTGTAGCCCTGATCTGACGGAATACGTCCCGCGGAAGTATGAGGCTGCAATATAAGTCCCATCTCCTCAAGATCCGCCATCTCGTTTCTGATGGTAGCCGAACTGAGATTAAGATCCGTGTACTTGGAAATCGTCCTACTGCCCACCGGCTCGCCTGTCTCGAGGTAATTGCGAACAATTGCATGCAGTATTTTCTTTTTTCTGTCATCCAGTTGCATCACAAACCTCCTTTTTGATGTGTTAGCACTCAACCTCATTGAGTGCTAACATCTTCTGACAATAAATTACCACTATAAATTATTAATGTCAATAAAAAACCCCAAGGATTTCTCCCTGGGGACGAATAATCTACATATATGTGATAAAGTCCCGGCCTGCAGCAAGCAAGCTTGCCAGGCCGGGACCTTCCATCCTTGTTTATCACATCCCAAAATCAGCATGAACCTCGCCGTTAACAACGAAGTATACTCTTTCCTCTTCGGGCTTTACATAAAGCTCAAGAGTCTTGATCTCGGAAACTTTTCTTCCCATATCGTACTGCCATACATTCTTGGCATTCTCGATAAAGGTGTCATATGTAACGCTCTTATCAGAATACTGAAGAACGATATTTGTCTTTGTTGCAGGAGCCTTTGCAGCTGTTGTCTTCTTAGCTGCTGTAGCTTTCTTTGCTGCAGGCTTCTTAGCTGCGGGCTTAGCTGCTGCCTTAGTCTCAGTCTTCTTGGCTGCTGCCTTGGTTGTAGTAGCCTTCTTAGCAGGTGCTGCCTTCTTTGCTGCAGGCTTCTTAGCTGCGGGCTTCTTCTCTTCCTTCTTCTCAGCTGCCTTAGTCTCAGTCTTCTTAGCTGCTGCCTTGGTTGCTGTAGCCTTCTTTGCAGGTGTTGCCTTCTTTGCTGCAGACTTCTTAGCTGTTGCCTTCTTTGCTGCGGGCTTCTTAGCTGCTGTAGCCTTCTTCTCCTCGGCCTTAGGTGCTTCTGCCTCAGCGGGCTTTACTTCATCCTTCTTTTCTGCAGCAATTACCGGTTTCTTGATAGTCGCAATCGGCTTTAAAGCTGCTTCTCTCAACTTGTCTTCAGCCATATCTCCCTCTCTTTCCGTAAGGAACGCATGTTATGCATTTTTGCAAATTTATCATTACGTTTTTGAGTTTAGTACATATTCTAAAAAAAGTCAACATTTATGCGCTTTTAGACCAGATTCTATTCTTGAAAGCGCCTTTTTAAGCACTTCCATGGAGGACGCAAACGAAATTCTCACGAATCCTGGGGCAAAATAAGCACTTCCGGGCATCATTGCAACACCATATTTTTCCAATAAATATTCGCATAAACGTGTATCTTCATCTATAATTCCGTAACCCTCATATTCTTTTCCGAGAAAAGCACGGATATCGAAGAACGCATAGAAGGCTCCCTGGATCTCATGGCAGATGACACCGGGTATCTCGCGCAGTTTTTCCTGAACAAAGTCTCTGCGCTTCTCAAACTCTGATCTCATGAGCTCTACAGACTCCTGGGGCCCGCAAAGCGCCTCAACCGCCGCATACTGAGAAATGCTGGGTGGTGTGGTCGTTGTCTGGCTCTGCACCTTCACCGCTGCGCCAATGACATCAGCTCTGCCGCAGACGTATCCAAGTCTCCATCCTGTCATGGAATAGGTCTTGGAAAAACCGTTAACCACGATAGTCCTGTCCTTCATCCCCTCAAACGCAGAAATGCTTTCGTGGCGATTCTCACCGTATATTATTTTTTCATAGATTTCATCGGAAATAACAAAGATATCCCTGCTGATCGCAAGGTCAGAGAGCCCCTTCAGCTCACCCTCGCCGTAAACCTTGCCGGTGGGATTGTCCGGGGTACATATTATAACAGCCTTGGTGTGCTCGGTTATCGCACTCTCAATGGCTTCAAGATCAAGAGAAAAATCGTCCTTCCTCTTCACAAGAACGGGATTTGCGCCCGCAAGAGCTACCATATCGGGATAGCTGACATAGCACGGAATGGGGATTATGACCTCATCACCCTCGCCCGCAACAGCGCACAGCGCACCAAACAGCGCCTGCTTCGCACCGACGGTCACCGCCACCTCATTCATCTCATAGGTGACGCCGTTGTCCTTTTTCATCTTCTCAATTATCGCCTCCCGAAGCGGTGCGATACCATTTCCGGTGGTGTATTTGGTGAAATTCTCATTGATTGCCCGTATTCCCGCTTCTTTGATATTGTCCGGCGTGGGGAAATCGGGCTCGCCCACATTGAGAGAAACTATGTCCTCTCCCTTCTGCCTAAGCTCCTCCACCTTTCCGAAGAGAGCCGTAGTCGGGGACATTTTTACCGCCGCCATTCTCGTAGATAATGTTGTGCTCATACTTTTTTCATACTCCTCATCCGTCAGCTTCGCTGACACCTTCTCCATAAATGGAGAAGGCATAACTACTTGTTACTTTATAAGCATCCTTCTAATTTTATGGTACGCCTTCCTGATGAACCTTCCCACCGTAATATCCAGCTTATGATACAGCCTTGAAAAAGCTGTAATGGGTGGCATTACCAGATAATCATACTCTCCTATATGCTTAAGAAGGTACTCCGGATAACTTCCGTCGACCTCCGTACGCTCAAATCTCGCATCTCTTCCGAAGATGTCTCTGCCGAGCACCAGATTATCCATGGTCTCAGCCAGAATCTCGCGGTCGTTGTATTCCTGATGCGCAGCCGCTTTTACCTTGACGCCTATCCTCTCGACGGGATTGGTCTCATGCCTTCCGCCCATGTAGCCGAAGTGCCAGCCGCCGTCAGCGACTCTCACAGACCTTTTATCGCATGGCGACACCAGATCGCGTAGCCTTACGATTCCCTCGCGCGGAATATTATCTATGGAAGTAATTTTTGTTCCAAGCCATTTCCTGTCGCTCTCAGCTATCTCCGGGAACTCTCCGGTAATCGAGAGCAGCTTTCCCGACTTTTCTTCCATATTAAGGAATACATAAAAATTCCTCTGCGCAAGGTGGTAGACCTTCGTCTTATCAAAATTCTCTATGATTTTCGTAAGAACCTTGGGATTTGGAATCTCATCCACATCACCGAACAGGATTATGTCGTCGCTCGTCGCGCCGACTTTCTTCAGACCTTCAACCAGCCGGTTTTTCTGAAAATAATCCCTCTCGTGCGTCAACGCATCCACCGGCGAATCAGTGACCACCACATACTCTATGCGGTCCAGATAATCCTTGAAAAGATCCCTGTTCTTTTCAAAACAAAGCTCCTTCTCTTCACCCGAGAAGGTCATTGTTGACTCTTCTATAATGAACTTATCCACATAGGGACTAAGGATTTCTAACCTCAGCCTCAGGATGTCCACTTCATTAAAAAATGGAATGCAATCATATACCATTTTTTCTGATCCTCGCTTTAATTCGGGATTTCAGGCGCGTCTTCCTGCTAAGAAGCATCAGCCGCAAAACCGGCATACCCGCCACCTGATACCTGTAAACATACGCATCCTCCTCGGATGCCCAGGACGGAAGCTTGCCCTTCCCATACTCTTTATAAAAATCGGAACCCATCATCTCCTTCATCTTCCGCTTGATCTCGGAAAAAGGAAGGTCCGAATAGATAAGCTTTTTCATGCCTATCGTGCAGGTCAGGGTCTTGCGCTCGTTTATAACCTCAGTAAAACCACCCTTTGCCCACTTTTTCGCATAATCGTCCAAAACCTCGAAGGCCTTCTCCTGGTTCTTCATAAAGTTTTCATGATAACCGCCCGTAAGCCCCTCTTCGTTTATTCTGTAAAAATACAGTATCCTGTCGAGATATGCAATGCTTTTTGCTTTATCAATTATTTCAGCGGTCTGCAGAAGGTCCTCTCCGTAATTGAGCTTCCTGTTCACCGTCTCCTCGATGCGGCCCGCAAGCTCTTTTCCTATGCACTTGTTCCACATGGCATTTAGCATATCACCGGAGCACATTATTTCATAGAACTTCTTCTTGCCGTCGCCCGAATAAATCTTGCCCTCTTTAAAGGGAAAAGGAAACATCTTCGACTCCGGAGTGCTCATCTCGGCCGCGTTATACAGGATTATCTCCGGTCGCTTACCTTTTCTTTCATATTTAGAAGCCGCTTTCTGAAGCTCAGTGAATATCCCCGGAGCCACGGCGTCATCAGCATCCATGAAAACAAGATAATCTCCCGAAGCTCTCTTTATCCCCTCATGCCTCGCATCGTAGGCGGACGCGGGTCCCATATGCACCGTCTTTACAAATGGAAAACGGTTTGCAAGTTCGCCGCATATATAGCCACTTCTGTCTGTGGAGCCGTTTTCAATAAGAAGAACCTCGATACTGTTCTCCATCCCCTCAGCGGCCTTTACTATAGAAGACGTCGCTTCACTTATGTACTTTTCAGCATTGTGAACAGGCACTATTACCGAAAACTTCATGTTATATTGTGCTCCCTCTTCCACTTTTCACTTCTTCTCCAGAACAGCAAGGGCCTTACGGCCATCTTGAATCTCTTTGCAGGGCTGTAGAAATGCGGATATCCCTCATTTTCTCCCCACCATTTATGAAAAACGAAGGGCTCTACTCCCTTGTTCTCCGGAAGCGGATGCTCCCTTCCAAACTTAACTGCGGTCTCCAGATCAGCCCACTTAAGGCCATCCTTCTCCATCTCATTTTTGCAGTGACAACAAAGGAAAATATCCTCGTTGTAAAAACCGTCATATACCTTAACCCAGGGAAGGTCGTGCTCCTTAGGATAATCAAGAAGTCTCTTGGACCTGATGGATACGCTGTTTCCGACTCTGCAGATGTTGCCCTCGCTGTCCCTGTAGGCATAGTCATTCTTCGGAAGCGGCCAGGGAGAGCCTATATAATCGTAGTTAAGAAAGCTCTCGTCCCAGTTTTCCGGATGTATCACAAAGCCGTCCGCGTGCACGATAAGAACAAAGTCCGTCTTAATGTGATCGCGAAGCTCATATACCATTTTGTAATTGAATTTGTCGATGTCATCGAGTTTTGATGTGTAGCTGAAGCGTATGTCCTTTGGAAGATAAAACGGCTTTTTATCCGTAATCAGGACCGCGTCACCGAATTCGATATCGCGCATGCTGTACTTCATCGCCTGCACGGTCTCATATACATCTACACTTGTCATCGCTGCAATCGTGACTCTCGGAAGCTGCAGCTTCTTTGTATTATTCATATATCCTCTATTTATCCGAAGGTTTTTATTATTCCGGTTCTCCTTAAGAAGGAGCGCCACATTTTCTTAAAGAAGAACACTCCATACAAAAGTCTTCTCCTTATATTCTGGAAAAATTCCCTTACTGCTCCCGGCCTTACATTTCTTCTTGCATAAAGTGCTGAGTGCTTCTTGTATTCCGCCAGTTCAGCTCTGCATTCATCGGCGCTAAAGAGCCTTCCCTTTTTATCCTGATAGGTAAGAAAGCTGTAAATATTCTGCTCCGATGACCAGAAACCGTCAGAAATATTGTGCCTTGCCCAGTACTTCGGCGCAATCGCGTATTTTAATTCTGTGCTCGACATTACGGGCATCATCGCAAAGGATGAATTCGAAAGAATGAGGTATCTCGCATTTTTTATGGTGACGTAGTCCTTACCCATGTCGAAGTGGTGACACTCGTACTCGGGAAGCACCTTCCTTGCGGCCTCCTCATCCTCGGTTATTATCATGAACCTCATATTCGGGTTCACCTTTTTCATGTTCTCGATGGCATTTAGCCAGTACTTTCTATCAAGGAAAAGCTCCTGACAGCTCGTATACTCGCCGCCTCTCATATTGATGATGCAGAGGTCGTCCGCGGTGTATTCGTAGGACTCTGCCTCCTCCTTCACATGGAGCCAGTCCTTAATCTTATCGCGGTACTTCTCAAAATAGGACTGATCCTGGAGATTCCCATATATAAGAGTATTGTCTTCAATTTCAAAAAGTCTCGGGTCAGCCCCCGAAATATAGCAGCCATTGGTCATGTCATGAACCGAATTGCCCATGAAAAGTCTGTCATCCTGCTCATGGAAAATCGTGAATTTATCCATGTCTTCACGCGGGATCTCAGTTCCGAGATCTATGTCCATGAAGTACATGCCCTTATTGGAATGGAAAACGTTGCCGACCTGCCCCGGGTTCACAAACCCGAAGGGGACGCCCCGCTCCTCGGCCATGCATCTTGTGACCACGTAGAAAAACAGCTGATTTCCAAGGCCGTAGCCCTTAATAAATTCTGCACCTATCATAAAAACTCTTCCTCATACCACTGCTGGAACATCAGGATGTACCAGATTTGGATCCTGTAGATGCCCCTCTCGGTAAAGTCTGTCCATATCTTCTCGACAACCTCCGGGTCAAGAATACCCTGCTGTCTGATTTTTTCCTTATTAAGAAGGCCCTCGGCCCAGTCGCGGAGGTCGCTGTCAAGAAGCCACTTCTCAATCGGAATCGAAAAGCCCTTCTTCGGCCGCTCCATCATTTCCTTCGGAACGTAGCGGTAGAGCACGTCACGAAGAACCTTCTTACCCACCTTGTCGTCGCGAAGGTACTGAATCGGAAGGCTCCAGGCGAACTCAATCACATCCCTGTCAAGCATCGGCACACGCGTTTCAAGCGATACCGCCATCGCTGTTCTGTCCACCTTCACAAGGATATCGTCGGGGTGGTAGACCAGCATATCCATAAGCATGCACTGGTGATTTACTTCCTCGAGGAATCCGTTTGGAAGCTCCGTGTATTTATAGGGAATGGTTCCTCTCTTAAGCGCAATCCTCTTTGTAAGCGGATCCGTCTCATGCTCCATTCTATGTATGTCAACGGGTCCCTCGGCGCCAAGAAGCGTTCCCTTTATTCTGTAAATATCTTTATTTTTCAGGGGTGAATTCAAAACCACAGAGCTTGCCACTTTCCTTACGGGATAGGGCACGCCGTGCATCTTCCCCCAGATTCTGCTGATGGATTCATAGGAGGTATAGCCGCAGAACAGCTCATCTCCGCCGTCTCCGGAAAGGGATACGGTCACGTGATCCCTCGTCATCTTGCTCACAAGATATGTGGGAATCTGTGATGAATCCGCAAAAGGCTCGGCAAACATATGCGCAAGTCCTGGAATAACGGCCTTGGCATCTTTTTCCGTAATATAGAGCTCAGTGTGCTCGGTGCCGAGGTGCTTTGCAATCTCAGCTGCGTAAACCGCCTCGTTGTAGGCCTTATCCTCCATGCCGATGGTGAAGGTCTTAACCTTCCCGGGCTCAAGGGACTGCATAAGTGCCACCGTCGTGCTGGAGTCGATTCCCGCTGATAAAAAGGCTCCGACAGGAACATCCGCAACCATCTGGCCTTTTATTGATTCCTTCAGAAGTCTTTCAAGCTCGTTCGCCGCTTCCTCGCTGCTGCCGGTAAACGGATTTTCCTGACCTCTCTTGGCGGTCTCCTTCATAGACCAGTAGGTAGTGGTCTGTGTACCGAGGTCCTTTATGCTGACTGTCATGAAAGTTCCGGCCTCGAGCTTGTTTATTCCTTTATAAATAGTGTAAGGTGCAGGGATATAGCCCTCCACAAAATAGATATCAAGAACGTCAGTGTTTATGGCATTGTCGAAGCCATCCACAACCCTGAGGCACCCCAGATCGGAAGCAAAAGCGAAGGCTCCCGCAACTTTTCCATAATATAAAGGCTTCTCTCCGACTCTGTCTCTGGCAAGAGTAACTGTCTCATTTCTCTTATCATAAACCGCGATGCCGAACATGCCCTTGCACATTGAAAGGGCTTCCTTCATTCCGTAGTGCTCGATCGCCTCAAGAAGAACCTCTGTGTCCGAGCTTCCCCTGAAATCTCCCGCCGCTGCAAAACCGTCATCCAGGAGCTTTTTCTTTACATCTTTGTTGTTATATATCTCGCCGTTGTAGACCATCACAAGGTTCCCGGAATGGCTGACCATAGGCTGGGCACCGTTCTTGGAAAGGTCCACAATAGAAAGGCGCCTGTGTCCAAGCGCCACTTCACTATTTTCACTTACATAAATCCCATCATCATCAGGTCCTCTGTGAATCATGCGGTCATTCATCTTCTGAATATTCGCGCGCGCATCACCTGAGAACTTCAAAAGTCCTGATATTCCACACATACGTAGATGTCCTCATTCCTAGTGCTAACTTTTCCCTAATAGTACCATATATTCGGGGATAATGAAATTTTTAAAAAGTAACTAGTGTATATGGCATCTTTGGGAAAAGTAAATAGAATGCCAATTTTTTCGTTTTGGTATACATTTTAGGTGGTTTTCAGGGGTGTTTTCATGTGGAAAGTAAATAGCGTGGCATTTTTCCGATTTTGGTATACCTGTTTTGTGAAATCATGGGTACCAAATTGCTGAAAATGGCTTCTGATTTACAAATGCTTGCCGAAAGCCTCTGAAAAGTGCCAAAAATGTATACCAAAGTGACCAAAATGCCTTTTTATTTACTTTTTCCGAAAGCAACGCCTCTGTTGAATTCGTAAAAATAACATGTAGCGGCACATTAGACATTTTTATTCAAAATTATTATTTACATTCTCCAATATACATGTTATCATTCACATTACTTCAAGGATATTCATCCAAGTATTCCATTTATTTTTTGACACCATATTTAAAAATTTCTTCTGAGGGGCATTATCTATTTACATTTTTAGGAAGGATTTTTATGACAAACTATTTTCACGAAAGAAAGGAGTATCTAAGCAGGTTACTCGAAAAAAACAAAAACGAAGTTAAAGCATTGCCAGCCGGAACGCTGGTCATGTATGACCACGGTAAAAAATGGTATCGTCAGGAAAAGTCAAAAAAGGGCGGCTATGTGCGCACATATATCCAGAAAAAAGATGAGGAGCTGGCTGCTTTGCTTGCGAGAAAGACACTACTTGTAAATTCCATCACTGATGCTGAAAATGAGTTGGCAGCCATTGATGCATATTTGAAAACAAGAAAACCGGGGAAGCTTAAGAATATCGAGGCCCCGACTTCTGCATACATTACTCTTCTAAAGCCGGAATTTCCATGGTTGGCGGATGATGACTATCCAAGAAATCAAAATCACCCCGAAGCACTTACCATCAAAGCGCCAAAAGGGCAATTCGTGCGTTCAAAGTCAGAAGCGATAATTGCGTATTCGCTGTATGAAAATCACTTGCAATACAGGTATGAATGTGGCTTGGAAATATGTGATGTGATGGTCTATCCCGATTTCACGATAAAGCATCCATTAACCGGCAAGGTTTTCATCTGGGAACACTTCGGACTTGCAGATCAGCCGTCCTATCAAAACAATATGTGCAGCAAAATCAGAAATTATATAAACGCTGGGTATGTACCAGGCGATAACCTGATATTAACCTATGAAACAAAGGACTGTCCTCTTGATATCAGTTATGTTCAGGGAGTAATCAATTTGTATTTCGGACCGTTGGAAAATTGACTGCATAATCAATTCATTTATCTGATATAATATGTAATAGATGTGATTGTTTTAGCGACTAATATCTATCTGTTTTCAGAAAAGAGTTTGGTCGCGCTAACGGTGCCGGCAATACAGGAGGGGGTATTATGTATATTGCGATGCATTGTATTAATGCAAACAATTCCGAACTGGATGAGATTTGCAAGTTTTACGGAATTCACTACGACAACATGTACAAATCATGTGTGATATCTACCGATCACCAGCATCATGATTTTGTAGTATCTATGCTAGAGGAAGATTACAAGAATTTCTATCGCCAGGTTCTTACGGCGCTTGCTGCTGAAGGCGGCCAGGTTATGGAGATTACCAAAGGCAAGGTTTTCAGGTGCAGGAAAAATGAAATCAGGCACGGTGAAAATCAAAAGTGCGAGATTAAAAGATTGTAATTCATTTTAAAATGAGATCGAAAAGATCACTGAAAGAGACCGAAAAAAGGTCTCTTTTTCTTTGCCTTTTTATTGAATGAAAAAAGGCGTTGTGCTAGAATTTCCAAATGAGGGAGCTAATTTAAAAGACTTTTTACTGTCATTGGGAAATCTAATCTATATATTTCCGGGCATTCGTCCGCTCTTTTCCTTGTCAGCAAAAAGCAAAATGTTTTATGGAGGAAATATTAAGATGTATGAAAAAAGATTTGATCCTATGACAGGAAAACCGCTTAACCCGGATTCTGTCAATCAGCAGGCTGAAAATCAACAGCCTGCCAATCAGCAACCAATCAATCAACAGACTTACGGAACACAGCAGACCTATGGACCCCAGCAGACTTACGGAATGCCGCAGAATAATGCTACCCAGCAGACCTACAGTGCGCCGCAGAATTACACATACGATCCTGCAGCAATCGAGAAGGCACAGTCAGATAAGAACAAGAAGCTTGCTTATGTGCTTCTTGGAGTTTGCGCTGTTTTATTTATGGTAGTTCTTGGCTTTGGTGCGTTTACTGTCATGAAGTTTTTTGCTAAGAATTCTTCCGGCAGCGATGCAGATCAGAGAATAGAAGCAGAGTCAGAGGAGCCGGAAACCGATGAATTTGCTTTTGATGAAGAAGGTACCACTGAGGAAGTTACAGATGAAAATGCTACTGATGAAGCTGCTATAGAAGAAGTGCCGGGGCTTCAAATGATAGAGGAACCTAACGCTGAAGATTTCCTGAGTGAAGATACGGATTCTTATACAGAAGAGGATTATACCCAGACTGGTTCTGCAGCGGAGACTGTTCCGGAAAATATCTACAATCTGTATACTGTTCAGTTGGGAGATGATACCTACCATATTCCTGCTAAATTAACTGATTTTCTTGAAAAGGGCTGGACTCTCCCGGATGAGAAGACAGCGCAGGAGGTCCTTGCCAATCGTGAGATGGCCTCTGTTGAACTGTATTCTCCCGATGGCAGTAACAACTACTTAGACGTGGACGTTACGAATTTTGATGTTAATTCGCAGGCACTCAGAGACTGCTATGTTTCAAAAATAAGTCTTGATGACTATGTAACTGAAAAAACAGGCATAGAATTTAAATCCTATAATGGTGACTTGGTAGTTGGTAAGAGTACCAGGGATGACATAATTGCTGCCGCGGGAGAGCCGAGTGACGTAATAGATAGCGCTGGCCATATATCGCTTTTCTATGAAGGAATAGCTGAGACATATCTTGGATCAGAGGTTATATATTATTTGGATGAAAACGATGTGCTGGACTATGCTGTTGTTCGAAGCGATAATGCTCCGGAAGATTTCGTAGCTACTGAGATAAGTGATGAAGCACCTGCTTATCTTGACCAGTATGTGGCTCCTACATCTCTTGGAAATGATCCTTTCTCAGGTAATTACAAGCTTGATGGAGTACTTTACAATCTTCCGACTCCTTTCTATGAGATCACTAATAATGGATGGGATTATCCCGGAAATCCTGATGAAATAGTTGAAGCGGGCCAGATGTATAGTGTTCGTTTCGACAAAGGTGACAGGAGCCTTTATGCAACGGTTTACAATCCCTCTGAAGAGGCTACATATCTTAAGTATTCGATGATCATCAGTGTCAGTGACCCGAGAGGTCTTAGTGCTAACGATTTAGAGTTCCCGGGAGGACTGTCCGGATCCATAACAGAGGAACAGCTTCTGACATATTTGGATAAAAACGGAATCACTAACTATGACTATAACAAGGGACCCGGATGCTACCATATATATTTCGATCAGACCGGTAACGTCAGAAGTATGGCGAATGACTGGTATCAGATTTTTGCAGACGGAAATGAAATAATCGACATTGAAATGCAGAACTACGGATGGCTTAAGTAAGCGAAATAAAGATCATCAAGGAAGAGACTTATCATGTAAATGATACGAGAGACCTATACTATAAGGGTATGGGTCTCTTTTTTTGTAATCTATTTCTGAGATACAGCTTCTGCCGTTACTTCTGGGAATTTGTTTTGCCTGGTTTTTGGAATTCAGCCAGGACTAGTCCAGTGGGCCTCCTAGTTCTCCTCCAGTAAAAAAGTAAATATCACAGCGTTTTTGCCATTTTGGTATACGTTTTCAGCACTTTTCAGAGCCTTCTGGCAAGTATTTGTAAATGAGAAGCCATTTTCAGCAATTTGGTACCCATGATTTCTCAAAATAGGTATACCAAAATGAAAAAATCGGTGTTCTATTTACTTTTCTCGTGAAAACACCCTCTAAAACCGCCCAAAATGTATACCAAAATAGGAAAAGCCCGCGTTTATTTACTTTTCCCAAGAATAACCATGAATAACCATGAACATGTCGCGGGAATAGCGCCTGATCAGGATGCAAGTAGCATCGCGAACAAGCTAAACAAGAAGTGCATGAAAAAGCAGCACTTAAGCATAGCAAAAGTACTGCCGCGAACAAATCATACATTACTCCAGATTCTCTGCGAAGTTGCCGAAAATCCTGATGTCGGTTACGGTGCACATCAGCGCCTCCATAACTCTGTTCATGTCCTCCATCATAAGGTCTCCCGTGAATTCCGCAAAAAACATATACTGCCACTTCTGCTCGGGAATCGGGCGGGACTCTAGCCTTACAAGGTTTAGACCGTAGATTCTGAAAACCGTGAGCGCCTCGTGAAGTGCACCGGCCTTGTGCTCGGTTCTAAAGCTGATACATATCTTGTTTCTGCCCTCGCGAAGCTCCATTCTGGGAGATACAACCACAAATCTTGTGGTGTTGGTGCGGTTGGTATTGATACCTTCCTTGATGATCTTAAGGCCATAGATCTCGGCGGCACGCGATGAACAGATTGCAGCCTTGGTCTTATCTCCAAGCTCGGCAACCATTCTCGCACTGCCCGCGGTGTCAGCCTGCGGCACACGAACCCAATCCCTGTGCTCATTTAAAAACTGCTCGCACTGGAATATTCCCTGCTCATGTGAGAAAACTGTCTGAATATCAGACATCTCCGCATCCGGAAGAACCATCAGACTGTGCTTTACCCTGACTGTGGTTTCGCCCACCATGTAGCACTCGTACTGAGCAAGCAGGTCATACACCTGGCGAATCGCACCGGTTGAAGAATTCTCTATAGGAAGAACCGCGTAGTCAGCCGCTCCGCTCTTCAATGCTTCAAAAGTGTCCTCAAAGTGCACGAGTCCTTCGCTGTTTACATCTTTTCCAAAAAAATCAATTGCAGCCATCTCGCTATAAGCACCGGGCTCACCCTGGTAGACTACCTTGGGGTTCTGCACAGGCTCCCTGACACCGGCAAGTGCGCTGTCCAAAAGCTCGCAGGCGCCGTCGCTCTCGCCGAGCTTTCGCTCCACGCGCTCACGGAGCTGGGTTATGTATTTTTCGTTGATTATCTGAATCTCGTCCATCATACCTCCGACAAAACTTCCATCTTCTCCACAATCTCCTCCACATCCAAAAGCAGCTGTTTCTCGGCCTGCTTGGGATTATTGTCCTTCACATACTTATATAAGAACAGCGAATAGGATGCGGGGCGGAAGGTAATCTTACCCTCGCAGCTCTCGATAAATGCGGGGATGTTCTCCGCCTTGAGTCTTGCATTGTTGTTCATCTTGATGGCAACCTCGCCGTTGCCGCCCTTAATCTCAAGGATGTAGAGTTTATGTGCCTTCTCGCGGACAAGCGATATTCTGATCAGATTGTCCACCGACTCAGGCAGCTCGCCGAAGCGATCCCTCAGCTCATCGCGCATATCATCGCGGTCGCCCTCGTTCTCGATTCCGGCAATTCTCTTGTATATCTCGAGCTTCTGCTCTTCATTAACAATATACTCACTCGGAATGAATGCATCAACATCGATATCGACACTTGTGGAAAAATCTTCCAGAAGGGCATCCTTCTCTTCGCCCTTCTTGCGTCTGACAGCCTCTCCGAGCATTTTGCAGTAAAGATCATATCCGACTGAAGCCATGTGTCCGGACTGGCTCTTTCCGAGAAGATTTCCGGCGCCTCTGATTTCAAGGTCTCGCATCGCAATCTTAAAGCCGGAGCCGAGATCCGTGAACTCACGAATTGCAGACAGCCTCTTTTCCGCAACCTCTCTCAGCATCTTGTTTCTCTTGTACATAAGAAAAGCGTAGGCGGTTCTGTTTGATCTTCCGACACGGCCTCTTAGCTGATAGAGCTGGGAAAGGCCCATCTGGTCGGAGTCGTGGATAATCATCGTGTTTGCATTGGAGATATCAAGTCCCGTCTCAATAATCGTCGTCGAAACCAGCACATTTATCTCGCCGTCTATAAAGTCGTACATGATTCGCTCAAGCTCCGACTCCTTCATCTGCCCGTGTGCAAAGGAGACATTTACCTCGGGCACCAGCTTCTGAATTCTCGCCGCAACATCCGCGATGTCATTAACGCGGTTATAAACATAGTAGACCTGACCGCCGCGCGCCACCTCTCGGGCAATCGCCTCGCGCACCATCTCGTCGTTGTACTCGCAGACGAAGGTCTGAATCGGCTGTCTGTCCATCGGTGCTTCCTCAAGCACGCTCATGTCCCTGATTCCAACCAGTGACATGTGAAGAGTTCTCGGAATAGGCGTTGCGGACAATGTCAGCACGTCCACATTTTCCTTGAGCTTCTTTATCTTTTCCTTATGAGTTACGCCAAATCTCTGCTCCTCGTCAACGACCAGGAGTCCCAAATCCTTGTAGACCACATCCTTTGATAAAAGTCTGTGCGTTCCGATAACGACATCCACAAGACCTTTTCGCAGGTCTTCCACAGTCTTCTTCTGCTCGGACGCCGTCCTGAATCTGGACATCATATCGACTCTTACCGGGAAGTCCTTCATTCTCTCCGTGAAGGTATTGTAATGCTGCTGTGCCAAAATTGTTGTGGGAACAAGTATCGCCACCTGTTTTCCGTCCTGCACCGCCTTGAAAGCTGCGCGGATAGCAATCTCCGTCTTGCCAAATCCAACGTCTCCGCAGATAAGTCTGTCCATGATTCGCTCGGATTCCATGTCGGCTTTGGTGTCCGATATAGCGGTCAGCTGATCTTCTGTCTCATCAAAAGGAAAGGCCTCCTCAAACTCCTGCTGCCAGACAGTGTCTGAACTGAACTGATATCCGTTACTATTCTGCCTCTTCGCATAGAGCTCGACCAGATCGTCCGCGATCTCCTCAACCGCAGTCCTGACCTTATTCTTCGTGCGCTTCCAGTCGCCGGTTCCAAGCTTGTTGAGCTTCGGCTTTCTCGCCTTCCCATCGGCCCCGGCATCACCGCTCGCGTACTTCTGTATTACATTGAGGCCCGTCGCAAGCACATAGAGATTACCGCCGTCAGCATAGCTGATCTTGATGTAATCCCTGACCACCTTGTCGGTCTCAATCTTCTCAATTCCCTTGTAAATACCAAGCCCATGATCCTCGTGAACCACATAGTCGCCCACCGTCAGATCCGAGAAGCCCGAAATCTTCTCGCCGCTGTACTTCGACTTGGAATGCTTTCTCTTTTTCTTCTTATGCTCCGTGAAAATATCGCTCTCTGAAATCACCGCGAATTTCAAGTCGGTATACTCAAACCCCTTGAGGATTCTGCCGTAGTAGGTCATTATCTCCCCGGGCTGAAGCTCGCGCATCGGATTCTCACTGTAAAAAGCGGTAACGCTCTGGTCTCGAAGATCCTCGACAATTCTCTTGGCTCTCGTGCGGGATCCTGAGAGGATAAGCACCCGGTAACCATTTTTCGCAAAGCCCTTGAGGTCGTGTACCAGCGACTCAAAGCTGTTGTTATAGGGTGCTATGCTTCTTGCGTGTACCTCGGTGCTGATATCGGGCTCAAACTCGTTCAGTCCCTTGGGAGCTGCAAGCGCCGAGAGCATTATGCGTCTGGTGCTCTTCATCCTCGCGATGCACTCGTCCTTCGAATACAGAAGGTCCATCTGAGACGGCAGCGCATAGCCGTTCTCTGACCTGTGGATCATGCTCTCCCTGAATTCGTTCTCCACCGCCGATGCGTGCTCAAGCACATGGAGCGGTTCATCTATGAAAACACAGGATTTTCCGGCAGGGAAAAGCTCCAGGAAAGTCACGGTCTCATCGTAAAAATATCTTATATAACTCTCGAGATTCACCTCTAGTTCAAGCTCTGTCAGCTCTTCCTTAAGTTCCTCGAATGAAGTCTTTATGCGGTGCGCCGCCTCAGTCTTGAATTCCTCGCGAAGCTTTTCATAGACGAGCTTCGTCTCGGCCTCCATCTTTTTAAGGCCCTTCGTCTTTTCATCATCCGTCAGGATAATCTCGGCCGCGGGATAAATTTCAATCGATTCGAGTTTGTCTATCGACCTCTGCGTCATGATATCGAAGCTTCTGATGTTCTCGACTTCATCGCCCCAGAGCTCAATTCTGTAGGGATTCTCTTCTGTCAGATCGAACACATCGATGATATCGCCCCTTACGGAAAATTCGCCCGGAGCTCCCACCTGATAGACGCGGTTGTATCCGATCCTTGTGAGGATCTTCGCTACCTCGCGCTCGTTAACAGGTTTTCTCTTATCTATTTTCAGAATGTTATTCTTGATTATATCTATGGGAATCTGCGGCGTCATCAGACTTGAGAAGGTTGTGACCACAGTAACGGGACGCCCTTCGATGAGGCGCCTCAAACATTTTATCCTCTCCCTGACGATTTCGTTGGAGTGAACATCTGCCTGGTAGAATATCAGATCCTTCGCGGGATAAACGGTGACATTTCGGTCGTAAAATCTGTAATCCTCACAGATCTCCTTAACCCGAAGGTCGCTGTAGGTCACGATTATCCTGTACTTGAAGTCCTGCGCAAGTCCGCTGATGAAATGGAGTTTCTGAGAATCCATACAGCCGGAGACCTCCGCGCAGGCGAAAGGCTTTTCCAGATACTTATTTAGTTTGGTAAATGCCTCCAGTTCTGAAAGAGGCGCTTCGATTGCTCGCATTTTTACCTCATTCTGGTTTGTATCCGTTCCACTTATTCATAGCACTGCTGACGCCATCTTCCATGATCACTCGGACGGCGTCGGCTGCGTGGTCCATTGCTTCCATAACAAGAGCTGTGTCCTCGTCGTCGAAGTGTCCGAGAACCCAGTCTGCAAGGTCTATGCGGGGTGGCTTCTTGCCGACTCCGACTCTGACACGCGCGAACTCATCGTGGCCGAGCTGCGCGATTATATTCTTAAGACCGTTGTGACCGCCGGCACTGCCGCTGGGGCGCACTCTGATGCGACCGGGATCAAGGTCGATGTCGTCGGAGAGCACGATGAGCTCAGTCTTCGTATCGATCTTGAAGTAGTCCGCAACGGGCCTTATGGATTCTCCGCTGAGATTCATGTAGGTCAGGGGCTTTAGAAGGATTACCTTTTCGGAGCCGATTCTGCCCTTTCCGTACATACCCTTGAACTTCATCTCGGTCAGGTCTATATCATATTTTTCTGATAAAACATCTATTACGCCAAAGCCAACGTTGTGGCGGGTGGCGTTGTATTTTCGCTCGGGGTTTCCGAGGCCTGCGATTAAATACATAAAAATCCTCATTCGGCGCTGAGCGCCACCTTTTATAATTAAATAAGGAGCAACGAATTCGTCGCTCCCCATATATTAGCACAATTATTCTTTTTGTAGTATAAAAACCCGCTTAGAAAAGACTTCCCACTCCTGTAGGTGCGGCTTCGTTCTCAATCGGTCTTGAATCGATCACTTCGTCTGAAGCCTCATCGTAAGCCTTCAGAATGGTATCCTGAAGCAGCCTTCTCGTATCTGAATTAATCGGATGAGCGATGTCACGATACTCTCCATCGACTGACTTTTTGCTGGGCATTGCGATAAACAAACCCTTGTCGCCCTCGATCACCTTGATGTCATGAACAACGAACTCATTGTCAATGGTGATTGAAACGATGGCACGCATTTTACCCTGCTTTGCAACTTTTCTGACACGAACATCTGTAATATTCATCCTGCTTTGTCCCCCTTTTAGAAATGTAAAAAATGAATACTTAGATTACATACCTCTCATTGTTTTCTACCACTATTTTTATACCGTTCTCTCCCTTGTAATAGGAGTTCGCCTGGATAGTACCATGGCTCTCGACGATACAATTCTCAATGTGCGTGTTATCTCCGATGTAAACATCGTTCAGAATAATCGAATTCTTGATATAGCAGTTATTTCCGATGAATGCACCCTTGAAAATAACCGAATCCTCAACCATTCCGTTTATGATACAACCGCTGGAGATAAGACTGTTGGCAACCTTGACGCCCACATTGTACTTTGCGGGAGGAAGGTCCACAACCTTGGTGTAAACACCCGGGTACTCGTTGAAGAAATAATTTCTAACTTCAGGCTTCAGGAAATCCATGTTGGTTCTGAAGTAATCCTCAACGGAAGCGATGTTGTTCCAATAGGACTTAAGCTTGTAACCGTAGATTCTCTTCATATCCTTGTAACGAACCAGGATATCCCTAACGAAATCGAATCTCTCCTCGGTCTGCGCTTTTTCTATGAGCTCTATGAGCTGACGTCTTCTGATGACATATATACCGCAGGAAATCGTGTTGGATCTGGCCACTACCGGCTTCTCCTCGAACTCCTCGATACGGCTCTCCTCATTCATACGGATGGTTCCGAATCTCTCGGTATCGATGTCTGCCGGCACATCCTTGCATACAACAGTGATGTCAGCCTGCTTATCGATGTGGTACTCAAGGAGCTTGTTGTAATCCATCTTGTACACGCAGTCACCGGAGGTGATAACCACATAGGGTTCATGACAGCTCTTTAAAAAGCTGAGGTTCTGCGCAATGGCATCCGCCGTTCCTCTGTACCAGAGATTTCCGTTTGCCTTGGCTGCGGGAGTGAATACGTAAAGACCTCCCTGCTTACGTCCGAAGTCCCACCACTTCGATGATGACAGGTGGGTGTTAAGGCTTCCTGCATTGTACTGCGTGAAAACCGCCACCGTCTGAATGTGGGAGTTCGTCATATTGCTAAGTGCAAAATCTATGCTTCTGTAAAATCCGGCCACTGGCATAGCACAAACTGCTCTGTTCTTAGAAAGCTCATGCATGCGGTTACTTCCACCACCGGCAAGAATAATTCCAATCGCTCTCACTACCTATCACCTGCCTTATCCAATGTTCTTCCGCTATCCAGACTTCCGTCGGGATAGTCCTTTTCGGTAGTTACTCCGGAGATCATCGTGTTCTTTCCTACGGATACACCGCTCGGAACAACTGACTTCTCTCCGATTGTTACGATTCCGTCTCTGTAAATTCCGGGCTTAGTCTCGTTCGGAACCTCGTCGCCCTCACCGAGTCTTACGTTGTTACCAATCTCAACATGCTCGGCAATTACAGCCTTCTCAATATTACAATTTTCACCGATGACGGTTCCGTTCATGATGATGGAATGGCTCACGATCGTGCCTCTTCCTATCTTAACTCCGCATCCGATTACGGAGTTGTGTACCTCGCCGTAGATCTCCGAGCCCTCGCCGATGATACTCCTTGAGGTGGAACTCTCGGGACCAAGATACTGCGGAGGCTGAACCTCGTTCCTCGTGTAGATCTTCCAATACTCCTCGTAGAGGTTGAACTCCGGAACGATATCGATGAGCTCCATATTGGCCTCCCAGTATGATGTAAGAGTTCCTACATCCTTCCAGTAGCCGTCGAATTCATATGCGTAAAGGGACTGACCCTTCTCCTTACAATAAGGAATGATGTGCTTACCAAAATCGAGACCGGGCTGATCCTGGTTTGTAATAAGCGCTTCCTTCAGCGATTCCCATGAGAAGATATAGATACCCATGGAAGCAAGGTTTGATCTGGGCTTCTCGGGTTTCTCCTCAAAGTCCACAATTTTCCTGTCCTCATCGGTAATCATAATGCCGAATCTGCTGGCCTCCTCGATCGGCACGGGCATAACTGCGATAGTAACATCTGCGCCGTTAGCCTTATGAAAATCGAGCATTGTCTCGTAATCCATCTTATAGATATGGTCTCCAGAAAGGATGAGAACATAATCCGGATGGTAATTCTCCATATACTCAAGGTTCTGGAAAATAGCATTCGCAGTACCTGTATACCACTCACTGTTCGCACTCTTCTCGTACGGAGGCAGAATGGTAACGCCACCGATATTACGGTCAAGATCCCACGGAATACCGATTCCGATATGCGAATTAAGACGCAGCGGTCTGTACTGTGTAAGTACGCCCACTGTATCTACACCTGAATTAATGCAATTACTGAGTGGAAAATCAATGATGCGGTATTTACCGCCAAATGAAACTGCCGGTTTCGCCATCTTGGATGTAAGCACACCAAGTCGGCTGCCCTGTCCGCCTGCCAGTAGCATGGCAATCATCTCTTTTTTTATCATGTTAAGACCTCGTTGTCATAAAAAATATAGAATTTCCTATGAAGTAATATAGTTCCCGCGGTCTATGATCGTGGCTTTTCTATGCCCCCACATAAACCACCATTTAAAGTATATCACACTAATTATTTAAAGGGAACGAGTTTACAAAAATCATGCTGAGTTTTTCTCAAGATTTGGGAGGTATTTCGGGGGAAGGATTTTGACACTTCTTCCTATTAGATGTATTTTTATAGAAAAGAGGAATCCCCTCATCCGGCGCGAAGCGCCGGATGAGGGGACACGAAAGGACACATATGTATCAGATAAGCTTTGATAATCCAATAAACGTATATTTCATCGGCATCGGCGGCATCTCAATGAGCGGCCTCGCCATGGTACTTGCCGACAGAGGCTTCAAGGTCAGCGGCTCTGACAGAGCAGAGTCCGATGTAACAGAGAATCTTGAAAAGGCCGGAATTAAAGTCTACATCGGGCAGAAGGCAGATAACCTCACTGCAGGCGATAAGCCGGAGCTGGTGGTTTACACTGCTGCCATTCATCCCGACAATCCCGAGTTTGCAAAGTCAAAGGAACTCGGAATACCGATGCTGACAAGAGCTGAGCTTCTCGGCCAGATAATGAAGCATTACTATCTTCCTATTAATGTTGCGGGAACACATGGTAAGACCACTACAACCGCAATGGTCTCCAAGATCCTTCTTGAGAACAACATGGATCCCACCATTTCAATCGGAGGAAATTTAAAGGACATCGGCGGCAACATCAGAATCGGTGCTTCCAAATACTTCGTAACCGAAGCCTGCGAATACACCAACAGCTTCCTCAGCTTTTTCCCGGGAGTCGGAATTATACTGAACGTGGATGCGGATCACCTCGACTTCTTCAAAGATCTTGATGATATCAGGAACTCTTTCCACAAGTTTGCGGCTCTCATTCCTGAGGACGGAACTCTTGTCATAAACGGAGAGATCCCGAACCTGTCAGGACTTACAGACGGCTTAAAGTGTAGCATAAAGACCTACGGTTTTACCGATGAATTCGACTACTATCCTACAGATATAACCTACGATGATTTCGGAAACGCTTCTTTCACTATTAATAGAAGAGACGGATCATCCTTCGGTGTAAGCCTCAAGGTACCCGGAAAGCACAACGTAGGCAACGCCCTCGCTGCAGCTGCTGCAGCCGACGTATTTGATGTTCCCGAGGCAGAAATCGCCGTAGGACTTTCCTCCTTTACAGGAACCGGAAGGCGCTTCGAATACAAAGGATGTGTAGACGGACTCACAATCATCGACGACTATGCGCATCATCCGACAGAGATAGCTGCGACACTCAGTGCTGCGAAAAATTATCCGCATAAAACTCTCTGGGTAGTTTTCCAGCCTCACACCTTTACAAGGACAAAGGCACTGATGGACGAGTTTGCAAATGCTCTTCTGCCTGCGGACAAGCTCATAATCGCTGACATCTATGCGGCCAGAGAGACCGACAATCTGGGAATCAGCTCCAGAACCTTAAAGGAAAAAATCGAATCCCTCGGACATGAATGTTTCTATTTTCCGTCCTTTGATGAGATAGAAAAATTTCTTCTGCAAAATTGCACGAAGGATGACATGTTGATAACCATGGGGGCAGGGAATGTGGTAGATATCGCCAATGACCTTTTGGGGCTTTGATTTTCCACTCTATCCACTTACACCTTATGCAATTAAATCGAAATTCCATGTGGATAACATCCGCTGACATCATCTGGCCACCGCCTCTTGATTCAGCGGATTTTTATAAAAAATTTATAAAATAATCCACGTTATCCACATTGTCCACAAGGTTTCGAAAATGTTTAAGCTCAGTCCCCGCCTGACATTTCTTCGTCACTTTTCCCATTTGCAGTCGGCCCTCTTCGGTGTATAATTCAAAACGAATTAGAGAAAAAATATGAAAAAAGTGGGTGAAGCAACACATGATGGGGCGAGTAACTATCAATCAAAATTCTATGATGTCAACGACATCACTTTCCAACATTTTTATAGATGAATATCTTGCGGATGCTAACGATGCTCAGATAAAGGTCTACCTTTATCTGCTTCGTATGATGTGCTCAGGCATGGCTACAAGTGTTTGTGACCTTGCCGATAAATTTAACTACACTGAGAAGGATGTTCAGCGGGCCCTCAGGTATTGGGAGGAACTGGGGCTTATATCCCTCGAGCTCGACGGTTCAGGCATGCTCGTTGGGATTCATATGCAGGACATTTTTCCCAAAAAAGCTGCAAAGATCACAGGTCTGCATTCTGTACGCACACCTGAGCACGAAGCACCATCAAGATACTCTGTAGTGAAAAAAACACCGGAGAAAAAAGCACATCACAAGGACAATCCTCAGATGCTTTTCGTGGCTGAACAGTATTTCGGAAGAACACTCAACAGCAGCGAGATCAAGACAATCTACTACATTCAGGACACGCTTGAATTCTCCGAGGATCTTCTTGACTACCTTCTTCAGCACTGCGTAGGCAAGGGGAAAACTGATTTCGATTATGTACGCAAGGTAGCTATGGCATGGCATGAAAAGGGAATCACATCTCCCGAGCAGGCCGCTCTCGAGATCACAGCCACCAGAACCGCGTATCAGATAATGAAGGAGCTCGGAATGCAGAACGCTCCGACTCCAACAGAGCTTCAGTACTTCGACAGATGGCAGGATGAATACGGCTTTTCCCTCACCATCATCACTGAGGCCTGCAGACGCACCGTTCTTCAGACACAGGTTAAGCGCGTTCAGTACTGTGACGGCATCCTGAAGAGCTGGTTCAAGGCAGGAGTTAAGGCTCTCTCCGATGTAAAGGCACTCGACGGAGCCTTCGGAAAAGAGACAGCCCGCAAAGAGAGCTCCCGCAAGGCAGAAGCCGTAAAAACCAATAACCGTTTTCATCAATTCAAGCAAAATGATTATGATCTATCCAGTCTTGAGAATCAGTTACTTGATAATTAGTCAGGAAGGTAGGGCAGAATTATGGCATTAACAAATACTCAGTACGACGAAATAATGCACGATTATGAGACGCTTCGCACCATTAAGCGCCGCGAGCTCACCAAGCGCATCAAGTACGTAGAGCAGCATGTTCCCGGATACCTTGTACTCGAGCAGGAAACAGGTAAGAGAAGTGCCGCCTTCGGCCGCAGACTTTTAAATGGCGAGAAGCTGGACAGATCCGAGCTCCACAGACAGCTCGTTGAAGTCTCCGAGCAGAAAAAGAGCCTTCTTCGCGAAGCCAATCTGCCCGTAGATTACCTTGAGATGCAGTATGAGTGTCCCCTTTGCAAGGACACCGGCTATGTTGGCAGTGAAAAATGCTCCTGTTTTAAGCAGAGAGTTATAGAGCGTCTCTATGCCCAGTCCAATATCAACAGACTCGCTGAGGACGCCAATTTTGACCTCATGTCCGAGGAATATTATACGGGTGAAGACCTGGATCACTTCCGCGGAGCTGTTAAAACTTCCAAAGAATTTATTAAGAATTTTGAAACTTTATACCCAAATCTGCTCTTTTATGGTACAGTTGGTACTGGTAAATCGTTCCTTTCAATTTGTATAGCCAAGGAGATACTGGATATGGGGCATTCCGTGCTGTATTTCAGCGCTGCTTCCCTGTTCTCGCTTTTGCAGACCAACTCCTTCGATTTTAAAAAGTCGGATGAGCTGCGCACACTCCTGGATGACCTGTACAACACTGAGCTTCTCATTATCGATGATCTCGGAACCGAGCATGTTACCAATAACTCGATTCCGCAGCTTTTCACCTGTATTAATGAGAGACTTATCAGGAACAAATCTACCATAATCACTACTAATTTTTCATTGGACGATATCAAGTCCATGTATTCTGAGCGCGTATCCTCGAGAATTGCGAGCACGTATCATCTGTGCAAGCTTACAGGCAGGGATATACGCATCATGAAAAAGGTCCAGAACAGAAAGTGAGGAATTTTGGCAATGCCAAGACGTGAAGAAAAACGTAACCTTGAAACAATCCCCGTTGGTTCTCTGGGAATTATCCCACTCAAGGGGTGCAAGACACTGGGGGAGAAGGTTGATTACTATCTTGTGAAATGGCGCCAGGAGCGCGAGAACGAGCACAAGGGCAGCCTTGCATTTACAGGTTATGAGCGCCCGTCCTATCTTCTTAAAGCCGAGGTTCCGAGATTCGGAAGCGGCGAGGCCAAGGGTGTTATCAAGCAGTCAGTCAGAGGTGATGACCTCTACATCATGGTCGATGTATGTAACCATTCATTAACTTATTCACTTTTTGGAAAAGAAAATCATATGTCTCCTGACGATCACTATCAGGATCTCAAGAGAATTATCGCAGCCGTAGGCGGTAAGGCGAGAAGAATCACAGTTATCATGCCTTTCCTCTACGAGAGCCGCCAGCATAAGCGCTCCTCAAGAGAATCTCTTGACTGCGCAATCGCTCTTCAGGAGCTTGTGAGCATGGGTGTTGATAACATAATCACCTTCGACGCTCACGATCCCAGAGTACAGAACGCAATCCCGCTCAACGGATTCGAGACAGTTCGTACCACTTATCAGTTTATAAAAGCACTTTTGAGAAATATCAAGGATCTCAAGATTGATTCAGATCACATGATGGTCATCTCCCCCGACGAGGGCGGAATGGGCCGTGCAATCTATCTTGCAAGTGTCATGGGTCTCGATGTAGGAATGTTCTACAAACGCCGCGACTACACTCAGGTTGTAGACGGACGTAACCCCATCGTATCACATGAGTTCCTCGGAACCTCCGTTGAGGGCAAGGATGTCATCATTGTTGACGACATGATCTCCTCCGGCGAGAGTCTCATCGATGTAGCCAAGGCTCTGAAGCAGAGAAAAGCAGCTCACATCTACGCTTTCTCAACCTTCGGCCTCTTCACCAGCGGTCTTGAGAGATTCGACGAAGCCTACAACGAAGGCCTCATCGACAGAATCCTCACCACCAACCTGATCTACCAGACTCCCGAGCTTCTCTCCAGAGAATGGTACATCAGCTGCGATATGAGTAAGTACATTGCTTACCTCATCGACACACTCAACCACGACGCATCCATCAGCGACCTGCTTAATCCGGTTGAGAGAATTAATAGCATCATTGCCAGATATAATAATGGCGAACTTGATAATTAAAAAGGAAGGCCTGCGAGCGTTGCTCGCAGGCCTTTTATTAATTCTCTACCCCCGGTAAGTATGTGACGAAGTGATTTCCGTTGTTCTCAAACAAGTTGTTGGAGTCTTCTCTTCCGAACTTGTAGACTCTTCCGGTGGTGGGTTCCATGAGAACCGTGTTCATCTCATTGAAGCCGATGATAAGTAGGCTGCTGCCGTCGTTTAAGGTTGCCATGACGGGGATGTCCTGGTTTACATAATAGAGCATCGCTTCCATCTTGCAGCCATCGAGTTCTAGAACCTTGGCATTCACGAGACTTTCACTCAAAATATCAACAACAGTTTTGCCCTGTTCCAGCATAGAATCAACGTTAACATTGATTCCTCTGTGCTGGAGGATCATATCAAGGCAGACACTTGTTGAATTCTCGGCGGTCATATTCTCTCTGGTCTCAGCCAGATTGGTTATATACATAATCTGATTTGAAGTCAGCAGGTTACCTCTAACCCAGACATACTGGTTGATGTCGTTTACTACAACTCCAGCAGCGTCATAGGCATCGTTAACTGCTTCGGCAGGGTTGTCATAGATACTCTTTAAACCATTCAGACCGTAGACAAAATAGTAGGGATTATCATCCATGCTTCTGTCAGAGTCTATCTGCACATCTCGGCTTCCCTCAAACAGTGTCATATTGGGAGTCTGCAGAATAAGTGACTTCTTCTTAACATTACTCTTGACGTTTATCTGCGTGATATTCTTGTAATTCTCGGTTGCAGCAACAGATATGAAATTACTTCCAACCTCTTTTTTCAGAGTACTCATGATCTGGTCGTCTATGAGCTCATCATATAACTGGCTGCCCTCATTCCACTGTGCACGGGAAAGCCTAATAACGTTATCTTCAATACGGACACCGGTCACAACGCCCTGGTCGGGGCTGTAATTTTCCAGAATATTACCATCGCTGTCTACGATATGAATGCTGTGCATTCCATATACCGTACTTCCCATGCGGTCACTGTGCACATCATATTCATGCGCCATACCATACACGAGATCCTCACCCATAAAACCAAGAACCTTCACAAAATCACCGCTCTCAGCTTCAATATCGGAAGTAACCTGGGTGCTGAGATTCATGATCTGCACCGTCTTTTTATCTTCTGAATGCCATGCAATAATACTTCCCGATTCAGAAATGCAGTATCTGTCCTCAGACAGATTTTCGATGAGCTTCTTCTGGCTTCTGGAATCCAGGTCGATCATATACACATCACCATCGAGCTTTATGAAAAGCGCACCGCTTGTACTTATATAGAGCACCTTCTCAGAATAAGACCTTATGATATCCTGATGAAGTTTGGATGAGATAAACGCCATCTCCTCTATAGTATTTAGCTGTGAATCATACTTATAAACGGCATTACCCACATAACCCTCATGGTCTCCGCGGTTCATATAGCCAGAAACCACGAATTCAACATTTCCGGCCTCATCCACGCTCAGAATATGAATCGTATTACCCATAAAGGTTGCGCGGTCATCAGTATATTCATCATTATAAAAACCGAAAACCAGAGCGATTTTGTTACCCGTGCCGTTGTAAACGTAGAGCCTGTCCTCACTTACAAAAGCGAAAACACCGCCGCCATCGCTCTCCTTCACGGTAACGTTCGGATCGGTGATCCACAAGCTGATAACATTGTCCGTAATATCCGAAGTGTCCGCATTGAACACATAATTCATCGTTCTGTCAAAATTGAGGAGGTAAATTCTATCGGAAGTATATCTGATTCTGTAAGCCTCTTCTACGTTATAGAGCTTCTCTGTGCCGTCCTCGATTTTCTGAGTCACCTGATAATCAAGCACAATTATGGAAGTCTGGGGATGCACATCCCTTACAAAAACCTTGGGATCTGTGCGCCCTGCGATGTTGAGCCCGCCCCAGGTCACCTGCTCGTAGCTGCTGTTGATCGTAACATGACTAAATGAAGTATTGTCTCCGTCTGCATTGGACTCCAGGTACTTAGCAAGTTCCTCCGAGTGTTCCGCATTATTAAAAGTCATATTCGAGAAATTCAGCGCAAAATCAACGATTTCTCTGGTATGATAAGCGTTATCCTCTTCGGTCCAGATAACCCTCTCATAATATCTTGCAGTTTTGCCGTTTACATTTGCCAGAATAACAAGTATGTACTCTTTTCCCGGATCAATAAGATCCTTCATCTGGAATTTTCCCTTGATAATATCCCCGTCCTGCGAGTAATCGGTGATATCCGAGTTCTCAACCAGGCTGTTACCCGAGACCTGTCTGACCTCAAATTTCAAATCAGAGATGCTCTCACCATAGGTGTTCATCTGAAAAGAAATCGTTCTCTGCGCATCGGTAGGCATAATCTCCCCGTGCATGTGCGCAACATCCATCTCCTGCGCATAGCCGTGGAGCATATTTATCTGTTTTCCGCCCGATTCAAAGGTCACTGTGGGAAAAGTGGGCGCACCCATCCTGGCAGTCATATCAACTGTCTCAACATTGGTGAAATGCCCAATAAGAAGAAGTGAAACAATAAAAACAACGATTGTATATATAATCTTGATGATTGTTTTTTTCATTATAAATCCTTATGCCTTAATTCCATTGACTTCTTACACTCATCGCGGTAATATTTTTCTAACTTAAAAACGTCAGATAAAAGCGCAAGTGCGCAGATAGGGGGAATCATGAGTTACCCTGTTCTATATCGTAAACGTATTATTCCGAATGAATGCATTCTGCTAAAGGACGACCGTATCCTGCAATGTGATGATAACACCATTGTCACAGCGTGGGAAGCGATACACCCACGGTCCGATTTGTCACACGGCTATTCCTGTTATTATTTAAAACGCGGTTATAAGATCAGCAAGTTTTATCGTGCTGACTCCAGTCTCATGTACTGGTACTGCGATATAGTCGAATATCAGCAGGGCCCCGAGGAAAATTCCATCGTAACCCTGGATCTTCTCGCCGACGTAGTCATCTACCCCGACGGCAAAATCCGCATCCTCGACCTGGATGAACTGGCTGAGGCCTTCGAGCAGAAGCTTATTGATGAAAAACAGCTCAAGACCGCGCTTCATTCACTGGGGAATCTGATGGATGCGATTTATGAAAATAGTATCTCGACGCTTGAGGCGCCGATAATTAAAGCGTTACGTTAATAGAACACATGCCCGCCGATATTGATTCCGGTAAGCCCCGGAATCGGAGTTCTGAAATAAACGCAGTTTCCTACGTTTGTTGCGCCGCTCATAGCGGCATCTGCTGCCTGATAGCAGGCCTCGTTTGCATCTCCGTTTGCAAGCGCAAGCGCGAGTCTTCCGCTACCCACGGGTGAAAACTGTGCATTCTGGTAAATAACACCTACAACTGTATCAGGATAAACAGAGCTAAGCACTCTGTTGATAACAACCGCTCCAACGGCGACTTTTCCCTCGTAGGGTTCTCCACCCGCCTCGCAATATATCAGATTTGCCAGAAGATATCTATCTCCTTCCGCAAACTGAACATCCGAAATATTTCTCCACTTTGACTTAGCAGCCAATTTTGACAGACGAATTTCCTCAGCGAGCTTCGCCTCAAGAGCCTTTACATCGGCATTCTGCTCAGCTACCTGATTTTCATACTCCTTCGCCTTGCTCTCGATATTCTTGGCCTCTTCTTCTGCGGTCGAGATATTCTTCTTGTATTCACTTATGCTGCCACTGGTCTTGCTGACAAGCCCCGATACGCGGCTCTGCTCAGCCTCAACTTCAACCTTACACTGATCGAGCTCAGTCTTCTCTGACTGAAGAGTCTTCTCTTTCTCATCAATCTGCGCACAGGTCTGCTTGTACTGATCAAGCATCTTCCTATCGTAGGAAGAAAGAGACGCAACATAACTGCTATGATTAAGAAAATCCGCAAAGCTGCCCACATCCGTCAGCATATCCATGAGCATGAAGCTCTCCTTTTCATAGATAAACTGCACACGCTTCTTCATCGCTGCGTACTGGGCATCCTTAGTGCTGATTGCGGCCTCAAGCTCAGCCTGGGTCGTGTTGATCTCATCGGTCTTGGCATCGATCTGATTTTCAAGATCCGAAAGATTGTTGCTAACCTCCGTAAGCTGACTGTTCAGGTCGTCGAGCTTATTCTCAAGAACGCTCTTTTCCTGATGCAGATTGGAAATATCTTCCTTCTTGTCATCGAGCTGATCCTGAGTCTCACTCAGCTGTCCCTTGGTCTCATTGAGTTTGTCCTTTGCTTCCCGCAAAGCTTTCTTAGTCTCCTCGGTCGCCTTAACTGTAGTTCCCGCACTCCCCCAATTTATGCACAGAACTATCGCCATTGTTACTGCGACGAGCCGCATGACTCTACCCCAATAACTTTTCACTGGTTTTCCTCTGATTATATTTCTATGTGTATGTTCTTACCTGACCTGCTATAAGGATAATACTTCACTCCCGCCGCATCGAACATCTTCTTGGATGCTCTTGTTGCAGCTGAGGTGCTGTATTTATCGCTGTCATACACAACAGTCCTTATGCCGGCCTGAATTATTGCCTTTGCGCATTCATTACAGGGAAAAAGAGATACATAAAGCTTAGCCCCTTCAAGGCTGCCGCCTCTGTAATTTAAGATGGCATTGAGCTCACTATGGGTTACGAAGGGATATTTTGTGGCAAGCTCATCCTCGCCGTCCCTTTCCCACGGAAAATCATCATCATCACAGCCAATCGGGAAACCGTTGTAGCCCATGGATAAAATCTTATTATCCTCGCTGACAATACATGTTCCCACCTGCGTGTTGGGATCCTTGGAGCGCATAGCTGCAAGCTTTGCAACACCCATGAAATACTCGTCCCAGGAAATGTAATCTTCTCGTTTCATACTCTTCCTCCTTTCCCCTCATCCGTCAGCTTCGCTGACACCTTCCCCCAAGGGGAAGGCTTTTTTCTTACGCCTCCGCGTCCGTGATCTCCCCAATCCTTCTCACATGCTTCTCAAGTCCTGAAAACTCTGTGTCCAGGAATGTATCCACAATATCAATTGCCATATCGGGGCCGATAAGCGCTCCTCCCATGGCAAGTACATTCGCATCGTTGTGCTCACGTGTGAGCCTTGCTGAATGAGGCTCTGAGCAAAGAGCGCATCTGATGCCCTTTACCTTGTTGGCGATAATTGAGATACCGATACCTGTTGTGCAGATAACGATTCCCTTCTCACACTCGCCGCTTGCAACAGCCTCTGCTGCTGCCTTTCCAAAAATCGGATAATCACAGGAGTTCTTATCATAGGTACCAAAATCCTTGTACTCTATGCCCCTCTCCTTAAGATGCTCGATTACCACCTGCTTGATGTCAAATCCGCCGTGGTCACTTCCAAGTGCTATCATTTTTTCATTCTCCTCTTCTTTAATTTTTTCCCCTCATCCGTCAGCTTTACACCCTCACCACTTTATGTCCAGCTGCCTTCAGCAGTCTGTTCATTATTGCCTGCCCCAGTCCCGTATCATCAAAAGCCTCGGAATACATGCATTTTACATCCTCATCGTCGAACTGCCGCAGAATACTGAAAAGATTTCTTGCAATCTCTTCCTCGTCCTCTCGGCTTCCCGCGCATTTTACGACGTCGGCTCTGTATTTATCACGAGTCTCATCTGTTGCGATGACACCGGTTCGCTCTCCGTTTTTGCTGTGCTCTGAGATCTTCTCGTTGATGTATGCCGTAACCTTATCGGGTTCACCCTCAACTATCGTAAGATCGCCTTTTGGTGCATAATGTCTGTACTTCATCCCGGGAGCCTTGGGCTTCACCCCGCTGTCGGCGCTGAGAATTGTCTTATCAATACTCACATCCCCGAGAATATCGGAAAGCATCTTCTGCGTCACATATCCGGGGCGCAAAATCATGGGCGTATCCGAAGTTAAGTCTATTATAGTAGATTCCAGGCCGATTCCAACCTGTCCTCCGTCAATTATCATATCAACTCTGCCGTCTAAGTCCTCGATGCAGTACTTTGCTTCGGTGGGACTTGGTCTTCCCGAGAGATTCGCGCTCGGCGCCGCGATATATCCGCCTGACTGTCTGATCAGCTCAGCTGCGATTTTGTTGCTGGGCATTCTTATCGCAACGGTCTCAAGACCTCCTGTAGTCTCATAGGGAACTTCCTGTGACTTTTCCATTATCATAGTAAGGGGACCGGGCCAAAGTACCTCAGCAAGCTTGTATGCCGCCTCCGGAAGCTTTTTTACTATCTTCTCGATTGATTCCATGTCCGCAACATGCACTATCAGCGGATTGTCTGAGGGCCTGCCCTTCGCGGAATATATCTTCATGGAAGACTTCGGATTAAGTGCATCTCCGCCAAGACCGTAAACCGTCTCTGTTGGAAAAGCGACAAGACCGCCGTTTTTCAGGATTGTGCCGGCTCGCTGCAAGGCCGCAAGGGCGGCGGCATCTATGTTATTTTCGTTAATTTGAATTAATTCAGTGTTCATGGTTTCCTTTGGTATATCTTTATTCCCCTCTTACTTCGCCATATACTCCGCAATCACATCCCAAACATCTGCGGTCTCGAACCCGAGGGCCCACTCCGCAACTCCGGCGATGCCGGCGCTCTGCATTACATTCAGCTTAGCCTCAAGGGATCTCGCGTCTTCGTTCCATATCTGATAGAAATCGCCGTTTTCAGCGGTTGCTTCGCCGTAGTACTGGCATGTGTTCTCATCCCACTTAAGCTCGATTCCCTTTTCGGAAATCACATTTGCTACGCCGTCCATATGAAAAGCCTTACTTGAAAGCTCTCCGCCGCTGGTCGTCCACAATCTTGTATAGAAAGGAACGGAATTTACAAGCTTCTCTGCCGGAACCTGCTCGAGCGCTTTCTGGATACCACTCTGAACATATCCGATGGATGCGACAGAACCTGCCTCGGACGAACCGGAATAATGCTCGTCATATCCCATTATAATTACGTAATCGCAGACAATTCCCTGCTCGGTAAGGTCATAGTGATCATTAAAATCCATCGGAACATAGTCATCGGCAGACAAAACAATCTGATTCTGACGGCATGCCACCGACAGCTCTCTCAAAAACTCCAGATAAGAGCGGCTATAGCTCTCATCGATAAGCTCGAAGTCCACATTTATACCGTCAAAGCCAAACTCAGCCTGCTGTGCCATAAGGTTCGCAATAAGATTCGCTCTGGACGCCGCATGTGAAACAACGGCCTCGGTATCACAGCCATTCGGATTGTTGAAATTATCAACAGCAGCCCAGACCTGCACTCCTGCCGCATGCGCTGCAGTGATATAATCATGAGTCGCATAGCTTGAGATATTTCCTTCATTTCCATCAAGTGAAAACCAGGTGGGTGAAATGACGTTCAAGGATTTAGCCTGCGCAAGAATACCGGAAACCGTCTCATTTCCCTGGATGCCACCTATCGGATGGAATCCCATGTTTACTTTTGATCCAAGTGACATAGAAGTATACTCTCCAAGGGCAACTTTTCCCTCACCATCGTCCACGCTCACTACTACGGGCGCGACATCCTTGATATGCTTGTTCTCAACATATCCGATATGACCGTTGGATGAGATGACTCTGGACCACTCCTCCATCTCCTCGATCACGGTAACCGTGCCGGCAGGAGCCTCGGTTACAACCTCACTCTTCCTACCACCAAGCTTCCTGATAGCAATATCCTTCTTAAGAGTTCCGTTCTGGCTCTCCCCGGCATCCGAAGTATAAATCCTGATTCTGGCAGGACCTTCATCCGCAAAACTCTCATATTTCATGGAAGCGAATTTTTTCAGATAATCCACAGACACGTAGAGCTTATCGCCCTCAAGCAGAGATGCCGGAAAGCCCAGATCCTCGCTGTCTCCCGCGGAAGAGGTGATGATGCTCTCACCGACCGTGGCAGTATAAATCGCGTTCGGACCAGTATAAATCAGAAGCCCGTCATCAGCGCCATAATAGAATCTGTTGCTTATATCTGTCTGGACAAGCTCATAGTCCAGGTAATATCTATCATTGTAATATCCGGCCTTCTCCTCCATGAGCTTGTCATTTAGGATCAAAACAGCCTGCGTGGGGTCAGTAAGGCCATAGTATTCATTAAGGTCCACCCGCTCCTTCGTATAGGAAAAACGCTCGAAGGCAAGCTGACCCGCATATATAAGTCCAAATAATATAATAAGAGCGATTATGAAAATCACCGGTTTAATTTTTTTCTTCATCTGTGACTCCTTCCAATCGCTTATTATACCATATTATGTAGTTTAATTGCCATTTTGCCGTCGGCTCTGTAATCCGCACCCCGCATACCGAATTTGACACATTTTATTTGTCTTAATTATGCGTGTTGTAACCGGTGGTGGGGCCTCCAGTCAATATTTATCAACTAAAATTCGAATATCAAAGGTTAGATTCCAAAAGAAGGCTCAAAAGTTAGATGTAACATAAGTGATAGTTTCCTTAACCGCTTTTAAAAAATCTAATTGCTATTTCAAAAATTTATTGATATGCGAAGTGGGATTACGAGCCGAGGCTATTGGCACTGGTGCCTCTTCTCGTATCACAATTCATTCCTATAGTAAAAATTCATTTCTATAGTTAAAACAATTCCTGCAAGTTAATACTTTGTTGTAAGTTTGTACTAATTAAAAAATAATTTACAGGGATTTGATTTCTTCCGATGATTCTCGGATGAACTTGTAAGACATTCCGTCAAGAACGACGGAACAATCGTAATTATTCAAATATTGTGTACCATGCCTCCTCTCCGATACGTACTCTCAGAGGCACCACGAGTATGTAATATACACGACCGGGATCATATTGTCAACACCAAAATTCAATTTTATAATTATTTATAATTCTAACCTATATATTAAATTACGAAACATGTCGATAGAAGTATTGACACATGCAGTTGTTTCCTATAACATTTAATAACTATATATACATATGTAACAACCTTTTTTATGGAGGGCATCGCATGAAAATCGAGCGAGTTAATGATTGCCAAATCCGATGCACACTTACTAAGGAAGATCTTGCAAGCAGACAGCTGAAAATCAGCGAACTTGCATACGGAACCGAGAAGGCGAAGGACCTGTTTCGCGACATGATGCAACAGGCCAATTACCAGTTTGGCTTCGACGCGGAGGACATTCCGCTTATGATTGAAGCAGTTCCGATCAATTCCGAATGCATCATTTTAATAATTACAAAAGTTGAAGATCCCGAGGAACTGGACACCAGATTTGCCAACTTCTCACCTTCTATACAAAGTGAAGTCTCAGGTACAGATAACGAAGCTGCTGAGGAAGAGGACGTCATGGATCTGTTCCAGCGTCTGAAAAATGAATCAACTTCCGACGCAGATGAGATAGACCGCGTTCTGAACACCGCAAAGAAGGAAGCTCCACAGAGACCTGCTTCCAATGCCGGTAAAACCGCAGTCGATCCGTTCTTCCTGTTCTCCTTCGCTTCAATGCACGATGTAATGAAGTTCGCACAGCTGAACAGAACCAGTGCTTCTGTCCGCAACACCTTGTACAAGAGCGACAGCAACGGAAGACTCTACCTACTGATTCACCCAGGTAACGAATCCGCTTCAGTTTTGCAGAAGCTCTGCTCGATCTTGTCCGAGTACGGCAGATCCGAGTCAGCAAGTTCTATCAGTGAACAGTATCTGGATGAGCATTATCAGGTGATAATTAAGGATAATGCAATTCAGAAATTATCTGAAATTTAATAAGATTTATAAAAAAGGCTTCGGATTTCTCCGAAGCCTTTCCTTGTTTATTAGTTAATTACTTTGAATAAAGTGTAACCAACTTATTCAGATACTCAAGACGCTCCTGTGCGTTCTCCTTTGACTTAGCATAGAGCTTCTGTGCTCTCTCAGGATTCTTAAGCTTAAGTGAAAGGTATCTAACCTCACCGTCAAGGAAGTCCTGATACTCCTCTGTAGGAGCCTTGCTGTCAAGAGTGAACTTCTGCTCAGCAGCAGGATTAAATCTGAACATATGCCAGTAACCTGTTGCTACTGCCTTCTTCTCTTCGTCCATAACCTTGTTCATACCGGACTTGAGACCCTGGTTGATACAAGGAGCATAAGCGATGATGAGTGAAGGTCCCGGATATGCCTCTGCCTCAGCGATTGCCTTAAGTGTCTGGTTCATATCAGCACCCATAGCGATCTGAGCAACATATACATAACCATAGCTCATTGCGATAGAAGCGAGATCCTTCTGCTTGATCTCCTTACCGCCTGCAGCGAACTGTGCAACAGCACCTGTAGGTGTAGCCTTAGAAGACTGTCCGCCTGTATTTGAGTAAACCTCAGTGTTAACAACGAGAACGTTTACATCCTTACCGGAAGCAAGTACGTGATCGAGACCACCGAATCCGATATCGAATGCCCATCCGTCACCACCGAAGATCCACTGTGACTTCTTAGCTGCGAAGTCCTTATTCTTAAGAACATACTTAGCAGCATCTGAGCTGTCGCCAGAAAGTGCAGCTACGAGCTCTTCTGTAGCAGCTGTGTTTGTAGCGCCGTTTGAGAATGTGTCGAGCCACTTCTGAGCTGCGTCCTTAGCGGAACCGCTGCCAGCTGCGATCTCTTCTACCTTCTCCTTGATAGCGTCACGGAGTGCGTTCTGTGCAAGAACCATACCGAAACCAAACTCAGCGTTATCCTCGAATAGGGAGTTATCCCATGCAGGACCCTGGCCCTTTTCGTTTACTGTGTAAGGTGTTGAAGGTGAGGAGTTACCCCAGATTGATGTACATCCTGTAGCATTAGCAACGTACATTCTGTCACCAAAGAGCTGAGTAACAAGCTTAACGTAAGGTGTCTCACCACAACCTGCGCAAGCGCCTGAGAACTCAAGGAGAGGCTGCTTGAACTGTGAACCTCTGATTGTTGTCTCTTTAAGCTTCTCAACAACTTCTGTCTTAACAGGAGTCTTAACAGCATAATCGAAGTACTTCTGCTCATCCTTGTTATCAGCGATAGCGCCCATCTTAAGAGTCTCGCCTGCCTTGTTACCTACGCAGACATTAGCACATGAGCCGCATCCTGTACAATCGAGTGCAGAAATAACAACTGAGAACTTGTATCCGGGAACTCCGTTGAGATCCTTTGTCTGAAGTCCTTCAGGAGCCTTAGCAACTTCGTCGTCTGTAAGAGCAACTGTTCTGATTGCAGCGTGAGGACAAACAAGTGAACAGAATCCACACTCTACGCACTTTGTAGCATCCCACTTCGGAACGTTAACTGCAATACCTCTCTTCTCGAATGCAGCAGAACCACTGGGTGTGGAACCATCAACATAAGGAAGGAGATCGGAAACCTTAAGGGTGTTACCTTCCTGAGAATTAACCTTAGCCTGAATGTTGTTAACGAAATCAACAACGTCCTTACGATCGCCCTTAGCCTCTGTGAACTCAAGACCTTCGTCCTTAGCGTCCTTCCAGCTCTCAGGGATCTCAACCTTGATAAGGTTCTTCGGATCTGCACCGGCATCGATAGCATCCCAGTTCTTCTTAACGACATCTTCACCCTTACGGCCGTATGTCTTCTGAGCAGCATCCTTCATGAACTTGATCGCCTGATCTTCAGGAATGATCTTTGTGATATTGAAAAATGCAGACTGAAGGATTGTGTTAATTCTTGTAGGACCCATACCTACTTCTACACCGATCTTGGAACCGTTCATGATATAGAAGTTGATCTTGTGGTCATACATGAACTTCTTAACCTGGCCGGGGATCTCAGCCTCAAGCTGATCTACTGTCCAAGGGCAGTTAAGAAGGAATGATCCACCGTCAACAAGCTCCTGAGCCATGTTGAACTTGCGGATGTATGAAGGATTGTGGCAAGCTACGAAGTCTGCCTTCTTGATGAGGTAAGTTGACTTAATAGGAGTCTTACCAAATCTAAGGTGAGACATTGTAACACCACCTGACTTCTTAGAGTCATAATCGAAGTATGCCTGAGCATACATGTCTGTGTTGTCACCGATGATCTTGATGGAGTTCTTGTTAGCACCAACAGTACCGTCAGCACCAAGACCCCAGAACTTACAGTTGGTTGTTCCCTCGGGAGTTGTAACAAGGGGCTCACCAGCATCAAGTGAAAGATGTGTAACATCATCGTTGATACCGATTGTGAACTGCTCTTTGTCTGTGTTGTTGAATACAGCAACGATCTGCTCAGGAGTTGTATCCTTGGAACCAAGACCATAACGTCCGCACATAACCGGAACAGACTCGAACTTAGTGCCCTTAAGAGCAGCGATAACATCAAGAGCAAGAGGCTCACGGTAAGAACCGGGCTCCTTAGTTCTGTCAAGAACTGCGATTCTCTTAACGCTTGCAGGGATAGCGCTGGCAAGTGCCTTAGCATCGAAAGGACGATAAAGTCTAACCTTAACTACGCCGACCTTCTGACCCTTCTTAGCAAGGTAGTCGATTGTCTCCTCGATTGTATCGTTTACAGAACCCATAGCGATGATGATTGTCTCAGCATCTGCAGCTCCGTAATAGTTGAAGAGCTTGTAATCTGTACCAAGCTTAGCATTAACCTTGTCCATGTACTTCTGAACAATTGCAGGAAGCTCGTCGTAACCTGTGTTGCAAGCCTCTCTAGCCTGGAAGAAGATATCAGGGTTCTGAGCTGAACCCATCTGACGAGGGTGATTCGGGTTAAGGGCGTTAGCCTTGAACTCGTCAATAGCCTCATGATTAACCATCTCATCGAGATCCTTGTAATCCCAAACCTCGATCTTCTGGATTTCGTGTGATGTACGGAAACCATCAAAGAAATTAATGAAAGGAAGTTTTCCTTCGATTGCAGACATGTAAGATACAGGTGTAAGATCCATAACCTCCTGTACGCTTGAACTACAAAGCATTGCAGCACCTGTCTGACGGCATGCATAAACATCAGAATGATCACCGAAAATGTTCAGAGCGTGTGAAGCTACACAACGAGCTGATACATTGAACACGCCGGGGAGTCTCTCACCTGCTACCTTGTAGATATCAGGGATCATAAGAAGAAGTCCCTGTGATGCAGTGTAAGTAGATGTAAGTGCACCTGCTACAAGAGATCCGTGTACAGCACCTGCTGCACCTGCCTCTGACTGCATCTCTGTGATCTGTACTGTACGGCCGAAGATGTTCTTCTTTCCGGCAGTTGCCCACTCATCAACATGCTCAGGCATAACTGATGAAGGAGTGATCGGGTACATGGCAGCAACTTCGGTAAACGCATATGAAGCATATGCAGCAGCCTCGTTACCGTCCATGGTTTTCATGTTTCTTGCCATTTCTATTCCTCCTACCTTTAATAAGATTAATATGGATTTTCAGGATAGGCATGTTAAGCTTTTACACACCTATGCCGTAAAATCGCTAATGTACGCACTACGCGCAATTTAAATTCTAACATTGTAAAATCCCAAAGTCAACGGAAATAAGCCATTTCTCGGCACATCCCCTGATAATTTTTCTAAACAAAATAACGAAAATCTAAAAATAATAAATCTTTTATAAACTATTATTTTATAGATAAAAGTTATCGTTAAATTGCTTGCGTAAAACAGACAATTATATTATCATATCCTTTGTAGTAGGTAATATTGATTGGAAGTGGCTTTCCGATCGCTAAGATATTACAAACTTTTTTCAGGAAGGAGATTTTTGATATGGCATACGTTATTAGTGATTCTTGCATCAGCTGCGGATCATGCGCAGGTCAGTGCCCTGTTTCTGCTATTTCTCAGGGAGACTCACAGTTCAACATCGATCCTGATACATGCATCGATTGCGGTTCTTGCGCAGCTCAGTGCCCTGTTTCAGCTATCTCTCAGGGCTAATAGCAAATTTTAGAAAAGGAAACTCCGAAGCGATTGCTTCGGAGTTTTTTATTTGCCTTATTCAACGTTACTTCTTCTCGACGGCTCGAGGTTCGCGAACTTGGTGAATTCAGGAAGCCATGCCAGCTCAACCGTACCGATCGGGCCGTTTCTTTGCTTAGCTATAATAATCTCGGAGACACCCTTACGCTCGGTATCCTTATTGTAGTAATCATCACGATAGATGAACATAACCATATCCGCATCCTGCTCGATCGCGCCGGACTCACGAAGGTCGGACATCATCGGCCTGTGGTCGGGCCTCTGCTCAACCGCACGGGAAAGCTGTGACAGCGCAACAACAGGCACGTTCAGCTCACGGGCAAGAGCCTTGAGCGCTCTTGAAATCTCGGATACCTCCTGCTGTCTCGACTCGGAGGAACGCTTACCGCTGCCGCTCATCAGCTGCAGGTAGTCGATCATAATAATATGGAGATTATGCTCCATCTTGTATTTTCTGCACTTCGACTGGAGCTCCTGAATGGAGATACCGGGCGTATCATCGATGATAAGATGCGACCTGCCGATGAGGTCCGCACTCTCGATCAAGTTTTCCCAGTCCATATCCGTCATGTTACCTGTCCTTATGTGCTGCGAATCAACATGTGATTCCATGGACATCAGACGATTAACCAGCTGCTCCTTCGACATTTCCAGAGAGAAAACCGCAACAGTTTTATCCTGATGAAAAGCCATATACTGAGCAATATTCAAAACAAACGCAGTCTTACCCATTGAAGGACGGGCTGCGATCAGAATCAGATCAGAAGGCTGGAAGCCCGCGGTTTTATAATCAAGATCCGTAAAACCTGTTGCAAGACCGGTAACCGTGCCCTGCATCTTACTTGCCATCTCGATCTTGTTGAGGGCGTTCATAACGATCTCACTGATCGGAACGAACTCGCCGCTGTTTTTAAGCTGCGTGATGCGGAAAATCTCCTTCTCCACATCTGTCATGAGATCCGGCAGATCCTTATTCTCGCTGTAACACTCATTTATGATGTCGCCGCAGGAATGAATAAGCTCGCGGAGCTTACTCTTTTCATTGACGATCTCAGCATAGAACTTCACATTTGCGGAAGTCGGAACCGAGCTCGCCATCCCCAGAATATAGTTCATGTCGTAGACCTGCGGAGGCGCATTCTTTTCCTTCAGATGATTCTGCAGCGTCACCCCGTCGACCGGAGTGCCCACCTGGTGCAGCTCAACCATCGCCTCGAAGAGCATCCCCAGCTGCCTGTTGTAAAAATCGTCCGCTGTGATTATCTCCGACGCGATCTGAATCGCATCCTTATCAATTAGCATGGCGCCCACCACCGACTGCTCAGCCTCGAGGCTGTTCGGCATCGTGCGCTGAATTACATTTTCTTCGGGCATATCAAGCCTCCGTAACAGAAACTCTGAGTGTTGCGGTGACCTGAGGATGAAGCTTTACAGGAACCTCAGTGGTACCGAAGTTTCTGATGGGCTCTGAAAGCTGAATCTTTTTCTTATCGATATCAAAACCGCACTGCTTCTTTGCCTCTGTAGCAATTTCCTTCGAAGAAACAGAACCGAAAACTCTTCCGCCCTCGCCTGCCTTCATTGTAAGATGCACGGTCGCCTTCTCTATCTCCTTCGCATACTCCTGCATCTTCTCAAGAAGAGCCTGCGCATCGCGCGCATCCTTCGCCTTATGGTTCTTCAAGTTTGTGAGATTAGCCTTTGTAGCCTCAACTCCAAGCTTTTTAGGTAAAATAAAATTCGAAGCGTAACCGTCGCTCACCTTAACGACATCGCCTTTTTTTCCAAGTGATTTAACATCTTCAAGTAAAATTACTTCCATAACATCCTCCGCTTTTTACATCAACTCCCCAGCCTCGATCATAATATCGATCTGCCCCTTAATTTTTCCGATCGCCTCGTCGATTCCAATGCCCTCAAACTGGCATCCCGCGGAACTGATATGTCCGCCGCCGCCGAGCTTCTCCATAATAATCTGAACATTAACCTCGTCAATCGACCTCGCACTGACATATATCTGATTCTGATACTGCGTGAATGTAAAGCTCGCCTTAACACCCTTGATATTCAAAAGCTCGTTTGCCGCCTGAGCCGCAACGATAGTGGGACTCTGAACCTCATCCGCGCTGCAGACCGAAATCGCATAAGCACCGCGGTAGATCTCAGCCTGACCGACAGCATCCGCTTTTGCCTTATACTCCGTCGCATCCTCTCTGAAGAGCTTACGAACTCTCGTCACATCCGCGCCGTTTCTTCTAAGGAAAGCTGCCGCCTCAAAAGTTCTGACACCGGCCTTGTTCATGAAATTATTCGTATCCACAACAATTCCCGAGTACATACTGTCAGCCTCTTCCGGCCTTATCTTAACAGTCTCGTCTATGTACTGCAGAACCTCGGAAACCATCTCACACGCACTGGACGCATAGGGCTCAACATAGGAAAGCGTCGCATTTTCCACAACCTCGGCGCCCTGCCTGTGGTGATCGAGCACCACAATCGTCTTACAGAACTTCAGAAGCTCCGGACACTCAGTAATACTCGGCCTGTTGACATCCACAACCACCAGAACCACGTTGTTGCCTGCGATATCAATCGCCTGCTGATTACTGATAATCATATCCGACTCGTACTCCGGATTATCTTTGAAAAGATCGACCAAAGGCTTCATCGAATTGGTAACGTCGTTCAAAACTATATGGCACCTTCTGTCGAGCGTCTTGGCAATTCTGTAAATGCCGACCGAAGCACCGAAACTATCAACGTCACCGAGCCTGTGACCCATAACGATAACAGTATCTTTTCCATTAATAATCTCCTTAAGGGCATGCGCCTTAACTCTCGCCTTAACCCTTGTAGATTTCTCGACTTTCTGACTCTTACCACCGAAATACATGATCTCGTCCGGAGTTTTCACAACCGCCTGATCACCGCCTCGGCCAAGCGCCACATCAATCGCATTCCTAGCAAACTCGTAGTTCTGCGCATAGGACAAACCGTCAATTCCGACACCGATACTGAGCGTAACCGCCATCTCATTACCGATATTAACAGTCTTAACATCCTCCAGAATATCGAAGCGCACTTCCTTCAGATACTGCGCCGACTTCTTCGGCATTACCACGAAATACTTATCTTTCTCAATTTTCTTCGCAATACCATCACAGGTCGCGATATACTTGTTTATCTTTCTATCGATAAGCGCCGTCAGGAGCGACCTTCTGACCTCCTCGACACTCTCAAGAGCCTCATCATAGTTATCAATGTAAATCAGCCCCGCTGCCAGACTCTGGGAATCAACCTCATTTATAGCCAGTTTTAACGCAGTCTCATCAAACAGATAAACCGCAACCAGATAGCCCTCGTAGCCGTCCGACTCGATGATATCGCTGTTCGCCGCCATCTCATCAAGCGAGATCTTCTTCATCTTCAGCGTGAAATAATTGCCGTCATACTCGACATCCTGATGCGTCTCTTCATCGCCCGTGGGGAACTTCTCAGGAGTTATCCCCGGAAAAAGCACGGAAATTGACTTATGAAAACCCTTCTCCTGGTGCAGCGCCCTCTCAAAGGCAGCATTGGTCCACACAACCTTCCCGGTATCATCCAAAAGCGCATGCGGAAGATCCAGCTCGCGAAGGAGCTTTTTCTGAATCTGCCCATACTCCGTGGCGAAACTCACCAGCTCGTTCATTATTATCGGCTTATTATAAAAATCGAGATAAATTACAGCCATCAGATACAGCGCCGCGAACGCAGCAACTATAAGCCCTGCCCTGAAATCCACGGTAAACACCGCAATCGTAACAAACGCTAACAGAATCCCCAGATATATGAAAATTCTAAGAAAAGTCTTGAGCTTTCCCTTTAACCTTATCCTAGTCTTCGGCATAACCGCTTTCTCCATCCCCTTGAAGTTTTTAAACATCCTCCCGGCAAATGAGCCCACTTATATATCATATAATTTTAGCATAAACCTTGAGGAAAAGTCATCTTCTCAATCCTGCACTCATGCTTCTTGGTCTTGGAATTATAATTTATCCCACACAAGACAACTTCGCCCTTTATATTTTCAAATACCTTAGGATATTTCCTATCCTTAATCTGCCCAATGGCGCCTTCCGAACTATCATCCATTTTCAACTCTATCAGAAGCACCGGCAGCATCTCACCCGGACGAGGAATATACACAATATCTGCAAATCCTCTCCCCGAAGGAAGCTCCTCCACCTTAATATAATTATTTGCGCAGCTTATATATGCAAACTTAACCACTGACCTCAGCGCCTGCTCATCATTATAAAAAAGCGGCGAAATCCCAAATGTTCCTGCAGAATGTACTTCCTCCAAAGCCTTGGCAACTGCATCCTCATTTCCATCAATAGTATCCGCAATCAACTGATCAGAATTCCGAATAATTCTGCTTGTAGCCTCATGGTTACCGGTACGAACCATACTGACAAACTCTCGTCTGATCTCCTCGTTAGGAATCCTTGCCTTATCTGTCTTCGAATCATATGCCAGATAGCCCAAATGAATTAGAAGCGAAAGGACATCATCACGATTTTGAACAGAAGTCATATCATTCTGGAAAGTAGCTGTGTCTACCGGCATCTCATTTCCACCGATCATCTGGATAATATCAGCCTGTAAACCATCCTTATCCAAATTTATATACTCAAGAAGCGCCCCAAAAGTCTCCGTTTTGGACCAATAAGAATCATAAACAGAAGTTCTCACAGCCTGGCATACGGAATTAGGATTATAAACATCCCCCACTTTCGGGAAAGAGTAGCCATCATACCACTTCTTCAGCATTGATTTATTGACAGTATAATTAGCCGCCAGATAATCTATATCTGCCTTAGTAAACCCGACATATTCAGCAAAAATCGAAGGCTGTATCATGGTATATTCCCTGAAGTCAGAAATAGCGGACTGATGCCCATATTTCTTTATCGGAAGAATTCCCGTCATGAACGCACCGGCAATTGCACGGTCTGTAACATTTCCATTCTTAAAAATTTCCCGAAGAAAATCGATATATTCCTCCTGAAGATCAGTCTTTTCCTTATACTCTCTAAAAAGCGCATCCCATTCGTCAATAACAAAGAAAAACTTTTTATTCGATGCATCCGCTACATTAACCAGCAGCTCCCCCAGAGTATTGCCTTTAGCATCCGGATATACTTCTTCTATCTCATCTATAACTGCATTTCTTACCGCCTTAACAATATTATCAATATTATCCAAGCCGGAAATGAACCCGGTAATATCAAGATAGATCACCTGATATTTATTCAAATGTTCTTTATAAGAATCCGCCTTAGCTATAACCTTATCATCAAAAAGGCATGATGAATCACAAGTCATGTCATAGTATGCACACAGCATCTTAGCTGTATACGACTTACCAAAACGGCGCGGCCTGCTAATAAATGTAAGCTTATCTGAAGTATTAATCGTGTCGTTGATTTCATCAATAAGACCTGTCTTATCAACATATATTCCGTTTAGTATCTGTTTGAAATTTTCATTTCCAGGATTAAGGAATAATCCCATTTTATATTTACCCCATTACATTCCTGATTTAGTAAAGAAAAATCGAACACCTCATCTACACTCATTAAGCATACTACATTACCGCCTTCCAATAAAGCCTCACCCCACCAACCTAAATACTCTCAAAAACCCCCCATCAAGTCTCATTCTCCTCAGCATCACAAACACAAAAACCGCTCTGCGGACGCCTGCTCTCTCCCCCACAGGACTGTTCCATCCAATAAGGCGATTACCGGTAATCCCCGGCATCTTCCGCTCTAACCAATCAAAAATATCCGTGCGATACTCTAGAAGCTTCCCCGCAGGCGTCCCCTTCGCCGCATACAGCACATGAAAAATCCCAGTCTTTAGCATAAAATACCTGAACTGCTCGTCCTTCATCCACTCGCCGGCACTGTCCATCCCCGCAATCGCATCGAAAAGCCGCAGCACATCTGCCTCCTCGCTGACAGACCTGTGCACCGTATTGGACACCGAACTCTCATTTATAACCCACTGATATCCCACATACTCCGTATACGACACCTTCCGCGTGTGAGAATAACAAAGCACATTAAAATAAATATCCTCCCCCAGCGGCACCGGCAAGAACTTAATCCCCTCGCGCACCACAAAATCCCTGCGGTAAATCTTCCCCCAGGGCGTAATATTCATAAACCTGCACCACTCATTATTTACAAGCTCCACATGCTCGCGAACCTCTCCGCCCGCCGTCACATGCTCATAGCCCGAGATCACGATATCGCTTCCATCCCGCTCAGCAACCTCCAGAAGCCGCTCGATATAATCCTCCCTGATATGATCATCCTGATCCATGAAAAGAAGATAATCCCCACTCGCTTCTGCGATTCCGCGGTTTCGCGCACCTCCCTGACCGGTATTCTCCTGGGAGATAAGCCTGAAGACTATGCCATCACCTTCAAACTCCGCAATCTTCTCACGAATCACTCTTCCCGAATCATCCGTCGAGCCGTCGTCAACAAGCAGCACCTCCAGCTCCCTGTATGCCTGAGCACCTATCTGCCTGAAAATCTCATCTATGTAATTTGCACCATTATAAACCGGAATTATAATCGAAACTTTCTTCAAAACGCCCTATACTCCTTAACGTAACTGATGCCATCCAGCTATCTCTGGCAACTTGCTTCTCTATCACTCGATTTTTCTAAAAAGTAAATAGAAGCCTACTTTTTCTATTTTGGTATACTTTTTTGACTCATTTTACAGGGAATAGGAAAGTAAAAGTAAATAAAACCCGCTTTTTTTCCATTTTGGTATACTTTTTAGGCTGGTTTTACAAGAATTTGTAGAGCAAAAGTAAATAAGAAGGCGTTTTTAAGATTTTGGTACCCATGATTTGCAAAAACATGGGTACCAAAAGTCCAAAAATGTTCTCTCATTTACAAACTCTCTCAGAAAAGCCCTAAAAAGTCCCAAAAAGGTATACCAAAATTCCAAAAACGCCTTTTTATTTACCAACGGCTCCCCTGCCCATCAAGAACATGATCCGCAGCGCGACTTCGCCGCCGGCAGAAGGCCTGAGCCGATGTCCCCAGCACAGCCTCTTAAAATACCTTGCAAAATTCATCCGTCCCCCGGAGAGCAACAGCCAGCTTCTGCAAACTCGCTTCTCAGAGGGCCTGATCTCCTTCAACGACAGGAAAGTCCTAATCAGCCTGCACTTAAGCAGGAACTCATCGCCGAAAATCTCACGCCTTAGCCAATTGGAAATAAGCGTCCCCACGCCATTCCCGTACTCAGTGTAGGTCGCCTCGTGCCGGCGATACTTCGTAAGATTCCTATCATCGTACAAGATTTTTCCATGGAAATATGCGGTCCAGATGCACAACTCATCATGATACATCGCCTTCCCAACAAGATTCTGACGAAGCAGCAAATCCCGCAAAGCGTTATTTATCACCATGCAAAAGCCTGATGCGTAGGTATAGAACAAGATATTCATCTCATCAAGCACCGCCACATCACCCAAACAGTGCCTACTTATCAAGCCAAGCTCCCCGTCGCAGTTATCATAATCATGTATATATAACAACGGCCTACCGTCACCAGCACCCCCATCAGAAGCCACCAGCCCAGCATCCCCCATCTTCTCCGCCGCGTACTCCAGCTTGTGCTCATCCCACACATCATCCTGATCGCTGAACGCATAGTAATCCGCGCTCTCGCACTTCTCGAGCACATCCCAGAAACAATCCGGATACCCCAGATGCGAAGCCCCGGACACCACCTTCACCTTCTCTGGGAACCTCTCTGCATACTCATTCACAATCCGCATAGTAGCGTCCGTCGAGCCATCATCCCGGATATACAGCCGAAAATCCCGGTAAGTCTGCGCCATTATCGAATCCAGCTGCTGCCCTATATACTTTTCACCGTTGTAGGTGCACATCAAAACGTTAATCATACCAAATACTTATCTCACAACCTTCTCAAAATCCGCCTTCGGATGCTTACAGATAGGACAGATGAAATCATCCGGAAGCTCCTCGCCTACCCACTCATAGCCGCAAATCCTGCAGCGCCACACCGTCTCACCCTTCGGAGTCGTGCCGACCGCCTCGGGCTTTGGCTTAATATTATTCTGATAATACTCGTAGGTGCAGGACGACGTATCGGACAGCACCTCCATCGCAGTGGGCTCACATATGAAAAGAGTATGCGATCCAAGATCCACCGTCTGCTCCACTTTCAGGGAAAAATATGCGTTGGTACCGGTTGTAATATAAGGAACTCCGTTCTCAGCGATCTTATAAGAAATCTTCCCATCAACAACCTTCATCTCGCCGGATGCATCCGCAAACTTATCTACGTCCCTTCCCGACTGGAACCCGAAATGCTTGAAAATATCGAAAGTACCATCATTACTGATAACAGAGACATTGCCTTTGTGTTCATCTCTGCCATAACAATCTCCTTTCTGCAAACAACTCATCTATACAAAATATTAACACTCACGCCATACTCGTACAATCAGACACCTATTCATTGATATCACCACCACTTATACAAGGCCTTTCAACTTCTCAAGATACCCTGTCACATTAGCATAAAATGGCAAATCCTGTTGCTACTTGTCAATAGTTTCTTGTACTTTTTCTTGTGGAAGTGCCTAAAATCCGCGCTAAATGTGGTTTTCTCCAAATCTTTCCATTTCAAGTATCGCCTTGTAATGCGCTTGCATTTGCTTGCAGTTGCAAGCAATATATGCTATAATTTTCTTACAAAGAAATGAAAGGAGCGTGATTTTATGGCAAATACATCCCCTGTTTATGCTCGTGTCGAAACAGGTCTCAAAGAAAACGCCGAGGGTATCCTTGCTCAGCTTGGGATTTCTCCATCTGAAGCTATCAAGATGCTTTACAGTCAGATTGTGCTTGTTAAAGGAATGCCTTTCCAGTCAAAGCTTCCAGAGATAAATCACTTTTCTGCTCAGGGCATTACCAAAGCTGAGTTTGATGCAGAGCTTCAAAAAGGTGTGGATTCCATCAAGAATGGCCGCACCCACTCTGTTGAAGATGTTGATCGCATGCTCGCTGAGGAATTTGGAATATGAGCAATTTTTATGTCTGCTACTCTGACGAAGCAAAGGACGATCTTCGCAACATATTCATGCATATCGCATATAATCTAGGCTCAAGAGATAATGCAGAAGGTCAGGTGAACAGAATTCGTGAAGCTATTAAAAAGCTTGATAAGTTCCCTAAAAGAAATTCACCCGTTCCATATGAACCCTGGGCAAGCCTTGGTATGCGACGTTTGAATGTTGACAATTACGCTGTTCTCTACCTTGTAGACGAAGATCATGAGCGAGTTGAAATTGTCCGTATCCCTTATGGTGCAAGGGATCTTGATAAATTCTTTGAAGAAGAAATGACCTAATAGGCAAATTATTTTTGCTCCCTAACTATGAAAAAAATGTAGTTAGGGAGCAAAAATCTTTTACATCAACAAGCGCAATCTGCCCTCAGCACTCTTTTCAGTTTCTGTGAAAAGGTCCGTCCCCGCTCCTTGAAATGAAGATTAGCAACATAGGTTGTCTTACCTATAGCCTACCGTGAATCCATAGTAGTAGCACTCTATCCGTTTGTTGCAACCATCATCGCATCTATCCTGATGTTCTTTGTGCCGGGACACCTTGTCCGCATGTCATCCACAGCTGAGCAGGAAATGTGGTTTCCTCAGTATGCTGACTGGAATCTTGCGAACAAAATATATAGAGGTTATACTTCAACAGTAGTTAAGCATCGATTAAAACTACCACACCTGATAGGTGCTCCGCCGCACAAGAATATTCACAGCTTTGTGGCTCGCCCTCAACTATTCCGATTATACGGATTGAGGTATTGAAAAAATGCCTGTCACCATGAAAACTTGCCAAACAATTGTCCACAAAAGTTTTCACGGTGACAGGCATCAATATAAGAGTCCATTAGCTCTTTTAACCAATTTGTTCTCTTTTCAACGACATCCGAGCCAAACTCCTCCAGTATATACCTGTAATTCTTCGAATCCTCAGTCTTCATTATCATGCTCCCTAGCAATATTTCGGTTAACGATAGCTCTGCTCACCGATCCTAAATACTTTTTGAACTTATAAAGATACAAGTCCTCGTATCCCCCGGAAAAAGTAGAGCCATGATTTGGAAGAGAATCCTTTTTTATCATATCATTTTCGATAAGATACAACATCTTCTTACCAACACTGTCAAAGGTTTTGCTGCTCGTCATTAGGGCCATCCTTTCTATCCTTCAAGCATCCCTTAAACTCCTCAAGGTTATCTTACCCGTATTATCTTTCCATAAAATGATATGCCATATTTATGAATTTTGCCAGCTTTAACCTTTTTTAATTCCGTGTCATACTTCTTCTCATCAATCTGGTTTAATGCCTCTTGGGCATCTTTTTCAAGTTCCTTTTCCGAACCACTACTCTTAAACTCCAGAAGCACCGCTATGTCATTTGTCTTCTTAGGATAAAGAGCTATATCAAATCTTCCATAGCCGCTTTCTTTGTTAGATTCAACTCTATGAGTATCAAAAACCATTGCAAGTATTCCCAGCATCATACCGTGATAGAAGCCCTCAGTACCTGCATCAAAGTAACTGACATAATTAAGAATGAAATCAGAAAGAGCCGTCTCCAATTCCGCAGCATCACCTTTAAGCAATTTCTCAATAAGCGCATTTTCTATTTCTGAAGATCTGCTTCCCGACATTCTCTCCAGAACCTCTCGCCTAAAGATACTTACTATCTCCTTATTGGGAATTCTTAATTGATATTCATCCTGATCCTTATTGCCAATCTCAGATGAAGTCAAATATCCGGTGGAAAGTAACATAGTAAACAAGCGATTGCTGTTCTGACCGATTTCATCATAGATAATGCCTTCATCAATCCATGCTGAAACAGAATCTCCGTTTAACAGCTTTTCCATAGAAGTTTCTGTCGTAAAGCCATCTCTTCCCAAACTGCCTGAAAGAATTGAATGTGAGCCGGTATTTGTCCAATATGCCTGTACCTTACAACGATTATCTATATATTTTATAACAGACCAAGGATTATAAATGTTTTCCGTACCAAATCGATATCCATCATACCACTCAACTACTTCATCTTTTTTCTCAATTAGCCCATAATCAAGAAGAATTTTATCTATATCATTTTCGCCAAATCCAAATACATCACTATATTTGTCAGAAAGCACAGAGCACACATCAAGATTATTTAAATCACTAAAAATACTCTCCTTTGCAATACGAAGTACCCCTGTCAAAATTGCAAAGTTCATTCTGTCATTAGTCTTTAGCACTGCTCCCAACAACCCCTTCACAAAGTCAGTTGCCTCGTGGTGGTACTTAACCTCCGCGTTATAAGCACTCTGAATAGGAGTATCGTATTCATCTATTAGAATTACTACCTTCTCTTTATAGTATTTATACAGATACTCCGTCATTCGTTTTAATGAAAAGCGTAATTCCTCATCAGATAGCTCATATCTGAGCACCTTATTATAATATTCCTTTTCATCATCAGCCAGCACATCCATGATATCCCTGTTGCGCCCATAGATATCACTGATAATCATGGCAAACTGCTTTTTCATACTATCGCAGGTATCAGCCTTAATATCCTTAAATGTCAAAAACAAAACAGGATATTTTCCCTGCTCCGCCATGTATTTTTTATTGTCTGACTGTCCAATATGACACTTCTCAAATAATTTCCGATTTTCCGCTACGTTATCATTATCATAAAAATACTTAAGCATACTCATAGTAAGAGTTTTGCCAAATCTTCGAGGTCTTGTGATAAGAGTAACATCTGAATGACCGTCAATAAGAGACATGATAAAATCTGTTTTGTCTATGAAGTAATAGTTTCCTTCTATTAACTTTTTATAGTCTTCTATGCCGATTGGCATCTTCCTATTTTCCATATGTTATATAATCCCAACAAAAGAATTAAAATAATTGTTTACTAAATGTAAGTATAAACTTTTACATATAATATATCAAAAAATATATATCTTATTTCTACAAAAATAGTGCTAAAAAGAAAATGCAGAACATACATCCTGCATCTTACAATTATTCCTCAAAAGCGTACCATATCTGCCCTTTGAACATTTTATCTTCTTAACATATTCCGCAAAATCATTTACATTATATAGTCTTTTTTCTATTTTTAGATAATCCGGAAAGTCATCCAGGTCATCTTGCTCCAAAATCATTGAGGCGATCTTTTTCCCGGCCTTTTCCCCATAACCAATCTCATACGGATCCCACCATGACTCTTTATAAGCAAAGAAAGCAGATGCGCTAAAGCAACACTTAGCGCATCTGCTAAAACAATCAGAATTATCCTTAAATAATATCTTATACCTGAGTCCTTATTCTTCCCCAGCATAATAAACACTCCGTCTCTTACGATTTCCTTTGGAACATTAGTAGACTACTCATATTTTTCCAATTTATACTTCTTCATATAAATAATCGTCTATATTCCTTTTATCCTTATCCGTAGAAAAGTTCATTCCTACTTTATAAATCTTATACCCATCCTCCTTTTTTAGGATATTTTTCTCACAATACTTCTTTTTCTCAATTTGCTCCAATGCCTCTTGAGCTGTCTTGTTTATCTTACACTCTATAACATAGATATAGATTCCACTTATAAGCTCGGCATCAATCCTTCCAACATTGGTTGTATTCTCTGCAATAATGTCCATTCCGCACATTCTAAATGTCAAATATAAAAGAGACTGGTAATATTTCTCATAATTTAGCTGGATATCATATGGCACCCCAGCAAAAATACCTTTGATAATTTCAACCATTCTATCGATATTACCTTCATACGCTGCATTCTGTATTAAATTAGTAAAGTTTGATATCTCACCAACAGCCTTTTTCATATATACAGACGCTAGATCTGTCTCAAAAGAATCCTGAACTTCTTTATTGGGGTAGACCAATTTATATGTTGGAATATTGTTCTTTTCTTCCCGCTCACCAATAGTCAGGTAACCTGTCTGATATAAGAGCTGTATTAGACTTTGAGAATCAACATTGTCATTAGTCAACTGCATAATATCAAAGGAGTTATATGATATATCTGTCATAACAGCATTCTCTATTGATTCAACTGTAATATTCTGTTTTCTTGCCTGATTAACGAGCATTACAGGTGTCGCTGTAGCATACCAATAATTCCTAAACTCATAGTCTTCATTAATAAAACGTCCGATTGAAACTGGGTTATATACCTTTTCTCCATCAAAAGTAAATCTAAAGCCATCATACCATAATGCTAACTTCTGCTTTAAATCACCATATGTCACACTATTTTTTGCAGCACCAATCTCTATATACTCATGTAAATATACGTCTAACTCATCCTGAGTATATCCAACTGCATCAGCAAAATTTTTACTCCTGCTAATATCAATCAAATTATTTAATTTACTAAAAATAGATACCTGACTAAGTTTTGTAATACCGGTTATAAAAACAAATCTTTCAACAGACTCATATCCTTTTATCATCTGATAAAAAGCTTCCATAACCTGGCGGATCTTCTTGACTCCCTTTCCGTCCTCAATATTGTTGGTTATCGGTCTGTCATATTCATCAATAAGTATAACCACTCCCTTTTTGTACTTATTATTGAGAGCTTTAATCAATTCCCCAAACATCAACGCAGGAGAACTGCCGGATATTATTACTTCATTCCGCTCAGCTATTCCTGTCATTTCAAGCTTTAACCATTCCTCAAGGTTAGCCACCGTTGAGCTATCACTCTTTCCAAAGTCTATATGAATGATAGGAAAAATATCCCAACTGTAATCCTTATCATATATATATAACCCCTTAAATAACTCTTTGTCTCCACTAAATACAGATTCCAGAGTACTTACAGTCAAGCTTTTCCCAAACCTTCTTGGTCTTGAAAAGAAAAACTGCCCAAAGGGTTCTTTTACCATATCGTATATATATTTAGTTTTATCTACATACATATAATCAGCTTCAATTAAATTTTTGAATGTAGAAATTGATGTACTGATTTTTTTCATTTTTATTCCCCAATTTGTTCCATAATTTTCTCAATTACAGGTTTCAGATTCTTCAATACTGTATCTTGTCATCTAATCCGCAAACATAATCACAAAGCTTCATTTTATCGAATTCTTTTACTGAAGTCTCCTGTCCATAATCGCCCACATGTGTATAGATTGAATAAAAGTTTTCCAGTTCAATACCATCCAGTTCTAGCGCGTTCTCTATGCCCTTGTTCATCAAAATATGCTCGTTAAAATATGGCATTACCATAACAACAATATTATTTCCAAAATATTCCTGCTTTTTTGTATCAGAATCAAATAAAAATATTTGCAGCGTTAGTGGTCTTTGTCCTTTAACAAATTGTATCGCTTTATCTAAGCTACCTGATCCAGTAAACTCTTCATTCCCCTTCGCATCCAAATGACCTATCCATCTAAATTCCACATTTTTGTCTGAATATCCAAATATCTCTAGAGCTTTATTAAAGTATTTCTCATCTGTACGCCCTTCTAGATAGACAACTGGTTTTTTCGTGTTTTCCAATTTAGCCTTTAACATTCTACATTCATCTGCATATCTGTTATTTTCATTAATCATTACATCATATGCTTCACGAAAAACATTATTGGTATCGGCTTCACATTCTATTCCCTCATGGTCCATATTAATAATCATAACGTTATCATAAAAAGTATCTGAAATTCCAATATTTACAAAAGGTGAATGAGTCGATAAAACGAATTGGATTTTAGGGAACAATCCTATTAATTTTGGCAAAACTTCTCTTTGGATTTTTATATGAAGATGCTTGTCTATCTCATCGATAAGAACAATACCTTCTATATCATCTATAGTTTTACGTAATCTGTCAGTTTGTTTAAACAATTCACCAAATATGCATAGTAAAGATTCATTGCATGAATGGTATACTTTTCTGCTACAGACTCCATAATCTTCGTTCCTACTCCACAATGCCTATACCCTTCAATTACATCAGCATTATGCAATATCACGCCTTTGACCTCATCGTCAATTGTCGGATACGTGTCAAAAGAAAACCTTGCTATTTCTTCATCATTATACATTGCCTTTACTACTGCGTCTTGACCATATTCCAAATCCTCAATACCAGCAATTACTAAATCTTTAATATCGAATATATTCTCTGCTTTCATATGCCCCCTCAGATTCTTTCCGAATTATAACCGAATTCATTTATCTCTCTAAGCTTTAGCTTTCCTTATGATTTTACAACAACCAAAACTAACCATCAATCAAATTACAGGCAGGGCGCGGGAGTTTGACACCTAAATCATATCAAAAATAGTTGCAGACCACATCTGGTCTGTATTTTTTTGTCAAATTTTATTTTTTAATATACAGTGATATATAGTGATTTGTGGTATAATAAGGGCTGGGGGATACTATTCATGAAACTTACAATCTCAAAGTCCAAGAATTCAGAATCATTCTATATTTCCAAATCCTTTATTGATAATTCTGGAAAAAGCACCACTGCTACTGTCCGTAAACTCGGCACACTTTCAGAATTAATAAAGGATCATGGCCCAACTCGTGATGATGTTATTGCCTGGTGCCGCAGCGAAGTTGCTGCCGAAACCAAGAAGTACAAACAGGCACGCAAAACAAAGTCTGTTCAGGTTGTTTTCCACGCAGATAAAGAATTAGACTATGCACAGCGCAAACTATTTGAAGGCGGTTATCTGTTTCCTCAGGCTGTTTACTACAAGCTCCAGCTGGATAAGATCTGTAAGACAATCAAACAACGTCATCAGTACGAATACGATTTAAATGCCATTCTTTCTGACCTGGTTTATAACCGCATCCTTGATCCACGTAGCAAACTTTCTGCATATAAAGCTGCCCAGTCATACCTTGAAGCTCCTACATACGAACTTCATGATATCTACAGAGCATTATCAGTACTTGCAGAAGAATCGGATTTTATCCAGTCTGAAGTTTTTAAGAACAGCAACTATTTTGGTAAAAGAAATGATCGAATACTTTACTACGACTGCTCTAACTTCAATTTCGAAATTGAGCAAGAAGATGGTAATAAAAAGTATGGCAAAAGCAAGGAACATCGGCCTAACCCAATCGTTCAGATGGGACTTTTCATTGATGGAGACGGTATTCCTCTGGCATTTTCAATTTTTGGTGGGAATCAGAATGAGCAAAAATCATTAAAGCCTTTAGAATCAAAAATCCTTCAGCAGTTCGGTCATGATAAGTTTATTTACTGTAGCGATGCCGGCCTTGGTTCAACCGATAATCGCAAATTTAACCACCTAGGAGAACGAGCGTTTATCGTCACCCAGTCAATAAAAAAGCTTGATGCAGAAAACAAAAAACTCGCACTGAGTAAAGATGGTTTTAAAAGGCTTGCGGATAATAAAAAGGTTTCTGCTGCAGAAATTGAAAGTACTGATTCTGATGAGTTGTACTACAAAGAAATCCCTTATATCAGCGGAAATATCGATCAGCTACTCATAATCACCTATTCGCCCAAATATGCAGCTTATCAAAAGGCAATCAGGGAAGCTCAGGTGCAACGTGCCGAGGCTATGATCAACAAAGGAAAGCTAAAAAAGAATTGAAAAAACCCTAATGATCCAGCCCGTTTTATAGGGAAGGATGCACGTACTGAAGATGGCGAAGTTGCCGATATCCATTACTATCTTGACGAGACAAAGGTTGCCGAAGAAGCTGGATATGACGGTCTTTACGCTGTCTGTACAGATCTTATAGACGATGATGTTAAGGATATTTTGAAAGTAAGCGAGGGACGATGGCAGATCGAGGAATGCTTCAGAATCATGAAAACAGATTTCGCTGCAAGACCTGTCTATATCAGAAGAGATGACAGAATAGAAGCCCACTTCCTGATATGTTTCCTGTCATTACTTGTTTATCGTTTATTGGAAAAGCAACTTGAAAACAAATACACCTGTGAAGAAATCTTGGATAAATTGAAATCAATGAAATTTGCAGACATTAAAGGACAGGGATACATGCCAACTTACATTCGTGATAAACTTACTGATGCCCTTCATAAAGTATGCGGTTTTAGAACCGATTACGAATTCATTACTAAAGCTGATATGAGAACTATAGAAAAACAAAGCAAGCAAAGGTAATATTACTATATATCAAGAATCACAAAAATAACGCCAAGAGCCTGATGTATTAAGGCTTTTGGCGTCTTTAGTTGGTATTAAACTGTCAAAGACAGGATCTTACCAACTATGGGAGGGGAGTGACAACTACCCTAACACTGAGGGCATCAGAACTATCCCATTACCTGAAATCAAGCCAAACAAGCAAAGAAAGCAGATACGCTATTACAACACTTAGTGTATCTGCTAATAATACAAGAATAATCCTGCAATAATATCTAAAATCAGTTTTCTGTTTGTACCCAACCAAAACAATTTACCTGCATATCAGTATAATTATTCACATTTTTCCAACATCGTCATTATACCACATAGTCACCTATCAACACATAGATAGATCCCTACCTTCATCCTTCATTTTATATGCCTATACCCCTCCAGCATCTCACACATAACCTTCCTCGTGGGATACATCTCCATCCACTCCAGCGCGAGCTGTCTTACCCGCGCCTTCCCGCCGGTAAACTGTGACATGCGCATCAGGTATCTGCTCAGATCATTATATCGTGATCGGTTGCAGGCTTCGTCTGCAAGCCCTGAAACAAATTCAGAATAAAAATTCAGGATCTGCTCTGAGTACTTATCCGCCAATGCAAAACCATACTTGTTTACCAGACTTAGTTTATCTTTCTGCGCCCATATGGTATCAAACAGCTTCTCCTTCATCTTTTCATCTGCAAGGAATTCACACCTCTTATCAATGTCCTTTCGGGAACCGATTATCTTTAGCCGCTCATCTGACCATTCCTTATCAGTACACATGGCGCGGTATGCTCTAAAGTCCTCCAGCGATGCTCCCTGATTAGCCAGAAGATCTGCTCTTCGCTCAAGCTTCTCCGACTCTTTGTCCTTATTCTGGGCGTATAGTTCAATGAGCCTTTTGGAATATGTATGCATTGTATACTCAGATTCTTTATCATATTCCTTGCCAAGTTTAAGGAGTCTGATCTCTTCCTTGGTATCCCCCTGATCCCTGGCTTTCTTAATAAAGTAATCCCGAACTGACTTAAAGCTCATGTAGCCACGCATATATTCTTCAGCTTCTTCATCCGTTGCACCAAGGCGCTTTGCAAAGATATTCCTAAGTTCAATAGCGTCACAGCTGTATCCATAGTACGAGGTAAAAATGCCAGGGCACTGCGTCTGGCCTTTGCTGCTCTCTATCTTCCCCTCAAGGCCTTTTATTATTTCCCGGAGTTCATCATCCGATGCCAGCTCGTACTCAAGGAAATCCTGCAGCATGTCTTCCATATAGTCGATAACTGTACCATCATCAGAATGCTCTTCAAACCATTCCTTAATAGGCTCACGCTCCTTGGGCTCACAATTTTTGATTATGTCCTGCCACAGCTCATAGCAGGTACTTGAGATAGATGCTATCTCACCGTCATCATCAATGTCCCAGTTCCCAAGCTTGGTATAAGCATACATTGAGGCATTAAAGGCATCCATGTAGCTCTCATTATCGATCAGTTCTCCAACTCTGTTTCGAAGAAGGCTGTTCAGGTCGGATTCGAAAGACATAGCGCTATAGTAATCTATATACCCTGACCTGCCACTGTAGGCGTTAAAAACTGAATCTATTTCCTTTTCTATCTGCTTTACATCAGAAGACTTCCCGGTGCCGAGATGCGCCCGGATAAAGCTCTCTGTCCGGTCGTCCTGATTTGCAAGATAAATCAGAAGATCTTCAATATCCTTACGGTCAGCAGATCCTACGATCTCTTTAATGCTTTGCATTTCAGCACCCTGGTTAGACATGGCCAAAGCTCCGCCTGATGTCATACCGTTATCTGCCAGGTATAATACCGCCGCCATATGCTTGCACCACTCACCCTTTGCTGCATATGGGCAGGAACAGTATCCGTCAATAATCTCAGAGCCCGAATACCTTATCTTTACCTTATAGTACTCACTCCCTTGAACAACTGCGGATATACTATCATCAGTCTTTACGAAGTCAGTGACAGAGCCGTCACTGGCATAATCCCAGCCTCTTTCCAATATATGAGAACGGAACAATCCTTTCCAATTGAGCATAATCGTCTCTCTTTCTGTTTGGCGCCCTGCGAAGAACCCATAGAATATTTACACAGACCATTATACCGCATAGCGTTTTAATGTCCTTATAGCAGCCATAATTCTTATCCTTCAATCGCTTTCTTTACGCTCTGATAATCCCAGTAGTACTTACCATCTGTTGCCTTATAATACATTCTTTCATGAGTGCCAAGATTCTTTACTGCTTCCGGGCATAAGGATTTATCAACTTGTGTCTTGTTATAAAGAACTACTATCTTTATTCCAGCTTTAACAGCCTCGTCGCATTCATACTTGATATAGCTTCTGTAATCAACACTATACCCTTTACCACATGCCTTAGTCCAACTGTTATAGCTTCCGCAATTCTGACATCCGCCTTTCGTAACAACATTTGTCTTGCTACCAACGATCAGTATAAATGTTTTGGATGCATCCATCCTCATTTTCAAAGAAGATTTAATAGAACAGTAAAGGCTACTATCATAGCTTTGTTGAAGTTCATGAGCATCCTTAAAATGTAAGCTCCAATGGTCGCTCTCATTCCATTTGTGGAGAATTTCAACAGCATCCTTATCGTTGTCAAAGTCAGCAGCTATATAAGTGAGGTTATTGGAAATCAAGAGCCTGTGTTAACACTTACAGTTCTCAAAATAATTATTACTCTTGATAACAGCAACTCCTTTACCTTATCTAATGCCAATGCTATTACCTGATCATATTCATCTTCACTCCCTACTATATCCATAAATGTTTTCAAAGAAAGGCCTTCTCCAATACAATCGATTACTACTTTCATGATGTAGGAAAGATTGTGTTCATCATAAGGATTTCTCAATTGCTTTTCTATCATCTCGCACCATAATAATTCCTCGTCATCAAAGGCATCATAATGGCAAATGTACTTATCAGCCAAAATTTTTAACGCTCGTTTAATATCGCAATTATCTCTATATGAGAAAAACTGTTCAGCCAGCATATTATCTATCTTTTCAGCCAAATCATCACGCTTCATCAAACGAAGATAATTTTGAGCGGTATAATTGCTCTTCAGATTTGGGCTTTCAATACACATAGCACGTAGCTGAACAATAATCATATCCAGGTACGTTATGACATCAATATCTGTATTGTGAATATCATCAACCTCAATAAAACGCTTATATCTTCTGAGTAGGAGTTTAAAGTGCATTTTGAAATTATCAATGTATTGTATAAACTCAAGCTCATCCATCTCTGCTATCTCCTAGCTTCGTCCTCTATTCCCTCTTTTTTCAACTTCTGTTGAACTTCTGAAATCCAGGACATCTTATCAATAATAGGCTTTACTACGTTCTGGTAATCTTCGCATTTTTCACAGATACTTTTATTATTTTCGAAGATGTATTCAGGATAACAACACGTATTGAGTATCTCACAGCGAACTTTATCTCTTCCTTCAAGCTGTCGTTTCATCTTAAGCCACGGCTCATAAAGAAGGTCGCACCATATCTCATTTCGTTTCTTCATATCTAACGGTGGCAAGGGAACGGCTTTCTTGTACTCATAATCACCACGATCCTTAAGTCCATATTCTTTAAGAAGTTTTACAGCTTCTTCTGCTCCGCAAAAATCGTTGTTTTCTGCATTTGCCATGATAAACCTCATTCTTACTTTCTGCGCTTCCACGTCATTATCAATCAATGACAACACGCTTTCTTTCAACCTAAAGTCCCGTCATTTTATACCAAGGTTTGATCATGTCGGGGCATTTACACCCATGAACTCATAGAGTTCACACTGCTTTGCTGTTATCTCAGATAGATGATGTGCCTTGCCGGGTTGCTGATAATACTCAATAGTATCCAGTTCATCAAGCCAAAGGATCAGGTTGATATAAAACCCAAGCGACCGCGAGGCCGCCCGAGAAAGGATTCTAACCCTTCTGCCGGAAATCTATAGTCCGGCAGATTGGGAAACTTTTAATAAATTAAAATCAATAAATTTTGCAGACATAAAAGGGCAGGGATACATGCCTACATATGTTCGAGACAAACTAACTGATGCCCTCCACAGATCATGCGGATTCAGAACTGACTTAGCGGTATTTCGTCAATCCCCTCATATAAAAAATCTGAAGTAAATATCCACCAAATCCTTATCGACACTTCCTGTTTTATACTCATCCTCTATTGCTCTCTTTATGTTCTCCTTTGCATTCTCATTCTTGCTAATAGTTTCTAACAGATTATCAGTGCAAAGAGATAACCATTTTGTATCAAACGAAGAATAATCATATCCTTCATAATTCATCAGCCACTCACATCCAGGAATATTATTCTTAATAAGCACCTTAGAACAAGCCCCTTTATCTATGACCAAGCCCTTAGTGTACAGATCTAGCAACTGATATAAAAAAACCTTTTCATTTTGAGCTGGGAAGATCATAACTCCGTTTAACGCATTACCACTATCCTCATCTTCTGCATCATAGTGATCGACAATCTGTTTTTCAATGTTTGTATCCGGTTTCTTAACTCCTTTACTAACTAATTCATAGTAAAATTCAAAAGCAAAATTACTATTATCATATTTCCAATTGCTATATGCATCACTTATCATTTTTTTGCCATCTGTGGTCAAAAACGGATACATTGATAAACATAAAAGCCTGGTATCATCTGCTATTAAGCTTCTGATTATTTCAGTGTTTTCATATACTCTGCTACTGCCCTTTAGTCCCCAAAGCAAAGTAGTTACCAAACTCCTACATCCTAATGACTCGGACTTGTTGTTTGATAGGTATAAAAGAATGGTATCTAAAAATGCAACAATATTGTTTGTACTTTTATCAGATACTAACAGCTCCTGTTTTCTCGCATTTACAAAAAACGCTTTTATCATATTAGAACGATCTCTATAGTCGAGACCTGTAGTAATCTCATTCAGCTTATTTGTTGTAATCTCAACCAATTGTTCATTTAGATTACATTTTCCAAGTAATGCCAGACACTTCCAAAACGTAGTGTCGTACATAAAAACACTTTTAGGAATTCTTTTAATACAATTTCCTACAACAATCGAGAGATATTCAATCGCATCATCACTAAGCGGCAGTTTACTTGAAAGCCTATTCATCATCTTCTCTAGTTCTTTTGCCTCTATGAATTTCAGAGCTGTTAAAACATCAAATGTCGTAAGAGTGCTTGCATGTACTGTTTTTAAATTCTCAACTAAAGAAGTTGCATTTGTATTATCTTTAGCTGTTGCAGAACTGACAATGCTCTGAAAATAGATACGGAAAATATTCACATGCTCTAAATAGTTGTTTACTGGAAGCATATTAAGTGAAATGTAATTATAATAATCAGATATACTTTCACTCATTCCCGCAAACGCAGCCATCCCACTAAAGAATGTGTAATTCGTATTTGCCTGCTCATTCACTTTTGCCGAAACCTGATATGCATCTTGGAACAATGTATACGCAATATTAAATGTGTACATATCCTTCAATGCTTTGTTCGTCTCGCCAAGATCAGGAAGGCTGTTGAACATCCGATCAAGCTTTAGCGAATCCATTTCAGTCTTGACCGTCTTCACATCATCTGACTTAATACCACAGATTATTCCGTTGCCAGATATAATTGATTTAGCTAGAACATAACGATTAAACTCTGCTATAAAGAATCTGACGTACTCATGGCGTTTGTAGAAAATAGTCTTAGCATTTCTATAGCAATTATAAGCTGCCAGATAGTTTCCAAGAACAAACTGAAGATAGCCTTGCTCCATATATAGTTCGGGTCTGGTTTCTGTTAAATGTGCTTCATTTTCATCTGCCACTTTCTCCAGTGAATCAAAATCAAACGTGTTAACAGCTTCCATCCATGAAGGAGAAGCTGTTTCATCCAAAGGTACAGAAGCAACAAACCAAGAATTTGCTCCTTGCCTTGGCAAATGCCCCTGTAGACATACCATATTACTCTTATTAAGTACATCTAAAATTTCTCTAACAATCCGTTGCGTTTTTTTGTTTGGTTTGAAATCCTTAATGTATTCAGCTACACGTATATTATTCTGCTTCTGTTTCTCTTCTATCTCCTCTTCCGAAAGATTTGTTTTAACATATATGTTCTTAAGTAGACCTATTGGCAAAGTAACTGCCTTACCAAGCCTAATCCACTGCTCATACACAAGGGATTTAAAAATCTCCTTAGTTTCATCATCTGACATTCTTCCGAATGTATCATTAATTGAAATGATACCATTACTAGAGTTCATTCCCGCATTAAGCAGAGCATTCTTAACATATATCTGGCTTGCATATCTCATTGATGAAAATGGTTTTAACTCATTGTACAGACATGTCAACTTATCATTTTTGTCTTTATCCAACAACCACTTGAGCATTAACAGAAGATTTGATGTCAGGTCATCAGAATCAAACAGACTCTGTAACTGCACAGATGCATATAGTACATTTATTCCAAAATTTCTAAAATACTCTGCCTCATTAACATCGTATTTCTTCCCAGATTGTATTAGATAGGCACGCTGGAAATCGCCGCCAAGTATATCCTTTACCCAGGAAAAGATTAATTTCAGATCAGGATCGTTAAATGAATACCCTATAAACAGCACTACTTTCGTACCTATCAGGGATTTCACATAATTCTCAATCAGTTTAAAATTACGACCATAACTAAGGTAATCATCTTCTTTCAGCACGAAGTTATCATTTTCAAAATCTCCATGCATCTTAATAAGCTCTTTGCCGCCTTGACGATATGGTAAATCAGCATCTTTACTGACCACAGATAGTATTTGGCTATTATCCTCAGCAGCCTGTTCTATAAGGTGATCATAATTTGTGGTTATTATGGTTGCTGTATCGAACTCGATAATTTTATCGTGGATTTCATGTTTGGGTAGATAGTCACCATGCCTGAAAATCTCACGTATAAGCTGAGTGTATTCCTTCTTGCCTCTTGCATTGAAATAGTACTGCGGTATTCTAAGATAATCTAAGTCTTCATCACTAATCGACAATCTATTTGCTATGTTTTGTATAGCGTCTCCCCAAGAAGGCATTCCTGAAGCAATAGAAGCACCTGCACCTACAAAAAGCACAAGCTGATGATCATCCATCGCCTGCTGAATAATCCTTTTTGATTCGGCATACTGATTCAGAATGTTATTATACAATGTATTATCATCATTTTGATTCATCTGATTGCCTCCTCTATTTCCCCTTAATCCCGACAATAATTCTAATCACGCCATCCCTGTATGTGTACCACACTTTTACATAGAAGCCGCTTGCCGTCCATCCGCAAGCGAGATATATTGATTCGTCGTCACTATACGCCATATCAGGAATATCAGTAATGGGAGCGCATAAGCTATTTTCGAATATAGTTGCAAGCTCTGGGATAGAGATATCCTGGATTCTCGGATTAACATGACCTTCATGGGGTCTGACCCCATATGCCCTATGCCCAGCTTATTAGGCGGACGTTTGCAATCCGCTATATGAAGCGCCCTTAGCTAGGTGCACTGACAGGCCCAAGGTATTTATTGTTTTTATCATAGTCACAACTAAATTTGCAATTTACAGGATTATTTCTCTGTGGTAAACTTCTAAATCTAGGGTGTCACCAATTTTTGATGGTTGACGGTTAGCCCTCTTCTCGGAGGGACTGCGACCCTCCGTTTATATAATCTGTGAGTCAGGCATTTTATTATCCACACCAGGGCAGAAATAAAATAGGAGGGCTAAACCAATGGAAATAATCCTCGGAATAATCGCTGTGTTAAGCTTATGTCTTACCTGCTTTGCCGTTGGATACTCCATCGGCAAGGATATCAATAAAACGCAGAAATGACCGCCTCATCCCTGACAAAGATTGCTGAGCGGTCACATTTCTGCTTATCATAATTTGTTTGGGCTAACCGTCACGGTGACACCCTTTTTATTATTCTTACGCCTTAATCTTAGCATCTCGTCAGTCTGTTGTCAAATGGCAAAAATGCTCAAAAATTCAGTATTTATGCGCTGTTCATCCGTTTGTTAATAAACCTAAGCAATCCAAAACGCTTGTAATATTTTTGTATCATTATTAACATTTCCAAAATGGGGTCTGACCCCCGGTATAGTACCTATAGTACCCGGTATAGTACCTATAGTACCCAGCCAAAACAATTTACCTGCTTATCAGTATAATTATTCACATTTTTCCAACGTCGTCATTATACCACATAGTCACCGAGTCAATAGGAAACCTATTATTTCTTCTTTACAAGCATCTCAGCCGCGCGCAAATATCAAATATCCATAGTCCTTTATAGCAATCCGTAATTCACACAATACTCATCTGTGCTGGAGATGAAAAGTTGGAAATATCTCCGTATTCTGCGTAGATTACTGCAGCAGAAATAGGAGCAATTCCTGGAATGGTCATGAAGTGAGGATGGACTTCGTTTATGAGCCTAATAATCTCACTCTCAAGTGTATTGATTTCTTTGGCCAAGGATTTGTAAAGGGACAGTAAACTTTCAAGTTCGACATCAAATATAGAATTATTGATGCCAACAGTATCATTAGCTAAACGTTTCAATTCATGGAATTGTTGAGGAGAAAACTTACCATGAGATATGCGACGTATTTCATTATAGTCAGTTTCAATCATGGCAGACATGTTCTCAGCAGAGCCATAGTTTTCTAACAGATATAGAGCTGTTTTAGAAAAACGTTCATTAAAGAATGGCTTGAACTCCGGAAATGTATGATCAAGAACATTTGTGAGTTTAACAAGATATAAGGATCTTTGACGAACAAGCCTGTCACGGATAGGGTTGTTTCATGAAGCAAAATAAATATAGGGTCTTTTAGCGATGAAACTTAGAGGGAAAAGCATTATACAAAAGTGCTTTTCCCTCTTCCTTTTTCTGCTCTGTAGAGGTATAATATACCTAAAGTATAGGTATACGCCACCTATACGAAAGGAGGAAGGTATGAAGACTGAAAAAGTATATCCAGAATGGGTTCAGGCACAACGCGTTAAGGGGACTACCATCAAGAAAAAAGGTGATTCATATTACCTGTACAAGCGTACATCGAAAAGGGTTCCGGGGAAAAAATACCCCCAGCCTGTGGATACCTATATCGGGCTGATTACTCCGGATGGTCTG
>NZ_FMYB01000033.1 GCF_900104155.1 Butyrivibrio sp. INlla16
GCGATAAAAATAGGATAATATTGTGTAATATCCACCAGAATAAATAGTTTATAAATTATTGTTACGTGCAATTAAATATACGAAAAAAAGTATAAATTTAAAATAGTGACTATTGACTTTATAAAAAGTAAAAACTATACTATAGATATGTTTTGAAAAACAAAACACACAAAAATACAATAATATGAAAAGGGAGAATGTGATTATGAAGAGACTTATTGCAATGGCCCTTGCAGCAGTAGTTGTTGCTACCTCTGCACCGGCAGTCGGAAATGCAGCTAACGTTGATGCAACAGTACTGAAGGCTGAAAGCGTATCCGTTCAGGAGAAGGATCAGCAGGAGAAGTTCGAGAAGGGCGAAGTTGCTACCGTTAAGGATGAGGACGTTGAAGAGAGCGTTCAGCTTAAGGATGGTGAAGTAACTGTTACAGCTGTTAAGTCTGATGCAAAGACTGTTAAGATTAAGGGCGAAGTTAACGGCAAGCCTGTATCAAAGATCAGTGCTAAGGCTTTCAAGAATTGTTCTAAGGCTACAACAATCGATCTTTCAGATGTAGAACTTACATCACTCGCTGGCAAGCAGTTCGCTGGTGCTAAGAAGGCTAAGACAGTTAAGATTAACGCTTCCAAGCTTAAGGCTAGCAAGATCAGCGCTAAGGCACTTAAGGGCTTCAAGGGTAAGAAGATTGTTCTTAAGGGCGTAAGCAAGAAGACCTACAAGAAGCTTGTTAAGAAGCTTCAGAAGAGTGCTCCTAAGGGCGTTAAGTTTAAGAGAGGATAATATCCATCTTTCATAAGAACAAGTATAAAAGAGACTGGCAGGGCTATTAAGCCTGTCAGTCTCATTCTTTATTTAAAGGGTTTTGGGGAGGTTTGTCTTTGAATATTTCACTTACTAAACAAAATGCATCGCGTGTTTATTTTCTAATGATTCTTTTGGTCGCACCCTTATATATGACTAATGGATTCAATAATATCTTAAGGGCTAAGACCTACATTGTATGGCTGAGCATCATAATTGCAGCTGTCTTATTACTTTCTCTTTTTATAAAAAATATAGGCATTCAAATCAGGAATAAATCACTTGGAGAATATATTAAAGGTCAGATGTCTGAAGTCGTGAATGACTTTAATATTCTTGATGTTTGCGTATTGGCATTTGCGGTTATATGCCTTTTTTCCGCTTCCTTTTCCGAATATAGGGATGCGGCATTCTCCGGAGATATGGCGTGGCATGTAGGCGCTCTGATGTTGATTTCCTTATGCGCATTATATTTCGCAGCTTCAAGGGGATATGAACTCGATATCGTGCCCTTTTTTGGCATGATGCTTGGAGGAACTATAGCAATGATTATTGCTATATTGAATGACCTTTGGATCGATCCTCTTAATGCCCAGATGAAGCTTGATCCTAACTGGCGCGATCACTTTACTTCAACAATTGGTAACACCAACCAGTTTTGCGGATACTTATCTATTATTATTCCCATAATGGTGATAATATTTGTGACTTCGGAAAATGGCTTCAAGAAAACAGCAGCAGCTATAGTGCTGTTTTTTGCATATCTCAACATGTATCTTACTCATGCTGATGGCATATATGTTGGTGTGGGAATCGGCTATATGTTTATAATTGCTTTTTGCTTCCGCAAAGCAAGCAGGTACATGGGGCTTTTAATTAATGGAATATTATTTGGCGTTTCGGGTTTTGCCGCCAAGGTAATTATTCTCTATAGACCGGAGATATGTCTTGAAGATATTTCACCTATTCTTCTTGCACATAATGTCCATGTGATTATCGGCGGAGGATGTTTTGCACTTTTACTGCTTCACATGTATCTTGAGATGAAACTTTCGAAAGAGCAGCTTGAGGCCATTTTTAAGCGGGTATTTTGGGTATATATTGTAGTGGCGGTATTATGCTGTCTTGGCGCAATTGTTTGGGCTGTGAAAAATTATGATATGAACTTCCTAAACAGAAGAGGATTGCTGTGGTTTATTGCAGTTGATGGCTTTTTTACTCAGGAACTTCCTCAACAGATTATAGGAGTTGGCCCGGGATGTATAGACGCTATATCGATGGATTATTACTTTGAAATTGAAGAAGCTTATGGGGCATTCTATTTCATTGAAAATGCTCACAATGATATTCTTGAATATCTTTTCACAACAGGACTTTTGGGTGCTATTGCTTATCTTGGTATATATTTAAGTGTCATCGTGAGTTTTGTTAGAAGCCTTATTAAGAATGAAAATTTAGAGGGTATTGAGCTTTATGCGACTATTGGACTTGTTGGTTATATGGCTCAGTCTGTGATGAACGGACCTCATCCTTTAACCACAGCGATGTTTTTTGTACTGCTTACAATATACCGGGGGAGTAAATTACGGAAATCACAGATTTCCAACCTCACTTAAGGTAATTTTCCTCAAACTCCTCAGCTGAGCAGGGCTTACCGTAATAATATCCCTCAGCGTAGTTGATACCGATTTCGCGAATCTTGTCAGCTTGTTCTTTTGTTTCTATACCTACTGCGCAGCTGATTATATCCAGTGACCGGGCCAGAGCATGAATGGACTTTAAGAGTAAAAGTGAACTATCATCTCTATTGGCACGGGACACGAGAGTATGGGAAATTTTAATTACTTTGAAAGTGCAGTCCAAAAAGTTGGACAGACGAAGTTCTCCGCCACCAAAGTCGTTTAGGCAGAGAGGAAAACCGAAATTGCAGAGGTCAAGAAGAGCTTCCTTGGAGGTTTCTTCGGCACTCAGCATAACGCTTGTACTGATATCAAGCCCAAGATTACCTATAGGAAAGTTCATATCCTTGGTGACCTTTTTAAGATGATTTATGAAAGTAGCATCCAGCAGCTGAAGTGCAGACAAATTGATAGATATATTGAGGGCTTCATCCCTGTTGCTGTTCCATGTGCTCATACGGCTTACGGCTTCGGTAACAATCCATTTTCCGAGAGAGTCCATGAGACCACATTCTTCCGCAATGGGAATAAGCTCTCCGATGGAATATTCAAAATCAGTATTCTGCTTTAGCCTGGGATAAACTTCGGCGCCAAGGAGCTTACCAGTGGACATGTTAACTATAGGCTGATAGTGAAGGATGAAATCCTTCTCGGGATCAGCCTTTTTAATTATGGATTCAAGCAGCCTGTGTTTTTCAACAGAGGCTACCAGTGCTTTGTCAAAGAATTTGTAATCATCTCTTATGGTGCTTCTTTTTACGGAATACATCGCTGCATCCGCATACGATACAACGAGATTGACATCATCGGAGTCCTCGGGGTAGATAGCTATTCCGATACTACCCGAAAGGTTGAAACTGTAAGTATCAAGTGCGACGGGAGTATTGAAAAGCTTTTGAAGTTTCTCAGCTGCCTCGAGCACATCCTTTCTGCCGATAACATCCTCCATTACGATCATGAATTCGTCGCCGCCGGTTCTGAAAGGGATAAGATTTTTCGGAAGGCTTAGCATTCTCTGTCCGAATTCTGCAAGTACGCGGTCTCCCATATCATGTCCGTAGGTGTCATTGATAGGTTTGAAGTGATTTAAATCTATAGCAAAAATTGCATAGCGCTGACCGCTAGTAGCGTATTCTCCGGTGAGCTGTCTGAGATACATCGCATTGTAACGCCTGTTGTAAATTCCGGTCAGAATATCGGTCGATGAAAGCTTCTGAAGGTTTTCATAGGCAAACTGAAGGTCCTTTGTTTTTTCTTCAACTTGCTTTTCCAGAATCTGGTTCTGTTCTCTCTGCTGCTTTAAAAGCTGCTCGTCAAGCATGGAATTATCATGCGTCGCAGACATTATCCAGTATCCCATGACTGCAATGAGAATGTAGAAAAACTCATTTTCTGAAAGGAAATTTATGAAGTAAAAGAAACCGTCGAGGAGCACCAGGGTTGAAACCAGTACCTTGAGAAAAGTTGTACTTTTTTTGCCCCGCTGATAATTGACTATATCAAAGGAATAACCGAATTCCGCCTGTGAATATGTGCCATGAGCAATCATGATCATGAAAAGCATATAGAGAAGATTCATATATACGTTCTCAGGATCCCGTCCCATCGCTTCTTTGTATGTGTAATCAAAGTCAATGAGAATATAGAGGAAAATTCCCAGCGGAACAAGGCAGGTGCCCTTTTTCAGTGACAGTCCCGTTACCATGGTGAGCAGGAAAAACAGAATCATCATGATGAAGAAATTAAGAAAAATATAGATAAGAGCACGTGCGTATTGTATCGGACTTGGATAAACTCCTCCAAGCAGAACGTCAAGGAATTTACGAAGAAGAACAAATCCTATAATGGTAATTGCAAAGGAACTGTACGCAATCCTGTTAAGCGAAGACCTGTTCAGCTTTTTAAACAGATATAATACCAGCGCCAGTCCGAAGAAATAATTTGGGAATATGAAAAATATCGAGCCGATGGTATCGATAGCAGGAGAGGGATTTATATAATTGAAAATAAAAGTCATAAGATCCCCTGCTACCCATGCCAGTATGCCAAGTCCTAGAAGCGTCATATGTTTTCTGTAGGCTTCAGATATATACGCGCTGATATAAATTACAGCAGCGGCAAGACAGGCTGTGATCGGGGAAAAAAGCGTCAATAAAAGAGAAGCCCCCGCAAAGGTGCTTACCACAAAACATCCATATGAGACCATAAGTGCAATCAGGATGGTCTTGTGAATTCTCTTCATCTTTTCCATAACTCAGTCACGTGCGCTCGTTAATGATATTACGTTTATATTATAATTCAGAAGAACAGGCTATTTATAAATATAAAATGAAAAGATTATTTAAATTATGCTAAAATTGCATAGATGGGAGACAGAGATAAAATGCAAAAGAAGAATAATCTTTTTATATACATATATCTGGGAGTTTCAGTAGTTTTATGTCTTATGCTGGCAACCAGATCGTCCTTTTTGTATCCTTTGAATAACTGGGACGATGCAAACAGCTATTTTTCCATGGGTAAGGCTATCTTTAACGGGAAAATGCCCTACAGGGACGTCTTTGATCAGAAGGGGATGTATCTGTATTTTCTTTACGGGCTTTCTTACCTGATTTCACATACTACTTTTATAGGGGTATTTGTGCTTGAATGTGTGCTCGGATTTGCGGACGTGATTGCTTTTTACGGGATAATCAGACTGTTTGACGAAGGGAAGAAGCCTGACTCTTTGGAAGGAAAAGTTCTTTCTGCAATCCTGGCCGTACTGACCTTTGCGGTTATTGTTTGCTCCAGGAGCTTCTGGTGGGGCGGAGCGGCTGAGGAGATATGCCTTCCGTTCTATGCTGCGGGCTTATACCTTTCACTTGCATATTTTAAAAATGATTACAACAAGGCAGTCATGCCGTTTAAAAGTGTTTTTTATGGTGGAATTCTTGCGGGGGTTATCGCTAATATCAAGTTCACCGGACTTGGATTTTTCTTTGCATGGATGATGATGGTGTTCTTTTCATTCCTTGCACATGGCGAATTTTTGAAGGGGATAAAAGCCTGTTTCGTTTTTTTGTTTGGGATGTTTCTGCCGTTTGTTCCGTGGATAATTTACTTTGGAATTCAGGGTGGCCTCTATGAGTGGTACTGGGGATATGTGTATGTAAATGTTTTTGTGTACACCAAGGTGGAGAGCGAAGTTCCGGGAGTTATGGGGCGCTTTCTCTATATGGCGAAGACACTGTACTGGCTGATTAGAGATGACTGGCAGTATTTTGTTCCACTTATAGTGGGAATGATTTGGAGCGTATTTGGAGTAAAGTATTCAAAAAACAAGATAAATTTGCTGGCAAGACTAAATGTGCCGGTGCTTTTTGCTTTTATGTTTTTGGGATTTTTCGGAGGAGGAAGAGACCTTCCCTATTATTCGCTGCCGCTCGCTATCTTTGCGGTACTTGGCTTTTCATTTGTGGGAAATTTTGTTTCAAAGGCGGGATTTTCCGGAAAGATATTTATTCCCGCTATTTGCACAGCACTTGCAATGCTTTTTATTGCGAATAATTCCATGAACATTCCTTTCATGAAAGTGGATAGGGACAGCTATTTTATGTACAGATTCCGCGATGAAGTTCTTGAATCAGAGAATCCGACACTCTTAAATGTGGGGTGCCTTGATGCCGGACTTTACACTTTGTGCGATATTGTTCCAAGCTGCAGATGGTTTCAGACTCAGACTCTTAATGTTGACGAACCTGAAAATAATCCCTACCTCGAACAGGAGAGATATGTCAGGGAGGGGCTTATAGACTACGTCCTTGTGCGCGATCATATCCCGGATTCTATTGGTGACCATTATGATCTTATTGACAAGGAGACTTACGGATGGGACGGAGCAGAGTTTAATTATTATTTATATAAAAAGATAAGATAATATTTTTATAAAAAACACAGGCACGTTTTGTGCCAGAACCATAGTCATTGACAAATAGTGTCTGCATGTTGAAAGACAATAATACAAATGACAAAATATATAGTAGATTACTATTTCTTACGAGGAGGTAACACTATGAGGAAGAGACTATTTCAGGTTCTTGGTGCAATGCTTGCGACAGCTATGCTCTTTACGGCTGTTCCGGTTTCTACATTTATCGGTCCGGATAAGGTAAATGCCGAAGAGGACGAAGATGTCGATGAAGAGCTGAAAATAAAAGCTCCTGCCAAGGTAAAGGGCGTTAAGGCTACAAAGATTAAGAAGACCTATAAGATTACCTGGAATCGTATAGCTAAAAACTGTAAGGGATACGAGATACAGGTTTCTCCTTATAAGAACTTCGAAATGCCGGAAGAGGACGACGAGAGCGATGAAGATATTGAATATGAGGAGATTCAGGAATTCACAAATGAAGGAAAAGGGAAGACCTATGTGAAGGTATCCGGTCTCACCAAGAAGAAGGTCTATTATGTAAGGGTCCGTGCTTTTAATGAGAATGATGACGGAACAAAGTACGGAAAATGGTCTAAGGTGAAGAAATTCAGGTATAAATAAGTAAGTTTCAAAAAATCCACGTTGGAGTAAAAGAATTAAAGGAATATTTATTGTTTTTTAATATCAATATATCGAACAGAATATTATAATTATAATGAAAGGGGGCGTATTGCTCCCTTTTGTTTTTGGTTAACGGATTAACTGTTTTTTCACAAGGATGTGATGATATGAAGGTATTAGAGAATATTGCTTACGGATTAATGGGATTGGTATTTGCATGCCTTGCTTTTATTCTTGCATGCGTGATAAATCCCGATATTGGTGTATGGGTTGGTGCCCTCCTGCAACCTGCGGATGAAGAAGAGGTTCAGGTAGACACTTCTAATAAGTATTATGTCGAGGTCCCGGACTGGGACTACATATACGGCAAATCTGAAGAGACTGATTCCCACGATGTTGAAAGTGAAGATAATTCTTCCTCCGGTTTAGGTGACATGATTACAAATGCAGTCACCGGTATTTCTGATGCCATTGCGGAGCTTGAAGCAACCGAGGTTGATAATCCTGCAGACAACGACGTTACCGTTGAGGACGTTGCAAACGCTGCCGATGCTATGGTTGACGTACTCACAGGAAAAGGAATTCATGTCGTTGTTGAGTCTGATGATAATAAGACCAAAGCAGAAGATACAGTCTCTTCGGATGGTTCAGACAATGCGGAAGCTGTGGCTTATACTCCCGGAGTTCCCGTTGGAAAGAGCGGCTATGCAGCTTTTGATCCTGAGATAATTGAGCTTGATGATGAAGGTCTTGCAAGACAGGCCATAAACAGTGTGGATTACGGAGATCTGGGAGAGGGTCTCACTTTTGATTCACAGTTTTATCCCTATTACAATATGCTAAGTGAAGAGGGAAAATCTCTTTACAGGCAGATATATGCGAATACAAGAGCTTTGAATCCCGCCTTCAGACCGGTTCAGCAGGTAACAATGGACACGATGCAGATGATAATCATGAGTGTTGTGTTTGATCATCCCGAGCTCTTCTGGCTTGATACAACTTTTTATCAGGAATATGACTATCAGGGAGTGGCTGTGAAGCTTCGCCTTCGATATTACGACAAGATAAAGGACATTCCTTCAGCGAACAGTCAGTTCCTGGCTGCGGCTGATCAGATTGTGGCAGGTGCAAGCGGGCTCCCGGATGATCTTTCGAAAGAGGTTTATATCCATAATTTGCTTGCGGAAAAGCTGAATTATAAGCATAATCCCCTCGATCAGAGCGCATATAGTGCTATTGTCGGCAATGATACGGTATGTGCAGGCTATGCCAAAGCGTTCCAGTATCTGATGCAGAGACTTGGCGTTCCGACTTATCTTTGTGCAGGCTATGCCGGACAGATGCACGCCTGGAATATCATAAAGCTTGGCGACAACTACTACAATGTGGATGTAACCTGGGACGATCAGGACCCCACGGTCTACGATTTCTTCAACCTCTCCGACCGTGATAATTACAATCACAAGAGGATGTATAATTCGGTCTATCTACCGGCATGCAATGAAGGCGTGTTCATCGCTGTGGCGGATTAAGGGGAAGCAATTGGCCTAGTCATGACATGGGATTATGTAAAACTTAAGGGAAAGTCTTAGCGGTTGGATTTATCTCCAACCGCTTCTTCATGGACAAAAAAATATGGCTGAACTATTATTAGTAAAGTAATAAAGGAGATGGAACAACTATGAATAAATTTCCATTCAATAAAGAAAACGACAAAAACCTGCTCTGGGAAGAGGTTAAGACCGAGCACATAATTAAGAATGAGTGGATTGATTTCAGACAGTCTGCTTTCAGGTTTCCTGACGGAACTGAATTTGAGCCCTACTACAGCTACAGCAGAAGAGACTATGTGGTAATAGTACCCTTTGATGAGGATGGGAATCTGATCTGCGTAAGACAGTACAGGCAGGGGATTAGACAAGTGACCACTGAGTTTCCGGCTGGTGGAATAGAAAGAAGTGACGGAAAAGAGTACAGAGATTTTTCACAAAATGGTGATAACATCAATTGTAGTATAGATGAGGAGCAGATGGTGTCAGCTGCCGAGGAAGCATTAGATGCTGCGAGGCGTGAACTGACCGAGGAGACAGGGTATGAGTCGGACGATTGGACACATCTCATAACAATTCCTTCAAATGCAACAATTGCTGATAACTATGCATATGTTTTCATGGCAAGAGGATGCAAAAAGGTCTCCGGGCAACAGCTTGATGACACTGAATTCCTGAATGTTTACAGCATAAAACAGGAGGAACTTGATGAGCTCATAAATTGCGGAGAGTTCCAGCAGGCGGTGCATGTCATGGCCTGGTTTATGGCTTTAAGAACGCTCGAACAAAAATAATTATTACTTGAGGAGGACACATATGAAGAATGCTTTTAAAGGATTGGCAGTAATAGTGGCCGGCATACTATTTTTCATTGCCAGCCTATCGGCTATAAAAAGTGTGGGGAGCAGGAGAGCTGTAGCTTCGGACGAAAAATCAGAAAATACAGATATCGAAGAAGACACAAATGATTCCGCTGAAACTGCAGATACTACCCCCGAAGGAGACGATGATATGACAGACATATCCACTAACTTTGACGAAGAACTCATTTCTTTTCTTGAAAAATCCGGATACAGCGATAAAAACTATATGGTGTCACCGGCATCCTTCAGAGCGGTTCTTGCTTTGGCGGTGGCAGGCGCTGACTCAGATACAAAGACTAGTCTCATAAAAGCTATGGGATTTGTAAATGAGGAGGAGATGAACGAATGGTATAACAATGTACTGTTTGCGCCCGATACGGCAAGTGGATTTATAACATTCAAAATGCTGAACTCTGCATGGCATAATACTGCGTCAAAGGGCAGCATAAACGAAACGTATAGACAGAACATCAGACAGCTGTATCATGCTGATGCGGAGGATGTTGCACCCGATAAGATCACAGATGCTGTTAACGACTGGGTTAATGAAGGAACTGAAGGCCTGGTTCCCAAGATGAGTGATGATCTTTCTCAGGTAGATATGGTCCTTGCAAATACAATCTATTTGAAGAGCAGCTGGGTAGAAAATTTTGAAAAAATGAATACGAAGGAAGGCGACTTTAAGAGCATAGACGGAGACGTCGTTCAGAAGGATTTCATGGAGCAGGCGGATTTCTTCAGATACTACGAGGACGCTGATGGGAAACTTGTAATCTTACCTATGCAGGGGGATGTCGATGTAATCTTTATGTTGGGCGATATCGAGGATGTTTGTGACAGGATAGTTGATTGCGAATCAGATAATGTCCATATTAAGCTTCCGAAATTTGAGACGGAAGCATCCTTCGACAACAGCGAATTAACTGAATTCATGAAAAGCAGGGGAGCAGGGATAGCCTTTTCCCCTGAGGCAGATTTTTCAGCGATGATAAGTGATTCTGAAGTATTTATTTCCGATATTATTCAGAAGACGAAGATTAAAGTGGATGAAGAAGGAATTGAAGCTACTGCAGCGAGCATGATAGCAGTGCTCGGGGCGGCACCTCCCGGTGAAAAGATTGAAACAAGGGAATTTATAGCCGATGAGCCCTTCAAATACTATATTGTCACAGATGACGATGATCCGAAGATACTTTTCTACGGGCAGATAGTAAAATGATGAAAAGGTTATCAATTTGTTATCGTTATTTAATAGAATTTTAGAATTATTCGGATATAATTATCATAACAACACTGTTTCTTATGGAAAGGGGAATTCTTATTATGAGCAGAGTATCAGAAGTTACAGGATTGCAGCAGCAGAGAATAATGAAATATGATCAGGTAGTAAAAAAGGGCGATGATGCTGAGATTCAGAAAATGGCGCTGGAGAACATGATGATGGCTCTCAATGATATTTCGCAGACTCTTGCCATGATCGCAGACAGAGATTCAGCAAATCAGCATGATACCTTTGAGTCGATGGCACGAAGCCTTGCGATGATGGCTGATGCAGGGAAAAAGTAACGTATCCGAATGCTTTAAAAATAATTAACTAATGCCGGCAAAACTTGTCAGATACTGCATTTGACAAGTTTTCGCCGGCATTGTTTGTGATAAAATCTATACATTTTGACCATGACTTATGCAAAAGGTAGACAAATAGCACAAACAAAAATCGATTTAATGTGTTAAAGTGTAAAAAATACACATAAAAAATAAAAAAACTATAAATTTTATGTTGAAAATTTCATAAAAGGGCGTTATCATAGATTCATAAGTTAATGAGCGCCGGTGAGATTAGAGAATGTGGCTTTTACAAATATACAGGCTGAAACCTGTTTGTTAGACATGTTCTTTTTTTGCACTATTTTTTAAAAAATTACGACTTAATAAATTGAGATAAGGCTGAATTTTAATGCATAGAGATTTTATAGATAAGATAGAAGAAAATCCGGTAATCGCCGCAGTTAAGGATGACAAAGGATTATCGGCAGCACTGAAGACAGACTGCGGAATAATTTTTATTCTCTACGGAGATATTTGTACCATTGGTGAAATTGTACAAAAAATAAAAGATGCCGGACGAATAGCGATGGTTCATGTAGATCTGGTGACGGGCCTGAACAACAGTAAGGACGTAAGCCTTGATTTCATCAAGAACAACACCAAGGCGGACGGAATTATAACCACTAAGAGCAATCTTATACAGCACGCCAGAGATCTAGGACTCTATTCAGTGCTCAGGTATTTCGTAATAGACAGTATGGCTTTGGTGAACATTGAGAAACAGGCTCAGTACGGATCATGTCAACCGGATGTGATTGAGATCCTTCCGGGAGTTGTGGTTTCGAAGATTATAAAGCGCGTCAACGGAATAAGCAGAGTGCCTGTTATTGCAGGCGGACTTATTTCAGACAGAGATGACGTTATGAATGCTCTCTCAAGCGGAGCGATGGCGGTTTCCACTACCAATAAAGATGTATGGAATATGTAAATGTGCCTAAAGCCGAAACGGCTATATCAATAGACTAAAGGAGGATAAGAAAAATGGCAAAATATGTAATGGCTCTGGATGCAGGAACAACCAGTAACAGATGTATCCTTTTCAACGAAAAAGGCGAGATGTGTTCTGTAGCTCAGAAGGAGTTCACACAGTATTTCCCGCAGCCCGGTTGGGTTGAGCACGATGCCAACGAAATCTGGCAGACACAGCTTTCCGTAGCACGTCAGGCTATGCAGAAGGTTGGTGCTAAGGCTGAAGATATCGCAGCAATCGGTATTACTAACCAGCGTGAGACAGTTATCGTTTGGGATAGAGCAACAGGTCAGCCCGTTTATCATGCAATCGTTTGGCAGTGCCGTCGTACTGCAGACTATGCTGAGCAGATGAAGGGCAAGATTCCCGGAATCGTTGAGAAGTTCCAGCAGAAGACAGGTCTTAAGTTTGACCCTTACTTCTCAGGAACAAAGATTCGCTGGATCCTTGAGAATGTTGAAGGCGTTCGTGAAAGAGCAGAGAAGGGTGAGCTTTGCTTCGGTACTGTAGATACATGGCTTATCTACAAGCTGACAAAGGGCAAGGTTCATGTAACCGATTACTCCAACGCTTCAAGAACACTTCTTTACAACATCAATACACTTGAGTGGGACGATGAGCTCTGCCAGATCCTCGAGGTTCCGAAGAGTATGCTTCCTGAAGTTAAGCCTTCAAGCTGCATCTATGGCGAATCCGATCCTGAGTTCTTTGGCGGCCCTATCCGCATCGCAGGCGCAGCAGGCGACCAGCAGGCAGCTCTGTTTGGACAGACATGTTTCCAGGAAGGCGAAGCAAAGAATACTTATGGTACAGGTTCCTTCATTCTTATGAACACAGGCGAGAAGCCGATCTTCTCCAAGAACGACCTTCTTACCACAATCGCATGGGGCCTTGACGGAAAGGTTACCTACGCTCTTGAAGGTTCTGTATTCGTAGCAGGTGCAGCTATTCAGTGGCTCCGTGATGAGCTTAAGATCGTTGATTCCTCACCGGATTCAGAATACTTTGCAACAAGAGTTAAAGATACAAACGGATGTTATGTAGTTCCCGCATTTACAGGACTCGGCGCTCCCTATTGGGATCCTTACGCACGCGGAGTTATCACAGGACTTACACGTGGCGTAAATAAGTATCATGTAATTCGTGCAACTCTTGAGTCACTTGCATATCAGAGTTATGACGTGCTTCACTGCATGGAACTTGACTCCGGCAAGCACCTTACATCCCTTAAGGTTGACGGTGGTGCTTCCATGAACAACTTCCTCATGCAGTTCCAGTCAGATATCATCAATACCAACGTTCTTCGTCCTTGCTGCGTTGAGACAACAGCTATGGGTGCTGCATATCTTGCAGGTCTTGCAGTTGGCTACTGGACAAGCAAAGAAGACGTTATCAAGAACTGGGCAGTTGATAAGGAATTCAAGCCCGAGATGGAAGATGCAGCACGCACAAAGGCTCTTAAGGGCTGGTCACAGGCTGTTGCAGCTACAAGAGGATGGGCAAAAGAGTGATCCACACTGGGATGAAAAAGTTTGTATGAAAAGTTAATAATCGGTCCGCCATAGTGGCGGACCGCAATAAAAAGAAACGGGGGTAACCGAATATGTCAGTTTATATTGGCGAGTTTATTGGTACTTTATTACTTGTTTTACTTGGCGATGGTGTTTGCTGTAACGTTTCGCTCGAGAAGTCCGGCTTCAAAGGCGGCGGAGCAGTACACATCCTTATCGGATGGGGTATGGCAGTTATGGTTCCTGCATTTGCAATGAGCAATTTTACAGGATGCCCTTCAGCTTTTAACCCTGCAGTTACAATCGGTCTTGCAATCAGATCAGGTGACTGGAGCACAGTTGCAGGCCAGATCGTAGCTCAGATGCTTGGTGGTTTCTGCGGCGCAGCTATCCTTATGGTTCTCTATGGAGATCACATCAAGGCTACAGCTAATGATGATGTTGTTCGCGGATGCTTCTGCACAGCACCTTCAATCCCGAACCAGGTATTAAACTTCCTTTCTGAGTTCGTAGCTACATTCGTTCTTGTATTTACACTTGCTCTGATCCCTGCTGGCTCAGATCGTACTGTATGGGTACTTGTATACGGCGTAATCGTTGCTTGCGGTGCTTCCTTCGGAGGACTTACAGGATACGCAATGAATGCAGCAAGAGATACAGCTCCTCGTCTTGCTTATCTTGCACTTGCTCCCAGCTTTGGCAAGAAGAACGGCAACTGGAGCTATGGATGGATTCCTGCTGTAGCACCTATCTGCGGCGGTATCGTTGCATCTCTTCTTTACAACGCACTTGCAGCTGCTCACATGTTTGGCTAATTTCTAAATTTTTTAAAAACAGTAATCTTGTATTACTTTTCTGATTCAATAGGGATTATAATATGAAAAGAAGTTCCTATTTTGAGATGGAAATAACTTAATAAAGATACACTGAGGGATGGAGTCGGTATGAAACGTATGATGAGATACGCTTATTAACCGACTCCATTTTTAATGTAGCTAGGGCCGAAAGGCCTGTCTCCGGGGCAAAAAGGCAAGTATATTATATGAGCCACGGAGAGCAACGGAGGCAGGCCTTTCGGCCTTAATATAATAAAGAAATAGGAGATAAAATTATGTTATATGATGTAATTGTCATAGGCGCAGGAGTTTCGGGAAGCGCGATTGCCAGAGAACTCTCCCGTTATGAAGGCAACTTCTGTGTCCTTGAAAAATGTGAAGATGTTTGTGAGGGAACATCAAAAGCAAATTCCGCAATTGTGCATGCAGGCTTTGATGCTGCAGCAGGTTCACTTATGGCAAAACTGAATGTGCGCGGAAATGAGATGATGGATGATCTTTGCCGCGATCTGGACATTCCATTTAAGAGAAACGGATCCATGGTTGTATGCATCCATAAGGAAGCACTTCCCGGACTTCAGGACCTCTACGACAGAGGAATCAAGAATGGTGTTAAGGATATGAAGATTCTTAGCCGCGAGGAGGCTCTTGAGATGGAGCCTAACCTTTCAGACAACGTAGAGGGTGCTCTCTATGCACCTACCGGTGGAATTATCTGCCCGTTCAAGCTTTGCATCGCTATGGCTGAAAATGCAAATGAGAATGGTGTTGATTTCAGATTCAATACTAAGGTTGAAGATATTAAGAAGAAGGAAGACGGATTGTGGCATATTCGCACAAACAACGGCGAGTATGTTTCAAGATATGTAGTAAATGCAGCAGGCGTTTATTCCGGAGTAATCCACAATATGGTTTCTCAGGATGACGACAAGATAGAGATTATCCCGAGACGAGGAGATTACTGCCTGCTCGATAAGGAAGTTGGCGGACATGTAAGCCACACAATTTTCCCGCAGCCCACTAACCTTGGTAAGGGCGTACTCGTATCACCTACTGTTCACGGCAACCTCATCGTAGGACCTACAGCTATTGATATTGAGGATAAGGAAGGAACAAACACAACAGCAGCCGGGATCAACGATCTTATTGCAAAAGCTAATGACCATGTAAAGAACCTTCCTATGAAAAAGGTTATCACATCCTTTGCAGGACTCCGTGCGCATGAAGCTCGTCATGAGTTCATCATCGGAGAGGTAAAGGGTGCTGAGCACTTCATCGACGTAGCAGCTATCGAGTCACCCGGACTTACATCCAGCCCTGCTATCGGTGAGATGGTTGGAAATATGCTGAAGGATATGATGAGTCTCACAGCTAAGAAAGAATGGAAGAGCACAAGAAAAGACATCATGAATCCTGCAGATCTTTCTGTAGAAGAGAGAAATGAACTTATTAAAAAGAATCCCGCATACGGCAACATCATCTGCCGCTGCGAGTCTATTTCCGAGGGAGAGATCCTCGATGCGATCCACAGACCTTTGGGAGCAAGATCACTTGATGGTGTAAAGAGAAGAACAAGAGCAGGAATGGGAAGATGCCAGGCAGGCTTTTGCTCACCTCGTACAATGGAAATCCTTCACCGCGAACTTGGACTTTCATATGAAGAAATAACCAAGAGCGGCGGATCTTCCAACATTGTAATGGAACGCACCAAACACCAGAAGGGAGGAGAGCAGTAATGACTTCTTATGATATCGTAATCGTTGGTGGTGGCCCTGCAGGCCTTGCTGCCGCTATCTCCGCTAGAAAAGCAGGAGTAGATAAAATTCTTATATTAGAGCGTGACAGAGAACTTGGTGGAATACTTAATCAGTGTATTCACAACGGATTTGGACTTCACACCTTCAAGGAGGAGCTCACAGGTCCCGAGTATGCACAGCGTTTCATCGATCAGGTTCTTGATGAAAAGATCGAGTACAGACTTCATACCATGGTAATGGATATCTCAGCTGACCGCGTTGTTACGGCAATGAGCCGTGAGGACGGAATGTATCAGATAAAGGCTGGTGCTGTTATCCTTGCAATGGGTTGCAGAGAGCGTCCGAGAGGAGCACTCAATATTCCCGGATATCGTCCGGCAGGCATTTTCTCAGCAGGTACTGCACAGAGACTTGTAAATATGGAAGGCTATATGCCGGGCCGCGAGGTAGTTATCCTCGGTTCCGGTGATATCGGACTTATTATGGCAAGACGTATGACTCTCGAGGGAGCAAAGGTTAAGGTTGTTGCAGAGCTTATGCCTTATTCCGGCGGACTTAAGAGAAACATCGTTCAGTGTCTCGATGACTTTGGCATTCCGCTTAAGCTTTCACACACTGTTGTGGATATTGAAGGAAAAGAGCACCTTACAGCAGTTACAATTGCTGAGGTTGATAAAAATATGAAGCCCATACCTGGAACAGAAGAGCGCTATACATGTGATACACTTCTTCTTTCCTGCGGACTTATTCCCGAGAACGAACTTTCAAGAAATGCAGGCGTGGAGATGAATCCTGTTACATCAGGACCTGTTGTTAATGAGTCTCTTGAGACCAACATTCCTGGAGTATTCGCTTGCGGTAACGTTCTTCATGTTCATGACCTTGTTGACTACGTTTCTGAAGAAGCAACAAGAGCTGGTGCAAACGCAGCCACGTTCGTAAAGGGCGGCGAGACAGCCGGAGATAAAGTGGTAGAACTTTTTGCTACAGACGGAGCCCGCTACACAGTTCCTTCAACAATTAACGTTGATCGCATGGATGATCTTCTTACTGTAAGATTCCGTGTAGGTGCTGTTTACAAGGATTCATACGTTAGTGTTTACTTCGATGATGAGCGTGTTATGCACAATAAAAAGCGCATCATGGCTCCCGGAGAGATGGAACAGGTAATACTTCAGAAGACAAAGCTTCAGGAAGCTTCTCCGAAGAAGATAACAATCAAGATTGAGGCGGAGGACTGATCATGGAAAAAAGAGAACTTACATGTATTGGCTGCCCCATGGGCTGCCAGATCACAGTAGAATTGGAAGAGGGCGAAGTTATAGCCGTAAAGGGCAACACCTGCGCCATTGGTGATAAGTATGCAAGAAATGAGGTTACTCATCCCGAGCGCACAGTCACAAGTACTGCAGTTATCGAGGGAGGAGACAAGCCCCGCGTATCAGTTAAAACTGCATCCAATATCCCGAAGGATAAGATTTTCCAATGCATGAAAGAAATTGATGATGCATGTGTTAAAGCACCCGTCCACATCGGCGATGTTGTGGTAAAAAATGTTGCGGGAACCGGAGTTGATGTTGTGGCAACAAGAGAAGTTGCTGCTAAGTAATTTGGAAACTTAAGAATATCTTAATATTTTCCGAAACATCATCTCGTTGACATTAATTTGTAAGTTAAATATAATTTTAATGGTTGTTGTATGGAGCTCATGTGGGGATTCTGCATGGGCTCTTTTTACGAAAAAAAGGAATATTTTTTAGCAGGAGGAATTATGAAGAGATTATTAGCAATGATGATCGCAGGTGTCAGCACAATCACAATGCTTGCAGGCTGCGGAGCTAAGACAACAGACACAGCTACTGAGACTCAGACAACAGAGGCTACAGAGGCTACAGAAGACACAGAGACTGCTGCAGCACCCGCTGAGACAGTTAAGATTGATAAGCTTACAATCGGTTTTGTACCTTCACGTGAGCCCGATGAGATCGTAACAGCTACTGAGCCCCTTAAGCAGCTCCTTACAGACGAGCTTGCAGGCCTTGGCTATGAGGTTGGTACAGTTGACATCACTGTTGGAACAAGCTATGAGGCTGTTGGTGAGGGACTTTCAGCAGGCACTATCGATATCGGACTTATCCCCGGCGGTACCTTTGTTCTTTACGAGGATGGCTGCGATGTTCTTCTTACAGCAACAAGAGACGGTCTTTCAATCGAGAGCCCCAATGCTAAGGATTGGAATGACAACAAGCCCACAGAGCCCACAGAGGATCAGGTTACTTTCTACCGCGGACTTATCATTGCAGGTCCTTCAGAGGCAGGTCAGGCTGTAGCTGAGAAGGTTAACAACGGTGAGAGCCTTACATGGGAAGACCTCGACGGACTTAACTGGAGCGTAATGAACTCTTCATCTTCTGCAGGATATATTTATCCTTCACTTTGGCTTCAGGCAAACTATGAGAAGCATGTAACAGATCTTTCACACGCTGTACAGGCTGACTCTTACGGTAATGCATTTGCAAGACTTGCTTCAGGCCAGATCGATGTTGTTTGCTGCTATGCTGATGCAAGACGTGACAACGAGGACAAGTGGACAACAGATTACGGCAGAGAAGCCAGCATCTGGGATGAGACAAACGTAATTGGTGTAACAGACGGTATTTACAATGATACAATCAGCGTAAGCAAGACATCTCCTGTTATGGATGATGCTTTCAAGGCTGCGCTCAAGACTGCATTTATCAATATCGGCAATTCAGACGCAGGAAAAGAAGTTATCTCAATCTACAACCACAACGGTTATGTAGAGGCTAATTCAGCAGATTACGACGCTGAGAGAGCTGCGCAGGAACTTATCAAGTCTATGAACTAACACCGGTTTCAGTCATAATATAGTACACAAAGGGAAGGTGTTTTAGGATACCTTCCCTGTTTTATTATGTTTTTGCCTTCCCCTTGGGGGCGCTCGACGTCCAGGGGACGTCGGTTCAGCGCGGACCAAAACGGAGTGAAGACAGGTGTCAGCGCAGCTGACGGATGAGGGGATACAATAGGCCAGCCTAATATAATTGATTTTGTAAGAATTCAGGAGAAATATCATGATCAGGTTTGAAGATGTAGGAAAAAAATATCCCAATGGTTTCGAGGGCTTAAAGCATGTTAATCTCGAGATTGAGCAGGGAGAATTTGTAGCAATTATCGGACTTTCAGGTGCAGGTAAATCCACACTTATTCGTACCATCAACAGGATGCACGATGTTACGAGCGGAAAACTCACCGTGGATGATGTTGATGTGATGAGTCTGTCCGGAAAGCAGCTCAGAAGGTTTCGCAGAAAGATTGGTATGATATTCCAGTCCTTCAACCTGATCACAAGAACTACCGTAATCAAGAACGTTCTTACAGCATTTGTTCCGGATATGCCTTGGGTTAGATCTACCTTTGGCATATATACAAAGGATGAAAAGATGAAGGCTCTTGAGTGTCTTGATAAGGTTGGGATCCTTGACAAGGCTTTTGTTCGTGCAGATCAGCTTTCAGGTGGTCAGCAGCAGAGAGTTGCCCTTGCGAGAACTCTTGCACAGAGTCCGCAGATAATTCTTGCGGATGAGCCGGTTGCTGCTCTTGATCCCGTAACTGCCAAGCAGGTTATGGACGACTTTAAGCGCATTAACGAAGAGATGAATATTTCAATTCTTATCAATATTCACCACGTAGATCTCGCGCTTCAATATGCTACAAGAGTCGTTGGAATCAGAGAAGGAGAGATTGTATACGACGGTCCTGCCGGCGAAGTAGATAAGGAGGTACTCAGCCTTATCTATAAGGGAAAAGTGGATGCACAGGGCAATGTCCAGGATGAAGAGGGGTGATTACAGTGAGCATATACGATAAGATTTTCAAGCCTAAAGTATATACACTGCCTAATGGGAAGACTGTGGAAAAGAAAGCATCAAGAATGCCGGTTTATTTTATTCTTGTTTTTCTTATGTGTGCTGTTTCCGTAAAAGTCACAGGCTTTGATATGAAGATATTATCCGAGCGAATCGGACAGTTTTTTGTAATTCTGGGAGAGATGTTCCCGCCTAACGTTTCTTATATTGAGAAGGTGTGGTCACCTCTTTTCGACACTATAAAAATGTCACTTCTGGGATCAGCTCTGGGAGCGCTTTTATCAGTACCTTTTGCAATGCTTGCAAGTACTAACGTATGCCCCAATAAGGTGGTTGTATCAGTAATAAGAGTTATGTTTTCACTCATAAGAACTCTCCCCACACTGGTTACAGCGCTTGTAGCAACACTGGTTTTCGGACTCGGAACCCTCGCGGGTACTTTTGCGATTGCGGTATTTTCCTTTGCATATATCGGTAAGCTCACCTACGAAGAGATTGAGACTGTAGACATGGGAGCGTTCGAGGCTATGGAAGCTATGGGAGCAACAAAGGCGAGAGCATTTATATCTGCAATTGTTCCGCAGGTTCTTCCGTTCTATCTTTCAAACTGCCTCTTTAACTTTGAGGGTAACGTAAGATATGCAGCTGTTCTCGGATATGTAGGAGCAGGCGGTATCGGTCTTATTCTTAATGAAAAAATCTCCTGGAGAGAGTATTCAAGCGTGGGAACCGTGCTTGTTGCACTTTTCATAGCAGTATTTATCATTGAGTCAATCAGCAGAATGCTCCGTAAGAAGCTTGTATAAGTTTACTGCTTAGAGGACTTGGTGAGTTTTTGAACCCGGTTATTTTTATTAGGAGATAATTATGAATCAAAGAATTAAAGAAGCATATGAAAAGCGTCCACGCACATGGATCTATCATCTTGCTATTGCAATTATATTTGTAGGACTTATGATCTGGAGCGGAACTGCTGTCGAAACTGCAGGAACCACAATGGATGGCGGAGAGATAGCCCTGAATATCATAAAGGGAATATTCCAGCCGGATCTGTCCTTCCTTTTTAACCTGACTACAAAAGGCGTTCCTTACCTTATGCTCGAGACTATATGTATCGCATTCCTTGGAACAATTGTCGGAGCTATACTTTCAGTTCCGCTTGCCTTCATATCAGCATCAAATCTTACACCTAAGCCGATAGCTTTTGTTGGCAGAATCATTATTATGGCTGTCCGCACAATACCGGCAGTTGTGTATGGCCTTATGTTTATCCGCGTTACTGGCCCCGGACCTTTCGCGGGTCTTCTCACAATGGGCGTGTGCTCCGTCGGAATGATTAGTAAGATGTACATCGAGGCAATAGAGGATCTCGATACTCGTGTTGTAGAGTCTCTTGATGCTGCAGGTTGTGATACCTGGCAGAAGATCCGCTATGGTATTTTGCCTCAGCTCTTACCCAACTTTGCATCAACAGCAATTTACAGATTCGATATCAACCTTCGAGACGCTACAATCCTTGGTATGGTTGGAGCCGGTGGTTTTGGTGCACCTCTTATTTTCGCAATGAATTCCTACAAATGGAACGAAGCAGGCGCTATCCTCGCCGGACTTATTGTACTAATTCTCATAATAGAGTATATTTCTACACAAATTAGAGTTAAACTAACAAGAGGATAAAGTATAAATTAAACTTTTCATAAGGAGAAGTTGAACTAAAATAATGCCTTCCCCCTAAGGGGGAAGGTGTCAGCGAAGCTGACGGATGAGGGGAACCATGCGAATAATTTTCACTTCAGACACACACGGACACGTCTTTCCAATCAACTATGCTACAAACAGCCATGAAAACTCAGGACTTTTTGGCATAGCGGCCCAGATGAAGGGTGAGAAGGAAAAAGACGGTAATACACTGGTTATAGACGGCGGTGACAGCCTTCAGGGAACGCCGCTTTTAGCCTATTATCTTAGCCACATGGATGAGTATGAGCTTAATCCTATGGCTGAGGGCTTTAATGCCATGGGACTGGATTGCTACACATTGGGGAATCACGATTTCAATTTTGGTTATGAAGCAATCAGGGATTTTGCCAAAGCTATGAAAGCTACTCTTGTGTGCGCCAATGTGACTGACAAAAAAGGTGACCTTGGAATAAAGAAGCACATAGTTAAAACTCTTGAGGACGGGACCAGGGTTGGAATTACAGGTGCTGTAACAAGCTATGTAAACGTATGGGAGCAGAAGAAAAATCTCGTCAATTTTGAGATTACAGATCCGGTAGCGGTTTTAAAGGATGAACTTGCCGAGCTGAAGGGACAGTGTGATATCACTGTTTGTATCTATCACGGCGGCTTTGAGGAAGATATGACCACAGGCGATAAACTCTCGGAATCGGATGAGAATCAGGCCTGCAGGATTGCCAGAGAACTTGATTTTGACATAATTCTTACGGGGCATCAGCATCTGCCGATAGAGGGAATATTCCTGGATGGAACCTTTGGTGTTCAGCCTCCGGATAAGGCGATGAGGTATTGCGTTATTGATGCCGATTATGTGGGCGACAGTGATGAGAAGGTTTTGAAGGGAAGTACCAGAACCTCCGGTGGATGGAGCGTTGTATCATATCTTATCCCCGTGGAAAAAGAGTATGCGGATTTTGATAAAATACAGGCTGAGAATCCGGGACTTAAGGAGATGAACGAGAAGCTCCAGGTATGGCTTGATGAGCCCATCGGAAGCCTTGAAGAGGAGATTCTTCCTGAGAAGAAGTTGGATGTTGCTCTTAAAGGAAGCAGAGTTGCTGCTATTTTTAATCAGGTTCAGCTTGAGCTTACAGGCGCTGACTTTTCATGCACAAGTCTCTCAAATGAGCCGCTTGGACTGCACAAGGATATAACGGTCAGAGATGTACTTGGAATTTATCAGTTTGCCAACACTGAGGAGGTCAAGGAGATGACCAAAGCTGATCTGAGGGCGGCCCTTGAGAGATCAGCAGAATATTATGATTATGATGAGACTACCGGTGAAGTAAAGATTTCAGAAGCATTTCTTCAGCCCAAGGTTGAACATTATAATTACGATATCTATGCAGGACTCTGGTATGAATTTGATATCAGAAGACCTGTGGGCGACAGAGTGGTCGTTATGAGAAAGCTGGATGGAACAGAATTGTCCGATGATGAGACCTATACGCTGGTAACCAGTAACTACAGGGCGACAGGAACCGGAGGGTATTCGAGCATCGGTAAGGCTAAGACCATAAGGACCTATCCTGATGAAATGCCGGATCTGGTTATCGATTTTGTAAGGAGAAACAGTCCTATAGGAAATATTTGCAACAACAAATTTAAATGTATTTACTAAATTCTGGATACATATTTAAACGGTCTGAATCAAGCAAGACGTCCTTTGAGATTTATAAATAATCTCAAAGGATGTTTTTTTTCTATATTTTTGTATGGGGTGTTTATGAAATTTTAATAGATTCTTTAATGAAATATAGTTTTTAGGGCATTGTTACCCTATATAAAAGAATGTTATCATTTATGTTAAGTTGAGAAATTATGTTTTAATTTTCTGCGCTTATGTAGTGTGATAACAATTTATGCGGCAGACTTTTGTATTAAGATGCCAGAGTGTAAGGAGTATATGCCTTATGAAAATGTTTAACGCGAAAAGTTCATCAGCTGATGTATCGGAAGCTACAAGAGGATTATCCGGACCCAAGCTTATTCTATTCACAAGTGATGAGAAGCACTTTGATGCAAATGTAGCGGAGATTGAAAAGAAATATCCGGGTGTTCCCAGCATTGGCTGCGTAGGTATGGGCTACGACTCTTCGATTCAGGAGAGTGGGCTTATTGTTACTGCTTTCACTGAGGGCGTTAAGGTTAAGACCGGAGTCCTTGAGAAGGTATCCAAAATGCCTGCCCGCTATATCGGAAGGCTTGAAGAGGATATAGAGGAAATCAGACCGGGAAAAGAGAATACTGCGATAATCGATTTTTGCGCAGGAAATGATGCAGCGGTTCTTACAACTCTTCGCGGACTTATTGATAAATATAACCTTCAGGTTATGGGTGCGACAGGTGATGCCGGAAAGGTTGCTGTAGACGGCAAAATCTATGAGGATGCCATGACCTATGCGGTAGTAAGAAATGAAGGCGGCAAGGTTAAGGCCTATAAGGAAAACATTTATGAGCCCAAGGATAACAGGCAGCTTATCGCATCAAAGACAGATAAGGCTAAGTATTACCTTGGAGAACTCAACGGACGTTCCTCCAAACAGGTATACATGGATCTCACCGGCGCGACAAGCGATAAGCAGATTATAGACCAGACCTTCCAGAATCCTCTTGGAAAGATGATAGGTAATGATGTCTGCATTTGTTCTATAAAGGATGTATCGGGAAGCGGACTTATTCTCTACAGACAGATAAACGATTCAGATATCCTGACGCTCCTTGAAATGAGAGATCCCATGGAGGTTGCTCAGCATACGATTGATAAGATCAGAAATGATTTTTCAAGGATTTCATGCATCTATTCCGTTAACTGCATCTTCAGATATCTGGTACTGAAGGAAAGAGGCGAGCTGAATACGTACCTGTCAAAAATTGCTTCGCTTGGACCTTCCTGCGGGCTTATCGGATTCGGAGAGCATTACAATACACAGTTCGTTAATCAGACAATGACCTGTATAGTATTTGAATGAGGGAGATAGAAATATGCTGACAGATATTTTTAAGAAAAAAACAGAAGAAATCGCAGAAACTGTTGCAGCTCCGAAATCCGCAGCGGATGATGAAAAGCGCGAATCCCTTATTTACATAGCGGATTCTGTTAAGAAATTCCAGCGCGAACTCGTGGAAAATGAAGTTACTTCACTTACTGAAATTCATGATATGGGTGAAGCTATTGAGGATGTAATCGAAAGCAACACTCAGCTTCACGATCAGATGGACGCATTCAATGAGATGTTTGCGGCAGTAAATGACAGTGCAGGTAAATTCGAGGACGTTAAGGTCAATATTTTAAATAGCGTTCAGAATGCTCAGAATAAAGTTTCAGAGCTGAAGGACAGTTCCAATGAAGTACGTGCCACTTTTGATGAAATGACACAGAGCTATGAAAACTTTAAGAGTGCGGTCGATCAGATTTCCGATTATATGAAGAAGATTATCGGAATCGCAACCCAGACCAATCTGCTTGCACTTAATGCTTCAATTGAGGCTGCAAGAGCAGGAGCTGCAGGAAAAGGCTTTGCGGTAGTTGCTACCGAAGTAAGAGAACTTGCTGATGAGATTAAGGTCATGATCAGCCAGGTTAATGCTTCTATCGAGGCAGCAGGAGAAGAGAGTGAAAAACTCTCTCAGAATATTCAGAACTCTATAGCAGCTATGGATAAGAGCATTGAAGAGGTTGACGAGACCAACGCTACCTTTGATGAAATTATCGAAAGTGCAAACGGAGCAAATGCGGTTCAGCAGGAGATTTCAGATACTGCTGATACAGCTTCCGATGAGCTTAACAGAATCGGCAGCAGCTTTTCTGATATCAACAGCAAGTATGATGCTCTTGTTAGACAGCTTGAACGCGTTAATTCCCTTGGAACAACAAAGAGCAGTGTATTTGAGCACATCGACAATCTGATTTCACAGATTGAGCCTATTGTAAAGGATAGATGAGTAACGAATTATTTGAGAAAGCACCGATAAGAACCGCATATTTGAAGCTGGCAATTCCTGTTGTACTCAGTATGGTGGTGTCACTTGTTTACAGTATGGTTGATACATACTTTATAGCGTTGACGGGAAACACGGCACTTATCGCGGGAGTATCTATCTGTGCTCCTCTGTTTACATTGTTCCTTGCATTTGGTGATATGTTTGCACTGGGAGGAACCTCTTATATTTCGAGACTTCTTGGAGCAGGAAAAGGAGAGGACGGAAAGAGGCTGAGCGTTTTTTGTCTGTATGGCTCAGTTGCATTTGGAATCATAATGACAATGCTTCTTATGCTTTTTCAGCGACCGGTACTGACATTTCTGGGGGCTGATGAGGGAACCATGAGCTATGCAGGGCAGTATTATCAGTTTATTGTTCTTGGCAGTACTCTTATTATGGCATCGCTCGTTTTATCCAATATGCTAAGGACGGTTGGTCAGCCCAATGCATCCATGATTTGTTCAATAATCGGTGCCGTGGTCAATATGGTTCTTGATCCGGTTTTCATCTTCGGATTTGGCTTGGGAGCTGCAGGCGCGGCTATAGCTACAGTTATAGGGTATGTTTGCTCAGATGTGTATGCATTTTGGTTCATAGCAGCAAAATGTGATGGTTTGTCGGTTGATCCCCGTGATTTTGGCCTTAAGGAAGGTGAACTTGCAAAAATCTTTGCAGTAGGTCTTCCCGCATCGGTAACGAATTTTACTCAGACACTTGGAATTACACTTACTAATCGTGCATTGTCGGCTTACGGAAGTGATTCCATTGCCGTTATGGGAATTGTAATAAAAATTGTAAATATAGTCATGTTGATAATCGTGGGACTTGCCTTTGGCGGACAGCCGCTTACAGGATATATATACGGATCCGGTAAGAAGGAGCGTCTGCGCAAGGTTCTTTCCTTCGCCTACAGGATTGTTGCAGGTACAGCTGCAGTTCTGGCAACAGTAGTTGCGATTTTGGCGCCGCTTTGCATGAAAGCATTTTTAAAGGATGAGGCACTCATATCTCAGGGAGCTTTGATGTTGCGCCTCCAGATGCCCGGAATGGTACTGATGGGACTAGGTCTTGTGACAATTTGTACTTTCCAGTCCATGGGTAAGGGACTTCCTGCTCTTATTTTGTCACTTTGCAGGCAGGGAGTTGTGTACGCAGCAGTAATAGCTGTATTCTCCGCACTTTTCGGCTACATGGGAGTCATTTCCGCTCAGCTCGGTTCGGATGTCATATCAGTGGTTATTGCAGCTGTTCTTTTTTGGATGGTAATAAAGCCGGAACTGGCTTCGAATTAGGTCGTGATCGCTATATAAAGATAAAAAAGGAGTCAGTCGGGAATTGTATCACAATCCCAACTGACTCTTCGTTTTTTTGTATGCGCTTTATTCTACAATTGTAGGATTTACAAAGAATGCTACATCAGCGCAAGTGCCATTAAATTCGGATTTATAGAACTGTAAGGTTCCGGTGATTGATTTGCCTTCGTCTGCGCTGTAATCATAGACGTAATCAATTACATAGCCGTCCTTATCGAGAACCAGTGCCTTAATATATCCGGGTGTGAATTTATCGGCTGAATACACTGAATAATCAATCTTCAGATCACCGTTATCTGTACCGATAGCCCAGTCACATTCCCAGTATGCATCTTTAAAGCTGGAGTCAGGTATCTGGATTTCATCCCAGTGAATCTCACCTGTAGGAACATCAGTGCAAGGAACATCAAAAATTGCTGTGTTTCCGGGGCCTATAGCTGATTCATAAAGTGAAAACTCGCCAATATTCTCTCCGGAAGAACCCTTCGCATAACCGGTTCCGTCAAAAACAATAGCCTTGTTATACAGATTTGTTACGCCAACAATGAGATGATAATCATCTTCGATGTAGAAAGGTGTTACGGAGATTACAAGGTAATCCATACCGGTGGGAGAATACTGAACACCCCATTTTACTTTGTTGTAATCAGATTCAAGCTTATCAAGAGTTGCCTGTGCATCTGCATTCAGATAGCTTGCTGTATTGGCAGATGTATTGCTGCTTTCGCTATCTTTTTCTGTAGTCCCGGGATCGGAAGCTAAGGTGTTATCCATATCCTGATCGCCTGCAGTCTCATCCGTAGTATCATTTGAAGCTACATCGGAATTGTCATCGGATTTGTCTTCGGTGGCAACTGAGCTATCGATAGTCTCATCAGTGGCTACTTCATCATCATAGTTGGTATCCCCGGGATTTTCTGCTGCAGCATCTTTACGCATAATTCCAGCAAACGCTTTAATATCTTACCATATTTTGATGAGAGAAACTAAAAAAGTTGTTGACAATTTATTTCACAGACATTATTATGTATAACAAGTTAATACTTTAAACCGATGAAGCGGAGATAAAGGTAATGATGCCTACACAGAGAGTCCGGGGTGGTGAGAGCCGGGTAAGAAACAAGTTATCAAATGGACCGCTGAGGGTACGATACAAAAGTGAGTAATTGCTGAGTATATCGTAACGTGATGGCATACGTCAGTTGTCGGGGATATGTTGGTATCCTGCTAAGCGCGTAGCACATAGCTATGAATTCAAGGTGGCACCGCGGATAATAGATTATTCGTCCTTGACAGAAATATATTTCTGTCAAGGATTTTTTTATTGGCTCAAACCTTGTAATAGCAAGAAACTGAACAAGTACAATCCCTAAATACAAAGAATAGTTGGGGGGAAGATAACGTATTAGAAATTCGAGCGATTTTGCGTGAGCAATCGGAGCGAGATTTTTAATATGTTATCTGACTCCGACCGGCTTAAAAGGAGGAAAGGAACATGATTAAAGAGGCAATCGTAAAAATCGTAAACAAAGAGGATCTCACATATGATGAGGCATACGCTGTAATGAACGAAATAATGGGCGGCGAGACAACACCCACTCAGAATGCAGCATTCTTATCAGCACTCTCAACAAAGAGCGCAAGAGCAGAGACAACCGAGGAAATCGCAGGATGTGCGGCAGCCATGAGAGACCACGCAACCAAGGTAGATACAGGAATGGATATATTTGAGATTGTTGGTACTGGCGGTGACAACGCTCACAGCTTCAATATCTCAACAACCTCAGCACTCGTTGCGGCAGCAGGCGGAATGAAGGTTGCAAAGCACGGAAACAGAGCAGCATCTTCAAGCTGCGGAACTGCTGACTGCCTCGAAGCTCTCGGAGTTAACATCCAGCAGGATCCCGAAAAGTGCATAGAGCTTCTTAATGAAGTAGGAATGTGCTTCTTCTTTGCTCAGAAATATCACACATCAATGAAGTACGTCGGTGCTATCAGAAAAGAGCTTGGATTCAGAACTGTTTTCAACATCCTTGGACCTCTTACCAATCCCGGTTCACCCAAAATGCAGCTCCTTGGCGTATATGATGAATATCTTGTTGAGCCACTGGCACAGGTGCTTGTAAGCCTTGGTGTAAAGAGAGGCATGGTTGTATACGGAATGGATAAGCTTGATGAAATATCCTTAAGTGCACCTACCAAGGTTTGCGAAATCAAGGACGGATGGTTCAAGACTTACATGATAAAGCCTGAAGATTTCGGACTTACAAGCTGCACCAAAGAAGATCTTAAGGGCGGTACACCTGAAGAAAACGCCAAGATCACAAGAGAAATTCTTGCAGGAGCCAAGGGCCCCAAGAGAGATGCGGTTCTCATGAACGCAGGTGCATCACTATATATCGGCGGTAAAGCAGAAAGCTTTGCAGACGGAATTAAGCTTGCAGCAGAGATCATCGATTCCGGCAAGGCAACCGAGACACTTGAGAAACTAATTGAAGTAAGTAATAAATCAGTAGAAATGACTGCATAAACAAGCCTTCCCCTTGGGGGACAAGGAGCGAAAATGACAATACTTGACGAACTCGCAGAATACGCCCGCGTACGCTGCGATCAAAATAAAAAAACAATCTCTGCCTCTGATTTACGAAGAGAGGCAGAGAACCTCCCTAAAGGCGATTTCGCTTTTGAGAGAGCTCTGAAAAATGAAGACATATCCTTTATATGTGAGTGCAAAAAAGCTTCTCCTTCCAAGGGACTTATAGCAGAGGATTTTCCTTATCTTGAGATTGCAAAGGATTATGAAAAAGCAGGAGCCGATTGTATTTCGGTCCTTACCGAACCAAAGTGGTTCCTGGGAGATGACAGATATCTTAAGGAGATAACACAGGCGGTCAGTATCCCCTGCATAAGAAAAGATTTCACTGTGGATGAGTACATGATTTTCGAAGCAAAGACTCTCGGAGCATCGGCAGTCCTTCTCATATGTTCAATCCTTGAGAAAGAGGCAGTCAGAGAGTACATAAATATCTGCGATGAGCTTGGCTTATCCGCACTTGTTGAAACTCATGATGAAAAAGAGATTGAGAGTGCCATCGATGCCGGAGCAAGAATAATCGGAGTAAACAACAGAAATCTCAAGGACTTTTCGGTTGATACGACAAATAGCATGCGACTTAGAAAACTGATTCCGGAGGACGTGATCTATGTCTCAGAGAGCGGCATCAAAACCGCAGAGGATATAAAACGCCTTAGAGAAGCCGGAGTTGATGCGGTACTTATCGGTGAAACACTTATGAGAGCATCTGATAAAAAGGCAATGCTCGCCGAACTAAGATACTAAAGAATACTGCCTTCCCCTTGGGGACGTCGGCTTAGCGCGGACCGGAGCGGAGCGAAGACAGGTGCCCGAAGGGCGGATGAGGGGCCTATGATAAAGACAAAATTTTGTGGTCTCACGAGACCCGAAGATATCCAAATTGTAAACAGGCTTAAGCCCGACTATATAGGTTTCGTATTTTTCAAAAAGAGTAAGCGAAACGTGGAGCCGGAGGAAGCAAAAAAACTAAAGGAAAAGCTTGATTCTAACATAAAAGCAGTCGGGGTATTTGTTGATGAAAAACCGGAGTTCATTGCAGGACTTGCAAACGAAAACATCATCGACATAATACAGCTCCACGGAAATGAAGATGAGAAATATATTGGACAGCTAAGAAAACTGACAGCTGCAAAAATCATAAAAGCTTTTCAGATAAAAAATTATAACTGTACTAAAAATGGAACAGCAGATTTTTTGAAAGAGGTTGAAGCATCATCTGCTGACATAGTGCTTATCGACTCAGGGCAGGGTACAGGAACAGCTTTCAACTGGGAAATACTAAAAAAGATCACAAGACCATACTTCCTGGCAGGTGGAATAAACACTGCAAATATTGAGGAAGCCGTAACAGACATAAAGCCTTACGCCATCGATGTCAGCTCCGGAATAGAGACTGACGGCGTAAAGGATGAGGAGAAGATGAGTTTTATTCTATCAATTAATAAGAAATGACTAACCTCTATTCTAAGCCTTCTCCCACTGGGAGAAGGTGGCGCGAAGCGCCGGATGAGGGGAATAGGAGAAGAACAATGACCAACACAAACGGAAGATTCGGTGTACACGGCGGACAGTACATCCCCGAGACACTCATGAATGCTGTAATAGAGCTTGAGAAAGCCTACAACCATTATAAAAACGATCCCGAGTTCAACAGGGAACTCACAGAACTTTTAAATGAATATGCAGGCAGACCTTCAAGGCTCTACTATGCTGAGAAGATGACCAAGGACCTTGGCGGAGCAAAGATATATCTCAAGAGAGAGGATCTCAACCACACAGGTTCACACAAGATAAACAACGTTCTTGGTCAGGCACTTCTTGCTAAGAAGATGGGAAAGACAAGACTTATCGCAGAGACAGGCGCAGGTCAACACGGCGTAGCAACCGCAACAGCTGCTGCTCTCATGGGAATGGAATGCGTTGTCTTTATGGGAGAAGAGGATACCAAGAGACAGGCTCTCAACGTATACAGAATGAGACTTCTAGGCGCAGAGGTAATCCCTGTAACTTCAGGTACAGCAACCCTTAAGGATGCGGTGTCAGAAGCGATGAGAGAGTGGACCTCAAGAATCGACGACACACATTACTGTCTTGGATCTGTTATGGGACCTCATCCTTTCCCGACAATCGTAAGAGACTTCCAGGCAGTTATCTCAAAAGAGATAAAAGATCAGATTCTTGAAAAGGAAGGAAGACTTCCCGATGTGGTCATGGCCTGTGTAGGCGGCGGATCAAATGCCATCGGAACCTTCTACAATTTTATAGAAGATAAAGATGTTAAGCTGATTGGCTGCGAAGCTGCCGGAAGAGGCATTGATACCTTTGAGACAGCAGCTACCATCAATACCGGAAAACTCGGAATTTTCCATGGTATGAAGTCTTATTTCTGCCAGGATGAGTACGGACAGATAGCTCCTGTTTACTCGATTTCCGCAGGACTTGATTATCCCGGAATCGGACCTGAGCACGCAAACCTTCATGACACAGGAAGAGCTCAGTATGTGCCCGTAACTGATGATGAAGCGGTTAACGCATTTGAGTACCTCTCCAAGACAGAGGGAATAATTCCTGCGATTGAGTCAGCACATGCTGTGGCTCACGCAATAAAGATTGCTCCGACAATGAGCAAGGACGAGATAATAGTAATAACCATTTCAGGAAGAGGCGACAAGGACTGCGCCGCTATCGCAAGATACAGAGGGGAGGACATCCATGAGTAAAATAGCAGAGGCTTTCAATAATAAAAAAGCATTCATTCCATTTGTGACCTGCGGGGATCCCGACCTTGATACAACCAAGAACATCTTAAGAGAGCTTCAGAAAAACGGCGCTGACCTCATCGAACTTGGCATTCCATTTTCAGATCCCACAGCCGAGGGCCCGGTGATTCAGGGAGCCAACATAAGAGCACTGAAAAACGGCATAACCACCGATGACATCTTTGCCATGGTAGAAGAAATCCGCAGTGAGATAACGGTGCCTATGGTTTTCATGACCTACGCCAATGTGATCTTCTCCTATGGAATGGACAGATTTTTTGAAAAGTGCCAAAAGATCGGAATGGACGGAGTGATACTTCCCGATGTGCCTTTTGAGGAAAAGAGTGAGTTCGATAAATCAGCCGGCACCTACGGAGTTGATTTTATTTCAATGGTGGCTCCCACCTCCGAGGACAGAATTGCAATGATCGCAAAGGAAGCAAAGGGATTTATCTACATCGTATCAAGCCTTGGCGTTACAGGAACCAGAACATCCATAACAACCAACGTTAAGGACCTGGTTGATCAGATAAGAAAGGTCACCGATGTTCCCTGCGCAGTCGGATTTGGAATCTCGACTCCCGAGCAGGCCTCAAACATGGCAGAGATCTCAGATGGTGCGATCGTAGGATCCGCAATCGTCCGCATCATTGAACAGAACGGCAAGGATGCACCTGCCAAGGTCGGAGAATTTGTAAAGAACATGAAGAGCGCCTACAAGGCATCATAATAAATAATGCCTTCTCCTCAGGAGAAGGTGTCAGCGAAGCTGACGGATGAGGACATAAAATGAAAATTACACCTGACTTTACTGAAATTGAAAAGCTCGCCGCTACCGGCAAATACAACGTACTTCCTGTTAGCTGCGAAATTCTTTCTGATTTTATAACACCCATAGAGGCTATGAGAATCCTCAAAAAAGCATCAAAGCATGTCTACATGCTTGAGTCCGCGCAGGCGAACGAGACCTGGGGAAGATACTCATTTCTTGGCTATGATCCGACCATGAAGATAACCTGCATCGACGGGAAAATCGGCATCACGGATGAAAACGGAAATGAGACGACAGCTACAGGAGATCCTTCTGAGTGCCTTAGAAAAATTCTAAAGGACTACAAAAGCCCCAGATTTTCAGATCTTCCGCCCTTTGCGGGAGGAATGGTAGGCTATTTTTCCTATGACTTCCTGGGTTATAGTGAGCCTACAGTCAGAATGAATGTAGAGGATTCCGAAGGATTCATGGACGTAGATCTCATGCTCTTCGACAAGGTTATCGCCTTTGATAATACTAAGCAGAAGATCGTACTTATAGCTAACATGAAGCTTGATCCGTCCGCTTTACAGGCAAATTATGATAAAGCAATAGCTGATCTTGAGGACATAATACAGCTTCTTACCACCGGAGAAAAAGTGACGGAGGTTCGAGGCAGGCTCCTTAGTGAGATGACACCTCTTTTCAATAAAGAACAGTACTGTGAGATGGTTGAGAAGGCAAAGAGACACATATTTGAGGGCGATATCTTCCAGATAGTGCTCTCCAACAGGTTTAGTGCACAGTATGAAGGAAGCCTTTTTGATACTTACAGACTCCTTCGGACAATCAACCCGTCACCCTACATGTTCTATTTTTCAGGAACCGATGTGGAGGTGGCCGGAGCTTCTCCCGAGACGCTGGTTAAGCTTAAGGATGGCATTTTGCATACTTTCCCTCTTGCAGGAACCAGACCCAGAGGCGCTTCTGTGAAGGAGGACAAAGAGCTGGAAGAGGAACTTCTTGCTGATGAAAAAGAGCTTGCTGAGCACAACATGCTTGTGGATCTTGGAAGAAACGACCTGGGGAAAATCAGTAAATTCGGAACTGTAGAGGTTGAAAAGCTGCATTCGATAGAGCGCTATTCACATGTAATGCACATAGGATCTACAGTCCGTGGAGAAATAAGGGATGACAGGGATGCGCTTGATGCGATATCCTCCGTGCTTCCCGCAGGAACACTTTCCGGGGCACCCAAGATCAGAGCCTGCCAGATAATCGGTGAACTTGAAAATAACAAGCGAGGCATCTACGGCGGAGCTATCGGCTATATTGATTTCACCGGAAACATGGACACCTGCATTGCAATCCGTATTGCCTACAAGAAAAACGGTAAAGTCTTCGTAAGAAGCGGCGCCGGAATAGTTGCCGATTCCGTTCCGGAGAAGGAATTCGAGGAGTGCATGAACAAGGCGAAGGCTGTGATGAAGGCACTTGAGACGGAGGAATAATAATGATTTTATTAATAGATAACTACGACAGCTTTTCCTATAACCTTTACCAGCTTATCGGCGAGATAGAACCGGACATAAAAGTAATCAGAAACGACGAGATGACAGTATCCGAAATTGAGGCTCTGAATCCCGACAGGATAATACTCTCCCCGGGTCCCGGAAGACCTGAGGATGCCGGTATTTGTATGGAGGTGGCAAAAACAATCGCAAAGAAAATCCCGACCCTGGGTGTATGTCTGGGACATCAGGCTATCTGCGCTACATATGGAGCTACGGTAACTTATGCCAAAAGGCTGATGCACGGAAAACAGTCCGATGTCAGATTTGATCTTGATTGTCAGATTTTCAAAGGACTTCCGGAAGAAGCACCTGTAGCAAGATACCATTCTCTGGCAGCGGATGATTCTACAATACCTCAGGAACTAATAGTTACCGCACGCACCACGGATGGTGAGGTTATGGCGGTAAAGCACAGGGATTATCCGATCTACGGAGTTCAGTTCCATCCTGAGTCCATAATGACCCCGGATGGAAAAGCGATGCTGAAGAATTTTGTTCTGTAAATATTTGCCGGACGGCTCTTACATTGACAAATTGTAAGCGACGGAGCGGTTATCACAGTAAAAGGCAAAAAAGGAAAAGGCAAGGATAAGATTATAAAGAAGATTAAGAAGCAGACAAATGCAACGGTAAAATAATCACTTTGGAAGGAAAGCTGTCACACTCGTACAGGTGTGGCAGCCTTCTTCTTTATATGGTACTATTATTGCTGTACGTTTAGTTTTATTAAGAAGTTGGGAAAGATTTTATAGTGAGCAGTTTTAAGAAAAAATTATTTACAAAACTGGTACAAAATGCCGGTGAATATAATAAAAAGCATAAAAGCAGTGCAAAGCGCGTGACATATTTTACACTGGGGCTCATAGTTTTTTTGAGCATCCTGTTTTTTATACCTGAGAAGATATGCGAGCTTTTAGGTCTTGTTTTCAAGAAAAAAGGCGTATTAATTTCAACAGCAATAATTGCAGCGTTGGCGCTTCTTTACGTATGGCATGCATCAGCGCCTCAGAAAAACATGATCACTGATCATGAAAATGTAGAAGCTACTATTGCGGAAAATTCAGAAGAAATACAGAGTGCTGAAGAAGATGCAAATAATTCTGAAGAAGAAAATTTAACGGCAGATAAAGATGATACAGAAAACAAGACAGATGATTCCGAAATACAGCAACCTGCATCAGACGAATCCAAGCTAGACCAGCAGGTATCCGACGAATCTGAGCCCGACCAGAAGGTATCTGATGAATCTGAGTCTGAACAAGCTGCAGATGAAAACAATTCCGAGTCAGACCAATCCGTATCCTATGTAACAGAGTCCGACCAACCTGCATCAGAAAATTCCGATTTTCCTCAGATTGACCTCACTGCCTACATAAAAGAAAATCCTGATGTTGTAGGATGGCTTGTCGTAGACGGAACCCAGATCAGTTACCCTATAATGCAGGCTGAGGATAATGAAAAATATCTGACCAGTAATTCCGACGGAGAGACTTCGGATACAGGTGCGATTTTCTTAGACAGCAGATCCAAATCCGATTTTACCGATTCAAATTCGATTATCTACGGACATAACATGAAGGATCGTTCCATGTTCGGAAGCCTTCGTGACTACAGATTTGAAAAAGGCTTCTATGATGATCACAAGTACATCTATGTTATTACTGCGGAGAAGATACTTAAATATCTGATATTCTGCTACATGGATGTACCTAAGGATTATGTGATTTACGATTATGTTGGGGCTGCTTCGGATGAGTTTGTTGCGGACGCAGAACCTGTAAGACTTAAGTCCTACATGGATTCGGAGATTCCGGTTAAGAGTACAAGTAAAGTCATTACATTATCCACATGCACGGACAGTAAGGACACTCACAGATTTGTGGTATGCGGTGTTTTGGAAGAGGAGATTTCGGACTGACAGAATTTTAGGAATTAATGGTCTGATTGGAAACGTGTGAAAAAGAGTTTTTTGAAAATGGGGAGATTTCTATGAGGCTCTTAATACATGATCTTAATGACGAGGAATGGAATAGAATCGAAGACGATTACAAGGGCTGGGAGATAATATCGGATAACGGTAGTATTAAGCCCTGTGTGGGCTGTTTTGGATGCTGGACCAAGACTCCCGGCGTATGCATGATTAAGGACAGCTATGACCGCATGGGAGTATTGTTCCACAAGGCGGATGAAGTCGTAGTTATGAGCAGATATACCTACGGCGGCTTTAGCAGCTTTGTGAAAAATGTATTCGACCGCAGCATAGGCCTGGTGCTTCCATATATGAAAGTATTTAACGGGGAGATGCACCATGAAAAGAGATACCCCGAAAAGCAGGAAATCACTTTTATTTTCAGAGGGAAAGCACTTACTGACACACAAAAAGAGCATGCAAAAAAGTATGTAGAAGCGGTGTGCAGAAATTTTCACGGAGATATCAAGGCACTTAAGTTTGAAAACATCGAAGAATCCGATAATACATTTTCGGATAACGCAGCTGAAAGCAAAGAGAATACCAGCTCTTTAGAGACAGTATCAGAATCTCAAAAAATTCTACTGATCAACTGCAGCTCAAGGGGCGATGATGCAAATTCTCTGAAATTCCTGAAATACTTAAGCGGCAGCATAGAATGCGAGACAGAAAGCATCAATCTTTTGACCTACTTAAATAAGTACAACGAACTTGCAGAGCTTGTTACTTCATATAAAAGGATTGTTTTCGGAATGCCGCTCTATGTCGACGGGATTCCCTCTACTGTTTTGAGACTCCTGGAAAAACTGGAGGCGAAAGGAAACAAAGACAAAAAGAAGATATATGTCGTAGCTAACATGGGATTCTATGAGAGCAGACAGATCTGCAACCTCCTTGGCATGATGGAAGAGTGGGCCGAAACATGCGGCTATGAATACTGCGGAGGAGTTGCAATAGGCGCAGGAGAGATGATGGGACAGATGATGCGCATGCCCGATCCGACAAAGGGGCCGGCAAGAAATGTTGCACTATCATTAAAAGAGCTTGGACAGGCTGTAAATGAAGGCACATCTATAGAGAATATCTATGCGGATGCATATAAGTTCCCTCGCATTCTGTATCAGATTGCCGGTAATTCAGGCTGGCCAAGATCAGCCAAAAGAAACGGACTTAAGAAGAAAGACATGCTTAAGAGGTGGTAGAGTAAGAAATGGAAAATTTGGTTTTTAGCCTGAATGCAACACTTCCGATTTTCTTTCTTATGACACTCGGAAACGTGTTCAAGAGACTTGGAATTATTGATGATAACGCTGCAGCGTTTATGAACAAATTTGTATTTGAAGTCGCACTTCCGGTTTTGCTCTTTTCGGATCTGGCAAAGCAGGACTTTATTGGAACCTGGAACCCGGGGTTTGTACTCTTTTGTTTTGTCACCACAATAGTCAGCATACTTTTTATAAGTTTGTTGTCACGAATATTTGTAAAAACGCCCTCCAGACGAGGCGAGTTTTTACAGGGCGCTTATCGAAGCAGCGCAGCGCTTCTTGGTATCGCTTTTATTCACAGTATCTACGGCGAATCCAGCAGTGGAATGGCGCCTCTGATGATCCTTGGAAGCGTGCCGTTATACAACATTTTTGCAGTTATTATATTGACAGTGACAGCTCCGGAGGACGAGAATGTATCGGCTGACAGCAAAAACGTGGAACACTCGTCAGCTGGTAATAACAAACTTTTAAAGAAAACCGTGCTTGGGATTATCAAAAATCCCATCATCCTTGGAATATTGACGGGACTTATCTGGTCTGTTTGTAAGCTGCCCGTTCCCAAAATCATGGACACCGTAGTAAGTGACGTCGGCGCACTTGCGACACCGCTGGGGCTCATGTCGATGGGTGCGACCTTCGATTACAGAAAAGCCTTGCAGAACGTGAAACCCGCACTGGTAGCAAGCTTCATCAAGCTGTTTTTATTGGTTATGATATTCATGCCTGTCGCAATTCGTCTTGGCTTTGCGGGAGAGCAGCTGGTGGCGATTCTTGTGATGCTCGGTTCAGCCACTACAGTCAGCTGCTATATCATGGCGAAGAACATGGGACATGAAGGGACGCTCAGCAGTAGTATAATAATGATAACTACCTTTGGCTGTTCTTTTTCCCTTACGTTTTGGCTCTTCGTATTAAAAACGCTTGGGGTTATTTAAACCTTAGGTTACAAGTAAACTATCGCTTACAGAGGTACACCGATTGCGAGTTTTTAATGAAACAAAGATAGAAAAAAGCAGATTAACATCAACACAGATAATTGTGCTTGGCTTTTTGCTGGCAATAGTGGTTGGTTCATTTCTTCTGATGATTCCGGCAGCAACGGCAAGAGGCGAGCACACTGACTTTATCACTGCTCTGTTTACGGCAACCACTTCGATATGTGTTACCGGTCTTGTGGTGGTCGACACCTTTTCTCACTGGTCTTTTCTTGGACAACTGATAATCCTGATATTAATCCAAATAGGCGGATTTGGTGTAATTACGCTGTATTCCGCGATAATGATGCTTATGAAAAAGAAGTTCTCATTAAGCACCAGACTTCTGATTCAGGACTACTACAATCTTGATTCTATTCACGGACTGATTAAATTCCTCATAAGAGTTATCAAGGACACTTTCATAGTTGAAGGCATTGGAGCTGTTCTTTACTCATTTGTTTTTATCCCAAGGTTTGGCTTTTTCAAAGGAATATGGGTGTCTGTTTTTAACGCGGTTTCAGCTTTTTGTAATGCCGGAATGGATGTAATGGGGGCCAATTCGCTGATAGATTATCAGACCAATATCCCGGTGAATGTGATCACTATTACACTGATCGTCCTTGGTGGTCTGGGTTACGTTGTATGGTTTGATTTTATTGAAAATCTGAAAAGATCGGTAAAGCACGGATACAACATCAGAACCTTCTGGAAAAGGCTTGGCGAACATTCCAAGCTTGTAATCAACCTAACGCTGTTTTTACTGATATCCGGAACCCTTCTGGTTATGCTTTTTGAGTGGGATAACCCTGATACAATAGGAAAAATGACAGTGGGAAACAAAATCCTTGCAAGCTTTTTCCAATCGGTGACCTTCAGAACAGCTGGTTTTGCAACTGTTCCCCAGGAGTCGCTGACACCTTCAACCTGTATTGTGGGATGCATGTACATGTTTATTGGAGGATCTCCGGTGGGTACGGCGGGAGGAATAAAGACGGTTACAATTTTTGTGGTTCTCCTCAATGTCTTTTCATTTATCAGGAACAGGACAGAGCCCGTTGTGTTCAGCAGAGCTGTCTCGGAAAAGCTGATCAACAAGGCAAGTGCCATCGTAATGTCAAACCTTATGCTGACAATGGCACTGATGATCGCACTTATGCAGGTATGTGATGCGCCGGCGCTTTCCGCAGCGTATGAGATATTCAGTGCAACAGGAACCGTAGGTCTTTCCAGGTCGCTCACGGCGAGTCTTAATGTGCCGGGAATGATAGTGGTAATGATCGGAATGTATGCAGGAAGAATAGGACCTATTTCCATGGCACTGTTTTTCAGCACTAAGCGTTCGGATAAAAATGATATCAGATTTTCAAACGGACACTTTATAGTAGGATAAAAGGAGAGTGGACTGATGAAGTATAATTCTTTTGTGGTATTCGGTCTTGGAAAATTCGGACAGGCAGTAGCCGACAAGCTTATAGAGAGCGGTGCGGATGTCATGGTAGTTGATAACGATGCGGACATCATAGATTCCTATTCTGCCAAGGCTACAACTGCTATTGAGGCTGATCTTACGGATCCCGCTGCCATAAAGGCGCTTGGCATATCCAACATCGACTGCGCTGTGGTTGCCATGGGCATGAGCCTTGAAGCAAGCATAATGTGCACAATGATATCGAAGGAGTACGGAGTTAAGTGGGTTGTTGCCAAATCAAGTAACGAGAGAATGGGATCTGTTTTATCCAAAATCGGAGCAGATGAGGTTATCTATCCCGAAGAGGAGAGCGGTATAAGAACGGCAAGAGGGCTTATTTCCAGCAACTTCCTTGAGTATTTCGAAGTAAGTGATGATATATGTCTTATAGAGATGCTGCCTAAGGAAAAGTGGGTGGGGAAGTCGTTAAAAGAGCTTAACCTCAGAAAAAAATACGGTATAAACGTGGTTGCAATAAAAGACGGTGTTGTCAATGAGTATGTGGATCCTGATGTTCCGCTAAAGGCCAAGGAGGCACTGCTCATGCTGATTCATAAAAAGAATCTTTCAAAGCTTGATAAAGATATTGTCTTATGAGGAGAGTAAAGTGAAAACAGTTTTTATTACAGGAGCGACATCCGGAATAGGGCAGGAATTTGCCAGAGTGTATGCGAAAAGAGGATATAGGCTAATTCTCACGGGAAGGCGCACGGATCGCCTTGAAGCCATGCGTACAACATTCGGTGAAACCTGCAAAGTGATAACTACAGATTTATCCGATGAGAATCAGTGCAAAAAGCTTTTGGAGAGTATCTACGAAGAACATATAGACGTTTTCATAAACAATGCGGGATTCGGGACAGCGGGATCTTTCATTGAAACGGATCTTGAAAAGGAAATATCAATGATAAAGGTCAACGATATTGCCATGCATATTCTTTTTAAGGGTGTGCTTCGCAAAATGAAAGCGCAGGGAACGGGGACAATCCTGAACGTGGCTTCATCGGCAGGCCTTCTTCCGGCAGGCCCTTACATGGCGACCTACTACGCATCCAAAGCGTATGTTGTTTCGCTTACCAAAGCTGTTGCGAGAGAGCTTAAAGAACAGGGAAGCGGCGTTTATGTTTGCTGCCTCTGCCCGGGACCGGTGGATACTGAGTTTAACAGTAAGTCGGATGTGATGTTTGCTCTTAAAGGGATATCCGCTAAGCAATGCGTAAAAGAATGCCTTACGGGTATGAAGAAGAGGCAGACAGTGATAATTCCGACTCTTGGGATGAAGCTTGCTATTGCTTTTCAGCATTTCATTCCGGAGAGTCTATTGATAATGATCACAGGAAGACAGCAAAAAAAGAAAAGGCGGTGATTATTATGGCAGTTCAGGGACAGACAAAGGAGCGTACAAAGGATAAAGTTAAGGAGCCGCGTCAGTTCAACGTGGTCATGTACAACGACGACTTCACCACTATGGAATTCGTGGTGGAGATTCTCATGGATATATTTCATAAGGACGAGGTCACAGCTCAGTCCATTATGCTTGGTGTCCATAAAAAGGGACAGGCAGTTGTTGGAAAATATCCTTACGACATCGCATCAACCAAGGTGAACGCAGCCCTGATGCGGGCGAAACAGGAGGGCTTTCCGTTTCGCATGAGCGTGGAGGAGGCATAATATGAATCTATCTGCAGAAGCTATGCTTGCACTTCAAAATGCGGTGGAGTATGCAAGTAGTAACCAATATGAATATGTGACACCGGAGCTTGTGCTCCTTATGATGCTTGATGATGAGGCATTTCGCGAGGCTTATGAGGAGTGCGGCGGTGATATTCAGGCTCTTTCGAAGAACCTTATGAATTATGCGGCAAAATACATTGAGAAGGTAAAAGGAAAAGAACCTGTGCTCTCTCTTTCCACACAGCATATGATTAATTTTGCGGGACAGAGTGCCTATTCAAGCGGCTGCTCCGAGGTCCATATAAGGCATCTTATCCATGCAATCTGGAATCTTGATAACAGCTATGCAGTATACTACATGGAGCAGGATGGGCTTACGGAGGCTGAACTTCTTGAGGAACTTTCATATATTGAAGATGAGAACGTAGACTATGGCGGCAGTGCCTCTACAGGCGGTCCTGAGCGCGAGGAGGATACAGGCAATCTCAAAATATTTGCACCCTGCCTTAATGATACTTTGGAGGATGTGAATCCCCTTATCGGCAGGAAGGAAGAGCTTGAGAGAACTATCCAGATTCTGTGCCGCAAGGACAAGAACAACCCGCTTCATATCGGTGAACCCGGAGTCGGTAAGACAGCAATAACCTACGGACTCGTGGAGCTTCTTAGGAAAAATGAGGTTCCGGACGCTATAAAAGGCGCCAGAGTTTTTGCGCTGGATCTTGGAGGTATGCTCGCAGGAACGCAGTACAGAGGTGATTTTGAGAAGCGCTTCAAGAAGGTATTATCCGAGATAGGAAAAGAAGAAAAGCCAATTATTTATATAGATGAGATACATAATCTTGCAGGTGCCGGCGCAGTTGGAGAAGGCTCTTTTGATGCTTCGAACATGCTTAAGCCCTATCTTGCAGATGGACATATCAGATTCATCGGGGCGACAACCTTTGAAGAATACAAGAAGTATTTCGAGAAGAACAAGAGCCTCGTTCGCCGTTTCCAAAATGTGGAGATTAAGGAACCCTCAGAGGAGGAGAGCATCCGAATACTAGAGGGACTAAAGGAAAAGTATGAGAACTATCACGGCGTAATCTATGAGGATGAAGTTCTTCCTTATGCTGTGAAAATGAGTGCAAAATACATAAATGAAAGATATCTTCCGGACAAAGCGATTGACATTATCGATGAGGCAGGATCCTTCAGAAAACTTCATCCGTTAAAGGCTAAGAAGCAGATTGTTGATAAGGAAGTAATTAACGAGATTCTCACCAAAATATGCAGGGTGCCTATTGAGACTGTTGAGACAGATGATGTTACAGGGCTTGCAACTCTTGAGAATAGACTTAAGGGCAAGATTTTCGGTCAGGATGAGGCTGTATCACAGGTTGTAAATGCTGTGAAATTCTCCAAGGCAGGTCTTTCGGAGGAGAACAAACCTCTTGCAAGTCTTTTATTTGTGGGACCTACCGGAGTCGGAAAAACAGAGATTGCAAAAAGGCTTGCGGATGAGCTTGGTGTCAAACTCATTCGTTTCGATATGAGTGAATACGGCGAGAAACATGCGGTTGCAAAGCTAATTGGATCTCCTGCGGGCTACGTTGGCTACGAGGAGGGCGGAATACTCACAGAGGCCATAAGGAAGAGTCCTTCTGCCGTTCTTTTGCTCGATGAAATTGAAAAGGCTCATCCCGATATCTATAACGTCCTTCTTCAGGTCATGGACTATGCGACGCTGACCGATAACCAGGGACGAAAAGCCGACTTCAGGAATGTCGTCGTTATTATGACCTCAAATGCAGGGGCTAACAAGCTTGGCAAAAGCGGCATAGGCTTTGTCAGCGAGGGTCACGACAACAGCGTACTGATGGAGGAGGTTAAACGCGTCTTCCAGCCTGAGTTCAGAAACCGCCTGAGTAAAGTTGTTGTATTTAACAGCATGGATGAGGATATGGCAAGTCTCGTGGTAGACAAGAAATTATCCGAATTAAAGGATCAGCTTTCCGCGAAGAAGATAGTATTTTCTGCGGATAAAAAGGCCAAGGATCTGGTGATAAAGCGCGGAATCAGCCAGGAATTCGGAGCAAGGGAAGTTGACCGTGTCATTCGAAACGACATCAAGCCACTGTTTGTAGACGAGATTCTTTTCGGCAAATTAAAGAACGGCGGCAAGCTAACACTCACCGTAAAGAGTGGGGAGTTTACAGTCCGCACCTAAAGAGGCCTTTTTATGAATTACAACGTAAACATAAACGGAATAGACGTGCAAGCAAGTTACAGTGAAGGATCCTTGCGCGAAATATTCATCCCTTTATTATCAGACCTAACTTCATTACAAAAAAAGAAGAACAGGCGAATCCTTGTCCTTCTGGCAGCACCTCCCGGAGCCGGGAAGAGCACATTGTGCAGTTTTTTGCAGAGTTTGTCTGAGCAAAATGAGGAATATACCGATATTCAGGCGATAGGAATGGACGGTTTTCACAGATACCAGGACTATCTCCTGACACATAACACTATTCGGGACGGTAAGGAAATTCGCATGGTCGATATCAAGGGAGCACCGATAACCTTTGATTTGGACCTACTTACAGCGCGCATAAAGGATGTCGTCAGCAAGGAAAAAGTAGGCTGGCCCACTTATGACAGGCACCTTCACAATCCGACAGATAATGCGATTAAAGTAGAGAAAAACATCGTACTTCTCGAGGGCAACTATCTTCTGCTTGATGAGGATGGATGGCGAGAGATTAAGACTTATGCCGATTACACAATCTCTATCACTGCAGATGAAAATATGCTGCGTGACAGACTTGTGGACAGAAAGGTTAAGAGCGGCAATACACTTGAAGTAGCAGAAAAATTTGTGGACTTTAGCGACATGGCTAATGTCCGTCTGTGCCTTTTAAAGACCATGAAGGCCGATCTGGAGCTTATAGTAGACGAAAATGGGGATTATCAGCGCAGCTGATTCCCCATTTTTGATTCGATCATCTCAATAATATAATCCATGGTAAATTCTCCTTTATAATTTAAATGTTCTATTATCTTCCGCAAGGGCAGGTGATGTATCTCTTAATGTGAATTCCGAATAAGTTAAGAATGTTAATAATCATTGTCATGGTGATTACCTCCTTCTATGTGAAACTCATTAGCTGTCTTCCTTTTGTTGAGTTAATCATATCAGTGTGAACATCACAGAATTATCACACTGAGGAAAACTTACATTTTCTTTTTGATGCCGGAAGTTTGCGATATAATATTCTTATGCTGAAACGATTCTCGCAATAAGAGAGGAGTCCGTATATGAATAAGCAGCCGGCGTCAAATTCGATTCCCAAAAGGTTAATTGTTATTCTTGTATCTTCATTGTTTTTAATTATTTTGAAATCTCAGAATGTTTATGCAGCAGGCACATTTACCTTTAATGGGATTGATTATGAGGTTTTAGAAGAAGCCGTAGATAATAAAGCCGGAAAATGCATTGTAATCGGTGCGGCAAACCACAATATTAAAAAGTTGGTAATTCCATGTCTTGCCGGTCCTGCTCTGGGTCAGGATTATGAGATTATCGGAATAAAAGAAGGCGCCTTCAAGAATTACAAAAAACTAAAATCTGTTTCGGATGAGGCTGACTGTAGTCTTGAATACATTGCAAATGATTGCTTTAAGGGCTGCAAGAATCTTCGATACGTGTATTTTGAATCGCTTACGTTAAGAAAAATAGGTAAAAATGCTTTTAAAGGATGTAAGAAGCTGGAGTGCTTCGATGTTTACAGTCAGCTGCTTAAAAAGAATTCCTTTGGAAAGAATTCTTTTTCGGGTACAAAAAAGGGGCTGCTTGTCAGGAACCCTAAACTAAAAACAGCAAAGAAATACGCAGGCTACATGAAAAAACAGGGTGCTACTAATCCCAAGGGGGCTTTAGCTTTGCCTGATCCGGGAGACGATGATTAAAATTCCGGAATTTTACCTAAATCGATATTTTTACTATACCTTGTTGAGAAGGAGATACATCATATGAGTTCAGTTCAAAAGTTTAAAAAAGTTAAAACTGCTGTCATCGGTTGTGGGATGATTAGCGACATTTATATCCGCAATCTGAAGGAGATGTTTGACATCATCGATCTTGTGGCAATAGCAAATCGCTCGATGAATGGCGCAAAAGCCAAGGCTGAGAAATTCGGTATAGCCAGAGTTATGACTATAGATGAGGTTGCTGCATCTGACGACATTGAGCTTGTTGTGAATCTGACACCTGCTGATGTTCACTATGAGATAGTAAAGCAGATGCTTGAAGCAGGGAAGCATGTCTACACTGAGAAGATGTTTACCACAAGCCTCGAGGAAGCTGAGGAACTTATAAAAATATCAGAAGAAAAAAATCTGATGATAGCGGTAGCGCCTGATACGGTTTTAGGTGCCGGAATTCAGACCGCCAGAAACTATCTTGACTCCGGGATCATAGGAGAGATAACAAGCGGATTTGTCAGTGTCAACCGTGACCAATGCCTGATGTCTGAGCTTTTCAGATTTTTGCAGCAGGAAGGTGGTGCTATTCCTTATGATGCAGGAATATACTATGTTGGTGCGCTTATTGCACTCCTTGGAAGTGTGAAAAGAGTTACAGGCTTCGGAGCACCGGCCCTGATGCATGATAAGCAGCTCTTATATGTCAAAGGTAATCCGGATTCCTGGCAGATCCCCGGAACAAATGTACTTTGCGGAGCGCTGGAATTTGAGAACGGCGTGCTTGTATCACTTCATTTTAACGGAAATAATGTTGGCGGAGAGAAGACCAGATTCGAATTATTCGGAACGAGGGGCAACATGGAAATAGGTGATCCCAATAAGTTTGACGGTGAGGTTATCATATCACTCCCTGAAAACGAGCCGATAAAAATGCCCTTCACTCATGGCTTTGATGGTAAAAATATGGTTGGAGAGCCTATGCCTTTTGACGGCTACGGTCACCGCGGAGTGGGCGTTGCTGAGCTTGCTTATGCCATCAGACAGGGAAGAAAGAACAGACTTAGCAAGGAATATGGTTATCACTGTATGGAGGTTTTGCTTGGACTTGATGAATCCATCAGAACGGGCAAAATCTATGAACTGAAATCAAGAGCGGAGGTTACGCCATTAAAGCCGGGGTACTATTCCTCTATGTTTGGAGGGCAGGTGAGAGCTGATGCGGAACTGTCGCTTATATAAAAGGCAGCATATATCTGGAAAAATACTATGGAGCGGGCAGGGATAATCTGATGAACTACACTTACTTGGTCGAATGCGCTGATGGGTCTTTATACTGCGGCTGGACTAATGATCTGGAAAAGCGAATCGCCGATCATAATGCCGGAAAAGGCGCAAAATATACAAAACCCAGACTTCCGGTGAAGCTCGTGTATTATGAGACTTTTGACACAAAAGAAGAAGCCATGAGCAGAGAGTGGCATATTAAACATTTGCGCAGAAATGAGAAACTGAAGCTGATAAACTGCACCATGACCGATAAAAAATAGTTCTTTAGGGGAGAGGAGTCAGACGTGTACTGTACTAATTGTGGAAGTGAGATACAACCCGGACAAAAGTTTTGCGGCAACTGCGGAGCTGCTACGCAAAATTCGAACTTGTCGGTGCAAAACCCGAGTCTACATGTGCAAAATTCAAGTCCGTCAGTGCAAAATCCGAGCATAACGGAACAGAAGGACACATTCTATGTTCGAAAGCTCCCTATGGTTATGATAGTCGTCCTGACTTTAAGTCTGATTTTTACTTCCCTTGTCATGGGAGCCGGCAGCATGACGCTGGCAATGCTTCTATCATGTGCGCAGGGGATTATATTGATATTTCTTATATACAAACTGGACAGCATCGAACCTGAACCGATACCGCTTCTTATCAAGCTGTTTCTATTCGGAGCTATTCCGCTTCCGATTGTTGTAACTATAATTGAGTCGGGAATTCAATATGTTGTGGATATATTAACTCCTCAGGGATCTCTGATTAACAGCGTCCTGGTAGCATTTCTGGTTGCGGCTTTTTCGGAAGAAATTTGTAAATATGCTGTATTGAAGAAGCTGACCTGGAAACATCCTGCATTTAACTACCGCTTTGACGGAGTGGTTTATTCGACCACCGTAGCTATAGGCTTCGAGGTTGTTGAGAATCTTTTATATCTCTTTACTTCCGATGCCGGAACAGCGTATCTGAGGGCAGCTTTTCCCGGCCACTGTATCTTCGGAATTTACATGGGTTATTACTACGGACAGGCCAAGAGCCTCGAACTTAGCGGCGACGAAAGCGCAGCAAAGCAGATGAGGACAAAAGGCGTCCTTATTGCAATGCTTATTCATGGTATCTACGATACCGTAGCTATTTCATGCAGCGCATCAGAAGATGGATTGTTTATCTTGTCCGGTATGCTTGTGCTTGTTGTGATAATGTGCGTTTTAAACGTTAATGCCTATAAAAACATCAAGAAATATGCGCATGAAGACAGACCGGTGTGAATACTGATATTATGTTATCCTAACTTTTATCGGTCTTGATCTTTTTTACTTTTGTCCAGCTTCCAACATTTTTTACACCGGATACATTCTTTATGGTTCGCATCTTAACATAATAAGTCTTTTTGCTCTTTAAGCCTTTTACGGTTAAGCAGTCTTTGCTTTTTTTTACGGTCTTTTTAATTGTGTCTTTTTCTGAAAAGCTTTTATTTGTACATATCCATATTTCAATTTTATCCGCCTTTTTGAGATCTTTTTTGCTTAATTTACTCCATTTTACAGTTACGCTTTTACTGGTTGCGGATAACTTTGGCTTTGATATTTTTGGTAGTTTATTATTTTGTTTTTCTGTTATGACAGGTTTTTCTTCTTCCGGGGGTGCTGTTTTTTCTTCTTCCTGAGGAGTGGTTTTCCCTTCGGCCGGTGCTGCTTTTATTTCGGCGGAGACATATTCGGGGGCTGTATCATTATATTCTTCATTTCCGACACACTTATACCAAACCAGATAAGTGCCTACTTCAACAGCCGTTGGAATAGATGTTGAATATGAAGCCTCTGATGGTGGATCATTGGAATTGGATCCCAATGCATAATAAAGAGTTACTATTCACGGTCTAAATACTTTTGGACATGACAAATCAGCGTACTTAATCAGCACGCTGATTCGCTATTAAGTTTCAGTATGATTATTTCTGTGAAGAGAAGATTTCCTCCACAGTATAAGGTTTACCATTGCATAGCCTGGACAGAGCTTCTATTTCATTTATCCCGTTACGACGGCATGTTTCGATATATGTCCTTATAAGGGCGTAATTATCCGCGGTATCAGTAGATGCAAACTGACCTGATACCTTCATTTTGGTTTTGATTCCTCTGAGTGATCTTTCCGACAGATTATTCGTTGTAG
>NZ_FMYB01000098.1 GCF_900104155.1 Butyrivibrio sp. INlla16
GGATCACATACTCAATGCAATACGGCTGGGTATGAGCAATGCACGAATTGAGGCTACTAATAACAAAATCAAACTGATTGTCCGCAAGGCATATGGTTTTCGCAATATCCAAAACATGCTCGATATGGTCTACTTAGTATGCTCGGATTTGAGGATTCCACTTCCTAACAGAAAACCTCGAGGCGCAAGATCAGCATAAATGCTGGGGATGATGGCATTTTTCACCCACCATTACCCCTGAAGAGCCAAACATTTTGTCATATACCATATCAGTATCTACCTGATCGTATATCTTACAATCCTTGTCATCATCATACTCAAAACCACCACAGTCCAACTGGTTCACAATCATGTAGTCAGTATAGTCCTGGTACATTTTTAGTACAGAAGTCTTTCCGGACTTACAATTTGTTCCGTAATCGATAATTGAAAACTTTTTACCAAATAGCTTTTTACTGAACTTTAATATATTTATAGTGTCATTTCTGTTGAGATTCCCACAGAACATTTCATCACGGCCATGTCCTGAATATTTTATGACATAGCTGCTGCTATTGGATGTCCGTTCCTTTATCTTTTTAAAGAATGATTTGTACGCGGAAAGTCTTTTTTTACTATTAGTGCCCGGACTTGCTTCAGAGCTTTTTACCATATGCGTATCAAGGCAGCATTCCTCTCTGAAAGCACGCCAGCCTTTTTCATATTCCTTGTTGTTTCTTGTATCGTATTCAGGATGATTTTTGAAAAATTCATCGCTGGCATCATCGATGTTTCCCGGAAATTTATATAGACTAATGCGATCGTCCCAGATAACAACATCATATAACTCATATACATCTGAATCCTTATTGGGTACAGCATCCATGACTCCGCCCCAACCGTCATTAAATCCGCCAGTAGCATAAGATGTCCGGATTACTACAACCTTGTTGGAATTTGATATTATCCTATCCTTTGCTGAGGCAGCTGATACATTATGCCTGCAAAAAATAAAGCATGACATTGTCAGTAAAAGTAAAAATTGCATTATTATCCGCTGTTTAACAAATCCCTTTTTCATCACATACATTCCTCCCTGCAATCATAATGATATATATCGTAGTTGCCTTAAGCATACTGCGTTTCACCATTCATCAGTTTCATGGGTTGATTCTGGTGGGTGAAATTTATTCGTTATTTCTCAAGGTTTTCCATTAACAGGAAATCCTTAAATTTTATGTGTTTGACGTTACTTGTTGAATAATCAATGTCATCGTTGGTGATAAGGATTTTTGTATCTATCTGGCTAAGCCCACTAAAGGCAGACATTTCGCGCTGATATGCTTTATCTTCGGCAACACTGTAAGCAACCTGGATGAAGTACCTGTAATTGCCATTTTCAGCAAGGAAGTCAATCTCCCTGCCATTGTTGTCATAGACACTTACTTTGTAACCCATGTATATCAGCTCGTTATACACGATGTTTTCCATATTGTGAGTGATGTCATAGCGATTATTTGGGCACCTGATAGAGTTAAGGGCAACGTCACAGTTGTACAGCTTATGGCTGTTTTCAAGGACTTTCTTTGCTTTTTTTGAATACCGGTCTGCCTGATCTATGATATATGCCTCACTCAGATAGAAAATCCACTTCTGCACTGTGTTACTGCTGCACTGGTTATTGTTTCCTTTCATGTAATCGGCAATGGCTTTCGCCGAATAAATGCGTGAGTTGGATATCAGAACAAAGCTTGTGACTTTGCGGAATTCATTGGACTTTTGTATCTTATATCTGTTTATGATGTCATTTTCCACGATGGTTTTATCAAGATCGTTGAGATATATCCTGAGTTCTTCTTCACCTTGGAATTCAAGCCTTTTGGGGAAACCACCCCAAATGAGGTAATCGGAGATGGGTACCTCACGACCAAGTTCTTTTGCATATTCAAGGATTTCCTTATATATGAACGGGCGGATTCTGAAAGCAACATATCTTCCCGACAGTTCTTTTGTAAATTCCTTCGAAAGAAGTTTGGAATTTGAGCCGGCAATGAATACTGAGCAATCCCTTAAACGCAAGGTCTTGCAGGCATTCTGCCATCCATCTATTTCCTGTACTTCATCAAGAAATACATAGCAGAACCCATCCTTCCGGTTGTCTTCAACGTGTGTAACGATGTCCTGCCATTCCTGGATCTGCTCTGTTACGATACGGTCTTCAAAATTGAGATAGATGATATTAGCAGACTTTTCAGCGATTTCAGCTTTTATCTGCTTTAATATCTCTGATTTGCCGCATCTTCTTACTCCTGTAATGATCTTAATAAGGTCATTGTCATAGAAACTTCTTATTGGGGCGATATACTTTTCGCGTTTGATCATGGCAGCACTCCTTAATTTTAATTTCTACTGAGAATTTTATCATTAAAAGGAAAAATTCTCAATGGTAATTATATATTTGACACCACATGGAAAAATTCTCAATGAAATTATTGAAATGCAAAAATAATCATTGGATGCAGGATACGCTCGTTTATAGGCGGCGGATCCGTTAGAAGAGTAGGGGAATTGATAAGAGAAAAGGGTGATGAAAAGGATAATCGTATCTGCACGTCTGCATTGCTGCAGGTAAATACAGTCTTATAATTTGCACTTTTGAGTCTACATGCATATCGTTGATTGCTGTATGCTTATATTCATCAGAAATTATTGGCTGAAAAGTCGAAGGATAGAGGAAAGTGAAAGAAGTACTGCTTATAGCGCTGGTTATTTTTGGATATTCATTTGGAATACTGTTTTCTGTATATAAGATAGCAAAAGCGTTGATACTTACTGTAAAGTGCAACGTGGAAGTAGAAGGCACGCTGGTGTCATAAAAGCCTGGACAGAATTCACAGACTACAAAGAGTGTTTCTGACCAGGCTTTTAGCTTGAGTGTTCATCCTTCTACGCTAAGCTTAACTCTATCCAGCAAAGTTGGCAGCTTTAAGTATTTTTCGCTTGTGAAATAAGAAGGATAATAGTAGTCGCAGAATATTTTTTTAATATTCAGAAGTCCAATGAATTCGTCATCACGAACTAGCTCTACTGTATATTTATCTGTTTCCTGATCTCATTGGTTATGGAAGTAAGGTGCCTTCCCAGCAGGGCAGCTATCTTTTTTAGTGGCTGCTTCCTGACAATTCCAAGTGCGATCTTTTCCCTGTCTGCATCATTGATCCTTGGTACAACTTTTGACATACTTTCCTCCTGTTCTGAGCAGATTTTAAGAACATACAGGAATATTTTAGTCAAAGAATCAGCCGCTGACTCAAAAGTACATACACCGTCAAGTATAGAAATTTACTGGGGTTGCAAGGTTTTTATTTGTTGAAGATTTATGAAAGGGATAGCTCTTAGAATTTATCTGATTTATTAGTTCGAAGGACAGTTTTTATGTCTGAAGACTGGGTCAGCGATTATGAATACTAAAAAAATGTAGTTTGTCAAGTACGGAGTATGCATTAAGCTGTGCATATTCCGTAGTTTATACAGCAGCCTTTTCGTGTATAATTATATTGTTATTTTGTGTCCATCAGTCAGATGGCATAAGAAACCTGTGGGGGGATTTCAAAATTGAATACCATTATTAAGCAAAGAATAGTTTTAACGGACAGAAATGTCGTAACAGGCAATTTCATAGATTTTTATGGGTACAGTTTCGCATCTTAGGAAAGTGTTTTCTTAAGGTGCGTATTTATTATGTAAAAAATGTAGTAAGGAAGGGGAAAAACATGAAGAAACTAAAAAGTATTATTGAAAAGTTCGTATTAATGAGCTTTGTGGCATTTGCAGCTGCTCTATTTATACCGATTGGAGTATCTGCAAGTGTAACAGGTAGTGGGACAAAAAGCAGTCCTTACGTAGTAGATACATATAAAGATTTAAGTAATACTTTATATAAAGGAAAAAAGGACGAAACAATATATATAAGGCTGGGTGCTGATATTAGTAAATCAGGATATAATGGTAATGCGGAAGTTTATGATGATACAACTGTTTATTTGGATTTGTATGGGCATAAAATTGATGGTGCTAGCATTAGTTATGCATATGGTTATGGCATAATTGTTAAAGGTAATTTGATATTGAATGATACCAAAGGGGGAGGAAAGATTACACACTGTGGTGAAAGCGGTGTTTTTGTTTATGGATCGTTTACGATGAATGGTGGAACTATAACCAACAATTATGTAGGAATAAAACATGGTGACATCATTATGAATGGTGGAAGCATCAGTGATAATACGGGAATGGGTGTACTTCTTGAATTTAGTAAATTAACCATGAATGGCGGTGTTATCAGTGATAACCAAGGTGGTGGTGTATATGTGGGTGAATTTTCTTATTTTAATGTTTCTGGGAATTCTCGTGTTTATGGAAATACTAAAGATGGGACTTCACAAAATGTATATCTTGTTCCGGACAAAGAAGATGAAGAATTTGGAGGATATGAATATCGCGCTACGATGATTACTGTCACAGGACATTTGACAGGAAAAATTGGCGTAACATCGGATCAACATGAAATATTTGCAGAGGCAGCAAGTACTTATAATTACGGTAAACTTAATGAAAATGACCTTAATGCATTTTTTAGTGATAAGGGCTGTACTATTAAATTGAATTCTGACAAGAAAGGAATAGTTGTTGCTGAAATTCCCGACGACAAAGTCATTGTTAAAGGGAATCTGGTTTATGACAAAACTGATAAAAGCAGTGCGGTTTCGGTAACCGGATATAATAATGGTACTGATTACACCGTATCTTTCATGAAGGATGGTGTAACTGTACACCCGATCAATGCCGGAGAATATACGGCGATTGTGAAAGGAAAAGGTGTTTACGCAGGAAATGAAATCAGAAAAACACTCATTATAGAGAAAAAGCCGGTAAAGGTGACTGGAATTACAGGCAAGAATAAGGTTTATGATGGAACTAACATTGCAGAACTCGATTACAGTGGTGTAGTAATTGATGGTGTATTAAGCGGCGATAATGTATCCGTCACCGCCACAGGAAAATTTACTAACAAACATGCATCTGACCTTAAAAAGACTGTGTTAATATCTGATATTATTTTTACGGGGGCAAGTGGAAATAATTATGAGCTGACATCATCCGGAAGTCAGACTGAAACAACAGCATTTATAAGTAAGGCCGAAGCAGAGATTAAGGCTGAAGATAAGAGCAAGAAATTTGGTGAAAAGGATCCGAAGCTGACGGCTGTAGTAACACCTAAAAGTGCCGAGAACGAACTTGCATATGAACTGAAGAGAACAGAGGGAGAAAATCCCGGCGAATATGATATTTTTGTTATCCTTCATGGCGATAATAAAAATTATGATATTACAACACTAAAGGGTAAATTTAATATCACGGAAGTTGATTCATCAGGGGATTCCAAGTCAGATGAATCCAAGGCTCCTACTGTTGCAGACCCTGCAGCAGAGGCACACAAGGTTGGTGATATTGTAGCAGACGGCGGTGCATCCTACACCATTACATCAACAGAAAACGGAAAACAGACTGTTACATATGCAAAGCCTGAATCTGACACAGCAACAAGCGCTACAGTTCCGGAATCCATAACGGTTGATAACAAGGAATACAAGGTAACAGAGATTGCAGCCGGTGCTTTCAAAGGCAACAAGAAACTCAAGAAGATCACAATAGGAAAGAATATTGAGAAAATAGGCAGCAAGGCATTTTACAAATGTAAGAATCTTAAGAGTGTCAAGATCAAGACAACTGCACTTACAAAGAAGAGTGTAGGCGGAAGTGCTTTCAAGGGCATCCATCCTAATGCAAAGGTAAAGGTTCCCAAGAAGAAGCTTAAGGATTATCAGAAGATTCTTAAGTCCAAGGGCATCAAGGGAAAAGATCAGAAAATTTCAAAGTAATAACTCAAATTGAAAACCTCAGGACTTCATTTTTATATGAAGACCTGGGGTTACTATTCACGGTCTAATGATTGACTAAAAATATATAAGTGCTGATTGATGCAAGAGGTCGTAAACTCAGATTATGTCTGGGGTTACGGCCTCTCTGCATTTTGCACTAATTTCTGATTGAAAGTTTGTGGAAAATAATGGTACTATATAACTAAATAATACCAATACACGTATTGACATAAATATTGGTATGATATATAATAAATAGTACCAAGTACAGTTAAGGAGGTTGGATGAAAGATGTCGATAGTGAAGTACACAAACAAAAAGACTGGAATGATTGCCGTTTACGA
>NZ_FMYB01000041.1 GCF_900104155.1 Butyrivibrio sp. INlla16
AAACACCTTATTGATACTGTCAGGCTCAAGCTTTTAAAGATTGCTACAAAAGTGGTTCACTCTGGCAGATACATAAAATTCAATCTGTGCAGTAGCTGCCCGTACAAAGATGAGGTTTTTCAGATCTTTGAGAATATCTGGCAGCTCAAAGTGCAGTTAGAATAGCAACTATAAACGAACCTTGACAACCTAAAAGCCATTCCAAACGAGCTATAGGGATAGTCTACCCTTTTTCAGTCTCTAAACGCGCCATTTTTCAGCGTTTGTGCTTCGAAAAATTTCCGAAGGCAATTTTGAATGGTTCTAAGGTGTCATGAATAATTCAGGTTAAAACATGTGAGGAGGAGAAAAAGTATATGAAAAACAGATTGATATCTTCTATTATGATGGCGACACTGGCACTAGAACTTGTCGCATGCGGCGGCGCAAAGGATACAGATACTTCTAAAGAGGAAACAACAGTTACCGAGCAGCAGGAAGACGCTGCAGAAGAAGCATCTTCAGAAGAGGCAAGTGCAGAGGAAGAAGCAAATGCCGCTTGTCCCCGCTTATTCAAGGCACCTGAGGATGCAGTTGTAAACGGGTGGAGCCTTATGGATGCGAACAGCAATGAAAACGGCGTTCCCGGAGCACTGGTAGAGCTCGATTTTCGTATGGAGGGCATGGATTATACAGCCAGAGCACAGCGAATGGGTAATGCACGGAACATATGATGAAAGCACACAAACAATTACCTACAGCGACTGCGAGAAACATGATTTTGTTTTGAAGGAAAACGGCGAAGTTGATACCGATGATATTGCTTACACAGACGGTTCAGGCAGCATCAAGATTGTCGATGACAGCTCAATAATCTGGACAGATGATCAGGACCATATCGCAGACGATTTAACTTTGGAAAGATAATAATGTATACAGTATAAAAAAGAGAGTTCTAAAACATCACAGTTTTAGAACTCTTTTTTTTCATTATATATAGCGCTGACAGTACAGTCTTACATCAGATTTCTGAAGAATGCTGTCTCATCATCATTGCACTGTGCTGCTTCCGGAAGCCTCATATTGCAGTGGAATACATGTCCAAGCTCTCCATTGGGACTTGTATAGTACTTGCAGGTAAAGGGCACGGAATTCTTTATCATAACGGCTGCCATCTTGGGAAGCTCATTATTTAAGAAGTCTCCCGTTGCAGACATAAGGAATGACGGAGGATACGCATTTGTTATATATTTTCCTGCGTTCATAACATCGAGATCTTCCTCTGTTACCCTCTTACCGAAAAGATCATCCATGAGATTTCCCATGTTTTCATCTGTTTCGCTTACAGATTTAATCTCAAATGCTGCACAGTTAAATGCAATACCCTTGAAATTAAACTTATCGGATACTGTGAAGTCAAACTTTTTGGAATATTCCTTATTTGTAAGGAAAGCAGCTGTTATGCCTATAAGCGTACCGCCTGCGGAATCACCTACACCAAAAATGTTGTTAAGATCAAATCCGTATTTATCCTCGTTCTCTACAATCCAGTTTGCAACTGCGCAGGTATCCTCCAGACTTGAAGGGAATGTGTATTCCGGTGCAAGTCTGTATGAATAACAAACTACTGCGAAACCTCTCTGGCAAAGAGATGCAGAATAGTATTTGTAAACTTCCTTATCTCCATATACCCAGCCACCGCCGTGAATAACTACAATAACGGGGAGTTTTTTATCTTCCGGAACATCTGCCGATCTGTATACATCAAGCATCTGCCACTCGGGATGTTCACCCTTATCACCATATGTGATATCAGTATATCTTTTTACATCGGAAGGAATTTCAAGTCCTTCATCTCTTATGGCATCGCCTTTAGCAAAATTTGTTCTAATAAATTCGCTTGCTTTTGACATTTCTTTACCTCTTATGATACTAAAATTCTAAATTCTTTACTCTTAATATTCTGCTACTGCTCTCTTAGCTTCAAGATCTCTCTGGATCTGGCCGATGTGCTTATCAATGTTCATAATGATGCACAGTGCCAGAACAACAAGTGAAAGGATTGCTCCGAAGTATCCATAACCGAAACGGATAGATGCAAGAGCTGCCTCTGTCTGAACCTCTGCTGTTCCAACATAACCACCGAAAGCGATGATCCATGTGCAGATAGCAGAACCAAGACCGATACCAACCTTCATACCAAAGCTTGTGCAGCTGTTTACAAGACCTTCTGAACGAACGCCTGTCTTCCATTCGCCATAGTCAACTACGTCAGCTGTTGTAGCGAAGATACCTGACATGATGGGGCCTGTACCAAATCCCTTAACAACAAGTCCGACAACTACAAGCGGAAGATTTGATCCTGCAGCACCGATGAGTACTGAACCCAGAGCCATGATAACAGCACCTGTTATCATAAGTTTTCTCTTACCAAACTTAGCTACGAGCTTAGGCATTGCAAGGTTTACAATCATTGCAGGTATTGTTCCGGCAACAGATGTCCATGAAAGGAATGCGATGTTACCAAGTACGCTGTTGCAGAAGTAGTATGTCATTGAACCTGTTGCAACTACGTTGATGTATAAGAACATGAACATAAGTGCCTGAATAAAGAAGTACTTATTCTTTAAAAGTGCAGGAAGTGCTTTGGAAAAAGGCACCTGCTCTACTTTAACATTTCCGTCCTCTCCTGCATCTACATGCTCTCTAACTCCAAGGAAGCAAAGAATGCACATTGCGCAAGCGATTGTTCCATATATTGCTGAGATTGATCTCCAGCCCATGCTTGCAATAAGGTTAGCTGTAATAACGTTTGTAATAAGTGATGTAACCTGAGTCATTACAAATCTGATAGATGCTGTCTGAGCTCTGTCCTGTACATCAAGTGTCATACGGCTAAGAAGTGCATTATAAGGCAGGTTGTTTGCTGTATAAATAATGCAGTTCTGGAAAATGTAAGTAAGGTAGATATATACCAGTTTGCCGCTGGCACCAAGCGATGCCGGTACATTGAATATCATGAAAAGTGATATTCCCATAAGCGGTGCTGTCCACAAGAGCCAAGGTCTTGCTTTACCATATTTTGTATTAGTCTTATCAACAAGTGCACCCATGATAAGATCTGTTATACCGTCAAATACTCTGCACAGGAGCATCATTGTTCCGATAGCTGCAGCAGCGATTCCAACTGTATCTGTATAATATCCTGTCAAAAAGGATGAGGCCAGCGCAACTATTACATTAGCTCCGCAATCTCCGATACCATATGAGAACTTCTCACTGAATGAGAGACGCCCCTGTTTTTCCTGTTGTTGTTCTTCATAAATTATTGCTTCCATTGTAACCTCCAATCTTGTATTGGGAAACCATATCCCGTTCAACGAATCTTAATATATAAAAAAATGGCAGGTTACTCTTTACATTCCTTGTCGTAAAAATTACGTTTTCTTGACATTGATCAAAAATACACTATAATGACAAATATTGCGATTTTTAATTATTTGAACCATATATATAAAAAGGATTAATCATGTCAGATATGCAAAACAGGGACATCTCCTATGAAGTTGTCCATTACCACACTGAGCTGCCTTTCAAAATACTAAATGTTCATAAAAAGGACTTATACCCGAATAAAGATCTCTCCGCGGTCAGCGATGTCCTCGACCACTGGCACAACGAGCTCGAAATAGTTTATTCTTATTCAAATGATGGAGAATACTATACCGACGGAGTTGCTCATCCCATACAGGAAGATCAGTTTATTATCGTCAACAGCCGAAGCATCCATAAAGTTATCTCAAACAGAACTACGCCTTATGATAAACTGCCCCCGACACTTACGACTGTACTTCAGATAAGTGACTCATTCCTTCGCAATTACATCCCAAACTTCGACGAACTTTACTTTATTCCTGTTTTTAAACCCGGAGAAGAAAGACCCGTCGAAATAATAAAGGATCTCGCACAATATGCAGATGGCAAAGCTCTCACCAAGTATGAAAACATGCGACTTTTAGGCCTTGTTCATGAGCTTTTATATTACATCTGCAAAGATGATCTGAGTCTTAAAGACACCGAATTGCCCGAAAAGAGCAGGAAGAACGCTGATATCCTGCGAAAAATCATTTCATATACTGAAGAAAACTATGACAGTGCCATAAATGAAATGTCTGTTGCCGAGACTTTCGGTTATTCCGCCAGCTATTTTTCCAGATTTTTCAAGTCAAATATGGGAATAACCTATAAAGAGTTCCTGACACGAATGCGCGTCAATGCTGCAAAAGACAGCCTGGTTCAAACCCATAAGTCTATCCTGGAGATTGCCATGGACTGCGGCTTCTCAGACTCCAGAGGCCTTATAAATATGTTCAATAAACTAGAAGGCATAACGCCTCTTCAGTACAGAAAAAAGTATGCGGAAACTATGTAGAGAAATTATCATGCGCTGGCATCCCTGTAGTATTTTGCCTGTGCCTCAAACATAGCGGCATGAACTACCTCCACCGACTCTGCATCGGAAGAGGTTTCTGTTATGCCGCAGAGCGGCATGAACCTTTGGGATGCTTAACGCATCCCAAAGAACAGGGCATGTCCACTACGCCCCTCGTATTATATAGTCATACCCATTCTTTACCTTCTCTATAGGTATCGGGTATGCTGTTGAAGATGCTGTGGATTGGTTTTTATGCCCCTACCGCATAGACGGTTTTGGATAGGCTCCAACCACAGCCTCTTTGTCATAATGTTAATCAGTTAGATACCGCATGACGGTTTATGTAGAACGAGGTTACATCAGCAAAGAGCCCTGTGGATCAACAGCAGCATCAAATACTTTAAAGGAGGATCATGTGTATGATCTATGTTGGCATTGACGTTGCAAAGGATAAGCATGATTGCTGTATCCTCGGTTCAGATGGTGAGATTTTGTTCTCTCCATTCACTATCCAGAACACGTTACAGGGATTTGACGAACTGTATGAGAAGATCTGGTCATTAACCCAAGACCTTGATGAAATAAAAGTAGGTCTCGAGGCTACCGGACATTATCATCTCAATCTTCTGCGTTCGCTCCTTGATAACGGCCTGGCCAGCTATGTTATCAACCCGTTACATACAAATCTTTTCAGAAAAGGTCAGAGCCTTAGAAAGACGAAAACGGATAAAGTCGACGCTGCTTCGATTGCTATGATGTTATTAACCGATAGGACACTCAAGCCCTACTCAGACACATCATACCACAACGAAGAATTAAAGTCGCTCACGAGATACAGGTTTGACAAAGTCCAAGAGCGTGCTAAGCTCAAAACATCTGTCTCCAGACTTGTCAGCATTCTATTCCCTGAATTGGAAAAACTCGTCCCTACACTCCATATGGCTTCCGTCTATGCTCTCCTCTCTGAGTTCCCCGGAGCTTCGTTTGTAGCCTCATCGCATCTGACTCGTCTTAAGCATCTTCTCTATGAAGCATCCAAAGGGCATTACGGACGTGATGAAGCAATCTCTATTCGTGAAGCCGCCATTTCTTCCGTAGGAGCGGTAATACCAGCGAAATCTATGGAACTAAAGCACACTATCCATCTCATTGAAGTGCTTTCTGATGAGATCAATGAAATAGAAACAGCAATCAATTCCATCATGAATACGCTGGAATCTCCAATCACCACTATCCCTGGAATCAAAAATCGAATGGGTGCCATGATCCTTGCAGAGATAGGTGATTTCTCACGCTTTGAGAATGCAGACCAGATCCTTGCCTACGCAGGACTTTCCCCTTCTACATATCAATCCGGACAACTGACTTCATCCTATGCCCATATGGAGAAACGTGGATCTCGCACACTTTCTTGCTCCCTGCCTTCTGGTGGAGCCCGTCTATGTTCTGAGTTATCACGCCGTCCAGCTTTCCGCGTCTTTCCATCTCGGAAAGCTTTTTATGCGCATCATTTGGCAATACATTCCTGCAGTCCAGGTTTTTCCTGAAATAATCAAAGAAAACAGCCGGTTTCTTATTAAGACAGTCATAGCTTAGAAGGTATTCAGGCTTGTATTTACCAAACTTCTGCTCTTCGTTCAAGGAGTGGAAATATTTTTCTTTTTCCCTCTGTGATGAAAAATCAGGTAGCAGCATATGCATTCCTCATGAATGTCAGATTAACCGTATCAATAATTATGATAGCACAACAGGTTTTGGATAAAAAATGGGATTAATGAGGGCTGGCCGACTTTTCATCAAAACCGGCCGTATGTTAGACGAAAGAGTATATATCTATTTCCAAAAGGATTTCTCCTCTCGATGGTTTTACTATACACTCTCTTCCTAAATTGAACCTAAAGGAGCCACTAACTCCGTCCCCAACCTTAGTACACTTATACTTATCACAGAGAATGCCATTTGATGTCCGTACAATTTCCTAGCTCATCAAAACTAAACTCCACAATCCATGGCATCAGAAATCTAATATTCTCAAAATCATCATAGCCAAAAGATTTATCATAATAATTTATAATGGTACTTAATGCTGTGCCATGACTTCCAACTACTATATTTTTTCCTGGATACTTCTTCAGAACATTATCAAGGGCTGCTATATTTCTATCTTGAACTTCCCTAAGACATTCGCCATCTGATAACTTGAAAGAGAAATTGCTCCATTGCTTTTTGGAAAAAGAGGCAAAGTCTTCTATCCAACCACTATCAACTTTTCTTTCTCTAAAGTCCTCAACTATTTCAACAGTCAGTCCATTCTTATCTGCAAAATCCTGAACAGTATCAACGGCTCTCTTAAATGGACTCGAAATAACTATATCTATATTTTTATCAGCCAAAAAAGCAGTAACCTTTTTCCTATCTTCCATTCCACGAGGACTCAACTCACGAATTCTGTCATCATGATTATCATAATTAGGTTCTGCATGCCTTACAAAGAATACTTTTGTCATACTCATCTCTTCATTAAAACTTCTTCAATGGTAAGTTTTACTGCAATTTTATATCTCTACCTCAAAAGGTGATTCGTTATCAAAAATATCACTGTAGAAGCCAAACCAGCTAAGCCCCTCCACAAGGCACTTCACATTGTAGCTTTCTTCCTCATCGAAAACGAATTCTTCGCCGGAAGCCTTCTTTACCTCAAAGACATCAATGATATTTTCCATCAATACTGTATTGACCATCATTTCCAGATGCTCAAGTTCTTCATCGGTTATGGTACACTCAGTCCGGTATCCATTAATGACTGTCTGCATATATTTTTCCATATATGCCCGTCTTTCATCTGCGTCTTCATTCCAGGCGATCCACCCAAGACCATGGGACCATAAATTGGCAATATCATATAAATACCAGCAAGTACGGCAGTTATCAAAATCAAATACATTGATTTTCCCTGTATCATACTCAATGTTATAGTTTCCATCGCTATAGTCAAAGTGAACCATTCCATAGTTTTCGGAGTTCCGCGGAAGTTTGCGCAGTTCCTCCAGAATTTCATGCAGCCTGTCTTTAATCCGACGTCCCATCTTCATATGTGAACAAAAGAAATCATCCGGGATAAGGCTCTCGAAATAGTCTTCATTGTACTTCTCGAAGAAATCAAAACGCTTATGAATCGGGCTGTAGATCTTTGAAAGAGCGTGTATTTTCCCTAAAACCTTGCCTGTAAGATAGAAGTACTCATCTATCGGAACTCCATCAATATACCGGTAACCGTGATCGGCTATCTGATCACCTTTTGCAGCCTCAAACATGGTCACTGCCATCCCATCGATAATTTCAATGCGGTTACCTTTCCTTGAGGGAATGGATTCTGCCACGCTGGCTCCACCTTCAGAAAGATAATGTACATACTCGATTTCCGCCTCATAATCCTTAATGCTTCTATCTGAAAGAGAAGACACTCTGAGGACCGAATCATTTCCAATCATAAATACCAGATTCCTTCCGCCTTCATGCCCTGGGACTTCCTTGGCAGAGGCAGTATCGAATCCGTAAATCTGTGCCGCTTTGATTAAAAGATCTTTTTTCATCATATGACTTTTTTAATCCTTTTCTTCTTTAAGCTGATTTGTGGCCATTTCCTCAATCATAGATTCAAATTGTTCAAGTTTATCAGGTTTTACCTGAAAGAATTTCATCTCGATAAAGGTATTGTTCATCACGCATCCCTCAAAGTATCTTATCTTCAAAAACGAAAATTTATATGTTACTGTACAAAATCTCCAATCTTTCCAAGCGTTTTACCAATGCTATGATACTTTCCAGAATAGATGACTGGATCAAGTACCGTAAGATCAATGTCAAATATATCTTCACATTCAAGTCTTTCATCCATCTGTATATTGCGGATATGACAAAAGAAAGTAGTTGAATCTCCAGTCTCGACAGTTCTTGCAACCTCACATTCATACACCCATCGGCTTTCATTCAATACAGGAACATCCAACACCTCTCCCCTCACAACCTCATAGGAAATATCATTTTTAGCGCCATCTTTGGCATGTTTAGAACCAAAATAATCCATAAGCGACAGCATATCTATGCTGACAAGGTTTGCACTAAAAACTCCGGTTCTTAGAACGTTTTTCTTAGTCATCTTAGTTCCTGCCATACTTATAACAAATAAATATTGGTCGCCATCTTCATGAGTTGCACTTGCCCAGGTGATAGGAGCAAAGTTTTCAGAACCATCCTCGTTATTCGTGCCAATAATAAAAGAAGGCTGAACACACATAGAATATTTAGGATCAACAGATCGTCTTTTTGCCATTTTTTCTCCTTAGATAGTAATTTTATACTGGAAAATATCTTACTTGTGCAAGTTGTACCGCATCATCAATCATTAAGACAAACAGGTTATCTGCTGAAAATGCTATTCCATAAACCTGTTTTACCGGTAACTGTTTGGGAACAGAATCCTTAAACCATGTAAAGTCAGCCATAATGCAATCCCCATAGTATTATTTCCATATTAAGAAAAAGGCGGCAAGTCTTTTAACTTACCGCCTATAATTGTCTGAAGTCACAATGAGTATTATACTAAATTCTGAAAATTATTTCAAAGACATCACATATATCTGACAGGGATTTGCCTCATCCCAAAGAAGCGGGAATACTTCCAGCTCCCTGAACCCACAGCTTATATAAAAGAGATTAGTCCTGTCATAGTCCTCATACATTCCCATCTTCACAGTCTTAACCTGCATGAATTCATACCCTTGAGATCTGGCAGTTTCTTTAGCCCTTTCTACGAGCTGCCTGCCAAAACCGCTCCTGTGATGATCCTGTAAAACACCCATAACAGCCAGTTCGACAGTGGCCTTTCCTGTTTCTTTTAGGCAAAGAAATCCTACATATTCATCATCTTCCTTTGCTGCAAAGAACGTCCAATTGGCGCTCCCGGAAATATATTCCTCTCTGCTCTCTTCTACACCAAACCAATCAGTAAGAGCCTCCAGAACTTTCCTTGCGATAGCTTGTTTTTCATTTGGATCTTTTATCTCCACAATCATTATTATCTTATCCTTTCCCCCTTTATTTTAGCGTTTCATCCGGGTAGTCATAAAAGGCACCCGTGTGAAAGTTTTCATTTCCCAATGGTTTTGCCGTCAGTTTGAAGATCACGCATCCATCCGGACATACAACAGTTTTGGAGTATTTTCCATCACCACCAACTTTGGTGAGATCACCGCCGCTTCTAACTGCTTCCATCAAAGGAAACAGCATCATCATTGTCTTTGAACAGATTCCGTAGCCGTCCGCATTTACCGGACATCCATAGGTACATTTGTAAACATCACCGATTTCTTCACCGTTGCGACAATATCTCTCTGTATGATCTCCATGTAAAAAACCTGTTACCTCTACAGTAAATTCATATTCTTCATCATACCACTTTTTCATAGTTAAAGCCTCCCTGACAATAGAATACTCTAATATACTTCTTCTGCTCATCTGTAAGAGCATTCTGAAGAAAAATCTCTACATCCGGATTATCATTAGGGCTGCCACCCACGCAGAACATAGCCAGGCGCTTGTTCTTCCAGTTAACAGCTTTTTCAAGAAACCACTTACATTTTACAATATTTCCTGCCATTGCCCAACCGCCGTAGCAGATTGCATCATAGTCCTTGAAATAATCTGCACTCTTCTTCTGCGCATTTTTAAGGTCAAGCAGATCTCCACTCATTCTCTCTGCAAGCCACTCTGCGTATCTTTTGGTAAAACCTGTCTGTGATGTGTAAATGATCAGTGTTTTCATAATTCGCTCAAGTTCCTTTCCATTTTCATGATAGTTTGTATGGTAGTTTGCAGGCTCTTTTCATCGATCCCAGCAAAAATGCGTCCAATGATGTACTGGCTCTGCTGACCGTTATTGTCATTCTGTTCCAAAAAGGCCCTGCATTTATCTGTGACAAATATCCGCTGCTTTCGCTTGTCTTTTTCATCGGGAACAGCTGTGACAAAGCCTTTTTTCTCAAGCTTCAGCAGAATCTGCTTCACATTCTGATGAGAGCTGCCCATTACATCAGAAAGCTCATTCAGTGTCGGAGGTTCCTTGCAAAGGTTGATACAAATTATGGCAAAGAACTGTTTCCAGGTAATCTCCTTGAAATATGCATCAGCTGCAGCCTGATATCTGTTATCAAACGCGCTGAGTAATCCAAGTAAAAATGGCTGTGGAGGCATATCTCCAAAATTTACTTTTTCGATATTCATCACTTCATCGTAATTCATGTGAACTCCTTTTATATTATGTAATATATTACCTATATAAACAATGTAATATATTACTTATTTTTTGTCAACTCTTTATGCACGAAAAAAGCTCCGGCATTTTTACCGAAGCTATATAGTGAAGCCTTAGGCCATGAACTTCCTTATACCCTTTTTGTGATTACCGCTATGGCGCAAGGCATACGCCCATCCACCACATAATACTCAACTTCTGTATATCCCATGTCTGCAAAAAATTGCTTGTAGGAATCCAGATCAAACTGTCTCTTAAAATCTGCTCCAAGAAGCGTAATGACCTTTACTGCCGCAGTTCCCGTTCCCTTGGACATATTTATATACGTGGGAATTATGACTTTTCCTCCCGGCTTAACAACACGCTCCAATTCCCGCAATGCCTTCTCCGGTTCCGGCAACAGATGAATCACATTTCCCGCCACCACTTTATCAAACTGACTATCCTTACACTTTATGTTCGTAATATCTGCTTTTTTGAATAGCACGTTCGAATATTTTCGGCATTTCTTTGATGCCTGCCTAAGCATTCCTGAAGCACAGTCAGTCGCAACCAGCTTCCTGCACTTCTGCGCTATATACATGCTGATTGCTCCTGTTCCACATGCACATTCCAGAACTTCATCAGAAGGGTCGATAAATTCAGCAACCTTCTTTCCGGTTCCGGAATAAACCTTTCCGTTATATACATTCTCAAACAAATCATATAAAGGTGAAATCTTATCCCAAAACATAATACTGCTCCTATTTCTCTTTGATTTTTCGGAATCATCCTATCATACTTATAATGAAACAGGCCCAAATACACTTATTTGAGCCTGTTTCACACTTATAATCACAATTCTTTGAAGATCATTACATGCGAACGTATTGCCCCATCCATACGCCAGTCTCCATCTTGATCAGTTCTCCTTACTCTCCCAGTATACAATCATTGAACTTCGCAAAATTCTTTAATGTCCGCTCCAACGCAGCACTAAGCTTTTTCGTCTGACGGATTCCGTCTTCCCACCATAGTCCTTTGACTCTCAAAATTCCCTCTTTGCGATCCGGTATGGCTTCGATACGCCCTACAAACTTATCTCCGTAGAGGATAGGCAGTGTGTAATAGCCATATTTCCTTTTCACAGCCGGAGTATATATTTCCCAGGAATACTGAAAATCCCACAAAGCCTTTATAAGAGCCTTGTCCCACATCAGCGGATCAAGCGGAGCTATGAAAGACATACGAGGCTTAAGATCAGCATCTCCCTGAATCACCTGCTGCATCAGTTCTTCATCTTCTACTCGGTAATAAAACAGCGGCTTAAAGCCTTCCACAATTATCGGAGCTATTTTCCCCTCAGTTGTCAGCCTATCAAGTATCCCTTTACGTTTCTCGGCATTTATATTTATGCCAAGAAGGGCTGTACTGTTTTTATCCCACAAAAGACCTGCCGCACCGATTCTACGAAGAACACGCCACGCGATAAAATCATCTTCATTTTTACAGGGATTATCTGCATTAAGAATTGTCTCCGGTATATGTCTTTTGGCCAGATCATAGTACTTTCGACTTCCCTTTTTGTGGTGTATAACAAGTTCACCGTCTGTATATAACTGCTCCAGTACAGATCTTGCAGCCTGAGACTTTTTATGCCAATTACCACTCCAATGCATTGAAGAATGCCAGAATATCTCTCCTTCAATAGGAAGTGAATCGCTGGACACAGGGCCATGCTCCTTTATGTAGGATATCGCCTGCTCCTTAAGTTCATCCAGCCCTTCAAAAGTATCTCCCAGTTCATGGCTCCTATCCCTATAAGAAGAAAAATAAGGCCAGTCTTCCGTCGGCCATATGGATAACTCTTTATCCGCATAGTCCACAAGTTTGCGGTCTTTATACAAAAGATCCTGCAACATAGATTTCTTAAATCCTTTAACTCTGGACTGCAAAGTCAGCTCTGCATTTTTCCCGCAAACATCTACAGGATCATACTGTATGCAGCCTGCCCGGCGCACATACTCGTATGCTCCATCTTTTCCGATAAACCGATATGTTCCTATCAATCCCTGTTTTAAAAGAATAAATTGTCTTGCCTGTTCATTGGTAATTGTTTTCATCTATATTCTTTCCCGGTATTTGAATCAATAAAGACCATTCGTTCCGAATCAAATTCCAGGTCCGTTCCAACCGGCAAATCATATATAGCTAAAACTGCAGGCTCTATTTCAACAAGCCTGTCAAAATCTACCACTAGATTGTTTTCGGTCACATTTATATATTCCTGGGTATCTGTATCACCAATGGCTCTCCATCCATTATCGACAGGGTTGGCAGACTCTTCTCTAAAGTCATGCAGCTTTTCTGGCTACGAAAACCTTCACCGACTCTGCCAGATGCTGATGGTGCACATGCGTCGCATCAAACTTCACAGTTGAAAAAGCCATCTGCATTATCGGGCCGGTTGCAAATGCGCAGATCAGCGTACCAATACCTACCGGGCCTCCCAACAGCCAACCCACAAACGTTGCCAAACTCAGTAGCGCAATACTCACTGCTCCGATTGGAATCTTCCCGGCTCTCTTGGCAAGCGCCACAAGAAGAGTGTCTCTGGGTCCGCATCCAAGAGAAGCACTCATATAGGTATACTGTGTGTATGCCATTATCACCAGACCAATCACCATGACTACAACGCCCTTTACTAACGAATCACATTCCGGAACAATGTTAATCCTGTTAAAAAAATCTACAGCTTTCCCCACTACAAAAGCATCAATGAACATTGCAATTCCGATAGGTTCTCTTAAAACAATGTCCACTCCAAGGATCGCATAAGATATGGCAACCGAAGCTGTTCCGTAAAGAATCCCAAAAGTTTTTGCCACACCAAGATTCAATACATCCCAAGGACCTGCGCCGATATTGGCCTGTATTGTCAGATACACACCAAAACCATTGAAGAACAGGCTGATCGCAGCCAATAATATATTTGTTGCTATCGCACTTACTGTGCGATTTTCTTTAAACTTAATCATATTTTCTCACTTATAAAAATGGGTTTCAAACTCACATCTTATTATATTCTAACATTCCCATAATAAAACAGACCCAAATACACTTATTTGAGCCCGTTCTACGCTTAATCTATATATTCCGATATAACTTACCTCAGTCTTTCTCTTAATACTCCATTACATCAATTTTCTTCTGCAGTACTCCGGCATAGTCGTGGGCTGTTTTGCCGACTTTCTCAGGGTTGATGGGATAATGGATGTTATAAAGAAGTCCATTATCGCCTGTTTTGTCTGCTAAATGGTCTTCATCAATATGAGCACCGAGAACCTCAAGGCAAAGGATCACGTGGTCGTCGCCGGGAACGACTTCTTTCTCCCAAGCAAGATTACATTCAAGGTTCATGAAGCATTCTTCGACCATGGGCGCATTAACCCACGAAGCCTTAGTAACCCTAAGCCCAGACGCTGTAATCTCATCTGCATCAAACTGATTATTTTTGATGGTATCCATACAGGCAGCATGATGATCGGCGGAAAAGAAGTTGATCACAGCCTGCCCCGTTTCCTGAAGGCTCTTGTACAGATGGCCATTCTTGTTCACGCTGGCGAGTATGGCATAAAAGCCGTTGCCGTGGTCTGCACTGGTAAAAGTCGCCCAGGATTGCATACAGGCATTGGGCTTGCCGTTTGATTTATAAGTTGTAACAAGAAACATCGGAGATGGAATGGTCATAACAAATTCTTTCCATGAGAATCCGAAAGACCTTGATATATCCCCGAAGGTTCCTTTCATCTGTTCAGGCATTTCTTTGTATGAATACTTCATAGCTGGTCTCCTTCGATTTAAAACTGGAATTTAAAGTGTGTGATAGTAGGGGCAGATATTTTCATAATGTCCGTCCTTCATCCTGAATCCGCTAGGTATAGTTCCGAGCTGAACAAAACCAAGTCTCTCATATAAATGTCTCGCATGAACATTGCTCTCTACAACAGCGTTGAACTGCAATACACGAAATCCAAGGTCTTTAGCCTTTGCCAGACAATCCATCACCAGTTTTTCTCCAATATGCTGGCCGCGGCACTTTGAACTTACCGCATAGCTGGCATTACAAATATGTCCGCATCTTCCAACATTGTTTGGATGCAAGATATACAATCCTACTGTTTGTCCGTCATCCTCCGCCACGCCGGTATAGCTCTGTGATTCAAAGAACTCCTTACCGGATACTTCATTAAGCAGATCTTCCTGTGGAAATGCTATTCCATCTTCAACAACTTCATTCCAGATATCTATCATCCGTTTAAGGTCTTTTTCTTCGTATTGTCGAATTATCATTTATAATCTCCTCGTCAGTTATGCTGGAGTATAGTTTCCGATATGACTTATCAAATGCTAATACATTTCCTCTCGTATTTTTCTCATCCTCGCCCATACATTATCGCCATAGTTGCTGAGCAAAACCGTTATCATTCCATTATTGGGATTATATTCGGAGATGGCGCTTACTCCATCACCGGTACCTTTAGCTCCAACAGAGTAGATATTTGTACGGTAATCATCCGTATCAGAGCAATAGATATAACTGTTTGCACATCTTGCAGGGAGTTTGTCAAACGAATAATACCCAGTATAGCTCATGCGTTTGTATAATCCATATCCAATGCTCATCACTTCTGGTTTGGTAGTAAATGTGACCTCTTTAAAGCCTAATTTTCTGCTTCTATGCAGCATCTCATTCATAAGAACTCTTGCATAACCTTTGCCGCGATAATCCGGCTTAATATACAGTCTTTTTGCCTCACATGTGTCTTTATCAATACGCTTAATTGCTATAGTAGCTATAGGATTCGCATTTTCAAATCCAATCAACAATGCACCATCTTTATAATATGTATCAAGATCGGCTAATTCTTTATCCAATGATATTTGTTCGGTCTTACACCGTTTGTTTACGAAAGAAGATTATTAATCACAACAATGGCGCTAACACTCTCAGGAAGTTGTTGATGAGCTTGTGTATCAGCTTTCTGTTGATATCCTCAAGACTCCTCTCCTTGCACTCTTTTAAAGTATTGAGATAGTCTGCCTTCAGTTCTTTTACTATATCAGCCTTGTAAAAAATAGAGCTGCACTCGAAATGTAGGAAAAGACTTCTGTAATCAAGGTTGACCGTTCCAATTCCTGCAAGCTTGTCATCCGAAACAAATGCTTTGGCATGAACGAATCCGGGAGTGTACTCGTAAATCTTAACGCCAGCTTTAAGCAGATCCTCATAGTAGCTCCTGGACAACCTGTAAACCAGCTTCTTATCCGGAATACCCGGCATAATGATCCGAACATCAAGTCCCCTGCGAGCTGCTCTTATAAAGGCATCAAAGAGCGCATCGCCAAGCATAAGATAAGGTGTATAGAACCAGACATAATCCTTTGCCGTCGAAAGTAATTCTGTAAATAGAATGTTGCTGGTATGCTCATCTCGCATGGGAGAATCATAGTACGGAAGAATGTAGCCATTGTCCTGACATGATGCTTCTTCAAGAGCTGCCACTTTCTTAAGTTCCTCGTCAGAAATCTTATCGTGGGCAAATGCATTCCAGAACTCAGCAAACATATAGGTGTAACAAGCCACTGCTTTTCCGGTCACACGGAATCCTATATCCTTCCACCTTCCGAACATCTGCTTCTCATTGATGTACTCATCCGCAAGATTCACTCCACCACTATAAGCAACCTTTCCATCAATTACCATTATTTTCCTGTGGTCTCTGTTATTAAGCTGCGATTTGATCAGGAAGAACGGGTTGAAGGGAACACATTTGATGCCCAATTTAGATAGCTCCGTTATGTCTTTTACCGAGTAAGTGGCGATGCTTCCCAGATCATCATACATGACCCTTACATCAACACCTACCTGTACTCTTTCAGCAAGAATTTCAGTGATCGTGCCCCAAAACTTACCACTCTGAATGATGAAGTATTCTATAAAGATAAAGCTCTCTGCTCTCTTAAGATCCTCACACATGTCAGCAAACATCATTTCCCCAAAGGGATAGTACTTCGATGAATCATTTTTCAAAACAGGAAAACCGGTAGACTCAGTGATAAAAGACAGTGTCTGTGAAAGCCTTACGTCTTCCTTTTCGATTTCATCCAAATTTCCGGTGTTTCGTAACTGCTCACCATTATATAGTCCTTTGAGCTCCGAAGCAGTTTTTTGAAGTTTTCTCCTGAGCGCTCTGCCTGTTGTCTTATTTCCCAGGGTGAAATAAAGCATTGCTCCAAGAACCGGGAGCGCCACTATTACAAGCACCCACAACAGTTTATATGAGCTCTCATCTCTCCTTGCTATGAGCCTCGCCACAAAGAAAACTGCAAGCACGGTGAATATACCATTTATGATCTCTCCAAGGTGCCCTTTTGTAACTCTGTTCAATAGCCCCAGCGTCAGATAAAACCATACCACCTGAAGTGCCAACGCAGGTATAACGATTATGATCCTGCCAATTATCTTCTTCATAAGAATATCTCCTCCAAAGTTCTTAAGCTAGTTTTCTGGAAACTATTACTTCAACCAGTCCTTAACCTTATCTTTCGATTCCTATTCCTACAAAAATCTTACTATATACCTTTTTCATACTTTCTCCATTAGTCTGCCGCCCAATCCTTTTCCTCGATGCTGTCTTCACTGTCCTTACCTCTTATTCTATTTTCGGCAGACTCCATCGGTAATGGGCAGCCATGTTCCGAAGAACGATAATGGTCATAGCCCCAACCAGCATGGATATGATAGGACTGAAAAATGACCAGCACAGGGAGCAAACCAACGCTCCGATCAACGATGCGCAGGCATAAAAATGTTTAGTAAAAATATAGGGCATATTTCCGGCCATTACATCTCGCAGCACCCCGCCGCCTACGCCTGTGACAACTCCGACAAACACGGCAAGATACACATTAGTCTCTGTAACGTTTGTATAAGCAGTTTGAACGCCTATAACCGTAAACAAACCAAGACCGACCGCATCCATGGTGCGAAGCAGAATCTCATATGTTGGTCGCTTCCGAACCCGAAAATGACTTTTTTCATAGAAGAATACAATTATCCCGACGGCAATACCAAGCAGCGCAAAGACCGGTTCCCTAAAAGCCACAGGAGGCGTGATATTCAGGATTATGTCCCGAATGATACCGCCGCCAACCGCAGTAGTCATTGCGAGAATGGCAACTCCAAAAACATCCATCTTCTTTTGTATTCCCACCGTAGCACCTGAAAAGGCAAACGCAACGGTTCCAATCAATTCAAGAACAAAAAGCATTAGTTATTTTTCTCCTCCACCAAAACTCCATTATAAAACTGCTCTTGAAAGGCAATCTGCGCATAGATTTCATCTTTACCCGGAATCCTGATATTGTCCAGGACATTGCCATTTTCATCGCAAGGAACTACAATCCATTTATTTTCGCTGTCATCATATCTGTGATACACAGCAATTACTTTTCCTATGAATTCTTTAACTGCCGAGCTTTCGCCCAGGAGATATATATCCTGTTCTTCTCCGTCACCTCCGATTACTCCATCAACATAACCATAGTTGACCGGGTAGTACAAATTTTTGTGACGCGGGTGGTAACTTCCCATTGGTCGATCAATTTTTCCTCTGACTATCTGACCGATGACATTCTGATATTCATGATTCGGTACAGGGTTTAATTCATCTTTTGATAGATTTCCCTGCTCCCCACGTATACAAGTCTTTCCGGTCAATTTTCTGTCTATTGTATATACATCCCACAACTCACCCATTTTTCCATACTCCCTCTATAATAATTATCTGAGCAATGAATTTAACGCATCAATTATTTGATCACCAAATGGTACGCTAATCTTGGCGCACCATTTTCAAGATAAATCGTCCCACATTTCCTAAATCCGTTCTTTTCAATCTGACGTTGCATGATCTTATTATCTTCATGTGTATCAATCCGAATATTCGAACAAATCGATCGACAATAACTCACAGCGCAGCTAAGCAAACCATGAACCTGCCCATCTCCGGCAATTCTATGGATTGTGATATAAGGATCATCATTGAGCCATTCTCCATTTTCGATGTAATTGTATGTCGGATCTTCTCCATCAAACAATGCAAATACTCCATGTATACCCTTATTGTCATGAATAACTTTACACCTGTTGGTCCGAATATCGGCTTTTATCATCTCCGCCTCAGGATAAGCATGCCCCCATTGAGATGGATTTCCGGACCTGATCATATAATCCTGAGCATACCTGTATATTTCCATGATTCTATTAAAATCATGTTCTGATGCGGTACTTACACTTAACAATTTCTTTGTCCCTCTAATTTTTGTTAAACTGGAATCAATATCTTTTTCCATCTCTATTAAAAAAATATCCCAAATTGATTCTAACTTCACGTCTGCCTATATCATTATTTGTATAACAACAAGTATCAAATCCTATAAGTTCAAATCCTTCATGCAGGTAAAAACCTATTGCATTGGTATTGCATGATTGTGTCTCAAGCATGATTGCTCTTCTTTTCTGCTTCCGGGCAACCTCTTTGGCCTTATCCATCAGCTGTTTACCAAGCCCCTTGCCTCTGAGATTATCTGATACCCAAAGTTCTGTAACCAAAAGTCTGTTTGACCATTCTTCGGGACAGACTTCTATACATGCCAAAAGTTCATTGTTATCGCCCACAACTCCGAAAGCTTCGGCATTTTCCCAATGATCCTGGTACAAAGAATCCGGGAAGTCATATTCTTCAGGAGTATGAACGATTTCTTCCTCAGCCTTTCTTTTAACAAGCTCTATCTTACAGCCTTCACTATCAAGCTGTTTTATTTCAAAATCGTAATAGCTGTCACTCCTTGTAACCAGCGGAACCACAGCCCCTTTCCACTGTTCTTTTGGTAAATCTATAATTTCAATTTTATTCATAATTGCTCCTTTTTCATAAGAATAAGATACTCGGTGGTACCTTCTTCAAGTTTCTTCTCTCTTGTCGCATAAAAGCCATGTCTTTCATAGAAGCGTATTGCTTTTTCATTCTTTTGAAGTGCCCAAAGATGGTCTGCGTTATGTTCATTTACAGCATATTCCAGCAGCTGCGAGCCGATAGAGCCGTTTTGAAGAACAGGCTCCACAAACAGCCGCGCTATATAAGTTCCTTCAATCTTTATAAAGCCCTTAACCACTCCATCATAATATACATACAAGCTATCAATGTCGGCTTCATATTCTTTCATGAGGGCCGGAACTTGCAGTTCGTCAAAGTAGTACTCATCTGACTTAAATATAGGGTAAAAGAATAAACGGTAGTTAAAGACCAGTATCTCTGCTATACGCGATAAATCGCTAATACTTGCTTTTCTTATCATGATAACCGCTTTCCTCATACTGTCCATTCCGTCCACTCTATGTGGTTGTATTGCATTACATCGTCAGCCCTTTTCATGCCGATCTTCTCATAAAAACCTACAGCATCTTCATTGGCAATCAGATATACCGCAATATCCTTTTCACCACCGGCAATTTCATGTGCAGTCTTCATGAGTCTGCTTGCAATGCCTTGCCGCACATAATCCCTGTCCACCCCAAGGTCTGTCACGTACAGCCAATAACAGAAATCCGTAAGTCCAAACAAAGCTCCCACAATCATACCTTCATCATTACGTGCAATCAGACTGATGGAAACATTCTTAACAAGCTTCCTGATTCGTTCTTCAAAACGCTCCTTTGGATATTGTGACCCCAAATCAGTTCTCTTCAAAAAATCAATATATTCCTCTGCAGTAATGCGTTCTTCCGAGATATTAATCTCAGCTTTTTTCATCATATATCTGTTGCCGTCATCACGGAAAACTTTATAGCCAAGCCTTTCATATAATCGAAATGCTTTGGTATTAGATTTTTCAACATGAAAAAGAATGTGCTGTATACCAATTTCTTTTGCATAGGCCTCTGCTTCATGGATTAGTGCACTTCCGATTCCAAGACCCCGATAGCTTTCTGTAACAGATAAGTCATCAAGATATATATAATCTGCTTCCGGCTCATGGTGAACTTCAATTGATAAATACGCCACAACAGCTTCATCCTCTGCCACCAAAATACGATCTTCACCATTTATCCAATATCGATCCAAAAAGCCGGATTCGTAGCCCTCCACATCTTCTGTATGATAAATTGTCTGAAGCATCTCTATAAACAATTCACGAATTTTCTGCTCATCTTCCGGAATTGCCATCCTAATTCTATGCCCCATTTTCCCTCCTCCTATACTTTCTCTCAGTGTGTCCGTCCTTCACGAGATACCTCATATGCCGTATACTCGTGATCAAATTCATACCCCAGCTTTTCCGCGAGATGAACCGAATTCATATTCTGCGCATCCCAGCTTGGATATAGTCCTTCTTCAAGACATCTTAAAATCAGAGCAGCACACGCAATCGTCGCAAGACCTTTTCTGCGCTCCGCCTCTACAGTGTCAACCTCTATCTCTATGCCTTCTTTGTACCTTGTATATGAGGATGCCCCGGCTACAATCTGGCCGGATTTCATAATTACCATGCCTCTCCCGATCTCCAAAAATTTCTCTTTGCTTTCAAAAGACGATACAAAATCACGCGTCACCGGATCCGGCAGACACATATCATAAATTCTATCATCAATCTCTTTTAGCTCATATCCCTCAGGAATATCTTTTATCAGACTGCGCAAAAAAAAATTCATCAAACTGTGTGTCCTTCTTTATGGCATATCTGGTAACCTTCTTAGCATCCGAAAAGCAATCTTCAATACATGCTTCCCATTTTTCGTTTTGGGGTATCATGATAACAAAGCCATCCGGCTTGGTCATAACAAGCTCCTTACTGTGCTCTCCCGCATAAAAAGCAAAGCATCCAACATAAGCCATCGCAGACTTCGGAGCATCTAAATCAGTAACAAAAATTTTTCCCATTACATTCTGCAGACAGGAATATATCAGGGTCTCTTTCCATCCCTCAAAAAGATGATTTGCTTTTAATCTATCATCCAATTCATATACCATTATGAAAATCTTTCTTCCAGTTCCGGTTGAAGAATGTAGCGCCATCCGGCCTCTTCTAATCCCCCTCCGAATATCATCATTGGTATCAGTAGTATAAGTGCGTATATTGGGGCGCCTTTCTGATAACCGGTTACGATACATTGCGGTAATACATACAAGACAGACAAAATTATCACAAGAAAATATGACGTTAACCCATGTTTAAAATCAAAAATATTTTTCATCCATTCCTTAAAGCTTTTCACCCTGTCATTTTTCTTTAAGACAATGTATGAGGCAATGGTCGGCGACCAGCCACCAACTAAATATGGAACATATAAAAGATAGTTTTTGTCTAACGAAAAGCCAATATACATTTATCCTATAATGCTTATAAGGAAACAGGCCCAAATACACTTATTTGAACCTGTTACACACTTATTTTTCTTATTTATAATTTAGTTCATTCTAATATGTTATAGTCGTCAAGCCAATAGCTGTCACCATAGCCATTTGAGACCACATCATCTATGATTGCAACGCCTGTCGCTTTAGGTATTATCCTGCCCTCATCGGCAAGCTTATCAGCTTCAGCAGCAGTAAGAGAATAATATGTAGTACTTACGCCGTAATCCTCGTATTCTATATTATTTACGCTACTCTGGTCAATCCAGGTGCGATCATTCTCATATTTCAGACCGGATGGATCATTTAAGATTTTCCACTCCAGAGTAAAATGTGCCCATTCCGCAGGATCGTAGCCAGCGCAGTTATACCCCTGCTCTGAAAAATTAGACAAAAAAATGTTAAGGTCATGCTGAAGCTCTTTTGAAATCTCCTGGGGTTCTTCTGTCTTCCCCAGAGGATCTTCTGTTGCTTCAAGAGGATCTTCCACTGCTTCAAGAGGCAATACATCCTCTTCAATCTCTACGGGCTCTGTGACAACTTCATCATTTCCCGTTTTCCCGCAACTCGTAAGCAGACCACACATCATAGCAGATATCATAAATATAGATAACGACTTAATATTCATCCGGTCACCCCCGTAACCCATCTAGCTATACCTTTCAATCGTCCTCACCACAGCTGACAAATATGCGCTTCCAAACAGATTAAGATGATTTGTCAGGTGATAGAGATTGTACAGATCACGCCTCTCCTCATATCCCGGGACAGTGCCCATCGCTTCAAAATATGCCATGTAAAACCTGCTATCAAAGCCTCCAAAGAGCTCTGTCATAGCAATATCAGCCTCATTACAGCCGACATATACCGCAGGATCAATAAGCATCGGCTGACCATTTTCATCCGACATAAAGTTCCCTGACCACAGATCTCCGTGCAAAAGAGACGGTTGCTCCGGCTCTGTCTATATATTCCATTAAAAGAAAGGAATACCCATTATCCGTTCCAATTGCATGAATCTGAGGAACCCTGATGGCATGAGTAGCCCTTATCGCATCAATTCCTTCCGCTTCCGCTCTAAAGAAATCAGCATTCGATATAGTATTTACTTTAAGGAAAAGAGCCTCCCCATTGGAAAGAAACAGCTTATAAGCATCATTGGCATCCCCACCATGTACTGTCTGCTTTTTCTCTATAGCCACATCCTTTCCATACACTTGTGAGACAGCCTCTTTTAATGAATTGCACTTTGTTGTTTTGTTTATTTCCATTCTATTTACTTTTTTCGTTCATTCCTCTCTATATAGTCTAACATACGATTTAATGCTAACTTAAACGTTTTTTATAAAGTTTTTATATATGCGTCGCAATTTGGTCACATTTTGAGACTATTATTTTCAAAATCAAAAGTATATGTGTTATTTGTATATGGAGGTGCTGATATGGGGAAAATTATTCAATTTGACAAAAACGATCCTAATATCATTGATACCGTAGAATGCAACGGAAGATACACAGACGTGGCAACACTCAGAAATAAAGTTATAACTGCCGGAGCAGTACTAGTTGCAGCGGCAGCGTTCGTTTGTGCCCAGTTCTTCTTTATTTAAGAATACTTATCAAGCCAGGGGACAACAATTTCAGCATTAGGTGTGTAATCCAAGTTTTTCCAGGATTCAGGATCTTTAGCATTCTCGAATTTCACGCTATTCAGCTACTGCGTTTAGAACTGTTGTTTATATTAGGTGCATCATATATGGAGGTATCTTTATAACTCCATCCGCTTCTGAATAGCCCTTAGGGTGCACTATTATCTGCTTATCTATTCTTTTCTTAAAGAGTTCTTTGAATGTTCCAAGCGATGATGTCGTATAATTTTTCGATGATTTTACTTCTATAGGGCTGATTTTGAACTTAGTCTTGCTCTCGTTCGAGATGATGAAATCTATCTCAATATCATTCCTATGTTTTTTCTCGCTATATCTTGTGTAAAAGAAAAGCTTACGACCTGATGCTGTAATCATCTGCGCTATCATATTCTCATAGATCATTCCCTGATTAAGTGACAGTTTCCCATCCATTATCTGCTTATAAAGCTGTTCATCCATGATTTCATTCTCACTGAATGCATGGCTGACCAATAATCCTGTATCTCCCATATAACATTTTACATAGGATTCATTTTTATTTAATGCCAGACCAACATTTGGATCATTACATTTGTAGCAAAGATTACATATCATGGAATCGCCAAGCCAGAACAAGGGCTCATCATAGCGGTCAAAGGTTCCATTATTACGATCCACTTCACTTAAAACAACCCTTTTTTCGTGCGTTGACAAAAAGCCCGGAATATTATCAAAGATAGCTGAGACCTTTGATTTATATTTCTTTGCTGCCTTTTTGATATCATCTTCATAGAGTGCAAGGATATCCCTCTTTTCTATATCGGCAGCATGAAAATCTCTTCCATTTTGCTTGAATGCGACTATCGCCTGCGGCATTCCTCCAACAAGCATATACTCCATAAATAAACGCATAGCTTTATTATGCATCTGCCTATCAAGAGGCTGACTTTTCTCAAAGCACTCCCTTATATGATCAAGAAGTATTTCTTCGCCCATGTAAACCATGAATTCCTCAAAATTCACCGGATACATCTGCATTTTTCGTTCTTCTGATGGAATTGTTATATTCTCAACATTCTCTTTGATCGATATCAGTGAGCCTGTCTCGATGTAGTCATATCTTCCGTCGGCTACAAGATACTTAATTGCCTCCCTGGCCTTTGGATATTTCTGTATTTCATCAAAAATTATCAGTGATTCTCTGGGGTACAGCCTAGTGTTGTATTCAAGCGTCAGCGTCTGAAAGAAAATATCCAGATCATCAAGAGATTCAAAGGCATCTTTTATCTTTTTTTTTGCCTTATTAATATCGATTAGAATATAGGACTTATACTCATTCTGAGCGAATTCTTCAGCGACTGTTGATTTTCCGATTCGTCTTGCTCCTTCGATCAGTAATGCCTTTGTCCCATTTGTTTCTTTCTTCCACTCAGCTATCTTATAATAGATATTTCTTTTAATTTCCATAGCCACTCCTTGTCAATAATACGCAAGGTATTATTTTGCGATATATACCGCAGTGCGCAGACTAATATTATCATATTTTCACTCTTATACGCAATGTATTTGTGCTACATTTGTCCATCACAGATGTTTCTCCATAACGTCAAAGCACAAATAATCTCCGTTTTCTGTTTCAATCATGTTATATTTTGTGGCTACATAACCACGTTTGAGATATAGCTGTTTAGCCGGTAGTGATGCATCAAGAATAATATGGTCATGCTCCCTTCTTATCATTTCTTCAGCAAAATCCATCAGTTCTCTACCATATCCCTTCCGTTGAAAATCAGGAAGAACAAACAACCTGTTTATCTCATTATCTGAAACGGTGACAGTTCCAACCCCATTACCATCTACTTCAAGAAGAAATACTTTTCCGGCATCGATGTCCGCTTTGATTCTGTCATCTGAATGGTGGTCACTGAAAAACTGCACCGCTCCGCTCGGATAGTACTTGGGGTAAACTGACCATATAGTTGTTTGCGTTATGTTTTTTACAGAACCAAAGTCTGTCTCCCTCGCAGCTCTGATCATCTCTGTCCCCCTCTTTTATGTGGTGTGTTAGTCACCTTTTTAATCATATCCGTCTACTTTCCCTTTACGCCTTTTTACAAATCCATCTTATTACAGGCTGTTCGCATTCCTCGTCCAGATCAACCCCATCGTCAAATTGGAGATAAATTTTAGATTCTCAATCCCTATTATACATAAAAAGAGCCCCAAAGCATCTGCTTTAGAGCCCATATGATTCAATTTATCCTCGTTGTATCGCTCCATCTATACAGCTGCCACCCTCTTCACCCTAATCCTACATCCAAAGCCATCATGAGTATGAATCCCACGGCAAAAGAGATTGTTCCGATATTTGAATGCTCACCCTCGGACATTTCAGGAATGAGTTCCTCTACTACAACATATATCATAGCTCCTGCAGCAAAACTCAAAAGATATGGCATCAGCGGAATAAAAAATCCTGATGCAGCAATGACCAAAAGCGCACCTATGGGTTCAACAATTCCGGACAAAACGCCATAAAAAAACGTCTTTCCCTTAGGAACACCCTCACCTAAAAGCGGCATTGAAACAATTGCTCCCTCTGGAAAGTTCTGTATAGCAATACCGATTGCCAGCGCCAGAGCTCCTGTAAAAGAGATCGTGCTGTTTCCGTAAAGCCAGCCAGCACATACTATTCCTACTGCCATTCCTTCAGGAAGATTATGGAGAGTGACAGCCAGGACAAGCTTTGTTGTTCTCTTGAGCCCGCTCTTTGGACCTTCCTCATTTTTATCCAAATGCATGTGAGGCGTCACCATATCCATTACCAGAAGGAAAAGCATTCCTATCCCAAATCCTACAGATACAGGAAGAAACCCAAGCTTTCCCATTTCCGTAGTCTGATCAAGTGCAGGAAGCAGGAGGCTGAAAAAAGATGCGGACACCATCACCCCCGAAGCAAAGCCTGTCAGCGCACGTTGCATCTGCTGGCTCATTTCTTTTTTAAACAAAAATACACTGGCAGCGCCAAGCGCTGTTCCCAGGAATGGAATGATGATTATATTCCACATATCTTGTAGCTCCTTTCCTTTATTAATGTCATATTTAAGTCTTATCAGGCCACATCAGACCTACTGCCCTGTCCAGAATTCTTTTTAAATGAGTGATGTCCTCATTAGGTAGTTTTAAAAATCTTTCCATTTCCGAGGGCACTTTAAGTGCTTTATCCTTTAATGCTTTCCCTTCTTCTGTCATGTCTCCATGCTTCCATAGTACCATCATAACTATATACTGTGTATATGTAAGACCAAGTTTTTCAAGTGGCTTCCTGTACTGCCTCACCACTTCCTTAGCACAGGCATAATACAAAAAAAGAGCCATGACAAAAGCCACAGCTCTTAATAGCAAGTATGATATTATTCAATTCCTGACGCCCTTCATTAAGAGCCCAGCAAAAGCAACAAAATAACCATCATCAAATATAACTCACTGTCTCTGACAAAGGCTTCCTGCTTTTTGTGCTTAGTTCTATTAGATTGCATACAATATATAGTGATATATTAAAGCTCTTTTAGAATTAAATCAATACTATTATGCAGGTCTTCCTTCACACTGATATAGCTTCTCAAAAAAACGCCTTGAGCGCCTCATCATCATGTATGTATTCTTTGATATCTTTAGAAAGCCTTTTCCGTTTTCTTGTAGCCATTTAAGTTCCCCTTATCTTCACTAAGCATTTTTCTCGCTGTAAACAGCATGGTTATAAAGCATGCCATTCCACCCACAACGTTACTTACAGGCTCCGCAGCAAACACTCCGTCCGTTCCCAGGTGGAAAATGTAAGGCAGTGCGTAGGTCAGAGAAACCACGATAACAGCCTTTCTGAACAATGAAAAGAATATCGCATGCCCTTTTCGTCCAAGAGATTTGAACACAACCTGGCCTGTATGCTGGAACGTCATGAAAATGAAGGTCGAGAAATACAGGTTAAACGCAGGTACAGCATCCATAAGAATCGTAGTGTCAGAGCTGAATATTCCGATGACCTTCGCAGGGAAAGTCCTTATGAAAAGCCATACGATTACAGAATAGCCAAAGTCCAGAATAAACATCAGCAAAATGGCCTTCTTTACCCTGTCATATCTTCTCGCACCGAAGTTGAAGCTTATTACAGGGGATGAGCCCTCTGTTATAGCAATGATTGGCGTTTCAATCATCTGCCTTGCGCTGTTTACGATTGTCATGATGGAGATGTAGATGTCTCCGCCCACGTCTGCCAGAACATTGTTGCAGCATATCTGCACAAGCGCATTTGTAAACTGCATCATAAATGCGGCCATTCCAAGACCTACGATATTGAGGATTCTTGCGCCGCTTCGCATTACCTGATCGAACCTCAGAATGCTTACAGGAATGCTTATCTTTTTTCCGAAAATGAATTTAAGAACATACGCTGCGGAAAGTGCCTGAGATATTACAGTAGCAATCGCAGCGCCTTCAATTCCCATACCAAGCGCAAAAATAAAAATGGGATCAAGGACAATATTGGCCGCTGCGCCAACAATAACAGTTGTCATTCCTACAAGTGAAAATCCCTGGGCATTTATGAAAGGATTCATGCCGGTGGCGATCATCGAAAACGCCGTTCCGATCATGTAAATCCTAAGATAAGGCAGGGCGTAAACCAGAGCCTCGCTTGATGCTCCAAACAGCCTCAGAATCGGCTCTCCGAAAAACTCTCCAATCAGGAAAAGTGGCACAGATGTTGCAATCAGCAGAAAAAATGAAGTGTTCTGAATAGCTGCGGCCTCTTCCTTTTCGCCCTTTCCTCTAGCCATTGAGAAAAGCGGAGCGCCGCCACTTCCGTACATATTTGTAAAAGCCGTGACCAGAATAACTATGGGGAAGCACAGTCCCACTGCTCCAAGAGCCGCCGTTCCGATCAGCGGAATTCTGGCGATATAAATCCTGTCCACGATGTTATATAAAAGGTTCAGAATCTGTGCAACCAGCATCGGAAGCGCTGTTGCCAGAATAATGTTCAAAGTTCTGCCGTTTTTAAAATCAATCTGTTTCATTTCCCAATTTGCCTGCCATTATAGATATTTCTTCATGTTTTCGAAGATGACCTCGTATGCATCACTCCACATATGAATGCCATCAATCGAATACTCCTCCTTGGTTCTGCCATTTTCATCTGTCAGACCATCGTTTACATCGATATAATTATACCCAAACTCCTTAGCCAGCTCTTCCACTGCCTTGTTGGCTTCATCAAGTCTCTCCATACGAAGCTGCACTGCCTTAAGAGCACCCGGCCAGGCCTCATTTGCGGCGACCGCATCATTTACGGGATAATATGCCATCATGAAAACTTCAGCATCGGGAAGTCTCTTCTTGATATTGTTAAGAGCCTCCCTATAATCAGAAATCAGCTTTTCCTTAGTTTTTTCAGGTATGCTTATATCATTAGTACCTATATTAATAAAAATTTTTGAAGGTTCAAGAGCAAAAATCTGTTCATCCAATGCCTTAAGCATCTCAGGGATAGTGTATCCGCCTATTCCCCTGTTATAAATTATTTTGTTCATTCCGTGATTTAGCATGATCTCCTGTATAGGAAACTGCTCCATCAGTGATGAACCTGTAAAAAGTATCTCACCCTTTTTCACGAATTTATTAAGATGCCTGTATCTTATAACCTTGTCATCCTTCTCTTTTTGAAAAAAATCCTTTGCGTTATCCTTTTCTCCTGACATTTTTATCCTCCTGTTTTTCTATTACAAAATGAATAAAAACAGACTGCCAATAATATAGATACAGTCTGTTTTCATCTTTACTTTATGGATTTCACACTCTCTTTTTCCACGATATGTCCGGTAACTATATGAACATGCTGATCAACAGTTTTGCCCTGAAGTAGGCTTTCTACAATAGAAATCGTTCTGTCGACCATCTGCTTCATGTCTACTTCATAGGTAGTTATTTTCACATCGCAAACGCCCGGGAATATAAAATTATCATATCCAACCACGGAGATATCATCCGGAACATTATAGCCCTTCTCCTCCAGCTTTTTGATAAGCTCGCCCGCAGTCAGATCGCAGTTACATACGAAGGCTGTGGGCATTTTTGAAGGGAGCTTAAACTTGTGCGCTTCAAAAATAATACCTGTATCCTTGTCTCTATCCTCTATAATCCGGTCTTTTCCGGGAGTAATTCCGTGCTCCATCATGGCCTTAAGATATCCAAGATATCGGTCAGTTATTGATGCAGTTTGTAAAAGCGATCCCACAAATGCGATGTCTGTATGTCCTTTTTCGAATAAATAGTTTGTCAGATAATAGGATCCATAAAAACTGTCCGATATTACGGACTGCATCTCCTGGTTCTCATCGTTAAAATCGAGATAAACCGTGGGAACAGATACATTTTTCTTAAGAAAAGCGCAGTATTCCTTTGAAAATTCGCCAAGCAGAATAAGCGAAGACACCCTCTTCTCACGAAGCATATTGGACAGTATCAGCTCATCCTCCATATTGTAGGTGATGACCTCCAGCATGCTGTAGCTCTGCATATCTGAAATCTTGGCTGACAGCATCTGATACATCTGCAGATAGAAGGAATTGTACTTGCTGAAATGCTTCTCATGAATAAGAATACCAATATTGTAGCCTGCGCCTTCACTAGTCTCCTTTGCAGAGGCCGAGGGCTGCTTGTAGCCGAGCTCGTCAGCAAGCTTAATTATCTTTTCTCGCATCTGCTCGCTTACACCCTTTTGTCCTGACAACGCCTTTGAGACTGTTACAACGCTTACGCCCACTTTTTCGGCTATGTCCGCTAATTTAACTGACTTTGCCATTATCTGACTCCTTATAAATTCATGTTCTGTTTAGCTAAAATATAAAACAATTGATTAATTTAGTCAATAAATTAGCTTAAATTTTATGGCATACATTTTCCACAGTAATTATATTTGACCAGACGCCTTTACCGCTTTCATTGCAAGCCCTTAATCTATAGGAATAAGTCTGGCCATCAACCGCGGTAATATCATTAAAGCCGGGAATGCAATTTATACAGTCCACACCGTCAACTTCAATGTTTTTTCCGGAATCAAAAACGTATTCCTTTTCGCCGGCTACTGTTGTCCAACCGAATTCATCTGCGTTTTCGCTTACTCTTCCATTCGCTCTTTGAATCTCATAGTAGGCGCCTCCAACAACTCCTCGCCATTTGATATCTGCCACATTCCCATTTGCAAAGCTGTCCTCGTATAAAACCGGTGCTTCTTCAGTTTCAGGCCCAGGTATCGGTATCAGCCTTGCTTCTTCATAAGTATCTGCCTTACCATTTGCTATCTGTGCATAGGCATAAATACTTCTGACGATCTCTGTTTCACCATAATAATCGCCTGCGGGAAATCCCGGCCAGTGATAGGAAGCCCAATATCCATCCTCATCATGAAAATAGAAGCCAAAGCCATCCTTATGGGCTCTAAGGCTCCACATCATTACTCCGTTCGCATGATGTATGCGCGCCTGCTCAAATACCTTGATGCAGGGATCTGCTTTAATATAGGTCCCAAATTCCCCGAGAATATAGGGCTTTCCGGCTTCTTCATGAACTAGCTCCGTTTCATCTGCACACCTTTTTGCAAAGTCGCCTTCATAATAGTGTGCTCCCAGAATATCTGCGGGGTTCTCGGCACCTCTGCTTCTTTTTGTAGTGGACATTCTGCCGTCAAGAACCAGGTGATTACTGTCTAAACACTTGATAAAACTAATTATGTCTTTTGTCCACTCAGACAGCTCTTCATCATGTAAATCCTGACATTCCGGATTGCCGCCGAGCTCATTTCCTGTCTCCCAGCAAAGGATAGCCTTATCATCCTTGTACTTAATTCCTGTTACGGAATTTTCTCTTTCAAGCACATGGGCTATCATCTGCTTAAACAGATCTCTTGGCTTTTCTTCAGTGTAGAATTTCCACGCCCACTGATAGAAGGTGCCTCTTATGGGTGACTCACCCTCTGATAATCCTGCGAGCCAGACATAGCTCTCCATGCCGCCTACCCAGTGCCAATGATCCACGAAAGGAATGATCAGTCTGATTCCATATTCGTTGCAGACAGCAAGAAGATTGTCGAGCTCGTTAAGCGCATCTTCATTGAACTGGAGCTTTCCGTTTTCATCCACTCCCTTTACGTAGGCCCATTCATCATTATGTCCGTTAAAAACAGGGATTACATAGCTTCTTGTTACATTTCCGCCCATGGTTTTTATAGTCTTAATAGCGTTTCTCTGCTCCCAGGGCTTATCGCTTGTGGCCTGGGGATAGTTGAGCGAAACAAACTTAAGCTCTTTATCCCCATCCATAAGCCTTGTACCACTTCTGGTTATAAAATTTTCAAATACACTTTTCACCAATCATCCTCCATATCCTTGTTGTTATTTGACAGCTCCGTCTGTTACGCCGCTGATTATGTATTTTTGGAGGAAAACATATATGATTATCGTCGGTACAGCTACAAGTATTATTGCTGCAGACATAAGTGGCCATTCAGCAAGCTTATCTCCGGAGAACGAATATAAGCCTGTAGCCGCAGTTTTTACCTTGGGCATATACATATACGGTGTAAAGAAATCATTGTAAATTCCAAGCATTTTTAGTATGACTGTCGTTGCGATCGCCGGCTTAAGCTGTGGAAGAATGATCTTATAGTAGATCTGAATCCTGCTTGCGCCATCTATCCTCGCACTTTCATCAAGAGCCTTCGGAATCTGATTTATAAACTGAATGAAAATATAAATCTGCATGATATCCGTTCCTATGTACAGGATGATTCCGGCAAGCAACGAATTATAGAGTCCAAGGGCTTTGATGATCTGAAAAGTCGCTATTGTTACTGTCATTCCGGGAATGAAGGTCGGCACCAGGAATGCCATATATACTATCATTTTGCACTTGAAGTCATATCTTGAAAGTATGTATGCAACCATGGTTCCGAATAAAATGGCAAGCGGTACGCTTATAACCACCAGAATCCCGGTGTTTATAAAACCTGTGACAAAGTTTCCTTCATTGAAGGCTCTAATGTAATTCTGAACATTAAACAGATTTTCAGGGATCGAGTAGACACCCTTCATCATGTACTCATCATTCGATTTAAGGGATACGTTAAGTATGATGAAAAGCGGTGCGAACACGCCTATTACGCCAATACTCAGAAGCAGATATATGAAAAATCTGCCCAGCTTATTATTTACAATAAAGGGAGAGGATGGAATATCTTTCATTTTTATCTTATGCATTTTCTTTATCCTCTTTTAATAACACTCTCTGAACCAGCACCAGGAGCATGATGATCATAAGCAGTATCACACCCATGGCTGCGGCTTTTCCATACTTGCGGTAATTATATGCAAGCTCAAGCGACTTACTGATAAATGTTGCGGTTCTTCCGTTAGGGCCGCCCTTCGTAATGAGGAAGGGCTCAAAGTACACCTGAAGCGCTCCATTCAAGCTAAGAAGGAGCGATACCTTGAGCATACTTTTTATATTAGGAAAAGTGATATATGCAAGAGTTCCGAAGAATCCCGCACCATCTATCCTCGCTGCTTCAAACACTTCACTGGGGATGGACTGTAGGGCAGCCACGTAGATTACCATGGTATACCCTACATATTTCCAAAAACTAATGAAGGACAAAGCAAAATTCGTCATGTATGAAGTGCTGATAAAATGTACCGCATTTATCCCCAGTGCCTCCAGGATGAGGTTTACCGGTGAATTGCTGTAGTCATACATATAATTGAACATGAAGGCTACAGCCACACCGTTTATAATATATGGCATGAAAAGGACTGCCCTGAAGGTGGTTTTCATTCTGATGTTGCTGTTGAGGAGAACTGCCAGGAATAAACCCGCGAACTGCTGCAAAATCGCAGTAAGTACATAAGCCATATTGTTGGAAAAGGTGCTGAACAGCTCTTTTTGTCCGAGAATATCCTTATAATTTCTCGTCCCGATGTACTTCAGATTCGGGCTCATTCCGTTCCAGTCCGTGAAGCTAAGCTGTATAAGCTTAGCCAGGGGATAATATGAAAATAATGCCAGCAAAATCATTGGGATGAATAAAAATCCCACAATTATAATTCTGTCTTTTGCTTTTGAACTCATCTCTTAATTTCCTTCTACCCAGTTAGGACGCTCCGCTGCCCACTTTGCATTCCAATCATCCACAAGCTGCTGTGCCTTGGCATCATCTTCCTCCATAACGTATGTAAGGAAGAACTGCTGGCCATCGAGCTCAATTGCATTTCTGATGTTACTGAACGCAGCGTTTCCTAAAATAGGTGAAAGGGGCTCCACACCGTAGCTAAGAAGTTCTGCAACAAAGGGATCCTCTACAGCGATATTCTTGTTTGAAGGAATATCTGCATCTGAAACGGGGTTATTAAGCATATAGGAAAGGAATGCCTTTGCAAGCTCGGGAGACTCTGTATCCTTTGAAATTCCCCACTGTTTTCCTGATCCGGCCTTGATATTCTTAGCTCCGGGGAAGGGGAACATTCCGATATCCTCAGCATTTGCGCCAAGCTCTACAAACTGTTCAGGGAGCCATGTCTCTGAATAATGCATTGCTACTCTGCCCTGAGCCAGATCAAGCTTGAACTGATCCCAGTTAGCTGACATAATGTCTTCCTCCAGCTCACCCTTCTTGTAGAGATTTCTTACAATATTCATGGAATCGAGCATTACGTCATCGTAGATTTCATCCTGCTCTGCGTATTTGTTCTCACCGCGCTCATCACCTGCTGTCAGGTTTACTTCGCCCCATCCGCACCATGCATAAATCGGCCAGATATCCTTAAAAGCTGTTCCCACAGGTGTAATTCCTGCTTCCTTGAGCTTGTCGCAGTCTTCATAGAATTCATCCACAGTCTTGGGAACGTTCTCAATTCCTGCGTTTTTAAAAGCCACCTTGTTGTAGATCATTCCACAGTAGGAAACTGTCAGCGGAAGAACATAGAGATTACCGTCCGAGCCGCGGCCATTTTCATAGAAAAGTATGTCGTCAGCAGTAAAATCGAGATCATCTATAGGCAGGAAATAATCTGCATAAGTATCCTGGTTAATAGGATCAACCACATAGAACAGGTCCGGTGCTTCACCACCGGCAATTCTTGTAGGAATCACATCGTCGTATTCCTTGATGGTCTCAAACTCTACTGTAGTTCCGGGATTCTCCTCCATGAACTTAGCAGCGTAGGCGGCAAGATCCTCTTCCAGATCAGTTCTGTTACTTGCTACCACGATTTTGCCTGTAAGCTCAGGCTTTGCAACTTCTCCGGTACTGTTTGCTGTTTCGCTCTCTGTAGCTGTATTACCGGCCTCAGTTACTCCGATTTCTTCATTCTTCTCGCTGGCGCATCCTGCCAGTGTACTTAATGACATGGCCGCTGTAAGGCCAAGTGCTATTAGCTTTTTCATCATAACCCTCCAATGCTTCTCATTCTTGATTGTTTAATTATTTACCTAAATTTAGTTGCAACTGTTGGTATTATGATAGTTAATTTTACTTTGTTTTTAAATAGCACCATTTTGGATTTATGTGCATATCTTTAGCTATGTGCAAAATTCCTGTATTCATTTGGAGACATGTGGAATTTCTTCCTAAAAGCCCGGCCAAAGCTGGGTGCATCCTCATAGCCCACGGCATTTCCTATTTCATAGACCTTGAGCCTTGGATCCTTCAAAAGTTCAATAGCCCGCTCCATCCTTACCTCAAACACATAATCTGAGAATTTCATTCCGGATTTGAGCTTAAATAGGTTGCTGAAATATGATGGATTAAGGTCAACTAACGCAGCCACATTCATAAGGGAAAGAGACTTTTCATAGTTGGTCCTTATATAGCTCTGGGCCATCTCTATTTTGGATATATATGTCTTCATTCTTACTCCTGATGTAACGCTTCCAGATTTTTCCTGATGAGATCACATCTCTGTCTTACGCAAAGAACTGATCTGCCCGGATCCTCCGGTGTGTTGAAAACGTAGTCAATAAGCTTGTTCACAGTTGTTGTGGCAACATGCATCCTTGTATCGGATGACGCATAATAGATGAAAACTTCACCCTTTTCATTGACTATGGCGCCGTTTGTGAATACCACATTTGACACATCTCCGACTCTTTCCTCGCCTCTCGGTCCGATTAAAAGTCCGGAGGGCTCAGCGATCACCTTAGACGGGTCATTAAGGTCCGTTGCGAATGCATAGATGACATATCTAAGTCCAGCTGCGGTATTTCTTACTCCATGTGCAATATGAATCCAGCCCCTGTCTGTCTTTATCGGGGTTGCGCCGGCACCGTTTTTAGCCTCTGTGATAGTGTGATATTTCCTGAGACTGGTCATCTTCTCTTCGTCTATAACAGCATGAGTTATGTCGTCACACAAGCCAAAGCCGATTCCGCCGCCACTTCCTGTTTCAATGAAATCGTCCATGGGCCTTGTGTAAAAAGCGTATTTGCCATTTACAAACTCAGGATGCAGCACCACGTTTCTCTGCTGAGGGGAATTAAGTGTCACAAGATTTGGAAGCCTCTCCCAGCTCTTAAGGTCCTTGGTTCTGACAATCCCCGCAGCAGCCACAGCCGCTGAAAGGTCTGAAGAAGCTTTATCCTTACTTTCTGAGCAAAATACTCCGTATATGTATCCATCTTCATGCTTGGTGAGTCTCATATCGTATACATTGGTCTCCTCCGGGCAGACATCCTCAAGAAGTATCGGATAATCCCAGAATCTGAAGCCATCTACTCCGGTGCTGCTCTCAGCAACTCCAAAGAAAGACTTTCTGTCATTTCCCTCAATTCTGGCGATCAGATAGTACTTTCCATCAAGATAGATCGCGCCGGAATTCATCACTGCATTTATTCCAAGTCTTTCCATGAAATAAGGGTTTGATTCCTTTACCACATCATATCTCCAGGTGATAGGCGCATGATCCCTGGTAAGCACGGGATTCACATATCGGTCAAATAAGCCATTATAAAAGTCGGACTTATTGTTCTTTAGCTCTATCAGCTTATTTTGCTTCTCAAGTTCCACATAGTAGTTTTCATGTATCATTGTTTTCTCTCCTCCATCCAAGTATTTTCATAAGTTCAAAACACATTCTTCCGTTGTGATACGGGCATTTCCAGGGCTCAACTATGGGTTTCTTTGAAGGTGTACCGTCAGGACTGACCTCCCAAAACCACTCTGAGCCTTCTCTTTTATCTATCAGAGACTCCTCCACAAAATCCCATAAGGTCTCTGCGCCTTTAAGATATCTGGTGTCCTCGGTTTTCATAAACGCATTCACAAAGCCTACCATGGCCTCGGCCTGAACCCACCAGATTCCGGTCTCATCGACAACGCCGTTCTCGCATTCATTTACAAAATACCTTCCGTTATAGGCCTTTTCATAGGTTTCCGATGCCATTTCAAGTGTTATCTTTTTTATGTCATCAAGAGCTTCCTTTGTTAACGCATTCTCTCCCAGCACCTCAACCGCACGATCAATCAGCCAGGATGCCTCAATATCGTGTCCGTAGCTGTGAAGATCCAGAAGGCTTCTATATTTTCCATCGAAGAAAACCTCCTGCCTTCTCTTATCAGCGTTATATATCTTGCTTCTCACAATATTAAGAAGCGCCGCAAGCTTCTGGCCTACCTGTTCATGCTCCTCTATGCCGGCTGTCACCTTGTACAGCTGTGTGTAGGCTTCAATGACGTGAAGCGCTGTGTTCATGGTCCTCTCTGCGATCACTCCGTTTTCAGAGAGCTTGTGGTTTGCAACCGGATTAAATTCTCTGGTAAAGGCTTCGCAGTAGCCTTCCTCATCCCTGCATTTACTCTCGATTATTTCGAAGATTTCCAGTGCCATTCTCAGAGCCTCTTCGTCCTTACTGGCTTCATAGTATTCAGCCAAAGCGTAAATTGCGAAAGCCTGATTGTATGTATGCTTGGTATTATCAAAGGGCTTCCCATCATAGGTAAGTGACCAGTATATGCCGCCATAGGTCTCATCAATACAGTAATTTTTCAGAAAATCATAGGCGTGCTTGGCCTCTCTCAGAAGGCTCTCGTCCCCCAGTTCCACGTAAGCCCTTGAGAAAAACCACATTATCCTGCTGTTAAGGATGCAGCCCTTCTCTGCCTTTTTGTCCACGTTCAGGTCATAGTCCATGTATCCGTAGAAACCGCCATGCTCACTGTCATGAAGGCTAGTCCAGAACGGGATAATGCCATTCATAAGTTCGTCTTTAATTCTGTGTAACATCTCAAATACCTTTCTCTTTTAACTAATAATGTTGCTTAATATCAGGTCATGTGTGGTTTAGGTAAATTTAGCTTTATTTAGCTAAATATTTTGTTGTTTAACCTAATATTTAGCGTGATTGTAGTATTATTTAAGTTATTTGTCAATATTTTCAACTTAATTTTAAGTTAAAACACAACAAAAAAGGAACCTGTTATGACTTCCATTAATACACAGGCAGCGCCAAACAAAAGTCTAACAAATAGTGAAAACATCAGCTTAAAACCCTGCTTTACTTGTTATTCTGATATAATCATTTAAGAATTGAACACGTAGCAACTCCACAAGAATATTAGCCAACAAATATTTGACAGATTATTTTAGAAAAATCAGTAAAGAAAATGAGGAAAAATATGGAATCCACAAAGAATATAGAAACTGAAGAAAAGCAACAGAAATGCAAAGAAGATAGTCTCCTTCTTCGTTCCCTAAAGACAAGCCTGGTCGCAATTGTCCATGCCAATCTTGTGATACTTCTGTTTAATTCGATTGATCTGATATGGATTGATTTTATAAACCCTGTAATTTTTATGATCGCAGCAATTTTACTGGTCATGGCTATTACCTTCGCTGCGTTTCTTTTTTCAAACAGAATATTATTTAAGGCACAGAATAAGCAAAACATGCCGCTTATTTACTTTGCTGAAATATGCATTTCCTACCTCATTCACGAGGTTATTTGCTGGTATATACAAAGGACAGCTCCGGCCAGCGCGGATCTTGGGCCATATTTTTTTAAACTGATTTCTACTTTGCCCTATTTCCCAGTAGGAATGTTTAACATCATCAGCTTTATGAAAAGTAAGGCAAGAAAAATAATCCCCACTATCATTTTGGTAGCAGGGATGGTTTATCTGGCATTTGTAGTAGCACCTTTTTGGGCTCTATTATTTTGAGGGATACCCTGATTAGCGCGGCATATTGCCTTAGCTTTGTTATAAAACTTCCCTTACACTCTGTTATTGCATCATTTCACGACGCTTTATAGCTTTCTCAGTTAGCTGCTTCTGATAATCCTTTTTCTTGTAATACTCTTCAAGCTGCTTCTTTTGTCTGGCAGCTCTTTGAGCTCTCCTCTGAGCGTTAGTATTATTATTGTTTCTCTGTCGATTCTGAGTACTCTGGTTTCTTATCTGTTCCATTAACTGATCAAGCTTTTCTTCATCCGATAAAAGCTCAGCCTCGCGTCCTTTTATAGCCATATCCACATGCTGGATAGTCCCTGCTCCCCCGTTCTCTTTTAGGAACATGCCTGTTTTCCGGATCTTTCCGTCAAGAACCTGATCTGCGCCATCCATTCTGAATTCTGTCTCTTCTGCTCCAAGGAAAATCGCTCCGACGCCTGCATCCTTAAGACTCTTTAACTCATCACCGTTTTCAGTCTTGTACCACACTTTGAGCTGATCAAAAACCTCATCATTTTCATCTATCCAGCCGTTACTATCTGTATCATATTCTGCAAGGTCCTTGAATCCATCACCACTTTTTACACCAAAAAGTTCATTTCCATCGTTAATCTTGCCATCTTCATTTTTGTCCAGCACCAGAAATCCGCTTCCTTCTCCGAGGGTTGAAATCTCATCCTCTTTTCCATCTGCATCCAGGTCAAATTTGAACTTCTTATCACTTAGCCCTGCAGTATCAGCGCCTGTATTTATGATAAGTGGATCAAACAGCGCATCTAGCGGAGAAGCCATCGGTACAAAAACTTCTGACACTTTGCATCGTTCCATAGAGGCGTTCATATCAACATCAATACTTCTACCATCTGTAGTTTTGACTGTTCCCTTGGCTTCATAGGTTGTCGTTTCAGTCTCAGTTGTTTTATCGACGAGACCAACAAATCCCATGTTGCTGCCTTTTCCAGTTTGGCCGTACTGTTTATCATAATACCTTGAAGCTGTACTGTTTATTTCACTCTGATCAATTCGCATATATATTTCCTCCAGATACTGCCGAGGCACAAAAAAGCACCTTCGTTCAAAAAAGATCCCTCGAACCAAAGCGCTTTCCGTAGCTTTAATCTATGTAGTTTTTCCTTTGCTATTTCAAGTATCGTCCATGAAATGAGACAATTAAATAGGATTGTAACGAACGGACAGTTTAATGTAATGAATAGTCATTTTTCTTTTGACTGCAGCATTACCGTAACGATAAAAGTATTATTATCAGTCTCCACTTTGACTCCGCCGAGATATTTTTCTGCGATGTTTTTTACACTTTTTAGTCCAATACCATGCTGCCCATTATCTGTTTTTTCCTTTTTCCTGCTAACTATTGAGCTATCTTTGTCCCGTATAACAGTTCCATCATAGGAATTTTCTGCTTTTATCAGATAAAAGTTATCTTTTGAAGTCCCATATAGCTTAATAAATCGTTCTTTTTCCGATACCAATGCCACCGCTTCCAATGCATTATCTAAAAGGTTATTGAGTACAATAGCCATATCCATAGCACTGATGCTCTTATCCTCAGGGTAAGAAAACTCACACTCAAAGGTACATCCCTGCTTTTCTGC
>NZ_FMYB01000026.1 GCF_900104155.1 Butyrivibrio sp. INlla16
ATGCTTTTCCTTGGAGGCAATGAGGAATCGACCTTGAAAGACCTCAATACCCTGCTGGGAAAAGAAACAATTGATCTATGTAATACCTCTGATACGAAAGGAAATAACCCGACCTACGGAAACAACTACCAGAAGACAGGCCGTGACCTGATGACTCAGGATGAACTGGCGGTCATGGATAATGGCAAGTGTATCTGCAGAATCCGTGGCGTAAGACCTTTTTTATCAGACAAGTATGATATCACCAAACATCCGAGGTACAAGGAGCTTTCGGATTATGACGAGAGCAATGCTTTCGATGTCCAGGACTATCTCAATCTTGACCTGGTACTGACACCGGAAACCGTTGTGAACGCAGAAACGGAAGTCATTCTTGAACCGGATGCCAAAGAATCTGACTCTGCATCGGGAGATGCAGCAGATTCAAAAGCCGGAACGGTGACCGGCACGTAACCATCAATCGTAAGGAGAGGATATGACAGCAACATGGGCGAATGTACAACGCATAAAAAAGGAGCCAGTACAGGGATTCATTCTTTGGACGGAAGATCACTGCACCGGCTGCAGGAGTAATTTTGCTGAAAATTATCCTTTCCCCATTCTATCACAAAAGAGTTCTTCTGCGGGAGAGAAAAAAGAATCCTGCAAAGAAACGTAACAACAAACAACAACTTTAAACAAAGGAAGGGGGATGATTGTGCGGGAGAATGTAAAAAAAGAAAGGAATTACATACAATCAGATTGCGCACAATCGAATATCATGGAATTTTTCAATACAGCAATAACACAGCTTTCAACCGTAGTTTCCGCACTGGGCGCTGGTCTCGGGGCATGGGGAGTCATAAACCTGCTTGAGGGATATGGAAACGACAATCCTGGTGCGAAGAGCCAAGGAATGAAGCATGTTATACCAAATTTGATGGAACATTAAACAAGAAAGGATAAGCATAATCCAGATAGCAGTAGAAGTGATATAGAATACAGCATTTTAAGAAAAGTTCATACAGTAGTTATCGTGAGAACGTGATTAAAAAAAGTCTTAATGAGGAAATTATCATTGAGGCTTTTTTATTTTGCATTGTGACGTTAATTATCGGAGGGAAAGGAGCTGATAAAAATATGTCAACGCCATTAACAAGACATGAGCAGGAAACCATTATCAATTTCAATGCTGGGGAACAGACTGCCACTATATATACAGCTGATAAGGCTGTTATGAGGAAAATTGATGCGTTAGTTGCCGATTTCCCATCCATCTATCGCATCCTATCTGAAACAACCTATGCTAAGACCTACGAAGTGCCTAAAAAGTACATTAGTTATCGTAAGCCAAGGAGGCTAACTGAAGAGCAGAGAGAGCAAGCAAGAAATAGAATAAAGATTCTTAACAACGCTACAACAAATTTTAACAATATTTTAGATGGTTTGCATTGAAAAAAGCCTGTTTCTAAAATATAATTAAATTAGAGAAATAGCGAGGAAAATATTGTATGGCAGAGACAAATAATTTCATAGATTTGGATGAAGTAAAGACTGAGGACGGAGGATTTGTTAAGCGAACCGTTAAAGATAGCGTATTTTCAGATTTATTCGAGAAAAAGGAGAATGTACTTAAACTTTACAAAAAGCTTCATCCAGAAGATGTTGATGTTACTGAAGATGATTTGTCAGATATTACAATTCAGAATGTCTTAATAAATGATGTATTTAATGATTTGGGCTTTATGGTAAGAGATAGGTTGATGATTTTGGCAGAGGCTCAGAGTACATGGACTGTAAATATTATCATCAGGGCATTGATTTATTTAGCAAGGTCTTATCAGTTATACTTCGATGATGTAAGAGAAGAACTGTATAGTGAGAAAAAGATGGAGCTTCCTGAGCCAGAGCTGTATGTTATTTATGTAGGTGATGGGGATAAGCCTTCTGAAATATCATTGTCAAACGAGTTTTTTGGCGGAAGAAATACATCACTTGAAGTTAAGGTAAAGGTTATTTCTGAATCCGATAGTGACGATATAGTAAATCAGTATATAATCTTTTCTAAGGTTTATAATGAACAGCGTGCAATATACGGTAGGACAAAAGAAGCAATAGAAGAGACAATTCGTATCTGTAAAGATAGGAACATTTTAAAGGATTATCTGGAAAGTCGTGAAAAGGAGGTTGTTACAATGATGATGGCTTTATTTGATGAAAAAGAAGTAATGGAAACTCATGTACTTAACAGAGAAGTTGAATCTTATGTAAGCGCTTGTAAATCATTTGGCGCAACCATTGAAGAAACAATAGAAAAAGTTGTTAATCAGTTTAGACTTAAGGAATTTACAGCGAAAAAAATGGTTGAAAGATTCTGGTAATCAAAGTTTAAGGGTATAGAATGGCTTGAATTTAATATTGTTACCCATAGCGGGCTGACTAATCATAATTGATGAGTCGCTCGCTATTTTTATTATTGGCGGTTGTGATTCTAGGAGTCATGCCGCTTTTTTAATGTGAGGAGATGTGATTATGGAGAAGCAAGAAAAAATCTATGGTTATGCGAGGGTTTCAACCCGAGAGCAAAATGAGGACAGACAGATTATTGCACTTAAGGAGATGGGAGTTCCTGAGAGCAATATTTTTTTGGATAAGCTGTCTGGAAAAAACTTTGAAAGGCCGCAGTATAAGAAGCTTCTTCGTAAGCTTAATGAGGATTCGGTGCTCTACATCAAGTCTATTGACCGTTTAGGACGTAGCTATCGTGATCTCAGCGAGCAATGATGAGCTATACAGAAATTGACAAGTTATTGCATCCGGACGGTTACTATACAGGGAGCTATGACTATATCACCCAGCTCATATACAGATTTCAGAGAACCTACAAGACATACTTCCCTGATAATGCACTTTTTAGCTGCGACCGGAACTCACAGAAATACTATTTCAGGGATGAGCTCAATATCAAGTCTGACCTGGATGAGCTTCAAAGGCTTTTTGACCTTGCTTTATCGGAAAGTAATCCGAATCGGAAGCTGGTAATTATGAGAAGGTTTGTCTGGCTATATGGGGATGGGATACTTCCGGAGTACGATGAGTGGCCACTGCTGAAAGAAGTGCGGCATAAGTATGAGACCCTTTACTATAGGATTCTTAGAATGATGGTGCCGAATATCCGCAGTGAAATGTCAAATTCGGCAGACCAGAAGTTTTTTGATGATATATTGTGATTATTTATCATCAAAACCTTATTTTGGTACTTTGTGAGCGCTTTTTTCGATGCTTTTAACTTGAATATTCTCATCTAAAACAAAAAACTGTTTTAGATGAGAATATTGTGCTATAATATGCTTAATTCAAGGCATGGAGGTATCGAAAAATGCTGATCAGTTTCAAGTTCAATAATTTCTGTTCATTTAACGTAGACAGTGAATTCAGCATGGAAGCACCTACAGGAAAGGTTAAGACCAGATTCCCGGATAATTATGTATCTGCGGGTAATGGCTATGATCTGCTGAAAACAGCAGTTATAGTCGGAGAAAATGCAGGTGGTAAGTCTAACTTTATCGGCAGCCTTAAATTTCTTAAGGGACTTTTTGATAACAATCTGCAGGTGCAGTCGATCGGGGCTTATGTTAATTCGTCAAGCCTCCTTAGTGACAAGAATCCTGTGCAGTCGTTTGAAGTCACCTTTGTTGCAAGTGGTCAGAAGGTTTATAAATATGCTCTGTCCATAGACAGTAAGGGGATAGTTTCCGAAGGCTTATACAAACAGAGTAAGAGAAAAGCGACGTTTATAACAAGATTTCTTGTAGAACGTGGTGCTGATGGCAGATATTCAGAAACTGAAGGCAAGACTAAGGAGCTTACGACTGCGCTGAAGAACAGTAATAACAGCTATGGTCTGTTCGTAAGTAAGCTGGCTCTTCTCGGAGATGAGGATGCCATTAATGTTGCTGACTGGTTCAAGAATATATTGCTTCCAGGAGCTGTGCCTGTTGATCAGGAAAATGATCCTGCCAGAAAAGATGAAGACATTCGGATATTCAAGGACAAAAAGTTCCTGGATATATTCAGAATGGTAGATTACAGTATTGACAGTGTTGAGGTCGATCCTGACAAGCCATATTCAAAAACATTGGTCATCAGGAAAGATGCTGATGGCAATGAGATAAAGCGAGAACTTCAGCAGGATTCAACAGGTGTGCGTGAGTTCTTTGCCTGGGCAGTACAGATATTCAGAGTGGTATATGAAAACAGAGTTGTCTTTGCTGACGAGATGGACAGGGTTCTGAATCCTATTCTTTCGGACAGGGTTGTGGCATTTGTCAACGGAACAGAACACAGGGGGCAGTTTGTTTTCTCAACACATAATGTCCTGCATCTCAATCTTAAGACATACATGAAAGAGCAGATATATTTTATTACAAAGAGCAAGGATAGTCTGACATCAGAGATATACTCGCTTGCGGATTTCCCGGATGTAAGATATGAGACTACCAAGGTCTATGAATTCTACATGAAAGGCATTCTGGGAGGTACGGCATTTGAGTAGAAAACAGCGTGTTTTAAAGAAAAGGTATGCCATTTTCTGTGAAGGCGACAGTGAATATAACTACATAGAGAAGATGCGCAAGAATCAGGGAGTAGAACTTGTTCTTAAACCTATAAATATGCACGGAGGTGGCTATTCCAATTTTCTCAGGCAGATAAAGAAAGAGTCACAGACTAATTATCTTGCGAAGTTCATTATTGTAGATGCAGACAGAATAGAGACAGTTCCAGGAGAGAAGGAACATTTCATAGAATTGATGAATTATTGCCAGCTTCAGAATCAAAAGGGCAATATACCGCATTTTGTCATCGCGGATAATCCCGACTTTGAGTATGCGGCCTGTCTTCATGACTCAAAATATAATGGTCAGAATACCAAGACCTATATCGAGAAAGACTGGGGTTATAAGGCCATAGAGATATTCAAGGCAGATAAAAATATATATGATTTTCTTAATTCCCAAAGCCGCGTATACACTAACCTGCTGGATGCAATAAGGGGACAGAAGAAGCTCGTATGTAACGAGTATGAGATCAAGAAAAAGAGCTTCGATATAGTCATTAAGAAGGCGGTTCTTGATTTTAATAGTCTTGCACATAAAGGAACGAACATAGAAGAGTTCTTTGATGTGATTGAGTGGTAGGAAACGATTGTGGGCTGCAAGTGTATTGCAGCCCTTTTTATGATTTTGGCATTGTTATTGGTAAAATGAATTTACAGCAATATATCATATATGGTATATTGTCCAAAGAGGAGGCGCAAGGATGACTTTTAAGGAGTATAAAGAGAAAGCACTTAAAGATTCTGAAATCAAGATGATTTATGATTCTATGCAACCAGAATATAATCTTCTTGAGCAATTGGTTACTGCACGTAAAGAACTGGGGATGACTCAGAAAGAACTTGCAGAGAAGGCAAATCTGAAACAGTCCAATATAAGCAGATTTGAAAATGGAGGTGTCTCCCCTACTTTCGAATTCGCAGAAAAGATTGCCAGGGCATTAGGATTTACCATTCAGTATCAGCTTAAGCCTATGAAATGATAGAAGAATATTGTAAAATACAGAAAGATGCAGACGCTGCATCATACATTTCTATAGCAGAGAACCCTGCTGTGAGTGGGAACTATTGAAGCAGAGAACCCTACTGCGAGTGGGAGCTATTAAAAGCGGTGAATCCTACCGATAAGTGGAAACGATTATGGGCTGTAAGTGTATTGCAGCCCTTTTACGTTATTTAGAATAAAACATTTTAAAAAGTGTTATGTAAGCGGTAAACAAACAGCGTCTAGATAATGCTCATCCAAATGTATAGACTTCTATTGATAAGATATTGGTCTGGATGAGCTTGTTTTATGGGTCACAAAAGTCACAAAAGTTCGCAGTTTTTTGTGACTTTTGTGTTTAAGGTACGCAAATTATCCTGCCACATCGTGTCAGGGGGTGATTACGTTTTTGATTGTCTCAAATTATGCGGAATTCTGCCCCGAATCTACTAGGGCGATTGACTTCACTCTTTTTGGCGCCTTAGGAATTTCAGGCTCAGGAAACATCCCAGAGTAGAGAATACGCCTGGTTTTATTTATATCCTTTACATATTCGTGGAATGATTCTGACCATGGCATCATTTCTTCAAAGCCCTCCGGATCTACAACATTACCCTCATCGTCAAGGTGCTTGGGCATCTTCTCAAGGAGATATTTAATGTATTCATAGGGATTTACCTTGTTTGCCTTTGCTGTTTCAACAATGGAATACATGGCAGCATTTACATTCGCGCCCACAAGTGTATCGGCAAAAAGCCAGTTGGCTCTGCCCCTGGAATACGAGGATATATACCTTTCACTTGAGCCATTATCAATCGGGATATTTCCGTCTTCAAGAAATCTGCGGAGATACTTTTCCTGATTTATTGCATAGGAAACAGCCTTGGAAAGCTTCTCGGAACGTAGTTCGTCAGAAGCATCTAATTCATGTATATATACAAACAGTGCTTCAACTTTAGGTGCGACAAACTCTTTTCTTGCAGCCAGCCTGTCATCAGCAGTCATGTTCTTAAGTTTCATTTCTTCGTGATAGATTTCTCTTATGAGCATGAGCACTTTTGTCTCAGGCATCTGCATTATCTCATCTTCAGACATGTTCTTAAGGTCATTTACAAAAAGGGAAAGTGCAAAATATCTGCGGCAGTGCATCATACACCCCGTAACAGAGATCCTGCCTTCGCTTTCTGACTCGATTACATGGTAAGATATGTAAGCATCACAAGTCAGGTACCCATGGAATTCAAGTAATAGCTTCCTGAGATGGTCTGTACCTCTTGTCTGTTCATATATGAAGATGATTATCGGATGTCCGTCATAGAGTTCACCAGTGCTGTGCACCCAGAGAAAGCCCTTGGTTCCAGGGGCACGTCCATCATGTAACACTTGAAGATATGTTTCATCACAATTATGGTAAGGGCATAGCAGCATAAGCTGTGTCATGTGTTTTATGACCGGAGTCATAATGAGTGGCACAAGTTCGTTTACCCAGCCTATTATCACCTGGCGTGATAGTTCAAGGCCCTGCATGGAATAGTCTGCAGCCTGTCTGAAAAACGGCAGTGCAAGAACAAATTTTCTGTACAGTATGTCTGCCAGGATTGACGCTGATATATAGGTTCTGTCTTTTAAGGGGTTTTTATAAGGAATGGTAGTCATCACATGCTCAAGGCCGGATGAGATTACCGGAGTGAGTATCTTTTTTACATACAATGGTTTTTCTATCTTTTCGACAACATAATGCTCATGCCACATGGCTATGCGCCAGTTGCCTTCGCCATAGTCATTGTTAAGCTTATCGATGTCAAGGTCATAGATCAGCTGTGCAGGAAGTTCTTTCAGCGATTCAAGGAGTCTGCTTATTTTCGATCCTTTTCCACTTTTCCTGTCTTTACCAGATTTGCTTCCTTTATGACCTTCAGGATTATCTTCTCCGTTTTCTTCCAGGGATTTCTTATAGTCATCAAGGCTAATTATAATACGGCTTCCATTGCTTTCTTCTTCGCAGTCCTCTGTCTGGCTTTCATCTTCGAATTCTTTAGGAGGATTCTCGGAAGCATTGAGTGTATCAAGGAACTTTTCGGTGTTTCTCCCAAAAATGGCTCTATTCTTTAGTTCAAGCTGATCCGTCAGCTTCTTTACAGTTTTCTTCAGCTGTTCATTCTCAATCAGGGCATCTTCATAATCCTTTTTTAGCTGTTGGAACTGGATTACACCCTCTGTAGTGATTCTTTCGTTTGCACGTTGATTGCGGAGCAGCTCCTCATATTTCATGTGAAGATCAACATATCCTGAGAGCAGACTTTCCCAGTCAAGTTTTCTGGCTTCCTCATAGAATCTTTCTTCATCTGCTCTCATGACTGTTTGCTCCCCCTGAACCACTTAAGACCATTTCTTTAAAAGCACTTCCAACGCATTAAGTATTTCTTGTTTTTCTTTCGTCAGACGCCTGTTCTCTTCCTTAAGGGAACTGATCTGTGCATCTTTTTGCGCAAGAAGATCAACCTGGTCTGTTATGGCTTCGGGAGATGTCCCCAACTGCTGTATATCTGCGGCAGTTGTTCTTTTCTTTCCGCTTTTTCCGGTAGACACTATTTCACCTGTTTCTTCATCAATCTTGCCAATGAGCGTACGTTTTGAGCGGGGCTGCTTCTTTTCCTTATCCCAGTAGGACTCGGATTCATATACATAGGTTATACCGGAACGTTTATCAGTGTGCTTTACTATTGACATCTTTATACCCTCCATAGTGATATTTTAGCACATACCTATGCTAGTGTCAATAACCTAGTGGTAATTATTTATAAAATATCACTAGGTTTCTATCGCTTCCAGTTCACCATCACAGGCTCGGGTTCATGCTTCTTACCAATTGAAGGATCAATATCAAAGCCATCCATCAGTCGCATAAATTCCTCACCATTTATTATTCTCGCCTCTGCTTCTGTACGGGGCCATTTGAAAGTACCTTCAGTTAGTCTTACGTATATCATCACAAATCTGTCTCCAGTCCACAGAACGCCCTTGAGCCGATCTTTCCTTGTTCCGCAGAAGAGAAACAGAGTATCTTTTTCCAGAGGATCTTTGTTGTACTGATACCGTATAATAGAGCAGAGTCCATCAATACCCTTTCTTAAATCACACCTTCCGATCAGGATAATGATTTTTGAAAAAGTAATACCATCTTTGTTAAGCATGTTTCACCGCCTTTAGAACTGATAAAAGTATCTGTTCATCAACATTTCCTGAAACATTGATAGAAAAGCCACCATATGTAATGGACATAGCAGCTAGTGAAGTATCAATAGTACCGCCGGAAATGCAGGGGCGTCCTTCTGCACGGCTATCTGAGATTTCCATAGCACAGTCAGATGAAGACGTGGTAGCCAGTTCAAAAAAAGCAGGTTTTTCGCCTGAGGAATCATTGAAGGATTGGGCTGGAGTAGGGGGAGTGTCTAAGTACCCGGCTTCTCTTGCGAGTTTTTCCCGAAATATTTTTTGCCACTTAAAAAAGGCACCTTTGCTTATTCCGTTTTGTCTGCAAAAATCATGCTTGCTCAAACCACTCTTGATCTGTTCTTCAAAGATTGGTATCCAACTTTCAAGGCGGATATCCATTACAAATTTGTCCATAATAATAGCCCTCCAATACCAATAGTTTCTCTAAGAGAATACTACTGATCTTGAAGGGCTTTTCCTAGACGCGGTTTGTTTACCGCTTACAGTGTTATCGACCGGCCACTGAGATACGTATATAAGTGTGCTATAATCCCGTTATCGACAAAAGCGATGACGATGCTGCCAGGAAGGAGTATTATGAACGAAGAATTATTGGCGGTAGAGACTCATCCAATAACGGAGATGCGAGCTGAGCCGTTGAAAGTCACATGCCCGAAATGTACAAGATGGTCAGGAGTAGAAGTTCCGGAAGGATCAACTGTGATTGCTCACTGTAAGACCTGCGGTCTGACATATGTAGCAAAGTGTGTAAACAGTCAGCTGATTACCTACAAATCAAAACGGCGTGATGATAGTGGTTTTCTGGGGGAGAAGCAGCACATCAATGGCGAGACATTTTGTCTCGGTCGTAGCAAGGCAAGAAGTATAAGGCAGCATGCAAATAAGAAATAGACATCCATTATGAAAATGGGAAGATCAATATAAGATCTGTTATGAGATATCAGGGCAAGGCGGTATGTTCACTCCCTGATAATCAAGAGTTTGCAAAGAGTTAGATTCGACAAGTAACAAGAGCATCGTCAGAAACCTGCAAAACGTATTTAGTCTGTGATAGTATTCACGGACTGCGTTTTGCAGGTTTTTTCTTTTGTCTAAAGGACTTGTAAGTCCTACAGAGCATACAGATTGGCTGTGTGTTCTCCGGGCTGATAAGACCGGTAACAATGAACCATGAAAACTGAATAGAGGAAAGCAGGACGTATGAAGCAGACGAGCCGTTTGTCTGATACGCGATGAACCGCCTGCCGGTATGATACCGGTCAGTGACTGCGGGTGCTACGCTGGCATCCGGGCTAAGGTAGGAAGCGACAAATATCAGGCTCAGACGGGAGTGGGTTCCCGGAGGCGATGACTTATGCTTACAGATAATGATACTTCCGCGAAGGCGGTCCAATAAAGGATGGTGCGAGTCCAATGTGAGCCTGTACCCACAGGCTACCTGTTTTAACACTCCTCATGAAATTTGTGTATTACTTCTTTTAGTATACATATCCCTGCGACAAAGACAGGTCCTTCTGTAAAAATCCATTACATCTATACTGTATTACGCTTAAAATTAATATGATAAAATAGATATACGGCTGTTAAATGGATTTCTACAGGTGGATGTGCCTGGTCAACGATTTTAACAGAAAGGGAATGAGCAATGAAAAGAGAAATCGATCAGAAGAAATTTGTAAGACTGGCAGACGGGCCGGAAATCTATGATGTGAGCTATAACACATTTGTTAAGATGGCTAAGGCTGCTCATGCGATTCACAAGTGGGGATCAGGTGTTACACTTATCAATACGGCAGATCTTGACAGATATCTTGAGCACTACCGTGTAGATGAACCGCTTCCTGAAGAAGCATGATCACGAAATTCTGCTGATTGGTTTTGATAGTCTGAGCCTGATATTTGCTGAAAAACTTGTCGATGTCATATTGACATAGTGTAAGACAATAAATATAATAATATCAGGTCAGGAAAGGAGGATGCTCAGATGGCAAAGATGGGGAGACCCTTTGCGGAAAATCCCAAGAATGTTCAGATAACCATACGAGTGACGGCTGATGAGAAAGCTGCACTGGATGAGTATTCTGCCAGACATGATCAGACCATGACGCAGACGCTTGTGAGCTCGTTTAAGTATATGCTGGCTCACGAAAAAAGAAAACGGTAGCTGACTATCATACGGACTGTCTTTTCCTTATTCAAAAGTAAGGAGGCGGCAGTGGGTAAAAGAAAAAACAAGTATGATCCCAATAAGATTCTTCTGAGGGATAATGAAGGCTACAGAAGCAGTAAGAAATTGTATACTTACAGGTATACGGACCCGTTTGGGAAGAGAAGGACGATCTACGCCAAGACACTTAAGGAACTCAGACGTGCCGAGGAATATCTGGTAAGAGACAGGGTAGATGGTATAAAGACCTACTTATCTGATGAGGTTGTTGTAAATGACATCTTTGCCAGATATATGGCTACCAAATACGGTCTCAGTGACAGAACCATGATCGGGTATCAGTATTTCTATGATCACTTTGTCAAAAACAAGCTTGGTTCTAAGAAAGTCACAAGCATCGGGTATTCTGATATCAAGATTTTCTACGTCGAGCTTCTTGAGAAGAACAAACTCACAGTAAATACAGTGTCGAACATCCAGTGTGTACTTAGACCTGCTTTCCAGATGGCTGTCAGGGATGGGCTTATCAGACTTAATCCCTGTGACAATATCATGAGAGAAGTCACTCAGGCAGCCGGTGCGGAAAAAGGAAAGAGACATGCACTGACAAGAGAACAGCAGAGAGCCTTTATGGATTTTGTTGCTGAACATCCTGTCTATAGTCACTGGACACCGTTGTTCACAGTAATGTTCGGGACTGGCATGAGGATTGGCGAAGTTTCGGGACTGCGTTGGGACGATGTGGATTACAAGAAGAGAGTTGTGAACGTCAGACAGACTGTATACTACGGTCTTGGCAAGGACGGAAGCAGCGATTTTCATTTGACAGATCCCAAGTCTGATGCAGGATTCAGGAAGATTCCCATGCTTACCGGAGTGCGTGAAGCTTTTCAGGAAGAATACGAGTTCCAGAAGAGTTCCGATTCATTTAATAGAACCAAGGTGGACGGAGTTGATGGGTTCGTGTTCAGGAGCAGATTCGGATCTCCCATAACCCAGGGTAATCTTAACAAGACAATCAGCCGTATAACTGAAGAGTACAATGCTCTCGAAATCGTGAATGCAGAGAGGGAGAACAGGGAACCTGTAATTATTCCCCACTTCACGTGTCATGTTATCAGGCACACGTTCTGCACTCGCCTTTGCGAGAAGGAAAACAATCTGAAAGCTATCCAGTATATCATGGGTCACGCTGATATACAGACTACCATGAATATATACGCAGAAGCGACGAAGGAATCAACCGCTGAAGCAATGGCTAAGCTTGACGATGACGATGATATCATTTGAGGAAAAATGTCCGCAGATGATACCGTACACAATACGGAGGTGTACCACAAATACACCGAAGTGCAGGAGGTACAATAAAGGTCATTAATGTAGAACGGGTTTCTTTCAGGATATGGATAACGAGATGATTTGAAGTATCCTGCGGTGATGTTAGGATTGACGGAATAAAAAGGCCGTCACTCAAATCACTGGATAAGTAAACCTCAGCATTCTCAAGGGTTTGCGATGCATCAGAAATTCATGTACGCCAAAAGTACACCACAGCGCTGTAAGCAGTGTGAAGTGTAATGAGGTATTTGAAGAAAATGCTTCGGAGGTGGAGGTGGGAAACGATATGTGCTCAGAACGTTTCCGGCGTATCAAAAATCGAGGTACACCATAAGTACATCAAATCTCCGGTGCTAACATGAAGCATAATGATGTAACAATCTAAAGCCCGAAAGAACTGGAAAGTGACGTAATTAAGGATAATGATGCGATAAGAAGTTTGATGGCATCATAAATCCTACTATGAAGTCACTCAACAAGTAAACCTCAGTATTCATAAGGGTTTGCGAGGCATCAAAAAATCATATACGCCATTTGTACACCATAACACTGTAAGTAGTGTGAAGTGTAATGAAGTATATGAAGAAAATGCTCCGGAGGTGGAGTCAGGAAAACAGAAAAAGTTCACAGAGTTTCCTGTACACCAAAAAATCGAAAGTACGCCAAGAGTACACCAGATATCCGAGAGCAATATGAAATATAATGGTGCAAAAATCAAAAACCTGAAGGAACTGAAAAGTGATGTAATGAAGGACAATGGTGCGAAATGAGGTTTGATTGCATCATAATCCCGACGTTGAAGAGTGCAAAGTAACAATAGATGTATTTAGCAGTCGATAAATGCTAAGAAATGGAAATACATGGAAATAGGTACACCGATGTGTTACCGATTCTACGGCATTTATTTACATATATATCCAGATAATGGAAAAATTGCTGTTTTTGGTACGACACTCATAGACATCAGATGACAATCTGAAAATGGGTGCAGAAACCGCTTTAAGATGAAAATCGAATAGAGAAACAGTTTCAGAAGAATGGTCTTTGAAACTTTTTAGGCACTTACTTTTAGTAGAAATACTACAGGTAAGTGCCTTTTTATTTTGCGCTGGAAAGGAGAGCGATGGATGGGAAAAACATAGCAAAAGGTCCTGATCTTGAAAAATACATCAATGATCAGAACAGGAAAAGATTCATCAAATATGCCGAGGGAGCAAGACTTTTCGGCATGAGGTACTGGACATTTGTAAGGTTCTGCAAGAAGGCAGGTGCCGTGATCACACTAAGAAAAACAGCAATAGTAGATCTGGATATTCTGGAAGATTACATCGAGCAGTTCAATGAATATCGGGATCCGGCAGAAATGGAGGACTCTATGCCAAGGAGAAAAGAAAAAGCACCAATTGATGAGAGGATGGTGCGCGGTAAAAAGTATGTGAGGCTGGATGAGGCTGCAGATCTGTATTCAGTCAGCACCAAGACGATTGAAAAATGGGCTGAGCAGTCCAAAGCAAAGTACAAGATTGATGGAGTGGTTCTTTTTAATACAGAAAAAATAGATATGTTCATTGAAAACATAGGACGGGAGGACTAATACATGTGCAAGGTAATTTCAATCGCAAATCAAAAGGGAGGAGTCGGTAAGACAGTAACTGCCGTAAATCTGGCAATTGGCCTTGCCAAAGAGGGCAAGAAAGTTTTGGCAATCGACAATGATCCGCAGGGGAGTCTGACCGTGAGCCTTGGCTACAATGAGCCTGACAATCTGGATTATTCCCTTGCTACTGTGATGATGAAAATTATAAATGATGAGCCCTGGGATGTAAAGGGCGGACTTCTACACCACAGTGAAGGAATTGACATCATGCCTGGAAACATTGAACTGTCTGGGCTTGAGATAACACTTACCGGAGTTCTCAGCAGGGAAACAGTGCTCAGGGAATATGTAAATGCAGCCAGAGAACAGTATGACGCAATTATTCTGGACTGCATGCCATCACTGGGCATGATGACTATTAACGCTCTGGCCTGTGCGGATTCAGTACTCATCCCTTGTTCTGTTGGATATCTTCCACTGAAAGGCCTTCAGCAGTTGATCAAGACCATAGGGCGTGTGAAGAGGCAGCTCAATCCGAAGCTTGAGATTGAAGGAATCCTGCTCACGATGGTAGATACGAGAACCAATTATGCAAAAGACATTATTGAAAAGGTTAATGAATTTTATGCTGACAAAATAAATGTTTTCAAGAATCAGATTCCAATGTCGGTCAGAGCTGCAGAGATTTCAGCTGAGGGAACAAGCCTTTATGCTTATGATCCGAATGGTAAGGCTTCAAACGCTTATATGGCACTGGTAAAAGAGATTGCAAGAAAGGTGGGCTAAATTATGGCAAGCAGAGTTGGACAGAAAATTCAGATGACAAGTATAGATGAGCTCTTGGGAGTTCCTTCAACAGAAGGGACTTCCGACATAGATGTGATGATGATCTTTCCTTTTAAAAATCATCCCTTCAAGGTACTGGATGATGAAAAAATGGATGAACTTGTGGACAGCATCAAGATGAACGGAGTTCTTACTCCTGTAATTGTAAGGCCTGATGGCGACAGATATGAAATGATCTCCGGTCACAGGAGACTACATGCTGCCAAGAGAGCTGGCTTAAGGAAAATACCTGCGATTGTAAAAGAAATGCAGGATGATGACGCCATAATTTTCATGGTTGATTCAAACCTCCAGCGCGAGGAGATACTACCAAGTGAGAAGGCATTCTCTTATAAGATGAAGCTTGATGCTATGAAAAGGCAGGGTGCACGTAAGGATTTAACTTCGTCCCTAGTAGGGACGAAGTTGCGCTCCGATGAAGAATTGGCTCAGAAAGCGGGAGAAAGCAAGAACTCAATCCACAGGTATATAAGGCTCACAGAGCTGATTCCGGAACTATTGGACCTTGTAGATGATAAGGATCTTCCATTATATACAGCCGTTGAAATGTCTTACTTCGCTCGGGAAATCCAGAAATGGTTTTATGAGTACTGCAATGAAAACAGAATCCCTAAATGGAATGAAGTAGCTGCTATCAGAAATGGATTCAAGCAGGGAGAGCTTACACAGCAAAAGCTCATTGATGTTTTAAATGGAAACATGGAGGCACCTTCTGATCCCAAGAAGCTGACTTTCACAGAAAGAAAGCTCAATAAATATTTTCCGGCTTATATGTCACTGAAAGAGCGTGAAGATATAATAATCAGCCTCTTGGAGAAATGGAAGCTGGAGCAGGAACAGTAATCGTAATACAGAAATGTACATGTAAATACAATTATGTCCAAGGATGCTGTGTTTGAAAACAGGACATGGCAACAAAATTTAGGAGGAGCCCATTTAGGGAAAAGAATATGAGATTTGATTATTTTTATGGTAAAGAGGCTGACATGATGACTTTTTACCGGATACCCAAATTGTTGATTACAGACCCATATTTTGAAGATCTGGATAATGAGGCCAAGCTCATGTATGGCTTGTTGCTTGATAGGATGTCACTTTCTACCAAGAACGGATGGTATGACAACCAGCACAGAGTCTATATCATCTATGGGCAGAAGAAGCTCATGCAGGATCTACATCGTGGGAGAAATAAGGTGTATGACATGCTCAATGCTCTTGAGAAGATAGGGCTCATTGAGCGTGAGAAGGACAGAAAGTACAATCCTGACAAGATCTATGTGAAGATGTTTGTAGACCAGGCTGCTGAACGCAGACCTAGAAAGATTGCAGTGTCTGAAACGCAAACACCGGAAAAGAAAAATAACATCATCAGAATCACTGGACCATCCATGAAGAAATCAGAGAGCTGCGAAAATGATATGTTTGAAATCCAAACATCAGAGGCTTCTCCCGTGTTTGAAAATCAAGCATATGAAAATGCTCCATGTACTGATTCCAAACACGATATGTTTGATTCGCAAACATATGCATGTACCGAAGATAAACATGCTCATGTTTGTAATTCAAACACTAATAATACAGAGATTAATAAAACTGATTATAGTTATACTGAGTCTCATCCAATCTGCACTGGGGATGAGATGGGAGAGGATGAGAGTTGTGCAAATTACAGAGAGATCGTAAGTCAGAATATTGAGACAGAAAGGCTCTGTAATGATTACCCTAATGACGAAGAAAAGATCAGAGGCTTAGAAAGCCTGATAGTAGACATCGTGACATCCAGCAGAGATTCCATGGTTATTGGCAGTGAAGAACGTGATATGGATGACGTCAGGGAGAGGTTTCTTGGTCTCAAAAGATTCCACATCGAGGATGTGATCGCTAACTGGGATAAGCTTACCAAAGTTCCCAAGAATCCCAGGGCGTATCTGCTGGCGATGCTCTATAACTCACCAACAACTGCTGATGCGCAGATAAAGGCACAGGTAAACCATGACATGGCTTATTGCAGCCGTGACAATGCAACTATCAACTACGATGAACTTGAAGAACTTTTATTGGAGAACTGAAGATTATGATAATTAAACTATTCGCAAAGATAATACTGTTTCCTGTATTCCTGATCACTTGTTTTATCAGAACCTGGGCAAAAGTAATCGCAAAGATTGGCTCCATGGTACTGGGGCTGATCTACCTGCTGATGTTCATAGTGATCGCATTCCATTTCTGCAGACATGAATGGACTCCGATGCTGTTCACAATAGGGATGTCATTTGGATTATTCCTTGTTTCTTTCTGCGCTGTTGCGGTGGGAGTGCTGCTTGACAGCATCAGCGACATGTTGTCAAAGATACTGGCGTCATGACCAGAAAATAATCTGCGAAAAAATTCATAACTTGCACCAAATGCAAATGTTTCAGTGTAAAATAGCATCTATGAAAACGCGTGAGGAAGCACTAAAATATGGTCTGTCTTTTCCAGACACATGCCTGGGGCATTAGCGCAGTTGGGAGCGCATCACACTGGCAGTGTGGGGGTCACGAGTTCGAGTCTCGTATGCTCCATACTATTTGGAGAATAGAAGCTTTAGGGAACTTTTTGCATATAATTCTTAGCAAAAGTTCCCTAAAGCTGTTTTAGAAAAACGGTACATATGCCACAAATCTAAAATGAGCATTGATTTTCATGATGACATGAAATATACTTTAGAAAAACGGTACATGTACCGCAAATCTAAAATAGGAGCAAAGAAATGTATATTTCCAGACAACGATATTTGGATAGACTGATCAGTCATATGAACAATGGCTTGATTAAGGTTATTACTGGAATAAGGAGATGTGGAAAATCATATCTCTTATTTGAGATTTTTTATAACTACCTAATTGAACAGGGGATTCCGGAAGACAACATCATAGCAGTGCCACTGGATGATGAAGACTATGCTGATTACAGAGACCCCAAAAAACTAAATGAGTACATCAAGGGCAGGATTGTTGACAACAAGCAGAAATACTACGTTTTTATTGACGAAGCGCAGTATGCCATAACAAAAGAGGAAATGAAGAATCCGGATATTCCAATAAGGCTTTATGGCTTGTTGAACGGTCTGTTAAGAAAAGAAAATGTGGATGTATATGTTACTGGCAGCAATTCAAAATTTCTTTCGTCGGACGTAATGACTGAGTTCCGCGGAAGAGGGGATGAGATTCACATTGCACCACTGTCTTTTTCTGAGTATTTGCCTGCTTCCGGGAAAGATAAGTTTGATGCCTGGCAGGATTACACCTATTATGGTGGACTCCCTCATATACTTGCTGAGCCGGACGATCAGTCCAAAGCTTCTTACCTTGAGCGATTGAATAATGAAATTTACCTGCGTGATATCTGTGAGAGGTATGATATCCACGATGAAAATGGAATGGAAGAGCTGATGAAGTTGGTAGCTTCCGCAATAGGGTCTCTCACCAATCCGCAGAAGGTTTCAGATACTTTTGCCAGCAGTGGTCGTAAAGGGATATCTATGCCTACCATTGCCAATTATCTGAAGTATCTTCAGGAAAGCTTCATGATACAGAAGGCTGAACGTTATGACATCAAGGGACGTAAGTATATCAGCACTCCGGCTAAGTATTATTACACTGATATTGGATTAAGGAATGCCTTTCTGAATTTTAGACAGTATGAAGAAACTCATATCATGGAGAACATCATATACAATGAGCTGATCTATCGCGGATATAACGTTGATGTAGGAGTTGTAGAAATCAGAGTTGAAGAAGACGGAAAAAAGGTAAGGAAGCAGCTTGAAGTAGACTTTGTGGTGAATCAGGGAAGTAAAAGGTATTACATACAGTCGGCTTTTGCTTTGCCTGATAAAGAAAAGATGGATCAGGAGCAGGCTTCGCTCATAAAGATAGCCGATTCATTCAAGAAAATCATCATTGTAGGCGGGAATGCGAAGATATGGAGAAATGAGCAGGGAATCACAATAATGAGCCTGTTTGATTTTCTGCAGAATGAAGATAGTTTGGATTATTGAAAATTAAACCACAACATATTGTATTTGAACACTATAAATAGTACAATAATTTGTAGATGAAACTACTGACATGTTTTGATTGGAGGAAACGATGATTACTGAATTTCCGAAGCGACTGTTGATTGATGGTTTTGTTTACGAAAAGAAAAGTCCTCATAATGGCGGTGGAGCCTATTATGACTCCAAGGATAATCCATCTGAGATAACCAGCAAGTTCATCTGTCTGTATCCTAACGGAGAGCTCACATACAACTGGAACGGATTGGAGCAGAAGTGGAACAAGACATATTCAGTAATAAAAGAAATAGTATGAGCAACTAAACTTTTTGATATAGAAAAGACGAGAGGGCAGGAATCCTGCCCTCCGATTATTTTACAAACCTTTTATAATCCTGTCTGTCGTCAACTATGTATTCAATCTTGATTACTTTAGAATCGTAGTAAGTTTGGTAAACTGCCCAGAGATGACGCCATATGTGATATGCTCGGTATTTCTTGGGAAGATCTTCGAGCCTTCCAGTTCCGGCTTCTGGATTCTTTTCCAACGTATCAAGCATGGATTCGTAGTTGTCAATCAGATCGTTGGCAACTTCCGGACCGTTGTCTGCTTCACAGGTATCAACCCACATAAAGAGAATTTCCCTGGCTTCGGGGGATATATCAACAGTGTATTTATCCATTGTGCCTTGACCTCAATTCTGCAAGTACGTCACGTGCATTATAGTCGGGCCTTCCTGCGAGTCTTTTCTCTTCGATTTCTACAAGCTTTTCCCTAAGAGCAAGAGTGCGTTCTCTTTCGTCATAAGTTTCGATATCCATGACTACGAGATCACCTTCGCCGTTTTTGGTGAGGAAAACAGGGGATTTGGTCTCTTTGCACAGATCTGATATTTCATTGTAATTCTGTCTTATCTTAGCTGATGGTCTAATTATTGTCTGCATCAGATTACCTCCTATATGATAGTAGTATTATAACCATATTATAACTAAATTATGCTATATTGTAAATTGCGTAGACCAATTGTAGACTTTTTGTAGACCTGCAGTAGATTTTATTCTTAAAATAGCCATGTTATTATTATAATGCGCCAAGTGATATGAGATACGAAACATCCCACATCGCAAAGCGCATTTTCTTTTGCAAAAGAAATACGAACCAATTTGACGAATCACTGTGTTCTGACATTTGTGTCATAACCCAGTGATTTTTGTTTGCACAAAATCATGTGAAGAAGAGAGGAAAATAACATGGACTTTGAGACATTTAAAGAGAACCTTGCTAAGGACGTAAAGACAATTCTGGATGAGAGAACAGGCGGCAACACAACAGTTGAGACCCGCACAGTTGATAAGATGAATGAGACTTATGATGCAATCACGGTTAAGCCAGAGGACAGCATCATCGGAGTAAACCTCAATGCTTCCGCACTATATAAGGAGTATGAGGACGGAAGATCTTACGACACCATCGTAAACAGCGCTGCTGATGTAGCTTCAAATGCTCTTGATAACAAGCCGGCATTTGATGTGGATGCTTTCACTGATTATGACAAGATGAAGTCAACACTTGCCATGGAGGTTGTTTCCGCAGAAAGAAACGCAGAGCTCCTTGAAACTGTTCCCCATAAGAACATGGAGGACATGGCAGTTGTTTATCGCTTTGTTCTTGGAGATACTGAGGCGGGCACAGGAACAATCCTTGTGACGAATCAGATGGTTGATAACTACGGAATAACTGCTGATCAGCTCCACGCTGACGCTGTTCAGAACGCACCTGAGATCAGACCTCTTGTAATCCAGGGCATGGGGGAAGTGCTTGCCAAGCAGATGGGAGTTGATGATCTTGAGATGCTTGGTCTTAATATTCCACCTGAGCAGGAGCAGATGTTTGTTGCTTCTGTAGAGGGAAATGTCCACGGCGCAGGCGTTCTTGCGTACCAGGACTTCATGGACAAGGCTGCGGAAAGAGTCGATGGCTCTTTCTTTATTTTGCCCAGCAGCATCCATGAAATTCTGATCATTCCTGACAATGGTAAGTTTGATCTCCAGAGCCTTGAGAACATGGTAAAAGAGGTAAATGCCACAACTGTAGATCCTGCAGACCAGCTTACTGACAGCGTATACCACTACGATGCCCAGGATAAAGTGTTTGAGCTGGGTGAGAAGTATGTGGAGCGTCAGGCTGCAAAAGAGGCAGGAATCCATGAGACTTCTGAAAAGAAATCTCTCCTTGGAGACCTTAAGGCAGCCAGGGATGAGGCTTCCAAGCAGGTCAAGAAGGATGTTGTTGAAAAGGCCGCAAAGGCCAAGGGTGGCGAAGCCATCTGATAATCAAATTAGCTAAATAGACTTGGTGTTCCTTTCATTTTTCCTTTGTAAGTGGGCGCTGGCTTTGGGTATACCCCGGGCTGGCGCCTATTCTTTTCTAAAGGCTGGCACCAATTGTTGGAGGTTAATACAGATGTCACAGGCATATAACAGAGAAAAATACAGCGGAGGCAAGGCTTTTTGCGGAACAAGAGACCCGATTCCTACATCGGGAATGAAACCACATAACTGCAAGACTCCATGTCCATATGGTAACGGTACAACATTCTGCTTTCCGTGCATGGCTAAGATAATGGACGAGCACAGGCAGAATAAGAAGGCGGTGATGCTATGAACGAAGAAATATCGGAAAAGACCTGTCAGCTGGCCGCAGATACCGGTAAAATAACTGGACGGATTCTGTGGGCAATCCTCAAGGAATATTTAAGGAAACGTGCTGAGAAAAAAGCTCTTCCCAAAGAGGGCAAGCAGACAGTAAAAGAGCTTGTGAAACAGGGGCAGGGTGCCACCAGCATGGATGTTGATGGTGACAGCGTCCGTACATTCAAGCGCATAGCCAATAAATACGGCGTTGATTTTGCCATCGTAAAGCACAAGGATGTGGATCCGCCCAAGTTCACTGTCTTTTTCAAGGCAAAAGATATGGATGCCATCACTGCGGTGGTGCAGGACTACACTGCCAAGATAGTGAAGCGCCAGGATAAAGAAAAGCCCAGCGTTATCGCAAAGCTGCGTCAGCTCAAGGATTTCATTGCAAAGCATCCTCGCAAGGTAAAAGAGAAATTTAAGGAGAATGTCAGATGAACTCAAAGACCAAGAAGACAATTATCCTGAATATCCCGTACTTTGTAGTGGGTCTCTTTTGCACTAACTTTGGAGAAGCGTGGCGCATATCCTGGGGAACTACGGTTGCAGAAAAGGTTCAGGGCATGGTCATATACGGAGGATTCGGAGAAGCCTTTTCGAACTTTTTTCCAAGCTTTCATCCCTTTGACCTTGCTGTTGGAATAGCGTGTGGGGCAGCACTTAGGCTGGCGGTCTACCTTAAAGGTAAGAATGCCAGGCACTTTCGACACAACGTCGAATACGGCTCAGCCCGGTGGGGGAAACATGAGGACATAGAACCTTTTATAGACCCGGATTTTTTTAAGAACGTTATCCTGTCCCAGACGGAGCGCATTACCATGAACTCCAGGCCAAAGCTCTTTAAGTTTGCAAGGAATAAAAATGTGCTGGTCATAGGCGGTTCCGGTTCAGGTAAGACAAGATTCTTTATCCTGCCTAACCTCCTTCAGATGCATTCATCCTACGTGGTCACTGATCCGAAAGGGGATATCGTAAATCTTGTGGGCAAGCTCTTTGTGAAGGCTGGTTACAGGGTAAAGATCTTCAATACCATCAACTTTAACAAGAGTATGCATTATAACCCCTTCGCATATCTGCACTCGGAAAAAGATATATTGAAGCTGGTAACTACGCTGATGGTCAACACCAAGGGCGAAGGAACTCCCGGAGATCCGTTCTGGGAGAAAGCAGAAAAACTGCTGTATACGGCGCTCATTGGATATATCTACTATGAAGCACCGGAAGAGGAAAAGAATTTCAATACTCTACTGGAAATGATCAATTCCATGGAAGTCAGGGAAGACGACGAAAACTTCAAAAACGCAGTAGATATCCTGTTTGACAGGCTTGCCAAAAGAGATCCGGACCACTTTGCAGTAAGGCAGTATGTCAAATTTAAGATGGCTGCCGGCAAAACTTCGAAATCTATTCTCGTGAGCTGCGGTGCAAGACTTGCGTGCTTTGATATTAAGGCACTCAGAGACCTTACATCTTATGATGAACTGGAACTTGATACCCTGGGAGATAAAAAGACAATTTTGTTCCTGATCATGTCAGATACGGACGCAACATTTAACTTCCTGATATCTATGATCTACACCCAGATGTTTAATCTCCTTTGTGAAAAGGCAGATGATGTCTACGGTGGAAGGCTTCCTGTACATGTGAGATGCCTTATCGATGAGTGTGCCAATATCGGACAGATACCGAATCTTGAAAAACTTATGGCGACCATCAGAAGCCGTGAGATTTCTGCGGCGCTGGTGCTGCAGGCTAAGTCTCAGCTAAAGGCTATCTATAAAGATAACTGCGAGACCATCATAGGCAACTGCGACAGCCAGATCTTCCTTGGAGGCTCAGAGCAGACAACGCTTAAAGATCTCAATACCATTTTGGGTAAGGAGACCATTGACATGTACAACACCGGAGAATCCAGGGGGACATCCCAGAGCTACAACATGAACTACCAGAAGCTCGGTCACGACCTTATGAGCGTTGATGAGCTTGCTGTCATGGATGGCAGCAAATGTATCGTACAGGTGAGGGGCGTAAGACCTTTCCTGTCTGACAAATATGATCTTACGCAGCATCCTAACTATAAGTATACAGCGGATGCAGATAAAAAGAACTGGTTTGATGTGGAAAAATTTTTAAGCCACAAGCTGGTTCTGAAACGTGACGACGAATATGATGTCGTCACTGTAACAGAGGAAGATTAGAGCTTATTGCTGTGTCGATAAAGGGCATGGCTCTAAAAGCTTTATCTTATATGTATGGCCATACGCCGGAAATCAGTCGACGGGTTTCTGGCAGCAACTATCAACCGGCATTCCAGTAAACATGCGGAATGTCGCTAACAAACAAAAACTATTTGCAGAAAGGAGAGGGTGCTGCTATAATAGTTGCATACATGATGTAGCTAATATAGTAGCACCTATAATAGCTACTATGGCATTCTTCAATTCAGCGGTCGGCAGCTTGCAGACCATCGTAATCGCACTCGGCGCAGGCCTCGGAATCTGGGGCGTTATCAACCTTCTTGAAGGTTATGGAAATGACAATCCAGGCGCCAAATCACAGGGAATGAAACAGTTAATGGCTGGTGGAGGTGTGGCACTTATCGGTACTACACTTGTTCCTCTTCTTGCTGGATTATTCTGATTGAAAATAGCTATTATTCGTGATACTATATTCGTGAAAGGCAGGTGCCATCATGAATATAGACACGAATACTATGCTATCAATCACTGATGCAAATCATAACTTTTCCAAGGTAACTAAGGTCGTAGACAAGTATGGGTCAGCTCTTATCCTAAAGAGCAACGAACCGAAGTACATGATACTTGACCTTGCAAATGTAGACGAGAAGGCGCTTGAAGCCATAATGAAAAAGATCGCTAAAAGTGGAAAGAAAACAGATAGGTAAGGCATCTTGCATCCTTGAAGTTGTGGTTCATCCAGCGAAGATAATGAAAATTGAATATTGTAACCTTTAGGGGCTGATCATCATAACCGGTGGTCAGCCTTATTTTTTACAAAAAACTACTAACAATGAAAATTAGAGGAGGGGTGTTTTGGAGAGAGTATTACAAGAAATAGAAGAATACCTGAAGAACCTGATTATCCCTTACCTTATGAGTCACTTGAGCAACATGTTTGATTCTGTTAATTCAGAAGTCGGCAGCATTGCATCGGAGGTTGGAAGAACGCCTTCAGCGTTTTCGCCATCTGTGTTTGGAATGATACGCAATATCTCTGAAACAGTGATATTGCCAATAGCAGGAATAATATTGACGTTTGTTGCCTGTTATGAACTGATACAGCTGATCATAAGCTATAACAACCTGGCGAACTTTGAGACCTGGTTCATCTTTAAATGGATCTTCAAGACTGCCATTGCAGTGGAGCTGATAACACACACATTTGATTTTACAATGGCGGTGTTTGATGTGGCACAGCATGTGGTGGCAAGCGCGGGAAGTCTTATCGGAGCTTCGACAGCGGTTGATGCATCAGCGCTGGCTGGTATGCAGAGCACACTTGAAGCCATGGATATCTGGAGCCTTGTGGCATTGTATTTCCAGGTTTCCATCATCATGATAATAACGCAGCTTCTTTCAAAGATAATCTTTGTGATCATATATGTGAGAATGATTGAGATATACATGTATGTCTCAATGGCTCCGATCCCATTTGCTACCTTCGGGAACAGGGAGCAGAGCACAATCGGAATGAACTATGTTAAGAGCCTTTTTGCTCTTGGCTTCCAGGGATTTCTTATCATGATCTGCGTTGGGATATATGCGATGCTCATTCAGACACTTGCTTTCTCAAGCGATATAGTTGGCTCTTTATGGGGAGTCTTGGGATATACGATACTGCTGGCATTCTCACTGTTTAAGACAAACACAGTGGCTAAGGCGATCCTGCAGTGTCATTAACTTTAGGGAAGGAGGAAAACCAGAAATGAACAATTCAGCATGGATTTACATTTTTGGTTACTTATATGGCAGCTTCGTACATTAGTGTCCCCAGGGACTTAACAAAGGTAAAAAGCAAGATCTTATTTAACCTCACAAAAAGGCAGCTCATATGCTTTTCAGTGGCGGCACTCATAGGAGTTCCGTCATTTTTTCTTATAAAGAGCGTGGCTGAGGTAAACGTGGCAGTTATGGGAATGATGGTGATCATGATGCCCATCTTTTTCTTTGCCATGTATGAAAAGAACGGACGGCCTCTGGAAGTATACCTGGGGCACTTTATTGAGGCAATTTTCATAAGGCCCAAGAAGCGTCCGTACAAAACGGATAACTACTATGCAGCGCTTATGCGCCTTGCTAAAACAGAACAGGAGGTGGAGGAAATTGTTCGTGCTTCCATGGAACAGGGATAAGGAAAAAAGAGAATTTACAGTGCCGGAGGGCTTATCAAAAGAACAGCAGAAGGAAGTAAAAAGGATCATCAAGGAAGCCCAGAAAAATGACGGCACTCCAAGGACTGCACAGCAGACAATTACTTTTGACAGGATGTTTCCTGATGGCATCTGCAGAGTGGGGGATGATTATTATACCAAGACCATCCAGTTCCAGGATATCAATTATCAGCTTGCACAGCAGGAGGATAAGATGGAGATATTCGAGGAATGGTGCAGCTTCCTTAACTTCTTTGACAGCTCAGTGCATTTCCAGCTTTCATTCATGAACTTCGCTACGGAGATTGAGGATTTTGAGAAAAAGATAGCGATAGACCATCAGAACGACGGCTTCAATGAAGTAAGGGATGAGTATTCCGGAGTTCTTTTAAAGAACATGCAGGCTGGTAACAACGGTCTTACAAAAGTAAAATACATAAGCTTCGGGATCCATGCTGATTCCATGAAGTCAGCAAAACCCCGTCTGGTCCATATCGAGATGGATATCTTAAACAACTTTAAGAGGCTGGGAGTAAGAGCTGAAACGCTTGATGGAGAGCAGAGACTTGAGCTTATGCACAGGCAGATGCACATGGGAGATAATGCGAAGTTCCACTTTGACTGGAAGTACCTTGTGCAGTCGGGACTTTCTGTAAAAGATTTCATCGCGCCAAGTTCATTTGAGTTTCCAACAGGAAGATATTTCAAGATGGGCGATACCTGGTGTGCCATGAGCTTTCTTTCAATCGATGCATCAGATATCAGCGATAGGATGCTTGCAGATTTCCTTGGCATGGAGTCCAGCCAGATCGTTACAATGCATCTTCAGTCCGTGGATCAGAACGAAGCCATAAAGACTGTAAAGCATACGATCACTGAGCTCGACCGCTCCAAGATCGAGGAGCAGAAAAAGGCAGTGCGTGCCGGATATGATATCGACATCATCCCTTCTGACCTTGCTACTTATGGCAAGGATGCAAAAGACCTGCTAAAAGAGCTCCAGTCCCAGAACGAGAGAATGTTCCTTCTGACATTTATTATCATGAATACCGGAAGAACAAAGCAGGAACTGGAAAACAATATATTTCAGGCATCTTCAATAGCTCAGAAACATTCATGTAATCTGGTGCGTCTCGACTTCCAGCAGGAGCAGGGACTTGTAAGTACCCTTCCTCTTGCCTATAACGAAGTTGATATCCAGCGCGGCATGACTACTTCAAGTACAGCGATCTTTGTGCCGTTTACGACTCAGGAGCTGTTCCAGGATCACAAGGGTGCTCTATATTATGGACTCAATGCACTTTCAAACAATCTTATCATGGTTGACAGAAAGCTACTTAAGAACCCTAACGGCCTTATACTTGGTACTCCCGGTTCCGGTAAGTCTTTTGCAGCTAAAAGAGAAATCGCAAATGCATTCCTCGTAACTGACGATGATATCATCATCACTGATCCGGAAAATGAATATCGTGCAATGGTGGAATATCTTGGCGGACAGGTGGTAAGGATAAGTCCTACCTCTGACCAGTACGTCAATCCAATGGATATCACCATGAATTATTCTGAGGATGATAATCCTGTAATGCTGAAGGTTGATTTTATCCTGTCCCTATGCGAACTCATCATGGGCTGTAAGGACGGACTTCCGCCTACAGAAAGAACAGTCATCGACAGATGTGTAAGGTTAGTATACAGGAAATATCTGGAGGATCCAAGACCGGAGAACATCCCGATACTGGAAGATCTCTATAACCTTCTTTTGCAGCAGGAAGAGCCGGAGGCTAAGTATGTAGCCACAGCTCTTGAAATATATGTATCAGGATCCCTCAACGTCTTTAACCACAGGACCAACGTGGAACTTCATAACCGTCTGGTATGCTTCGATATCAAAGACCTGGGCAAGCAGCTTAAGAAGATAGGCATGCTCATTATTGAGGATCAGGTCTGGTGCAGGGTTTCGGAGAACAGGGAAGCAGGAAAGTCCACAAGATACTATATGGACGAGCTACACCTTCTTTTACGCGAGGAACAGACTGCAGCATACACTGTAGAAATCTGGAAGCGCTTCAGAAAGTGGGGCGGTATGCCGACAGGCATAACTCAGAACGTAAAAGACCTTTTGGCATCAAGGGAAGTAGAGAATATATTTGAAAATTCCGACTTCATTCTTATGCTTAATCAGGCCATAGGGGACAGGGCAATCCTGGCGAAACAGCTCAACATAAGTCCGCATCAGCTCTCATATGTGACACATTCGGGAGAAGGTGAAGGACTTATTTTTTATGGCAACGTTATACTGCCGTTTATCGACAGATTCCCGAAGGATACCAAGCTCTATGAAGTTATCAACACCAAGTTCATAGAGCAGAATAAAGTGGCAGATGAAACAACCGGTGCATGAGCACTGTAAATCGAGAGGAGAAGTTAAATGGATGAGGGATTATACACAAGAATTCCTTCCACGGATAAGGGGACAACCCCGGAGGGAGTGCAAACAGGAAGACTTAAGACCTATGGCAGGAAGCTGAAGAATAAGACAAGTGCCAGTAAGTATTATGGAGAGAAGATGGAAAAAAGACAGGGCGTAGATTATATTTTTGCCACACCTCATAGCATGGCTTTCAATCATGATGCCGACAAGGTTAAAAGAGCTTTCGAGGAACTGAGCAAGGCTGTGTATGCGGCCAGAGTTGACGTACATATTGATCTTGGATGTGAAATGTTCTGCCATCCGGGAAATGTATTAAACTGTATTAGTAAGCTAAAAGATGGGATTTATCCCTCATTTGGACAGTATGTGCTCACAGAGTTACCAACATATGGAATAGGCCTCAAGGATGCTCTTTTCTGTGTTAATAAATTACGCGAAGAGGGTTATACACCAGTGCTGGCCCATGTTGAAAGGTATGAGTTTACTGACGTTGAGAGTATTTCTTTTCTAAAGGAAAAGGGAGCTCTAGTACAGATAAATGCGTATAGCTTAAGCAAAATGGAATCAGCTTCAACGAGGAAGATTGCTACGGAACTTGTCAAATTTGGGCTTGTGGATTTCATAGGAAGCGATGCTCATAGGCTGGATCATAGGCCGCCTATGATAGAAGAGGGGGTCAGAAAGCTCTTAGAGCTTACTTCAGAAGAGCAGGCAATGTGGATCCTGGCAGGGAATCCCAAAGAGAGACTATTGCGAGGCTGTTGATTATAGATAGGATGGAGGAAATGACATGGCGGTAAAAGGAGCAGTTTTAGGCGATATACTTGGAGCACAGTTTGAGTTTGACAGGCCAAAGGATCTCGACTGGAAGAATGTACCTCTGGCAGAAGGCGATGCAATTGGTTTCACAGATGATACAGTAATGACTCTGGCAATAAAGAAAGCGTTGAAGACCGGAGCAGATCTGGTTGAGACCATGGTATCTATTGGCCGCGAGTATCCATTTGCCGGTTATGGCGGGAGGTTTTTCAACTGGATAAATGGGAATAACCATGAGCCTTACAACAGCTGGGGCAATGGCTCAGCAATGAGAGCATCCTTTGTGGGAGAGTTCTATGAGGACTACGACGAGATGCAGAAGATGGCTGAGGCCACAGCAGTTGTTTCACACAATCATCCTGAAGGAATCAAGGGAGCAGTTGTTACCGCAACCTGCATATGGATGGCAAAGCACGGTAAGAGCAAGCAGGAGATCTGCGATTACGTTCTGGAACAGTACCCGAAGGACGATTACGAGTACAGCATTGCCTACAGCCTTGATGAGATCAGACCTCGCTATAAATGGAATGAGAGCTGCCAGGGCTCAGTACCTGCAGCCATGAGATGTTTCTACGAGAGCAGTGACTATGAAAGCTTCATCCGAAATGTCTTTTCCCTGGAATGTGATTCTGATACCTTCGGAGCAATCGCTGGTGGCGTAGCAGAAGAGTTCTATGGCGGATTTGGAAGCGTTGATGCGGAAGGTTTACTGAAGAAGTATCTGACACCGGATTTGTATGAAATACTGATGATGTAATGAGCGAGAGCTGGGATAATGTTCCTGGCTCTTTTTCGGTATAGGAAAAGCACATGTTTGGTATATAATAGTGGTATCTGTTTTCAAGGAGAAAAGCTATGGTTGGAGGATATAAGGTTATAACCTTGTGTGGTAGTACGCGTTTTAAGGAGGAGTTCATGGAAACTCAAAAGCGGCTTACTCTGCAGGGTAATATTGTTATAAGCGTCGGACTGTTCGGCCACTCCGGTGATAATGAGGTCTGGGAGAACATGGACGAAGGAACCCAGACAAAGACTAAGGAAATGCTAGATGATATCCACAAACGGAAGATTGACATGAGCGATGGTATCTACGTTATCAACGTTGGAGGTTATATTGGCAGCAGCACAAAGTCAGAGATTGCTTATGCTCTTGAGCATGGAAAGACTGTAGAATATCTGGAGCTGGTTGATTAAGATGAAAAAACTGAAAATAACTTTTAATTCTCCCGTAGTACTGGGATTTATATTTTTAAGTCTGGCAGTGTTGATTCTGGGATTTGCCACATTGGGCAAAAGCAATGAGCTTTTGTTCATGACATATCATTCTTCATTAGCAAATCCGCTGACTTATGTGAGATTCTTTACTCATGTTCTTGGACATAGTGGATGGGAGCATTATATTGGCAATGCATCATATATTCTTTTGCTTGGTCCAATGCTTGAGGAAAAGTACGGAAGCAAGAGGATTGTAGAGGTCATACTTATTACTGCACTTGTAACCGGGCTTGTAAACTATTTCCTATTTTGGAACGTGGCTTTATGTGGAGCCAGTGGAGTGGTTTTTGCATTTATTCTATTAACATCCTTTACCAGCTTCAAGAACGGCGAGATTCCGCTGACATTTATACTGGTGACGATAGTCTTCATAGGGCAGCAGGTGTACGAGGGACTGTTCCTGCAGGATAACATATCAAATCTGTCACATATTATTGGCGGTGTTATCGGCGCTGTTGTGGGATATAGACTTAATAAGAAGTGAGACTAAGTGGAGCAACAAATGGAGTTTGATAAGGATGATTATATCGAGAAGTATAAATTAGAAGAGATGGAGGGAGTTCTTTCTCACATCAGAGGGCTAAAAGATCACGAGGAAGAGGATATTACGAAAGATCTGTTTGACGAGTATCCGGATTATATAAGCGACGATGTTCAACAGGTCTTATTTCACAGGACGGCAAGGAAAAAGTATGTAACAGCCCTTTGGAAAGATGGTTTTGAAGTAATCAATGTGTCGAGAGCATTCAGCAATTTGGAGCCAATAACCTTGGAGGAGTGTGTTGCAGCTTTTGTCTATGAGCCTGAGGCAATTGAAGATCTGACTCACTTGATGGATTGAAAGAGCGGCAATCATGTATAAGATCGAAACATTTATTCCTAAAGAATCCCTTCAGGTCATTCGACAGGCGTTATTGGAAGTGGATGCAGGTCATATAGGAAATTACCGGGGATGCTTGTCATATTATCCTGTTACCGGCGTATGGTTTTCTGAGGAAGGCTCTAATCCTACGATTGGCAGGCAAGGTGAGTGGAGTGAAGAACCGGAACTAAAGGTGGAAGTAAATGTTGAGGATGCCAACAAGGATAGAACTGTAGAGGCAATTCGGCGATTTCATCCATATGAGGAACCGGTAATCAACGTAATCAAGCTGGATACTGGTGATAGCGCAGCTTTTAAGCGTATTAAGGAAATGGAGACAATCCTTGATACAGCTTTGCAGAAACTGGGTGCAGAAGATATTGAAGAGTTGAAGGCGTATCAGCCTGAGATAGATAGGCTTGCAGCATATTATAGCAGCCAGGACTGGAAAGATGACTTTGCTCTGGATGAAGCCGGAAAGCTCCCGGCAGATTTGAAGAGAGGTGTGCTGTCAGAGGATGGCATTTACAATATGCTGGAGAGATACAAGGAATTGCTGGATTCCATAGACTAAAAAAGTATGTGGGCTCTATCGCTTTGTATGGCGGTAGAGCTCTTTTTCCAATATAATAGAGGGAGCTAATTGCGAACAATACGTTTTGTGGGAGAGTGTTTATGAGTAATGCAGTAATAATCTATGCTTCAACCCATCATGGAAATACCAAGAAGGTCGTTGAGGCTATTGCAAAAGAGTTTGATGTGGAGCTGGTGGATGCAACACAGGTTCACGAGAAGGATCTGACCGGATATGATCTTATCGGTTTTGCTTCCGGCATTTACGCAGCGCAGTTCCATCAGCAGATAAAGAACTTTGCCCAGGTAAATCTTCCTCAGAATAAGAAGATCTTTTTTATCATGACAAGTGCCATGAACAAGGATTTCACCAAGTCTATGGCGGATTCCATCAAGGGCAAGAAGGCTGAGATTGTCGGCAAGTTTACCTGTCATGGTTACAACACATTCGGTCCATTTAAGCTTGTTGGGGGTACCAGCAAGGGTCATCCGGATGAGAATGACTTAAAGGATGCAGTCGAGTTTTACAGAACTCTTGTAAGAGTTGGAAAAGCCTGATCATTTGCCATGCAGAAGATACGATGTGTGGTTGAACGAATTACATATCAGAATCCGGAAAACGGGTACTCTGTCTTAAAGTGCAGGGTAAAGGATTATTCAGAGCTGGTTCCTGTCATTGGTAATCTTCTTGATGCCAATGTGGGATCAGTTCTTTTAGTGGACGGAAGCTGGAAGGTGGATGCCAAGTACGGCAAGCAGTTCGTGGCTGAGAACTGGGAGGAGACTCTTCCTGCAACGGTATATGGCATGGAGAAGTATCTTGGGTCAGGCCTTATAAAGGGCGTGGGACCGAAGTTTGCAAAACGTATTGTCCAAAAGTTTGGTACAGATACTTTTGACATTATAGAGACTCAGGTAGAGAAGCTTGTAGAAGTTGAAGGTATCGGCAACAAGAGAATAAGGATGATAGCCGAGTCCTGGGAGAAGCAAAAAGAGATCAAGAATATCATGCTCTTTTTGCAGGAGCATCAGGTCAGCACCTCCTATGCAGCCAAGATATTCAAGCAATATGGTAACGAAAGTATTTCTGTGGTGAAGGAGAACCCTTACAAGCTTGCTGATGATATCTGGGGTATTGGATTTAAGACTGCCGATCAGATCGCAATGAAGCTTGGTTTTGAGAAAGAATCCTATGTGAGGCTGCGGAGCGGTCTTATGTATACTCTGTCGGAGCTTTCAAATGACGGTCATGTTTACGCCGAGCGGCAGCAGCTTATAGATAAGGCAAAAGAACTGCTGGAAGCATCCGATGAAACAGTGACCATGACAATGGATGAGATGCTGAAGAAAGAAGAGCTGATTCTTGAGCGGAACATCTCTAAGACAGATGAAGAAGGGAATCCTGTAACACCGATTTACCTGCCACCGTTTTATTATGCTGAAGTTGGCGTTGCATCCAAGCTTAAGAAGCTGGCTGATTCTCCGGCAGGAGATAAGCTGTATTCAAGACTTATGGAAGCAAGGCAGAGGAGCGGAAACAACGAGCTCTCTGTTGATATAGAATCCATTCAGAAAAAGACCGGGATGGCATATGATGATATCCAGGCAGATGCAATCAGACAGGCTGCTATCGCCAAAGTCATGGTTCTGACCGGAGGTCCCGGAACAGGAAAAACCACAACAACCCACGGAATCATTTCTGCCTACAAGGCATATGGTCTTAAGATTCTTCTTGCAGCACCTACAGGAAGAGCGGCCAAGAGGATGACGGAAGCGACCGGAATGGAAGCCAAGACCATCCACAGACTTCTTGAGTGCAAACCACCTGAGGGATATCAGAAGAACGAAGAGAACCCTCTCGAGGGAGATGTGCTTATAATCGATGAGTGTTCCATGATCGATATTATCCTCATGAACTCACTGCTCAAAGCAATTCCTTCAACCATGAGGCTTATTATGGTGGGTGACATAGATCAGTTGCCATCAGTCGGCGCAGGAAATGTCCTGAGAGACATCATCGACTCAATGTCTTTTCCGGTGATCAGACTAACAAGGATATTCAGGCAGGCTCAGAGCAGCCGCATAGTCATGAACGCTCATAGGATCAATGAAGGCAAGATGCCTGACATCAGTAATGGCAAGAATACGGATTTCTTTTTCATGGAAAACGAAGATGCCGATGCTGTTGCAGGAGAGATAGTGAAGCTGGTACAGGCCAATCTCCCCAACTATTATCATGTTGAGCCGTCACAGATCCAGGTGCTGACTCCGATGCAGAGAGGCGTTGTAGGCGCAACCAACCTGAATCTGGCATTGCAGGAGGCTCTTAACCCGGCGGATGAAGAAATATTCATGAGAGGTCGGGGCAAGGTTATGATGCCAAAGCCGTGTCTTCGCAGGAGCGGATATGTGTTCCGCGCTGATGATAAGGTAATGCAGATCAAGAACAACTATGACAAAGAAGTCTTTAACGGTGATATTGGTATCATTGAATCTGTCAATGATACGGACAGGACGCTTACTGTAAACTTTGATGACCGTAGCATAGAATACGATGTGACAGAACTGGATGAGCTGGTACATGCCTATGCTACGACTATTCATAAGGCACAGGGATCAGAATATCCTATAGTGGTTATGCCGGTTCTCATGAACCATTACATAATGCTGCAGAGGAACCTGATCTACACCGGCATCACCAGAGCCAAGAAAATCCTGGTCATTGTCGGAACAAAGAAAGCGCTGTCTTATGCAGTGCGGAACGTAACAGTGACAAAGAGGAATACGCTTCTGAAAGAGAGACTATACAGATAGGAGAATGACAAATGGGAAACAGTGTACCAAAGGAAATGCAGCAGTACTATGATGTTATCGGACAGATTATCACAGTTTTCTGCGAGAAGTATCTTGATGAGGAATATGAAGCACTGTGCTTGAAAGCACTGGCTAAATTGTGCAGGAAGAGACCTTCTCCATTGCTCAAAGGACGTCCATACACATGGGCTGCCGGTATTGTATATGCTGTTGGAACTGCCAATTTCATATTTGACAGAGCTAATAAGCATTATATGTCTGCGGCTGATCTGGCTGACATTTTTGGAGTATCAAAATCTACAGCGTCATCAAAAGCAGCTGAAATAAAGAAAATGCTTAAGATAGATGTATTCAATGGGGAATGGATTGTTCCGTCAGAGATGGAAAGTAATCCGATGATTTGGATGGTAGAAGTTAATGGGCTTGCCATGGATGCCAGACGACTTCCGCTTGAGTATCAGCAGATTTGCTATGAGAAGGGACTTATTCCCTATGTTCCGGCTCTGAAAGAAAAAGATTGATTCGAAGAAGAGGGCGAGCTGGGACTATTTCTTTTGCCAGGAGGATTCTATGTTAAAATTACCCAATTTGACTGCAGACGCAAAAGCTCACAAAATACTGAAAAAGTTTGTGAACGATCGCCTTATAGATATGATGGAGACTATAATTCTTGATGAAGTTGCCTGGAGAATGGCTGTTAAGGGTGAGCTTGATGAGAGTGCAGCCGATAAGAGTTTCGATGAAATGGTGAATTTTGCGGAGCTTATGACGGACATGGATTTTGCTCAGAATGTTTCTTCGCTATACCTGCCTGAGAACTATCCGATAGAGAGGGCTAACCAGGTCTTTTTTGGATTATACAAGCTGCTTAAGGCAAAGAAAGAGTATGTACCGGAGCTTGTAATGGAATATGCACTCAATAGTGTAATCCGGAGGCAGATAAATGAGGTAGATCTGATCAACGAGGAAATGGAAGACGGAATCTTTGATGACATGGACGAAGATGAAGGCTTTTGGGATGCGGATGCTTTTGCTAACATCGATGATGAAGCTCTTCCGTTCTATGATGAAGATCACCCAAGGGATTTCACGGATCCGTTCATCTATGATGACGTTGATATATCGGACCTTGAAGATGATGAAGACGACGAAGAAGAGTATTCTACTGTTATGCCTATACCTGAGCCTGACCGCACGACTGTAAAGAAGGCAATTCTTGAAGATATGGCGGGTGATTATGAAGGCGAGGAACTGGAGGAGGTTACTGAAGACATCATCAATATGTATGAGGATCTCCGCAGGTACGAGGAGAGCTGCTTCTGGGATGTTGATTTCCTTCTGCTTGATAAAGTCACAGAGGAACAGCTGCGTAACTCACCGGTAAATGATTACTTTGGAATAATTGATCCCAAGGAACCTAATGTCGTAGAGTTCCCTTTTAGAGATGAGAGTGGTAAGCGGATCAATATCCAGGCAAATATAGATATCAATCCATGGGATATGGAAGATGATGAGGAACAGTAATGAAGAGGGAAAAATCATACAAGATTGGTTCGATAAAAGACAAATTTGAACTGTATAACAAGGAGGATATCTGTAATTTTGCCAGTCAGATAGGAATGCATGGCTACTCAAAATTAAAGAAAAATGAATTGATTGATGCTGTTGTGGACTTCATCTTGGATCCCGATGTGATGTTTTACCGATTATCGATATTTGATGACCGTGCCATCACTATCTTTGAAAACAGCATCAGTGCTACCTATGAATACCCGGAAAAAGACCATGATATCGTGGCAACATTTAACATGCTTGATTATGCTGTCATTGGTGATAATAAGTTTTTCGTCCCCCAGGATGTTGGCGCTGCTTTTATGAAAGTAAAGGGCGAAAAGTTTGACAAATATAGAAAGCGTGCATCATGGGTGTATAAATGCTTCAGATGGGTTGAGCATCTCTATGGATATGCTCCTGAAGATATAGTTCTTAAGCTCGTTAATCTGAAAAAGTTTGATATGGATAAGGAAGAGCTTGAGGATATATATGATCACTTCCCTTATGACCAATTATGGACAGTTAAGGTTGATTTCATGTACATGGACGATCTTTATGTGGATAACCTTGAGTCATTGAGGCAGCTTAGGATGATGCAGGGAGAAAAAGACTACTATATTCCAACAATTGATGAGATCGAAGAGTTCTATGAAAATCTGGCTTTGATATCAGGCAAGCCATACCAGGATATGCTGGGATTTCTGCAGCGTGAGTTTGGAATGACGTACTATGATGCAGAGGATATACTGCTTGAGCAGTGGGATGACATATCAAGTGGCGGTGATCCTCATGAATCCATGCAGAATTTCTGGAATAACTTCCAGTTCAGGGATGATAAACAGATTCATAGAATAGTCGAGCTTTACAATAATCTCTCTAACAACACTCGAATGAAGAGCAATCGAGGCTTTACACCCAATGAAATGGCAAGAATGATGCCGTACAAGCCGGGACAGCCACTTACAATTGTTCCAGGGAGCAGCAAGGCTGCAGAGATGCTGGCAAAGGCTGCACCTGAGATGAGAAAGATGGGGATGAATGTTGACTTTGAGAGCAATGCGGATACATTGCCGGTTATCAGTATGCCTTATGGTCCGACAGGAGAACAAGTTGTAAGCCAGAAAAAGATATATCCCAATGATCCGTGTCCATGTGGCTCTGGAAAGAAATATAAGAAGTGCTGCGGCAGGAATTAAGAGATTGCTGCAAGACACTACCTCAAGAAGTTGTAAATCGTCCCCAAGTTGTGGACGAATTGGAATCCGCATTGTTACGATGCGGATTCTTCTTTTTCATCGGTGTCCACAGTGGACTTTTTCTTTTTGGTATAGAGTTTTTCCATTTTAAGCATGCCGTAGGTCTTTCTGGAATTGTAAGCTATTACCATTGCTTCGGCATATCCAAGTGAACCGGCACGGCGGTCTTTGGCATTTCTTGAGAGCTCTTTTATCGATATCTGACTGAGCTTTTCCTTGAAGGCTTCATCCCTGATTTCATCACCATAGGCTGCAAGGAATCTGGAAAGACCTTTCAGCACATTGGCGCTTAAGGACATGGGGGCACCTTCCCAAGTGGCTATGATCAGGCCGAGGATACGGCTAAGAGTTTCGTAGCCCTGCTTTTCAAAGATTTCTTCAAGGGTTGATACAGCGCAGATAGTTCCAGGATGAGCGTTTGATGTGATCTCAAGGTCGAAAGACTCAACAAGGTCTTTTATCAGAATCTGCTCATCACTTCCGGCCTCTATGTTGGCCATGAAGATTTCATAGGGCAGAAGAGGCTTTGTATATTTCAGCTGGTTGGCAAAAATATCAGCCTCCTCTTCATATTTCAAATCCTCGTAGACCATGCACCAGACCGGTGTTTCTCTTGAACCTGAGACAAGAGCCACAATCTCTATTGTGTGCTGACCATTGAAAACATAGTTTATTCCGTCACGTCTGCTGACCTTTACAGGATTGATCTGGTATAGATTGAAGTGCGCAGCAGCTTTCTGGACGTGCTTCATTGACAGGTTACGCTGGTACTCCTGGTTTGAAACAAGGTTTTTAATCGGAATCTGCTCAAAATGTACATTGGGCACAAAGGCAGAAAAATCAGTTTGCATCTTTAGTTATCCCCTCCAACTCGTTTTTTATTATCTGTATACTTTTTTCTAAAATCCCCAATTGAAAAATAAGGTTATCTGCGGCTTTCTGTGATACTTCGGAAAGCACGCTTCTCTCCCGGACACGCCGTATAGACTCGGACCATGATGGAACAGTCAGGGCGAGACTGGATACGGCAGCGTCTGGGTCATATTTTGGCATCTGCTTAATCTCAGGAATTATTCTATTTTCAAGGTGCGGTTTATTGCTGTTATCTATATCAACAGGATTGTTTCCTGGTGTTCTTACAGGAGCTTTTTTAATGAGAGTGTAGGAATTTATAGTCTTCAGATAGTTTTCCATCTCATCAGTAGTCATCTGGCTTAGTGTTATCACGCTCTTTTGTGGAATGTTGATTCTGCCTGATAGTAACCGGGTGGCTATATCAGGATTAGTTATTCTGATAAGATCTATGGCAGATGCGTATTTTGAATAAAAGTGGATGGTTGCACATGCGATCCCATAAGCATCGACAATATCTACAATGGAGCGGTGTATATCCCTGCTATACTTTTGCTTAAGCTCTGCAAGAGGGAGCTGGGAAAGAGGTGTTTTGATTTCATCTCTGTAGTACGCATTTTTATGGTACTGGTAGTGTTTCCCAATAAGGTATGCTTTATATGGCGTGTATTCGTTGATATCGTCTGTGAGAAGCTGGCAGATACTGGCAAGCATGACATCCTTGGACTTGAAAGAAAAGGGCTGAGTCTTGATTGTATAGCCTGCATCAACGTATTCCCGGTATTCAAATATCCTGTCCATGAGTATGTTGTTCCATACTGGAAAAGGAGAGGGAGGAATGCCGAGACGGATATTATGCCTTACCATGGCTATAGAACGGGCATCAGGAGGAAGGAAAAGTACTGAAACCTCCGGATCTATTATCAGACTATTGGGCTGCTGCATATTCATCACTGTGAACAAGCTCTGAGTTTGAAATGTCAAATAATACTGTGCGCTCAGAATCTTTCAGTACTCCTTCCATCTTGTAAATCTGTTCATTCTGCCATTCGGGATTTAACCCAAGTAGTTCCCGAACAAGATTTGTGCTGTATAGTTGCACACTCCTTTGGAGAGCCAGTGAATCGGTGTTAACTCTCTGGGCGGTGGGTGTCAGGGTAGCTTCTGCACGTATGCCGATTATACCTTTGCTCGGTGCTACTATCAGTTCAATAAATTTTGGGTGCCCAAGAGCCATGAGAGTAGAGCGGTGTATCCGTATTATGTTGTATTTGAAATCAACCACTAAGATCGGAGAGCGTGATCTGTTCATATTGTTGCTCCTTATCATTGTCTGCAGATTTCTGTTGAGCCTGTTGCTCCTGTTCCGGTTTTGGCGTTATATCGGACGGAGGCGGAGAGTAGCCGGATGCGGTTTCAGTATTGCCTTCGGATACTGGGATTGGTTCAGCTTCCGCGTTGCCATCGGGCCCAGTGTCAGAAGAGTCTGTTTCCGAAGTGGTATCTTTTGCATTGCTATCCTCTGTTTCCGGTGAAGCTGAAGTATCCGCTTCTGCTGGATCCGTTGTTTTTTTCTTGGATTTTGCCTTGGGTTCATCGGCAATGCTGAAGACAGTATAGCCATCAAAGACATTAAGTTTGGTGCTTGCAGCATGCTGGCTGGCCGGGATACCGAACTGGTTTTGCCACTGTTCTGGGAATGACGGTTTGCGGCTGTTCTTTATCTTGCCATCATCAGTTACTTCCCTGAGGTATATCTCAGGAGCAGAGAGGTCAAAAAGGAACAGCGATTCTCCGTTTGATCTGATCATTTTTCCAAGAAACTTGTATCTGTACCCTGAATCCCATTTCATCTCATCACAGAGCATTGCGAAGAATGGTCTGCAAGTTACTTGTTTCGGAGAACGCTTGGCTGTGGCAGAGCACCAGCGGAAGGAATCCCTTTCATCTTCTCTGCAGGGCCTGACTACAAGCTTTTTCTTTTCTTTATTTATCAGTATCTGGATATAATCTGTTTCCGGCATCTTCTTGATACATGCCGTATTTACATATACTTTTGAACCTGCAAATGTTATGGAGGGTTCGAATACATGTGCAAAAAATTCTCCCCTAACAACCTGGAAGTCATCATAGCTGAAAGAATCATCCTCTATGATTTCTACCTGTCCCCTTACTTTTTCATTGATCTGTGAGTCTTCACTCATCGTTGACCTCCTCCGGAATGTTTATGACTTCTTTTAGAGCCTCCTTTATAGAATCTCTGTCTGTAATGTTAAGTGGTGCTAAGTTGCTGTATAGATACCCGGCGTTTTCAGAGTCAAGCTCCGACATGTCGGAAAATAGAAGTGTATTGTACTTGAAGCGGTAGTAGCTGCTACCAAAGCTGGTGATCCAGGCTTCGGGATAGGCTATTATGCTGCTGTCATGTTCAGTAAGGTCGCTCTCAGGTATGTCGGTTTCGTTGTCGCTGTCTACTTGTAGAGGAACACCTTTTGGAATGATCATTTCGTTTTCATTCATGTCAAAGAGCAGTACAGCGCCGTCATCTTTCTTTATGTAGGTTCCAACAATTCTGTATCTACAGTCTGTATTCCAGCCAAATATCTCAAACAGGGTTGGGATGAAAGCTGCTCCGCATATGCCCCTCGCGACTTTCCCGGAAGGAGCGTCCTTGGCCCACTTGAGGGCATGCTTATCATCCTTTTTTACAGAATGCACTACAAATAGCTTCTCTGCGGGATTTATCAAAAACTCTACATAGTCAGTACCAAGCTTCTTTATAGCCTCCATGGTGAACTGGATATTTTTCTTTGAAAAAGTTACGCTAATCTGTTTGGCCGTGCTAAAGAACTGGCTTCTTGCTACTTCATAGCCTCGGAGGTCAAACTCACCGTTGGCTCCCTTGTGGGACTTGGGAGAAGAGTTCTGCTCATCGTCCTCAAATACACTAAGGGACGCATCCAGGTAGTCATCCGCCTTAAAGCCTGCCCATATTGGATTTACATGGACGAATCCCTTAAGAGTACCGCTGTCTATGACCCGCAGTTCCGGGAGAAAGCCTTTGCCTCCGTATCTGACATTTCTTATCATCTGCTGTACTGCTTCAAAATCATCTCTTGAGACGATGGATTCATGATGATCTTCCTGAATATACTGATTGCGGTTGTTGACATTCTTTTTCGATTTATGATCTAGGTAGTTGGGCGTGTAAGTCTTTCTTGAAATAATATCTCCACAGTGTCTTTCGTTTTGAAGTATCTCCATAATGGAGCTCGTGGACCATTGGGTATTACCTATCTTTGTCTTATAGCCAAGGTCTGTCAGTGTTTGAGCAATCTTGGTGGTGGAGATTCCGTACAGGTACATGAAAAAGATGAGCCGGACTATCTTTGCTTCTTCCTCATTTATTATGAGGTTCCCATCTTCATCATGGTCATATCCAAGAAGCTTAGGAGTCAGGAAAATGCCGTGCTTAAAGCGCATCTCTATTGAGGTGTTCATTGAGGTGCTTTTGTTGTGGCTTTCTTCCTGCGCCATGGTTGCTGCAAAGGAAAGCGGCATTTCTGAATCGTCTCTTCTGGTGTAGATATGCTCAACCTCAAAGTAAACTCCAACCGGTGGATTCAGTGCGGCCAGTTCTCTGACCTGTCCTACGCAGTCCACGGTGTTTCTGGCGAATCTTGAAACACTCTTTACGACTATCAGATCTATTAGACCTTTCTTACAATCCTCAATCATCTCTATAAAGGCATCTCTGTGCTTTAAGGAAGTGCCGCTGATGCCTTCATCAGCATAGATCTTTACAAGAGTCCAGTTTGGGTGCTGCATTACAAAATCTTCGTAGTGATTCTTTTGCAGCTCGTATGAAGATGTCTGTCTGGGGTCGCCCGTTGAGACTCTGGCGTATACTGCTACTCGGAGCTTTACGTTTTCATCAAAGATGCTGGCCTCTTCATTAGCGGGGACAACCTTAATGAGCTCCGGTGCGACACCTTTGTACCTGTTACGGATTTTTTCTTTCTGCTGCTCAATTGTTGAGGAACGTTCTTCGGATGTATTCATAGTTACCTCTCAGAATTGGTTGAGGATATGTCATTAAGATCTAAGTTTCTCCACCACTCATCATCATACTTGCTTGCTGTTTCGTAAGCTGAAGGGTTTGACCAGGATGATATTATTGCTTGGTTTTTTGCAGCCACGGTACAGACAAAACTAATGAGTTTGCCATTATTATCAGCTGTACTGATACCAAGATCATCGAAGTAAAAATGTACAGGGGGTTGCAGTGATTGGAATTCTTTAATAATGTCCATGCACTTGAACATGTTACGAATCAGTGCTGATATTTTTAGAACAACGATGAGGTCGATATTACCGTTATTGCAATCCTCCTTCATACGGGAAAATTCAGGTCTCTGTTCAATAAAAGTAGCGGGTCTTTTTTCATCTATGTATTTGCCAACGAGGAGCCATTCGGGGTGTTTGGATAAAATTGAGACATATTTTTCCTCCCGGAGGCTGACAATCAATGCGCTTTCAGGCTCATTTAATTTGATTCTGTCATAAATGGCGACGCGGACCTTGTTGGTATCAGTATTCTTTTCAAGGATGGATGTCTCACAGATCATGATTGCCTCACTATAATTATTTCTTTTAGAAATAATTATAGTCGGCAAACCATTCAAAAAAGTAATGCCATAGGTTAAGTGGTATAGCCATTAGCTATAGTTGATTAAAATAGTTACTTTCTAAAGAACTTATTCTCCTTGAGAAGTCTCTTTGTCTCGCGTGCAATGCCGCAGACAATTTTTCTTTCATACAGATTGCAGTCACTGATGATTGCGTTGATGTCGCAGTCATAGTCGTTCTTACCAGCTTTCTGATTGCCGACAAGTAAGGTGTCAGCAGTAACATCCAGAGCCTCAGCTATCTGAAGTAATCCCTGTAAACTAATCTGCTTTCTGCCAGTCTCTACCTGGCTGATATACTGCTCTGATAAACCTGTCATGCGGGCAAGACCCATCTGCTTGACTTTTTTTGCCTTTCTCACTTCCTGAATACGTTTTCCTAACAACTTAAAATCTATGTTCATTGATAGCCTCCATAAAATTTTTTCAAAATCCCAACTAAAGGCATACCGACTTAAAGTGTGGCTTATTCATTATGATCGCTGGGAACGATAAACTTTAATTAAAGAGACTTGGCGTATAGTGGTGATGGAGCGTATATGGCTAAACAAATAAAACAGGAAAATAAGCAGGATAAGCAGCTTCAAGAGATTGGTTCTCGCATAAGAGACCTGCGAAAGAAAAAGGGACTCACGCAGTTAGAGCTGGCAGATAAAATTGGATGTTCAGAGACTCATTTGAGCAATATAGAAACGGGAAGTGCAAAGATGGGAGTAGACATTGCAATAAGGATAGCAGACTATTTTGGTGTTTCTACCGATTGGATACTTAGAGCAATTAACCCGGGAATGACAGATGTAGAGCTGCTTTCAGACTGTTCTCCATCAGAGCGGGAGTACTACGAAGAATTATTTGGAAGTATCAAGAAGATTTCCAGAAAGCACGGAAAAACAGGGAAATAATATAGTTGCAAAGGAGTGATTCCATGAGTCCCAGGAGGATTGGCTCTTTGTGCTAACTACATAACGGTTGATGTAAGGAGTCTGGTGCCAATATGGCCTGGGCTCTTTTTTCATGGATATTATTACCATAAGTGTATTTATATGTGTCGTTCTCCGCCCAGGGTAGGCAGTAGATGCTAAAGACACGTGGTATGAGGCGCGATTTCGAAAAGTGGCCTCATTTAATAAAATAGTAAGCGGAGAAAAAATATATGAGCAGAGATAAATCACCATATAACGCTGCTGAACAGGAATACATCAGTGACGTAGGTAAAAAATATAGAGAATATCTGAGATATAAGGGGCTTGATTACATATCATATGGCAAAAAGATTAGTCTTGAGGAGTCATCATGTAAAGACTACATGTATTTTCCGACTATCCTTAGACCAGTAGCTATGCGTGAAATGTTTTTGGATAAAATCGACATGAACTGGTTTTTGGGCGATGCGGAGGAGATGTTCAGAAAACTACCAGCGAATCCGACGCCTGTAGATTATGTGATGAATTTTGACAATGCCATGTTCATGCTGGACAGATCGGGGTCTGATCATGATAAATTTGATGCAGGCCTACGAGGTGCACCATATATGGGAAGATGGATTGAGCACGGACGAGATTCTCAGATGCATTAAATTTCATGAATCCAATAAAGCACACAAGGGGAGGCATCCCCTTGTATGTTTTTAGGGTTCATGAAGTTTTGTATTCGTTTTATGAGAGGAGATCAGTGATGACTGAGAGTATTGCAACAAATATGGATGACGGCATGGATGAAAACAGAGACCATGACGATAGTAATGAAGTAAGCAGGCGCAAGTACAGGAGCAAGAAGTGGAAGTACAAGCGGATGGAAAGAAATAAGCCGGACCGGCAGTACATCGAGGATATGTGTTATAGAGAAGGGCTTCTTGGTAAAAATGTTTTCGACACCTGTTATTCCATGCTGAGGGAATTCAGAAAGAAACGCTATGAAGAGCCAAACGATCCGCCGAAAAACTTTACCAAGGAACAGATAACTGAGAGCAAGCTTAATGTACGTCGGGACTTTCTTGAAGCTGTCATAGTTCCCATGGAGCAAAGTGAGGGCGAGCAGGACAGAATCATAAAAGAAGTCGTTAAACTCCCATGGCTGGATGATAAGCTCGAAATAATAATGGCACATATTATGGAATATCCTCAATGGGGAGAACAGTATGTAGAAATCTTGGATAAGTACTATTTTCATCCGGTGGTTGAGAAGGATGAGGCTACAGATAGGAACAAAGATATATGGGAAATAGTTAAAATGAGCAAAAGCAGGTTCTATGACAGACACAAGGAAGCAGTAATGCTCCTTGGAATAGAACTCTGGAGATATGCCAAGAAGAGAGAAATCGAGGACATGGAAAAAAGCATTATTCCCTGGCATGATATCTACCCTGACAGACCGGGAGACGAAATTCCTGACAGAAGAAAACATCCCAGGGATGAATATTGATAAAATTTTAGCAAATTGTCGGAATATTATAGCTCTTTTGCCGTATTGTCAGATTCGATAGGACTAATATAGGACTAATATAGGACTCCACTTTTTCAGATATGTGCTATCATAATAGCGTACTTTCTTCGAAGAAAAATATTTGCTTTATGGAGGAGATTATTTGGAAGAGGTAGTTGATGAGGTCCGGGTGCGTGGCTCTGTAGAGCACTGTAACCGGGTACTAAGAAAAGTAAGGCTCTGCTGCGGAAAGTGCAAAAAGGCTTTTCCCATGAAGTATACGGAAGTGGGAAATTCCAAGATTGTCGCTTTCAGGAACGTGGATTTTAAATGCGAAAGATGCAGCAGGGAAAAGCACATTGACGTTATTACTGAAGGGGCGCTGCTTAAAACAGTGACTGTATGGAACGCAGTGTATATTTGAAACAAACTAAACGAAGGCACCATGATACTGGCTATAGGCCTACAGACGCATGAGTATGATCAGAAGGGGAACTGGCATGACTCATGCCATATATCTGGATATATTTGGACATCCGCTCTCCTGATCGGTACAGGAAGAGGGGATGTTTTTGTGTTTGGGGATAAGGATCATAAAGTTGGGGAGAGGATAAAACTAAAGAGAAAAGCCATGGGATTATCCCAGGAGGAGCTTGCTGAGCGCATGCATGTCACGGCTGCACTGATATCAAATTATGAAAATGACAAGGTGGATATCAAGAGCAGTGTAATGCGTGAACTGGCAGAGCACCTAAACACCTCTGTTGCCTATCTTATGGACGGCGATCCGGAGCTTGACACTGACATCAAAAATCTTATCAGCGTATATCTTATGCTCGGTAGACCTAACGTCCAGAAGGTTGCTCTGGAACAGATGAAAATATTAAACGGGGTTTAAGTTTTGGCTGAAAACATAAGCGATATTTAAATAACTGGGTAAGGTGCATGAGCACTGCGTTCTATAAAATTATCAGTATAGAAACAAGAGCGCATACCGGTATCGCTCTGGATAATCATTTTTCTTTTACGGAGGTATCAGATGATTACTGGAGCAAAAACAATCAGCAAATATCGTGATTTCAGCAACAAGAAGCGTGTGGACTTTATCCTGAAGAATTATGGCAGCATAGGAGAATACATCAGAAGTTATGAGGAAATTCTGTGCGATGACATTCTGGAACAGAGGGCTATTGAGCGCAGAATTGACAAGGGCGACACAGGAGTCAGAGTGCAGACTTCGGAAAAGAGTGATCCTACAGCCATGGTAGCTGTGGACAGAGTGACTCTGGAAGAGAGGTTTTCTCTGGATAATGATTCGGACAGTTTCATGTGCCGGGATTTTGAAATTAACAGAGATGCCCGAACACTAAAGATCATGAAGAGGGACTTCAAATATGTAGTACATGCCATGAACATGCTTTCCCAGCATGACCGCTGTGCCCTAGGAGAGGTGCTCTGCCATGAAAAAACACTGGATACCATCGCTGAAGAAAAGGGAATCCAGTATGAATCAGCCAAAATGTACATTTACAGGAACAGGCTTAAGGTCAGGACCTTGGCTCTGGAGTTTATAGAGAGTGCCTGTGCCTGCTGACAGCTTTTTCAAAAATGCAATGAGCGACAATTGAGCTACAATTGAGAAATCGGAGGTTTTTACTATGACAAAAGATATAAATATTGAAGGACTTGAGGAATTATGCAAGGGGAAGTTCAAGAAACTTCCTCAGTGCATGAATCCAGGCAGAGAACACTATATAAGGAAGACAGATGCTTCTTTGGTATATCCGTTTGGAAGACATTCTATTGATGATATAGCTGAGAAGGCTGGGGCTGTGATCCCTATTAAAGGATGCATTTGCTATGATACTGACAAGATCAACAGGTATTTGGATACTCATGCAGCTCCGGCGACTTGCTGACTAAGACCCCATTTCATGAGTACCGGTATAGCCGGGATACTCCTGTATGGATTATAAAATGGTAATACTAAAATTGTTGTTGAAATAATGGTATTACCGAAATATAATTGGAGTACAGGAGGTGAGTCAAATGGCTAAGGCGGGAAGACCTAAAAAAGATGATGCTATCACACATACAGTATCAGTGAAATTCAATAATCAGGACTATGATGTGCTGGTGGAATACTGCAAGAACCATGGAATGACTATGTCTCACCTGATAAGGTATGGTATTCAACTCCAGCTGGAAGCAGAGGAGAAATCATTGGAACGCCTGGATTGAATAAAGTTCTTTGCTGCCGATTGCTCATGGAGGGTACTTGTTATGGCCGAAGACGTAAAGCTGGAAGGGCTTGAGAAGCTTTGTAAAGGCAAACTTAAGAAGATACCGCAGTGTTTTAATCCCGGAAGGGAGAAGTATATCAGAAAAGTAGATGCTCCTTTGGTTTATCCGCTCGGCAGACACACTATTGATGACATAGCTGAGAAGGCTGGTGCTGTTGTCCCAATCAATGGCTGTATTCTTTATGATACGGAGATTATAAATAAGTACATAGACAGCTTTAGAGTGGTAAAATAGAATGCCAGCGCGAGGAGAAATCAAGATGAAGCCAGACGATGCTTTTGAAAGATTAAGAGAAGATGGGCAGAAAAATCCAATGACGGATGAGGAAGTTGATACTTTCGTTAAGAAAGCTGCGGATGGTAGGAAACATAAGGAACAGTCCGTTGATTACGAACATTTCGGTGAGAAGATGGCTGATGGCAGACTTACAGAGCCCTCTGATGGTACAAGGTATCGACTGAGAGAAGCTATACAGTACTCAGAAGAACTGGGGAGACCTCTGACAGAGGAAGAGTTGGCACAATTCGAGGTGAAATAAGAGCAAGTTATTGAATTACAAATTCAATGACAAGGGACAGCCTGAAGAGTATAATTTCAACACGGGATTCAGGCATGAAAAGTGATTATTATGAAAGGGTTTTGATAAAGGACATGGGAGCAAAGGATAAAACAGAAAAATCTCTTGAAGATTGCAATGATGTTTTTGCCGATATCGTAAACGTCCTCCTTTTTGATGGTGAAGAGATTATTTCGCCTGATGATCTTCTGGAAGGGAGTCCATACAGTAATTATACTGAAAATGGAAAAATCAGAGATCAGGAGCGAGACATTTATAAATATTGGAATAACAGCCAGATAAGGCTGGCTGCCATTGGATTCGAGAATGAAACCGATGAAGAGGAGGATATGCCGCTTAGGGTTATTAATTATGATGCGGCAGGCTATAGAGCTCAGCTTTCAAAGGATAACAATAATGACCGTTACCCTGTAGTCTCACTTGTGTTATACTATGGGTACGAGAACAGATGGAGTAAGGCTAAGACTTTATATGAGCGCCTGGTTATTCCAGAGAAGCTTAAGAAATATGTTTTTGATTACGGAATGAACCTATTTGAGATAGCATATCTTGAAGATGAACAGGTTGCTAAGTTCAAAAGCGATTTTCGACTTGTTGCAGACTATTTTGTTCAGATGAGAAAAACAGGTGAATATGTTCCACCAACCGACAAAATAGTGCATGTTCAAGAAATGCTTGCTCTTATGAGTGCGCTAACAAACGATAACAGATTTGTCGATATATATGATGAAGTTAAAGGAAAGGAGCGAGTTAGTATGTGTACGGTCCTGGATGTAGTTGAAGCAAAAGGAAAAAGCAAGGGTATTACAGAAGCCACGACAATAACAAGAAATGAAGATATAAAATCTTTGGCAGAGTATTTTGTCGAGAAAACACCTTCTTTGCCATATGATGAAGCATTGAAGATGGCGGAGGATATCCTTAAGAAATGAGTTGCCCTACTTTGGATAAATATGAAAATAACGGCATAGCAATAGGAGATATTAAGGCAACAGTTACAGAATCTCAGTATTATCATGCTTCATATGATGACACAATAAGGCGTGTTGCTGAAAAGTTTAATCTTTCTGAAGATGATGCAGAAGAACAAGTTAAGCTATACTGGGAATAAGTAAGCAATCGAAAATAGAATAGGGCAACATGATACGGGCTATAGGCTTGAAGACGCATGATTATGACCATGGATGCATGGCATGTACCTTGCGTGTCATGTAAATGATGGGATTTCCCTCTACTGATCAGATGGTCGGCAGAGGGATTTTTTTGACCAAAAATGACACAGGAAAATTGTATATCGAAGAATGGTTTTTAGTGTTGACGCATGGCAAACGCTGGTAATATCATAATTGTATAAGTGGTGAGTTCAGCAGTAATGTGCGGAATTCTCATTACTTCAAGCGCAAATTATAAACCGGCTTATGCCCATGTGGGCAGGAACAGGAGGCCAGCACAAAGACCATTCTTCACCGAAAGGAAGGTGATAGAATGTCAAGACCGAAGGCAGACAGTAAAAATACAAGAAAAGATAAAAATGGATATGCACTCCGCAAAGGAGAGAGCCAGAAAAAAGATGGCAGGTATGTATACAACTACAAGGATGGCTTTAAGAAGAGACGATTTGTATATGCAAATACTCTGATGGAGCTCCGCGAAAAAGAAAAGCTGGTCATGAAAGAGATGGCTTACGAGCTTGATTATGCAAGCGCATCAAAGATGACTCTTAATACTTTGTACGACAGATACATTAGCCAGAATTACAAGGTGATGGATTCCACCAGAGCCGGGTATAACAGTCTGTACAATTGCCGTGTCAGAAATGGATTCGGGCTTAAGCGAATTGTTGATATCAAATACTCCGATCTGAAGATCTTTTATCACAGCTTACTGGTAGATGAAGGACTATCAGGTTCTACAGTAGAACGTATCAACAATCTGATTCAGCCATCCCTGAAACTTGCTGTAAGGGATCAGCTTCTTCTCAGGAATCCTGCAGAAGGTGTTTTGACTGAGATTAAAGCAAGTGATGATTGGGTTGAAGGAGAGAGATTTGCACTTTCTATTCCACAGCAGAGATCCTTTATGAACTTCATTTACAATTCCACGGAGTTCAAAGGCTGGTATCCGCTGATTGCAACGCTGATAGGTACCGGAATGAGGATTTCAGAATGCCTCGGGCTCGAATGGAAGGACATCGATCTATCGGAGAGATTCATCAGTGTAAATCATACTTTGGAATACAGACCTGTTGATGATACCGGCAAGTGCATTAAGAGAATTGAGTTGCCGAAGACTGAGGCTGGAACAAGACTCATACCAATTTTTGATGAAGTGATGGAAGCAATCATTCTTGAGTATCAGTATCAGAAAGTCCTTGGGTTCTGTACGGAAGAAGTAGATGGGCATTCGGGATTTGTTTTCTGTACATCTGAGCATAAGACCTATCTGCAGGGAGCTGTGAACAGAGCAATCAAAAGCATCATTGCAGCCCACAATGAAGCAGAAGAGGTGTTGGCAGCGGAAGATGGAAGAGAGCCCATCATATTGCCTCATTTTACATGCCACAACTTACGCCATACTTTCTGCACCAGACTTTGTGAAGTGGAGTCAAATGTCAAAGTTATCCAGGATATTATGGGGCACTCAGACTTCAGTACAACGATGGATATTTACACAGAAGTGCATAAAGAAAAGAAACAGGAAGTATTGTCTTACCTTCAGGGAAAGTTTATAATTAGATAGTAAAGTTAAAAATACGTTATGTATTTTTGAAAAAAGTAGTGTCATTCGGTTTTTATTTCAAGCGGATGATACCAGAAATCAGCATAAAACCTAAATTCCAAAGAGTGTCGTTTGAAATGGATTTGACACTCGATTGACACCAAAAGCAGGAAAATAATTCCAGCTATATACAAAATTTGGAATTGGGTAAATTCTAAGCTATACATCTATCGGTAGGATTTGACACCTATATACTCCAGCACCGGAGCAATCCCGACTTTGAAGTCGATGAAATAACCTATGGACGAATAGAGAAGAAAGATGTGCCATAGAAATCCAAATTTATCCAATGGGGACACCTGATTACACCGTTTTCATTGGAGCTCTATACCTCGAAATGGGTCTGTATGGACTGAACTCAGAGAACTAAATACCGCTCTATTACCTGTAAGACCTCGGTTTTCAGCAGTTATAAAAGTTACTTTTTGAATGAAAAAAGAGGAACAGTTGATTATTTAAGATAAGATTTACCGGCTTATTTCTAAAGATGTAAATGGGAACCGGAAAAGATCTGACAGGCTGATAGAAAAGATATAGGTTTTCTGTTTTAAAATTCCTCAAAATTCAAAAAGAGATCATTCAAAATAATAAAGACATGTATGTTTTCCACGGAAATGGAGAATATGCATGTCTTTTTTCTTACTTCATTTCTGAATACATCTTGGGATTACCGGAAAGGAGCCCAGGATGCATGTATGCCCGCTTTCAAGAGCTGTTCATGTACCATGGAGCCAACGGCACTTGACCTGAAGGCTGTGTATGGTGGTTTTACCCTAACAAAAACATGATCGGAATCGGTTTGGGGTCTGGCATTTTTTAAGTAATTGATTATTGCTTCACCAACATCTGAAAGCAACGGGAGTTCCAGGGAGTTACCTGTTTTGACCTGTGTCAGGTGTATTTTATCGTTCTCCCAGTCAATGTTTGAAAAACGGAGATTAGCCACATCGCTGCTTCTAAGCCCCAGCCGAGCGATTAGGAGAATCATGGCATAATTCCTTATGCCACACGGATTGCCCATGTCAATTGAAGCCAACGTTTCACGAACTTCATCTGCGGAGTAGACAGATGGGAGACTGCTGTTCCTTTTGTAATGCGGATTGGGGAGCTTGGGGAATAAGTTATTTTGCATTATTCCTTGATCGTAACAGTACTTGAGATAGTATCTGACGGTTCTCATGATCTGGTTGATTGAGGCCTTTTCAAAGGAAGCGGAAAGCGATTCCATGAACTTAAGAACCATCGGAACTGTAATGCTATCCAAAGATTCAACTCCTTCATCTTCCAAAAAAGAAAAGAATCGAGAAAGATAAAGTTTTGAAACCTGAATGCTCTTGGCAACAATGCCAATCTTTTCTCTGTAGCCAATGTAGGCATCTGCACTCTCTTTAAATGGAACAGGAAAAACATAATCTTTCCTTGTAGATACAAGATTCACATAAACAGTCCCTGTTCTTTGATACTCGGAAATAGCGTTAATACAGCGAAGATAGATAGCATTCCACTTTTTGGTTTTGATCTTTTCAGACATGGAATAATGATCCTCTAAAAACTGGATGCCAACATCCATGCTGAAAGAATCAATACTATGCTCGGAAGCATATCTGATGAATTGGCAGCTAACCCTTTGGAATATCTTCCTGTAGTGCTCAGAGGCTTCGGCTTTTTCCAGAGCCTCCAATGTACCATCCACCAACAGTTGTAATGAGTTTTGTGTTTCCATTTGTAAATATCCTCCTTATGAAAAAATAACTTCATAAGGATGCGATATTATGCAAAGTAAATCAATGTAACAATGCAGTATTTTCAAGATGTTGCGGCCAAAACTTTACATAATCTACAACTATACATAACCCACTTTATGTGAAGCTTCACATAAAGTCGGAAAAACCGTCACCTGCGTAAATTTAGGTATTGGACTTGCAAGAGAAGGGAAAAAGGTTTTGATTATCGATTCGGATCCACAAGGTTCCCTGACAATCAGCCTTGGTTGTGATGAACCGGACAGCCTTGATTATTCGCTTGCAAATGCTCTGATAGGAATTATAAACGATGAACCAATAGATGTCACTAAGGGACTTATCCATCATGAAGAGGGAGTTGATATAATGCCCGGTAATATCGAGCTTTCAAGCTTGGAAATCACTCTAACCGGTGTTATCAGCAGGGAAACAATCCTCAGAGAGTACGTTGATAAGGCAAGAGAACTGTATGACTACATCATAATCGATTGTATGCCGTCTCTTGGAATGATGACAATTAACGCGCTGGCTTGCGCAGATTCAGTTTTAATCCCTGTACAGGCTGCATATTTGCCGGTTAAAGGTCTTCAGCAGCTTATTAAGACTATTGGAAGGGTAAAGCGCCAGCTCAATCCGAAGCTCGAAATAGAAGGGATTCTGATAACAATGGTGGATAACCGCACCAATTATGCCAAGGATATCACAGCGCAGGTTTATGAGGCATATTCTTCTACAGTAAATGTATTTCCGATTGAAATACCGCTTTCTGTAAGAGCTGCAGAAATCAGTGCATCCGGTAGCAGTCTTTATGTATATGATCCCAAAGGAAAAGCAGCATTTGCTTATACAGCCCTTATAAAGGAGGTTCTGAATCATGCCAAGTAGAGTAGGAAAGCAGGTAAAACTTGCAAGTATAGATGAACTCCTCGGTGTTCCAAGCACCGAGGGTACTGTAGATCTCGATGTTATGACTATTTATCCTTTTGAAAATCATCCATTCAGAGTTGTTGATGATGAAAAGATGGATGAGCTTGTTGAAAGTATAAAAGAAAGCGGAGTATTAACGCCAGTGTTGGTCAGGCCGGATGATGAGGGTACTTATGAAATGATTTCCGGTCACAGAAGACTTCATGCTGCTAAAAGAGCAGGACTGCGTAAAATACCTGCAATTATCAAGGAAATGACCAATGACGACGCTATAATCGCCATGGTTAATGCAAATATGCAGAGGGAGGAGATTCTGCCAAGTGAAAAAGCATTTGCTTTCAAAATGAAGATGGATGCAATTAAACACTAAGGAAAAGAACTCACAGGAACTTTGTTTCTTGAAGCAACAAAGTCAAATTCTGGTGACATAGTTGGACAGGCAAGTGGATTAAATAGAACTCAGGTATTTCGCTATATAAGACTTACTGAGCTTATTCCTAAACTTCTGAACATGGTGGATTCTGGAAAGTTAGCGGTATTTGTTGCAGTCGAGATTTCATATTTAAATCATAGATACCAGCAGTGGCTTTACGAATTTATCACTGAAAACGGCATGATAAAGCAGGAACAACTCATGGATCTCCGAAAATATCGTGATGATGATTCCCTTACGCAGGAACAGATGATAGACATTCTAATTCAGAGTAGGGCTACACCACAGACAAGAAAGAAAATCACAATTACTGAGCGAAAGCTGAATCAGTATTTTCCAGCATATTACTCACAGACAGAAATAGAGAGAGTTATTGTAGGATTGTTGGAGCAGTGGAAGCAGTCGCAGGAAGGAGAGGAAAGCTGATATGATGGATTATTTCTATAATACCCAGGCTGAGCAGTTTGCTTCTGTAGAGATACCAAAGGCGCTTCTTACGGGGAAGAGCTTTTCTTCCCTGTCAGCTCCATCCAAGATACTTTACGCAGTTCTTTTGGACAAAATGGGTGAAGCAAAACGCCATAACTGGTTCGATGATGAAAACCGTGTTTATGTACTTTATCCGCTTAGCAAGCTGGAAGATGATATCAATTTTTCAAGACATACCATTATTGATTGCATGACAGAGCTTGAAGAGTTCGGGCTCATATATAAGCTACAGGTAAAAGGAAAGCCAAGCAAGATTTATGTTAAGAATTTCAATCGCAGACGCAGATTTCAGATGATTGGGTAGTGCAGAATCTGCACCACCTAAATCCACAGAGCGCCACAGAGAATCATAGAAGGGAGGAAAAAGGATTGAGCGAAAGAATCATATTTGACTATTTCACCGGTCAAGAATCTGAAATGCTATCCTTTTACAGAATACCAAAGCTGCTGTTTACAGACGCTTATTTTAAGGGGCTAGGGGTGTATGCAAAGACTTTATACGGCCTAATGCTCGATAGAATGTCCCTTTCCCTTAAGAATAAGTGGTTTGATGAGCAGCAGAGAGCCTTTATCTACTTTGCACAGCAGGAAGCAGCCGATATGTTGGGGGTCAAGGCTGATAAGATAAGAGATTTATACAAGGAACTTGAGCAGTTTGGGCTTATTGAGCGCAAGAAACAGGGGCAGGGGAAGCCCATGATTATCTATCTGAAGAACTTTACTTCTGAAGGTGAAGAGCAAAATCAGACTACGGAAATATCGGGGTCAGAACAAAAACTATCAGTTTCAGACCACGAAAATATCGGGGTCAAGACCACGGAAAAATCGGAGTCTAGACCACGACAAAACCTTAGTCTAGACCACGGTAAAACCGGCGCTAATTATAATAATACTAATAATACTAACTTAGTTACAATAACTAATCACATCTCTTCGATGAAGCTGGATTTGAACGATGAGTATAACGCATATGCTGAAATCATCAGGGAGAATCTGGCTGTTGATATCATGCTTGAGCGTTATCCTGGGGAAGAAGAGATTATCGAAGGTATTTACGACCTTGTTCTTGAGACAGTTCTTTGTCAGAAGTCAACCATATGGATCTCCAAGAATGAGTATCCAACAAACCTTGTTAAGTCAAAGTTTCTTAAGCTTAACAATCTGCATCTTGAGTACGTCATGGGCTGCATGAAGGATAACACTACCAAGATCCGGAACATCAAGAACTACATGCTTGCCGCGCTGTTTAATGCACCTACAACCATGAGCAGTTACTTCCAGTCGGAGTACAGCCATGACAGGGCATGTGGCTATGTATGATTTTTGTTGACATATACGTCCCACACTCATAAAATGAAAGTGTAGGAAGATGACGCTACACTCATAGGAGGTGCATATATGCCAACAAGAGTAAATTTATCAATCAATGACGACTTATACAACACACTTAAGAATACGGCTGACAAGAAGAATATCAGTATCAACAGCCTTATCTATGAGGCACTTGAAGAGAAGTACAGCAAGCATACCTCATACGATTACACCCTTGCGCTCAAGCAGATGATCGCTGAGGCAAAAAAGATGGAGAATGAATTTACCCTTGCTGATCTGCAGACCTTCGCTGATGTTGGCGATGTGATTATCGAATACAAGATGAAGGAGACTCCTGCATCAGTTAGGGCAAGACTTGGAAAGATGTTTAATGAGGCAGTCCGCAATGGTGCGGTGCCTGGAATCAGCAGAGCTGTCGTTGAAAAGAATGGAGTTGAAGAACTCAAATTCTATTGCAGGGCTGCTTTATATGTGAATCAGCTAAACAAGCTGAAAAAAAGGAGCTAAGAAAAAATGACAGAATGGGAATATGAGGAAAAGTACGGCTTTGGGGATGAGTCACCAAAGTATGATGGCAGACTTGCAGGAGACTTGGGTGAATCCGTTGGTGTTATAACCGGATTGGCGATAAGCGCGGTAATCTTCATGCTTTACAGAATAGAACTTCTTAATGCCGCAATTGTTTCTCTTATTCCAATCCTGCTTACATATGAACGAGGGTTTGAAACAAAGTATTACTGGCTGATGTTTGGCGCAGTTTTTATCATATCACTCATTTTACAGTTTGCTTTTTTGCCCTTTAGGATATTGTATGGATCGTTTAGTTGCCTTGTGGTAGCATTTTTCTGTTATACATGGGATGATTCGCTTCCGATGAATACCAGACTTACAGCTGTGGCAGTTGGCGTTGTTATAACGATTCTTTTAAATATAAGAAGCTGGCTCGATATGAGATGGTTATAGATTGTAGGGCATCTGATGGCAGAAATGCTGTTAGATGTCTTTTTTTATGCGCAGAAAAAGGATATAGTAGATGATAAGTGTGTAAAATGCTTGCGGAGAGACAACATGGTAACTATCGAGACAGTAAGTGAAACAAATATATCTCAGGCAGCTTTGGTTCATTCTATATCGTGGAAAGAATCGCATCGTTCATTTTGCTCGGAAGACTTTATAGAGAAACATACACCTGAGCACCAGATGGAATACATAAGAAATAAGATAAATGCGGGAACTACATTTTATTTGCTGGAAGAAGGGTAACTGCTAATGAACCAATCTGAACTGATCAAGAAGGTCGGCACTTCTATGTACCAACAAGTAAATAATATAGGCTATGCAACTGCGGTTCAGACACTGATGGATATGCAGATTCTTTCTAAAGAGGACTATGAAAGGTGGAGAAACGGGCAGGTTCCATATCTTGAAAAAGTTTGCCATATCAACCTTAAGAAGCTGGCATCGGTTCTCCAGGAGATGAAGCGTTACGCTGCAAAGAGCAATCTAAAGCCCAGCTACACATTTTATAAGCAGTGGGGACGAAAGAATAAATCTACAATACAGCTTCGGTTTAGCAAGACTGGAAATGACTATATGGAAAAGCTGTATGCGACGCATTATGTAAAGAATAAGGCAGAACTTGGAGAATAGAATATGAAAAAAGCAGTAGTTACGGCCTTGGTGCTGGCACTTGCGATAGGAGCATCAGGATGCGGGGAAAAGAAAGACGAAAATGTTACGATAATAGGTGGCGCAGATGGTCCGACTTCAATCTATCTTGCACCATCTTCTGACAAGGACGAGGTGCTTTCAGGTACATGGCAGACAGCTTCCATAGGATACGAGGCAGATGGAGATATGCAGCCAGAATACTATGTGCAGTTCGAGGGTCTTCAGATAAACTATGGACATATGAAAGATGGAGATTTTATTGTAGACCATACTGATGATATTTCATATCTTGATGAAATAGAACCCGGAAAATATATAGTGCAGGCAGAGTCATCAACAGGAGTGCAGTATACATTAAAGACTGCCGATAGTGATAACGATGTGCTGGAGTATTATGAGACATGGAATGAGGATGAATTCCCTGATGCGTATAGAGGTGGGGCATCGCTGACTAGATGTAACTAACTTACAGGATAAAATGGTATATGTAAGGGAGACTAAAAATGAGCACAGGTGAATTATTAGTATCAATAATTGTTTTCATGATTGCCATAGCATTAATAATTTTAGCGATATTTCATTTTGGCGAACGCGGATATTTGTTTAACAATGCGTATATATATGCTTCAAAAACACAGCGAGAGACAATGAATAAGAAACAATATTACAGGCAATCTGCGGTTGTTTTTTGCTTGCTGAGCATCATTTTTATTATTATCGGATTAGCCGTTGTGTTGCAAAATAGTATGTTGTTCTTTCTGGAAATCCCGTTTTTTATTATTGTTATAGTTTATGCAATAATATCAACTTTAAAGATTAACAAACAAAATGAGGTTAATTAGATATATCTGAAAATTGCTATCTAGCCGGACTGTTGAGTTTTTGGTGCAATTTTGACATTTTTGAAGAAAAATAATAGTGAACAGATGACATTTTTAAGCGGTTAAAATATTGAACAGATGACACTTTTGTAATAAAATTATGGTGAATAAATGCAAAGAATCATGATTTACGTTATGAAGAGGTCATTCTATGTTTAGAAGAAAAGTATTTGAGGAACTTACGAACTGGAAAAATAACTATGCGCCAAAGTATGCAGCATTGCTTGAGGGCGCGAGGCGTGTGGGCAAATCCACTGTGGCAGAAGAGTTTGCCAAGGCAAACTATAAATCTTACATAAAAGTTGATTTTGCCAACATTACACAGGAACTATTGGATGTATTCAAGGATATAGCCAATCATAAAGTGTTTTTCTTGAGACTACAGACGGTGACGGGAGTTACGCTGTATCCCAGGGAATCTGTAATCATTTTTGATGAAATCCAGCGCCAGCCACTGGTAAGGCAGGCTATTAAGTACCTTGTTGCTGATGGAACATATGATTATATCGAAACAGGCTCACTTATCAGTATAAAGAAAAATGTCAAGGACATCGTTATTCCGTCTGAGGAGCATAAGATTCCTGTTTATCCGATGGATTATGAGGAATTCATGTGGGCAATCGGAAATGATACATACCCGTTGCTTCGTGACCTCTATAAGATGGGCTTGGAAGTTGGCAATGGGACAAACAGAAAGCTTATGAGGGATTTCAGGATATATATGGCCGTAGGTGGAATGCCTCAGGCGGTGGAGGCTTATGTTGACGGAAAAAACTTTTCTGAAATCGACAGGGTAAAGCGGGAAATAATAGATCTTTATATTGATGATTTCAAAAAGATAGACAGTTCAGGCTATATTGGCAAGATGTACGAGTCAATACCCAGTCAGCTGGCTACAAACAAAAAGAGATACATGATCTCAAGGGCAACAGGGAAGCGCAAGACCAAGAAAGATGAGGAAAGACTGGCTGACCTGTTGGATTCAAAGACAGTAATCGCGTGCTACAACACATATAATCCCAGTATAACATTAGCCCAGTCCAGAGATGATGATACATTTAAGCTATACTTATCAGATATTGGTTTGTTCACAACAATGATTTTCAAAGCATCACCCAAGACAGATGAGAGCATATATAGCAAATTGCTGGGAGACAAGTTGTCCGCTGATTTGGGCTATCTTTATGAAAATGCGGTGGCTCAGATGATTACCGCCACGGGCAGATCTGCATATTATCACACCTGGGAAAAAGAGAACAGCACACATTATTATGAAGTTGATTTCCTGCTCCAGGATAAAGCTAAGCTGCTTCCTTTGGAAGTGAAGTCATCGGCTACCAAAAAGCATGAGTCTATAGATGCATTTTGTAAGAAGTATTCCCAATATGTTTCACAGGCAATACTTCTTTCTCAAAAGGATGTTGGGAAGGATGGTAATCTGAAGCTAAAACCAATCTATATGCTCCCGTTCATTATGGAAGAACTGTAAGTGGGCGATTATATTTGAATATAATGCGAGCTGGAGAAAACTACCCACGTGAAATAAGAAGCTCTAATTTTCCGTTTTTTGTCTGTTTTTCCAGTAGGCATCAGCACTATAATTTGTCTTGTAAGGAAGAACTTACAGGAGGAGATATAAAAGTATGACACCTAAAATATGGTTATTAGTAGTATTGATAGCAGTGCTTGCGCCGGTTTATCTGTTGTTCGGAGTAGCTACGTCCAAGAACGTTAAGGAAATGTCTGAAAAGAACAAAGAAGAGTATGAGAAAAACAGAGCCAGGCACAAATATATGTTACTTGGACAGAGTTGGGGACTTGGCATAGGCGTTGCTGCTGGTTCTATCATAGGCTATTTTTCAACTGGAAGAGTTTCAACAGGCATGTGCTTGGGAATAGGACTTGGAATGTTTGCCGGCATGATGATAGGTGCAATGATAGACAGAAAAAGAGCATGGAGCAGAAAACAGAAGTATAAAGGTTAAAAAACTTACTCTTGGAAAACCCAATTTGTCAATTCTGAATCAATCCGCTGTCAATGACAAATTAGCAAAACTGTGATACAAGGCCTGCACCTTGATGGTGTGGGCTTTAATCATATTCTGGGCTCGGAGATTTTTACACCTCAACAGAGAGTTGATTGTATAGATTCAGTTTTTCATGTATCGTATTTTCATAAGCAGAAACGTTTTTTGCAATGCACTTTTTAGATATGCTGGGGGAATGTATGGATCTCAAAAAGATAGGTCGTCTCATCATAAAGAAGCGTAAAGAACTGAATTATACTCAGGAGAAGCTTTCTGAGCTTTTGGATTGCACTCCGCAGGCTATCAGCTTGTGGGAAACGGGGCAGAGATTTCCGGATCCTGAAGCACAGATAAGAATCCATGAAGTGCTGGGACTTAATCCGGTGGAACTGCTTACGGGGCTTCCTATGTTTGATGATGAGCTCAAAAAGGGAATTGACAGATATATGCGAAGGATGAATGAGAAGGTCTTTGTTGCCGGGACTGTGACAGATGAGTACGGTTTTGAACACTATGAGGATCTCTCTGAAGCAATGATTCCTGTCAAGAAAGAAGGTTCAGACTCATGTGAGTGGGTATCATATACTGATTACTTCAATGTAGAAAAGGCTCCAAAGAGAGCTGAGGATGAGCTGCCTGAAGAAGAGTATAACCCTGAAAAAATATACATGAATCAGGGGCATTCAATTGTTGCCATTCCGGTAGAACTTTTGGAAGCGATAGGAAAGCCTAAGTATTTCAGCTTCAGATTGAGTAAGGAGAAGATGCAGCTTATCATCAAAGCTGAAGAGGAAATGACTCCGGATTATTTTGATATTCCTGAGAGAGTCTACAATGGCAAGTGGAAGGGAATCCGTGTTTTGGGCGGTGATTTTGGGGCCATGATACTTAAGCTCATGGGAATCCGCAATGGAGACATCCGCTTGGAAACTATTCCATGATGTGGGTGTCAAAAGTATAGAAACACCCTAAAAATGCACATTGATAACTGAATAAAGCTATGTTTTAGTGCTGATCTGCGGTAAAATATTAGTATCAAATCCAGTATTTAACGAGGTTTCAGCCATGTCATTCATCTTAAATGATCATCAGCAATTGTCTCTTTTTGATTCTCTTACATTTCTCTCAGAAAGAAAACAGAAGATGCTTGAAAGTTCATGGGCTCATCAGTTTTCGCAAGAGATCTTTGTAAACATCAATGAGATGCTGTTTGCTCCATTATACAGCAGTAGTACCAACTCAAGACCAAACGCTCCAATAAATGTTATCGTTGGCGCA
>NZ_FMYB01000016.1 GCF_900104155.1 Butyrivibrio sp. INlla16
AGTCATTGAAAGGCCGATAAGGAGCGCCCTTCTTTTCATATATGATATGTGCTCTGACTTCTTTTGAAATAGTGGTACAGTCTTTTCCTATCGCAGCTCCAATGGCTTTAAAGCTGAGAGAGTCATCCAAACCATGTTGGATTTCATAACGCTTGTCTAAATCAAGATGCTTGTTCTTATTAGTGGATTCCATAAGTTCCTCCTTAATGCCGGAGAGCATATGTGGATGAACCTATGGATGATATCAATAAGAATTAGTAAATTCCATACCCGAGTTTGGAATTAGTAAGTTCCATGTCGTGTGTTAAAGGGGTGGAATTTAGTTTTACAAGTTACTCATAAAAATAATCTTCAAATTTTCGAAAGAAATCTATTGAATTAATTCAAATATGTAATACAATATATAGTAGTTGAAGGGGAATTATTTCAACTATATGTATGTATATGTTGGATTTTACTATTTTTGGGGGTTCTTTATGTCAGCCATTTTAACAAAAGAATTTGATATTGATATGACCAACGACAACGTTATCGATTATACACTTATCAGACATATGCTTCGTTCCATAGGCATTAATCACTGGTCTGTATCCAAGGCAATGGATGAATATGATGTGCCTGAAGATCAGCGTGACATTTATATGGAGACTATTGCTGACAAGTTTTTTGTCAGCTGATACGATAGTATAACCCTATTCCATAAGAACAAAAACGGACATTTTTGAGAAAATGTCCGTTTTTGTCGTTCATATTTCAATATTATATATGTCCTATGTTTATTTTACAGTAACCTTACAGGTTGCTTTCTTTTTCCCATCCTTTGTAGATACTGTGACGATACAAGTCCCTTTTCCTTTTGCCTTCACAACACCTTTTTTTGTTATCTTGGCGACTTTTTTGTTGCTGCACTTCCATACAAGCTGCGTAGTATCCTTAGCTGAAACCGGGTTAGTTTTCAAAGTCAGTTTGAACTTCTTTCCCTTTTTCAACTTTAGTTTTTTCTTATTCAGCTTTAATGACTTTATTTCTGAGTTTTCCTCAGTAACCGTGACATAACAGATATCCTTTTTGCCATCAGGAGCAGAAACCGTTACGGTACAGGTTCCTGCTGCTACAGCATTCACCTTGCCGTTTGAATCTACTGAAGCCACATTTTTGTTATTGCTCTTCCATGTAAGAAGTGACTCTGCTCTGGCAGGCTTAACCGTCGCCTTAAGCTGACTGCTTTCTCCGGCCTTCAAAGTAAGTTTATCTTTACTAAGTGACAGCGTCTTTACAGATACATAGGAACCTACAGTTCCCGTATTATAGCTTGTAGAACTCATGGGATGAAGCTGATAAAATGACGAATCCGCATACTGCGACCATCTTTTGTGATCATCAAATTCACTGTCACATTTCATAAAGTACGCATATTTTTCCTTGTTTTTTCCCGCATCCCAGGTTGCATCAATGTTATAGTAATAATCTCCGACTCTAACAATATTCCAGCCATGCCCTCCGGAACTTGTATTCCCGGCAATAAGCCTGCAGCTTACCCCCGCATCATTTAAAAGTCTGTAAACAAGGAGCGCATATCCCTGACAAACAGCACTTTTATTTATCGCAGCCGCATAGCAGGTATATTTTAACTGAGAATTACCATACTCATATTTTACGTTGTTGCATACATATTCATACACCGCCAGAATTTTGTCATATTCTCCCTTTGATGAGAGCGACAATGCGGATGAAATCTGGCTTACTTTTGCATTCACAGATTGTTCCTGCGCTGCAGAAGTATAATAAGTCATATAAAAAGTGAAAGTTCCGCTTGTTTTGCCATCCTTCTTATCGTAGGCTATCTGCATTCCCATGCCGCTATAGCCCCATTTGAGATAATCACCTTCATTACCCTTGCCTGTATGCTGCATTGCAATATTGAAAGCATTATTCTCCATAGTTATAAGCGAAGAAGCATCATAATCCGTACCTGGGAATGTGAAGTACACATAGATATTCCTATCCTTACGTTTTAATCCTTCTCGCAAGACAGCAGCTGCCTCAGCTACAGAAGAACTCTTTTCCGCATTAAGAACAGCCTCCTCGGTAACCCGAAGTTCAGGGCCGTGATAAAGCTCATCCTCAGAAATAATCCCGGCATATAAAGGATTAACCCTATAGATTGCCTCTGTAGTTTCAAAATATCTGTTATTATCCTCTGCTTTGGAAATAATGGAATAATTCTCCGAAGAACTCACGAAAAGAAAAGCTATCAGAGCGATAGCGATGAACCTGATCTTTTCCCTCGTAAAAAAATATTTCATTAAATAACCCTCAATAACGAAAAAATGTTACTGAGGGTATTATAACACATTTTTAGTATCTTTACATTTATTGATGATTTTTTTATTGTTGCAAAGCTTCAACTATTGTGGGCAAAAGCTGCTTTTTCCTTGATACAACACCTTTTAACAGCGCTATATGGTCGCTGCCTGCTGTCACATGGAAACCTGTATCAATGATACTCTCCGCCTTGTTCCCTTCAAAAGCCACAATCGAAGATTCGCTTATTATATTGGTCATCATAAAGAAAATCATATCAAGTCCGTCGCTCACCATAATATCCTTGAGTTCAGGAAGTACTCTCTCCTTGATCTCTGCAAGCTCTTCTGCGCTCATAGAATTGACCTGACCAATACCGATTGTTTTATCTTCAACGGTAAACTTTTTGAAGTCCTGATGAACAATCTGTTTTGGAGTTTTACTTCCCATATTGGATCCTGCACGGAACATCTCCCTTGCAAAGTCCTCAACATTTATCTCCGCAATAGCAGCAAGCTCTTCACCGGCGCGCTTATCTATCTCTGTACAGGTAGGAGATCTGTACATGAGTGTATCCGAGATAATGGCCGACAGCATAAGTGCCGCCGTGGTTTTATCAACCTCAATCCCAGATTCTTTATACATCGAATAGATTATTGTACACGACGAACCAAGGGGCTGATTTCTGAAAAATACCGGATTTGCAGTCTCTATCGATGATCCGAGTCTGTGGTGATCGATTATCTCAAGAATTTCTGCACTCTCAGCTCCATCAACAGTCTGACTCTTTTCATTATGATCAACAAGAATGAGCTGTTTTCTCATCGCTCCCAGCAAATTACGGCGTGAAATCATTCCCACAAAGTTCTCATCTTCATCTAAAACCGGGAAATATCTGTGGCGAACCTGTGCCATGGTCTGCTGAATATCTTCAATAAAATCATTGGTATGAAAAGAAACAAGTTGTTCTCTTTTCATGATGGAGCCAACAGGCGCGCTCTCATTGATAAGTCTTGCTACGGTAAAGGTATCATAAGGAGTTGTGATAATCCTACAGCCACGCTCCTCCGCAAGCTTCTGTATTGTATTGGTGACCTTAGCATCTATGCAGACAACTATACAGGCTGCCTGGTTCTCTATAGCAACAAGCTGTGTTTCATAGCGGTTACCGCATATAACTATATCTCCGGGATCAATTACCTCCTCCATGATTTCCGGAGAAGCTGTCGCAATCAGAACTTTACCTGATGTAATCTGCTCTGACATATCCCCCACAAGCATATTGCCATCAAGCGTATCAACTATATTTCCGTAATAGGTCTTTGTTTCGGAAAGAATTGTCGCATCATGAACATCCATACAGGTCTCCATGATGTCATTTGTAGTAATAAGACCTGTCAGTTTTCCATTCTGAGTAATGCAAAGAGTAACTACATTCTCATCCTTCATTCTCTCCCAGGCGCGTTTTAAGGAAATATGATCATCATCAGCATGGAGGTCTCTTATCTCCATGTCGCAAACCTGCGTACGCACATCCTTCGTATACTTTGGTGCAGTTATGCCAAAGCGACCAAGTACAAACTGTGTCTCCTCATTAAGATGCCCGCATCGTCTGGGTTCACAGACTTCTTCACCTGCAATCTTGTTCTTAAGATTCGCATAGCATATTGCTGCACAGACAGAGTCTGTATCCGGGTTTTTATGTCCAATAACGTATACCGGTCTCTTCTTCATATACTTCTCCTGAATCTATGTATAAAAATCCTTGTTTTATAGTGGCAATCTTTTGCCTATTATTTTAACTCATTTTATGTAAAAAATATTTAATATTTTCACTGTTCAAACTGGCTTCTGTATAGATCTGAGTAAAAACCGTTGGCTTTAAGAAGCGAGTTATGATCTCCCTGCTCTATAATATGTCCGTCTTTCATTACAAGTATCCTGTCGGCTTCCTTGATAGTAGACAATCTGTGAGCAACGATAAAGCTTGTTCTACCCACCATCATTTTCTGGAATGCTCGCTGAATTCTCATCTCCGTGCGTGTATCAATAGAGCTTGTCGCTTCATCTAAAATGAGCATCGGAGGTACACTCAGCATAATTCTTGTAATACACAAGAGCTGCTTCTGTCCCTGAGAAAGCATTCCTCCATCCTCACTTATCACGGTGTCATATCCGTCCGGTAATTTTTTTATGAAGCTGTGAGCATGCGACTTTTTCGCCGCTTCTATAACCTCAGCCTCAGTAAAGCCTGTTCTGCCAAGAGTAATATTATCCTTTATAGTCCCGCTTCTAAGCCAGGTCTCCTGAAGTACCATTCCATAATTTTCGCGAAGCTGCGCTCTTCTTAAGTTTCTTATGTCACATCCCTCGACACTTATAGCACCCTTATCTACATCATAGAATCTCATCAGAAGATTGATAATAGTTGTTTTTCCGCTTCCAGTCGGACCTACTATAGCTACTCTCTGACCTTCTTTTACGGAAAGTGTGAGGTTTTTGATCAATTCTCTGTCCTTATCGTACGAAAACTCCACATCTTTAATTTCAATATTGCCTTTTGCAATGCCGAGTTCATCGCAAGGAACAGCATCCGGGATCTGCGGCTTTTCATCAATAAGATCAAATACTCGCCTTGCACAGGCAAGCGCATTCTGAAGTTCTGTTACAACACCTGATATCTCATTAAAAGGTTTAGTATACTGCGTAGCATAACTCAAAAAAATTGTAAGCGATCCAACACTCATTATTCCATTTATACATTCGAAAGCTCCAAAGAGTGCCACAAAAGCATAAACAGTATTATTAACAACTCTGGTGCTGGGATTTGTAAGGGATGAGAAAAATGTGGCCTTTAAGCTAGTCTTTGCGAGTCGTTCATTAATTTCATCAAAAGTCTCCTGATTTTCATCTTCGTGTCCAAAGGCTTTTACAACCTTCAGATTGCCTATCATCTCATCAATGAGCGCCGTCTGCTCAGCTCTTGCTTTAGACTGCTCCTTGAAAAGTGAGTAGGATCTTGTTGCTATAAATCTCGCAACAAGAAGTGATATAGGCGTTAGAATCACTACCATAGCAGCTATCTTCCACTGAAGGTAGAACATGAAAACCAACGTACCGGCAATGGTAACAATGCCTGTAAAAAGCTGTGTGAAGCCCATAAGAAGACCATCTGCAAACTGGTCAACATCTGAAATAACCTTACTAACCACTTCTCCCTGTGGATGACTATCCAGATATTCAAAGGGCAATATCTGAAGCTTATCAAAGGCGTCATTTCTTACATCTCTGATAACGCTAAATGTAATTCTGTTATTAACACCATACATAAACCACTGGCAAAGTGCAGTAATACCAATAACAATTCCCATCCTGATAAGGAGCGACCTTATAAGTTCAAAGTTCACATCTCCTTTGCCAACGATACAGTCCACAACCTGCCCTGCAATTATAGGCGCATACAGCGTTAGTACGGCTGATATAACAGCAAAACTGATTGATAAAAATATCAATAATTTATATGCGGAGGCATATTTCAAAACACGTTTAAGTTCACGCATTTACGGCCTCCTTTCCAAACTGTGACTCAAAAATTTCTCTGTAAGTCGCACTGTTCATAAGAAGTTCTTCATGCGTTCCGATTCCATCGACATGTCCGTCATCGAGAACTATTATTTTGTCACAGAATCTTATTGATGCCGCTCTCTGCGAAACTATAAATGTTACCGGCTTATATGAAAGCTTTGAAATAGCATTTCTAAGATTTTTATCAGTCATATTATCGAGAGCTGATGAGCTGTCATCAAGTATCAGAACTTCGGGCTTTTTGACAAGAGCTCTCGCTATCGTGAGCCTTTGCCTCTGACCTCCCGAGAGATTCCTGCCGCTTTGTGTTATTTCAGCTGAAAGCTGCCCCTTCTTTTCTTTCACAACTTTGGCTGCCTGCGCAGTATGAACAGCATCCCAAATCTCTTCATCACTCGCATTTGCGTTGCCCCATCTGAGATTATCTCTTATGGTTCCTTTGAAAAGAACTGCCTTCTGAGGAACAACCCCAATCACATCTCTCAGGGATTCAAGGGTATAATCCCTGACATCTCTTCCTTTGAATTTAACGCTTCCGCCTGTGGCATCATAAAATCTCGGAATAAGATTAACAAGCGTAGTTTTTCCCGAACCGGTACCACCGATAATTCCGATCGATTCGCCCTTCTTTGCGGAAAAAGTCACTTCCGAAAGTGAATCTTCGCTGTCACCTTTGTAGCACAATGATACATTCTCAAAACATATTACAATATCATCCTTCATTGATACACTTTTTGCATCAACACTTCCACCTGTCATTGACCCTGTTTCTTCAAGCATGGTCTGAATTCTGTTTCCGCAGGCAAACGATCTCGTAACCTGAATGATCAGATTTGCCAGCTTAACAAGCTCTACCAGAATCTGAGACATATAATTATAAAGAGCCACTACTGCTCCGGTGGTAAGAATTCCGGTATAAACTTTATCCGCCCCCGTCTTAAGAAGAATTATTATTGCAAGATTAAGAATCACATAAGTTATAGGGTTCATCAGTGCAGAAACCCTGCCGACAAACTCCTGAAGCTTAGTGAGCCCTTCATTTTTAGCTCTAAAGTTGCCCGTTTCTTTTTTTTCAAGTCCAAAAGCTCTTATAACACGGACTCCCGAAAGATTTTCTCTTGTGAGTCCAAGAACATTATCCAGAAGTTCCTGAACCTTTTTATATCTTGGAATTCCCCAAAGCATAATTCCGAAAACAACTATAGACAGAACAATTATCGTAACAAGGAAAATCAGTGCCTGGTTAAAATCAATAGTAAAAGCCATAACCATTGCACCAAAGACAACAAAAGGTGAACGAAGAAGCAGTCTAAGGGTAAGATTAACTCCTTGCTGAACCTGGTTTATATCACTTGTCATCCTGGTTATCAAAGTATTGGTACCAAGGCTGTCAATCTGTTCGTAAGACAGCCCCTGGATATTCTTAAAAAGATCTTTCTTAACCGCAGCAGCAAAATAAGAAGCTGCCTTAGCTGCAAAAAACTGCGCCGTTACAGAACTGATATACCCTACTACTGCAAGAAGTATGAGAACCAGGCTCATTTTTAATACATACGAGCTGTCGTTGTTTCTGATACCCTTATCAATAATGGCTGCAACAACAAGAGGCACTATAAGCTCAAAACTGGCCTCAAGCAATTTGAAAAGCGGACCCAGGGCGGCTTCCAATGAATATTTCTTAAGATATTTCAGTAACTTTTTCATGTATAAATTCTTAGTCCTTTCGGATAGTGGTTCTTTAATGAGCCCCCCGCATACTTTGACCATCCCAGGCTGTAGCCATCAAATGTGATAAGATACCAGCCATTTGAAAGCCCCGGTTCTCTGAAGCTCATGCCTCCTATAAACTGCATTGCTTTTGAAGTATCATGAAGTTCATACGAATACCGTACATCCTCTGTCGTTATTGCAAGTGCCAACGCATGAGATGGTTCAAAACGGTCTTTTTTTATAGTTCCCAAGTGTAACCCCGGTCTCAAAACAGTAAGCCCTCTGATTCCAGGCATCCCGTCCGGGGCCAAATATAACTGGTCACCAAAAAGAAAAGGATTACCACTTATACAGCCTTGTATATGTACAAATCCTTTTTGGTCCTTAGTAATATCTATTTCTTTTATATTTTCATCAGCAAATTGCATGAAGGGTTTTATATCTGTTTCCTTCACGGGTTTTATATTTCCGTTAATACCATAATTCCCATGATTAAGACTAATATCCCCTTCTTTTTCAAACACTGCAAGAAAATGGCCTTCTCCCTTAATCTTATGAGGCCACAGTCTTGCCGTACATTTTTTTACTGCCTCGTTAATCTCCGAAGAAATCTGCTTCTGAAAAGATATATATTCATCAAAATCAAAAGTTCCGACAATATCTCTGACTTTTTGAATATTAGCGATATCTCCGGGAACCATGCCGTCATATAATTCTATGCTTACAGGCTTTAATCCATCCTGAATCAAAATACCGACCTGAAGTTCATCCTCTTCAGGTGCAAAGGTACATGTAGAATAAACAAGTCGGCCGCCCGGTGCGAGCATTTTAACCGCATACTTTAATATATCTGTCTGTCTCTTTGCACAAAGCTCCACATTATCCTCGCTCCAGTTATCAATCGCTTCATCATTTTTTCTGAACATACCTTCACCGGAGCAGGGTGCATCAACAAGTATTCTGTCAAAATATCCTTCAAAAATTTCAGAAAGCATCTCCGGCTTCATGTTCGTGACAAGAGCGTTTCTAATTCCAAGCCTCTCAACATTCAGTGATAATGTCTGTGCTCTTTTCCTGTCAATCTCATTTGCTACAAGTATGCCCTTACCCTTCATCCGGCATGCAATCTGAGTACTTTTTCCTCCCGGAGCAGCACAAAGGTCGAGCACCTTTTCACCCGGCTGAGGATTCAGAAAACTCACCGGCGACATTGCACTGGGTTCCTGGATATAGTAAACCCCTGCTTCATGATAAGGATGTTTACCCGGAGTTCCGGAATTAAAACTATAGCCTGTAGGTTCCCATAAGATTTCATCCTCAAGATTGGCTGAGGTTTTATCAAGAATTATCGAGGCTTTGTTCGCACTCGTATCCCCAAGTCGTAAAGGATTTAACCTTATTGCCCTTACGGGCTCTCTTTCAAGGGCTTCCTCAAGCTGTTCAAATTCATCTCCGAGAATAGCCTTTATCCTTTTTTCAAAGTCATTACTCAAACTCATCTTTATGCTCTTTTATATATTTCTTAATTCCCTTAAAGGTTTCCGGACTAATGATGTGCTCAATTCTGCACGCATCATTTTCTGCTATTTCCGGAGATACTTTTGCAGTCAGCATGAGAAATTTTGTAAGATTTGTATGTCTGTCATAAACACTTTTGGCCTTTTTTAAGCCTTCCTGTGTAAGTTCAAGCTCACCATCGTTTGCCACGGTAATGAATCCGTATTCTTTTAGGATTCCAACAGCCCTCGAAACGCTGGGTCTTGAAAAGCCAAGTTCATTAGCAACATCTATTGAACGAACGTAGCCATTTCTCTTTTTCAAGAGATATATTGTTTCGATATAGTCTTCACCTGACTCTTGCATATAAGCCTCCTTAAGATATGTTTTTGTATCTTTATTAGTATAGTATAAACCGTTAGCACTATCAAACTTTACAAAATAAAAATGACCGATGTGTTTTCCACATCGGTCATTATCATTTAAGCCTATAATTATTTAGCAAAATCAGTTGCCCTACTCTCACGAATGATATTAACCTTGATCTGTCCGGGATATTCCATCTCGTTCTCAATCTTCTTGGCAATGTCTCTTGCCATTAATACCATATCGGAGTCACTTATCTGTTCGGGAACAACCATTACTCTGACTTCTCTTCCGGCCTGAATAGCAAATGAGTGATCAACGCCCTTAAAGCTTCCTGTGATCTCCTCGAGTTCTTTTAATCTGCTGGTATAAGTCTCCAGAGTCTCTCTACGAGCTCCTGGTCTTGCAGCTGAAATGGTATCAGCAGCCTGTACTATAACAGCTATAAGTGACTGAGGTTCAACATCTCCGTGATGTGCCTCTACTGCATTGATGACGGTTGCAGATTCTTTGTACTTCTTACAAATATCAACACCAAGCGAAATATGTGAGCCTTCCATCTCATGATCAACGGCCTTACCGATATCATGAAGGAGACCGGCTCTCTTAGCAAGACGAACATCAAGCTCCAATTCTGAAGCCATAAGTCCGCAAAGCTGTGATACTTCAACAGAATGCTTTAATGCGTTCTGACCATAACTTGTACGGAAACGCATGCGACCAAGAAGTTTGATGATTTCAGGATGCAGTCCATGAACACCTGCTTCAAGAGCGGCATTCTCACCTTCTTCTTTAATCTTATTGGCAACTTCCTTCTGTGCCTTTTCAACCATCTCTTCAATTCTTGCAGGATGGATTCGGCCATCTACAATCAGTTTTTCAAGAGCGATTCTGGCTACTTCTCTTCTGATAGGATCAAATCCTGAGATAACAACAGCCTCAGGTGTATCATCAATAATAAGATCAACACCTGTCATGGTTTCGAGAGTTCTGATATTTCTTCCCTCTCGGCCGATAATACGTCCCTTCATCTCATCGTTAGGAAGCTGAACAACCGAAATGGTTGTCTCCGAAACATGATCTGCTGCGCATCTCTGAATTGCATTTACCACAATTTCCTTAGCGCGCTTATCTGCCTCTTCCTTAGCCTCCGCTTCCATGTTTTTAATCATGACTGCGGATTCATGTTTTACGTCATCTTCAACAATCTTTAAAAGATACTCTTTTGCCTGCTCGGAGGTTAAGCCTGAGATTTTCTCAAGTTCCTGTCTTCTCTGCTCATCAAGCTTCGCAACCTCTTGCGTTTTCTTGTTCAATGCATCTTCACGTGCATTTAAACTGGCCTCTTTCTTCTCAATTGCTTCTGATCTCTTTTCGACGTTCTCTTCTTTCTGCTGAACTCTTCTTTCTGAACGCTGAACCTCTGCTCTCCTATCCCTCACTTCCTTTTCAAGGTCATTTCTGGCCTTAAGTGATTCTTCTTTTACTTCCAGGAGTTTTTCGCGCTTCGATTCATCGGCAGCTCTTACAGCATCGTCGATGATTTTTCTTGCCCTTTCCTCTGCGGTTCCGATCTTGCTCTCATTCTCAGCGTCAATTTTCTTTTGACGGAATGTCATGACCAAAGCGGTTACCAGTACCGAAATGACAAGAGTTGCTGCTACTGCTACAAAAATAATTGCAAGCATACAGGAGCACCTCCTTATTTAATTTTCATTGTACGATATTTTGTATAAAATGATTAAAAAATTCATTATTTCATACAATATAACAACATATTAAGTTTACGCTCAGTTTATGCCCGTGTCAAGTGATAACGCTCTTTGTATAGTGTCGCCGTCAAAGCCTTTTCGGTATAAAAATGCCATCATTTTCTGCCTCTCTTCGTAGGTGGCATTCTCATTATCAAAGCGTTTCTTTCGTAAAAGAGAAATACAAAGCTCAAGCTCGGGGTCATCATTTTCCTCTGAGTAAGCCTCAGATACAATTTTCTCAATTATGTCAGCAGAAATCCCTTTTTGTATCAGATCCTGTTTTATTCTGTTTTTACTCCGAAGATTCATCTGATATCTGATGTAATCCCCGGCATATCTCTCGTCATCAATGTATCTGTAGGATTTAAGATAATCTATAGTCTCATCGATCACAGATTCGGCATACATTCCTTCCCTAAGCTTATCCCGCAGCTTGCGTTCAGTATAATCACGTTTTTGAAGCAAATTCATAGCTCTTAGCTTTGCTCTTTTAGGAATAACCGTCTCTGTTATCTCATTAAAAACAGGCGAAGAAATCTCTTCGCCTGTTTTAATTCCATAAGTTCTTATCTCGCCTCTGTACAGGATAAAAGCGAATTCACCATCTATAAATACTTTAGATCTTTTATTGTCAAACGCTACTATATCCGTTACAGTCATGATGCTTATGCCTCTTCTGATTTGGAAGCCTTAGACTTTTTTCCTGTGGGAGCCGGCTCCTCTTCCTTGGCTTCTTCGCCGCCCTCAAGTCCGTAATGACTCCTTACTTTTGCAGCAATTTCTTCAAGTACTTCAGGATGTTCAGCAAGATAAGTCTTAGCATTCTCACGTCCCTGGCCGATCTTGTCGCTTCCGTACTGGTACCACGCGCCACTCTTATTCACAATGTCACAAGCGGCTGCAAGATCAAGTACATCACCAGTATAAGAAATTCCTTTGCCATACATGATGTCGAATTCAGCCTCTTTAAACGGAGGTGCAATCTTATTCTTAACAATTTTCACTCTTGTACGGTTTCCGATAGACTCTCCGCTCTGCTTCAAGGTCTCAATTCTTCTTACATCCATTCTTACGGAAGAATAGAATTTGAGAGCACGTCCGCCGGTTGTAGTCTCCGGATTGCCAAACATAACACCAACCTTCTCTCGAAGCTGATTTATAAAGATAACCGAGCAATTGGACTTGCTGATAACCGCTGTAAGTTTACGAAGTGCCTGTGACATGAGTCTGGCCTGAAGTCCGACATGGGAATCGCCCATATCGCCATCTATTTCTGCCTTAGGCACCAACGCAGCTACAGAGTCTACTACAACTATGTCTATAGCACCTGAGCGAACCATTGTCTCGCAAATCTCAAGAGCCTGTTCACCTGAATCCGGCTGTGAAATATATAAATTATCCACATCAACACCGATATTCTTGGCATATACTGGATCAAGCGCATGTTCAGCATCAATGAATCCTGCGATACCGCCTCTCTTCTGAACCTCTGCGATCATGTGGAGTGTGACCGTTGTCTTACCACTGGACTCAGGTCCATAAATCTCAACAATACGTCCCTTCGGAATACCTCCAAGACCAAGTGCTATATCAAGACTGAGTGAGCCTGTCGGAGTGGTCTCAACATTCATCTGAGCCGAAGGATCGCCTAATTTCATAACAGCTCCTTTACCAAACTGCTTCTCAATCTGTCCGAGTGCTGCCTCTAATGCTCTCTGCTTATCTTCTCTTTCCATACTGTTCTTCTCCTTTTCTCCAGAACAAGCGTTCTGTAATGATAATAAAACAAATGTTCGTATGTGTCAACATAAAAAACTCGAAAGTTTACCCGTAAAACAAATAAAAAATGGAAAAATTGGCGACACGCCATAATTAAGACTTTTGTATATTACACACACCTGGAAGAAAAGTCAACCCCAAAATCTGTGTATAAGAATCACACAGAAAATGCAAAGAGAGCCAGTTTGGAAACAATAAGTTCCCTTACTATCATACCTGCTTCTTCTTTTTCCGAAGGAGTAATTGCTGCAAGCTGGTTCATCGTATACACTTTTTCCTGATAGTGATCAGAGGATCCTTTTCTTAACTGGCTAACTCTTACCTTAGCCTTGAGTTGTTTGAAAACCTGAAACTGAAAATCCTCCTCTGCCAGGTAATAAAGGTGACTCTCAAGGGTTGTGGCCGGATCCATATCCTTAACTATGTACCGCTCCACGATAGTCTTAAACTTAAACGGTGCCATCTCATCCGCGAGGATTTCTGTATAACTCAGCCTTGCTCCAAAATAATATTTTGAAACATCCTGCATGGTATATTTAAAATCATCCTCGTTTACAATGTTGTACAAGTACCTGTCCCCTTTGTTCTACCTAATACTATCATTTTTGGTGTACGATAAATCACCCTTATTTTCAAAACAAATCCGATTGAAGGGAAATCATTCCTTCTTTTCAGGTTTATAATCTATATCTTCTATCTGATTGCCGCACGCTTTGATTGCTTCAAGTATTTTTGCTCTGTCCCAGCCGGTCTCTTCAGCAAGCTCATCTACAGTACAGCTTCTTCTGAGTTCATCGGCCAGCTCCTTAGCCTTATCCGCAACCTCCTGAACAAGCTTAACAGCTTTTTGCGCTCTGGCTGTTTCTGCAGCATCATCCTCTATAAGATTCTCCATGGCATCCATAACCATCTGAGCCAGAAATGCATCACATTCTTTATGATCTTCCATATTGGAGAGATCTCCAACCGCCTTCATAAGAGCAATGTTGCCCTCACCTATAAGATCCTCAATAAGTACTCCCTGCTCTGCATACAGCTTTGCAACATCGGCAACCATGGAAAGGCTTATCTCCGCCAGTTTCTTCTGCGCATCTGTTTCTCCCGCCATGGCGGAAATAATAATTGCTTCCTTTTCACCGTCAGAAACAGTTTCAATCATGGATAATTCTTCAAGATACTCAGAAAGATATCCCGATTCTTCCTCACTGAGGTACTCACTTGAATCGATTGTCTCTCCAATACCTATATTGTGCTTTTTTAAATAATCATATATAAGTTCGTACTGGGCATCACTAAGTTCAAGGTTTTCAAATGCATCCCTTATCTCGTCCTCAGTAACCGTTCCGCCCTGTCTTCTTGCATGCTTCGTAATATCTGCAAGAACCTGCGTGAATTCCTTTTCCTTATTATCAAGATTAGACATATAAATCTCCTGTTATTTCACATGTGTATGAGTAAAAAGATGTTCCTGACAATACTCATAATTGCCGTTACATTTGGAACAAAATCTGAATTCCATGGTGGGATCATCACTTTCTGTTTTGCCGCAAACAGCACATTTGTGTTTTGTAATTCCTGGCGGCGTTATCTTTACAGAACGCTTGAAATCGTTTCTTCTCTTGACTTCTTTCGGCCGAAGATGCATGAGGCGTCCGCCTGAGAACCAGAAAATGGCAAAGGTTAAAAGTGAGGCCATAATAGCAAAGAACAGATAAATATTTCCATTCACAAATGCGGAAATAGCTTCAAAGGCAAGCCAGCCACCATATACTATTCCAAGCCACTTCATCTTAAGCGGAATAATGAACATGAAAAGTACAACGTTATCAGGAAAAGTTGCGGCAAATGCAAGCAGTATAGACATATTAATGTAATATGTACTAAATGAATACGCAGCCAGTTGCATCTCAAATCCGACATCTCCTGTCATATAAGGTGTATTCATTCCCATTTTTAATTCAAACAGAACAAATGCATAGCTTAAAAAAGCAGCTATGATCATTAAAAGTAAACCGGTAAAAATATAGAGATTATATTTATACTCTCCCCATACTCTCTCCATGGTCGTTCCTATTGAATAATAAAAATACAGCATGATAAGTACAAAGAAAAGATTACTCTCCGTAGGTGGAATAAGTATCCAGGTTACAATTCTCCATATCTGGCCACGCAGAATCAAATGTGGATTAAGAGTAAGCATATTTAATATGCCTGTTCCAATTGGAGCAAATCTAAAAATGTAGCCGATTATATAACATATAATAAGAACAAGTGTCAGATTCTTTATTGCATATTTCCCGAATTTCTTTTCAAAATTACTCATATAACTCCTATTATGAAAACTATCACAAAAAATAGCTTTCTTTGCAAAATTTTATTATATGTTTTTACACATTCTTATTGAGTTTATCACATTTTATGCCCTTTTGCACCGATATTTGAATAATTGATTTTTAAACTTTCTTCGATTATAATGTAGCGTAATGCGCATTTTATTTTTGCGATATAAATATAAGTAGTAACAGATTTGTTTTTAGGTTTTTTAGGTTTCAGAGGTTTTTATTTATGATTTCAAAGGACTACACACTTGGCATTGACATTGGTTCTACCACCGTCAAGATTGCTCTTATGGACTCAGACAGAAACATCGTCTTTTCAGATTATAAGAGACATTTTGCAAACATTCAGGAGACACTCTTATCACTTCTTCAGGATGCTGCAAAAATAAGCGGTAATGTTACCCTTCACCCTGTCATTACAGGGTCCGGCGGTCTTACTCTTGCCAGCCATCTGGAAGTACCTTTTGTCCAGGAAGTTATCTCCGTATCCACAGCACTGAAGGCTCTTGCTCCCAAGACTGACGTGGCTATTGAGCTTGGCGGCGAGGATGCAAAGATCATCTACTTTGAAGACGGTAATGTTGAGCAGCGAATGAACGGTATCTGCGCAGGCGGTACAGGTTCATTTATCGACCAGATGGCATCTCTTTTACAGACAGATGCATCCGGTCTTAATGATTATGCCAAGAATTATCAGTCTCTCTATACTATTGCAGCTCGATGCGGAGTATTCGCAAAATCAGACATACAGCCTCTTATCAATGAAGGTGCAACTAAGGAAGACCTTGCGGCTTCTATTTTCCAGGCTGTGGTAAATCAGACCATAAGCGGTCTTGCCTGCGGTAAGCCCATCAGAGGACACATCGCATTTCTCGGCGGTCCTCTTCATTTCCTTTCAGAGCTTAAGGTTGCTTTTATCCGCACACTTAAGCTTGATGATGAGCATATTATCGACACTGATAATTCTCATCTTTTTGCTGCAATCGGTTCAGCCATGAATGCGCAGGAAGACTGCCATTACTCCATGGTTGATATGATTGGCAAGCTCTCACATAAGATTACAATGGCGGCAGAGGTCTCAAGACTTGAGCCACTCTTTGAGTCTGAAGATGAGTATAAGGAATTCCTTGATCGCCAGAATAATTACCGTGTAAAAACCGCAAAGCTTGACACTTATAAAGGAAACGCATTCCTCGGAATCGATGCGGGAAGCACCACTACTAAATGTGCCCTCGTATCTGAGGACGGTGATCTTCTTTATTCATTCTATTCAAGCAATAACGGAAGCCCTCTTAAAACAGCTATCAGCTCTATTCAGGAAATCTATAAGCTTATGCCCGAGGGCGTTAATATAGCTCGTTCCTGCTCCACCGGTTACGGTGAGGCTTTGCTTAAGTCCGCGCTTATGCTCGATGATGGTGAAGTAGAGACTATTGCACATTATAATGCCGCTGCATTCTTTGATCCTGAAGTTGACTGTATCCTTGATATAGGCGGTCAGGATATGAAGTGTATTCATATAAAAAATGAAACTGTCGACAGCGTTCAGCTTAACGAAGCATGTTCTTCCGGTTGCGGAAGCTTTATAGAGACTTTTGCAAAATCTCTTAATTATAACGTTCAGGACTTTGCAAAGATCGCTCTGTTTGCTGATGCTCCCATTGATCTTGGTACACGCTGCACGGTTTTCATGAACTCACGAGTAAAGCAGGCTCAGAAGGAAGGTGCTTCTGTTGCTGATATTTCTGCGGGACTTGCTTATTCGGTTATTAAAAACGCACTCTTTAAGGTTATAAAAGTATCAGATGCAAAGGAACTCGGTGATCACATAGTTGTTCAGGGAGGTACCTTCTACAACGATGCCGTTCTTAAAGCATTTGAGAAAATTTCAGGTGCTCAGGTTACACGACCTGACATTGCCGGCATTATGGGTGCTTTTGGTGCTGCTCTTATCGCAAGAAATCGATTCCACGAAAAAAACAGCTCTAAGACAACCATGCTTACAATCGATCAGATTAACAAGCTCGAGTATTCAACAAGCATGACTACCTGTCAGGGCTGCACCAATCATTGTCGTCTTACGATTAATAAATTTACGGGTGGACGTCAGCACATCTCAGGTAATCGCTGCGAACGCGGTATTGGCAAAGTAAAAAATGCTGCCGGCATTCCTAATCTTTTTGAATATAAGTACAAGAGAATATTTGATTACAAGCCTCTTAATGAACTTGAGGCTAAACGCGGAACAGTTGGTATTCCCAGAGTTCTGAATTATTATGAGAACTATCCTTTCTGGTTTACATTTTTCACAAAGCTCGGATATCGCGTAGTTCTCTCACCCAGATCCACTCACCAGATTTATGAGCTTGGTATTGAATCAATTCCCAGCGAATCTGAGTGTTATCCGGCAAAGATTTCTCATGGTCATATTGAGTGGCTCATCAGAAATAACGTTGATTTCATCTTCTATCCCGGTCTGTTCTACGAGCGCGACGAGGTAGATGGAGCAACAAACCACTATAACTGCCCTATTGTTACCTCTTATTCTGAGAATATAAAGAATAACGTAGAAGCAATTACTGATGGAAAAGTAAAGCTTAGAAATCCTTTTATGTCCTTTGCAAGCCTTAAGACTGCCACTGATGCACTTGTTAAGGAATTTTCAGAGCTTCCTGCCAATGAAATAATTGCAGCGGCAAGCGAAGGCTGGGCTGAGATGGAAAAAGCAAGGGATGATATCCGAAAGAAAGGCGAAGAGACTCTTCGCTGGATGAAGGACAACAATCGCCACGGTATTGTTGTAGCAGGTCGCCCCTACCATGTAGATCCCGAGATCAATCATGGTATTCCGGATATGATTTGTTCCTACGGTGTTGCGGTTCTTACAGAGGATTCAGTATCTCACCTCGGGACACCTGAACGCCCACTTATTGTATCAGACCAGTGGATGTATCACTCACGTCTGTATGCCGCAGCAAGTTTTGTACGCACAAGAGATGATCTTGATCTTATTCAGCTTAACTCTTTTGGTTGCGGTCTGGACGCAGTAACCACAGATCAGGTAAATGATATATTATCTGGTTCAGATAAAATTTATACCTGTCTTAAAATTGATGAAGTTAATAATCTTGGCAGCGCAAGAATTCGTGTTCGTTCATTGCTTGCAGCTATACGTGTGCGCGCACAGAAAGAAAACAAAGAACGCACAATAGGTTCAACCGCAATTAACAGAAAGCTCTTTACGGAGGAAATGAGAGCAAATTACACCATTCTCGTTCCTCAGATGTCTCCTATACATTTTGACATCATTGAGCCGGCTCTTTCCGCATGCGGTTACAACATTGTTGTAATGCAGAATGATAATAAGCATGCTATAGATATGGGTCTTAAGTATGTTAACAATGATGCCTGCTACCCTTCACTCTGGGTTGTCGGTCAGATCATGGATGAGCTTCACTCAGGAAAATATGATCTTGATAGAACTGCCGTGCTCATGAGCCAGACAGGCGGTGGATGTCGTGCTACCAACTATGTTGGTTTCATAAGAAGGGCTTTGAGAAAAGCCGGTATGGAACAAGTCCCCGTTATCTCCGCCAACTTAAGTAAGCTTGAGGCGAACCCGGGCTTCCATCTCAATTTTGAGATGCTTGAAAGAGCTGCTTATGCGGCAGTTTTCGGTGATATCTTCATGAGATGCGTATATCGTATGCGTCCCTACGAAGTTACTGAAGGTTCGGTTAATGCCCTTCATGATAAGTGGAAGAAAAAGTGTATAGAATTTGTTTCTGCAAAGCATCTAAGCTTCTTCAAATTCCAGCGTATGTGCAGGGAAATAGTTGAAGATTTTGATAAGATTCCAATTACCGATGCCATTAAACCAAGAGTCGGTGTTGTAGGAGAGATTCTTGTAAAATTTGCTCCCGCTGCTAACAATCACCTTGTAGAGCTTCTTGAATCAGAAGGCGCCGAAGCTGTTGTTCCGGATCTTTTAGACTTCATGCTCTACTGCTTCTACAATCAGGTTTACAAAGCTGATCAGTTTGGAACAAGCGCTAAGACCAAGGCCTTTTGTAAAGCAGGTATATGGGCTCTGGAAAAGCTTCGCGGCGGAGCTTCCAAAGCATTTGAAAAGAGTATTCACTTTGATGCTCCTACAAGCATTTATAAGCTTGTTGAATATGCAAAGCCTATTGTTTCAATCGGTAACCAGACAGGTGAAGGCTGGTTCCTTACAGGCGAGATGGTTGAGCTCATCAAGGAAGGTGCCTCCAATATTGTCTGCACACAGCCTTTTGGTTGTCTTCCGAACCATGTTGTTGGTAAGGGCGTAATTAAGCAGATGAGAAAACTCTATCCCGGATGTAATATCGTAGCAATTGATTATGACCCGGGTGCAAGTGAAGTAAATCAGCTTAACAGAATCAAGCTCATGCTCTCTACGGCTCACACCAAGGCTCATGAAGAAGAAAAGCTTGAAGAGGCAAAAGCAATTTCATAAAGTATGAGAAATAAAAATCAGCCGGTGCATTTGCACCGGCTGTATTTGTTTAATTACCTTGCCTTTTCATTAAGTTTATCGATGTCATCCTGAAGTCGTTCCATAGCAAACTCATTAGATCTTAAAGCCAGATGCGCTTTAAGGGAACGATTATGAACATCGTTTCTCTTCTTGAAATAATCAAGCAGATTTTCATCATCGATCTTAAGGTATCCATCGGCTATTGCCCCCGGAAGTACAAACTTTTTGACTACATCCGAAAACTCAACCTCTATATATTTGCCATCCTGCTTAACAATTGTGCCTTTGCCAAATTTCTCATGAGTAATCTTTAAATTCAAGGCATCCTTGTTTCCGAGAGCTGCTGCTTCTTTATCGAGATCCTCTATCTCTCTCTCCATATTGGCATGCTCAGTCTTAAGCTCTTCCATCCGCTTGGCATTCTCTTCCAAAAGTTCTTTGGTTCTCTTGGTTCTGGTCTTAGTTGTAGTCTTTACTTCCTTCTCTTCCTCTTCAAGATCTAAACCCATAGGTTACCCCTTTTCCGCAGATAAAAATCCGCAAGCTAAACATCATCGATATATTATATTTTAGCTTATTTTTTATCGTTTGCGGACATAGTACCCCATATTTCATAAAACTTTTATGTTTATAAAAAAAACATTTCAGATAGTTTCAGTCGTAAGGGCAGAGGTTGCTTTGGTTTTTTTCTCGTCATCAAGGATCTGGCCCCATCTATATGGAGTTGCCTGATATACATAATAATCAAGCCAATTGGAATACAGATTATTACAGTGTGAACGCCAGGTTAACTTTGGTGTATTATCAGGATTGTCTTCCGGATAATAGTTTTCAGGAATATGTATAGGAAGATCCTTGCTTAAATCTCTAATGTATTCGTTGTGAAGAGTCAGTCTGTCATATTCTGCATGTCCCATAACAAAAATGTTTTTTCCGTCTCTGCTCATGCAAAGAAAAACACCTGCAACAGTTGATTCCGCGAGAACTACAAGGTCTTTGCATGCATGTATCTCTGAAGAGGGTGATTCCGTATGTCTTGAATGGGGCATAAGAAATACATCATCAAATCCCCTTACAAGCGGAACTTTCCTGTTCTCCACCCTGTGCTCAAATAAACCAAAAAGTTTTTCCTGCAGTGGGCGTTTCTTTATTCCGTAATGGTAATAGAGTCCGGCCTGTGCTCCCCAGCAGATATGAAAAGTAGAAGTCACGTTTGTTTTTGACCACTCGAAAATTCTGCAGAGTTCCTCCCAATAATCGACCTCTTCGAATTCCATCTGCTCAACCGGAGCTCCTGTTATAATAAGTCCGTCATAGGTATTATCCTGAAGCTCATCAAAGGTATGATAGAATCTGTTAAGATGGTTTGGCGATGTATTAAGCGACTTGTGACTGCTAACTCTCATAAAAGAAACATCTATCTGTAAAGGTGTATTAGATAAAGATCTAAGGAGCTGAAGCTCTGTATCCTCCTTTAATGGCATCAGATTCAGAATACAAATATTCAAAGAACGAATATCCTGATGCATGGCGCGATTTTCATCAACCACAAAGATATTTTCTTTTTCCAGGATCTCACGTACCGGGAGATCATTCATAATTTTGATCGGCATACCATAACCTCCATCACCTTATAAAAGGTATATTATTTTATTAATTCAAGAAATTCTGCTTCGTTTATAACTTTAATACCCAGTTCCTGTGCCTTGGTCAGTTTACTGCCTGCAGCTTCTCCCGCAAGAACCATTGTAGTCTTCTTCGAAACACTTCCGGCAGCTTTTCCACCGTTCTTCGTAATAAGCTCTTCTGCTTCTTTTCTCCCAAGACTGGGCAGTGTTCCGGTAACAACAATTGTCATACCGCTTAGTTTATCCGAGGCGTCCTCATCAATTTTAACAGCCATATTTACCCCGGCATCTTTCATCCTGAGTATCAATTCTTCATTATCCTTGCTGTGGAAGAACTCGTACAAATCATTTGCCGTCGTATCTCCAATATCAGGCATAGACAAAAATCCATCCACAGTAATTTTGAAAAGATCAGTAAGATCCGATACATGTTTCATGATTTCTCTGGCTGTAGCTTTCCCGACATTTCTTATGGCAAGTCCTGTCAGAAGCATTACCGGGTCATTTTCTTTTGACTTTTCTATCTCAGATAGGAGTTTATCTGTATTCTTTTCCTTACCGATTATTCCCTTTTCAACCATCTCATCACGGTACTTGTAAAGGTCATATATATCGGCATAGCTTTTCAGATATCCGTCTTTTGTCAGGGCTTCTATGAGCGTATCACCAAGTCCCATGATGTTCATGGCATCTCTTGATGTAAAATAGGCTATAGTTCTCGTAACCTGAGCAGGGCATGTGGGATTAACGCACCTTATGTCTGCTGTATCCTCTTCCCGAACTAGCTTATGCCCGCATACAGGACATATTTCAGGAGCTTTGAATATCTCTGCAGGTTCTTCCACACAACCATTTAATTTTGGTATGATCTCACCTGATTTGAAGAGTTTATATGCTCCTCCTATACCTATTTTCATATCCCTGATGTAATCCTGGTTGTGCAGTGTTGCTCTTGAAACTGAGGTTCCGCAAAGTCTTGCGGGTTTTCCGGTCTCTTTATCATGAAAACTTCCTGTAAAAGTAAGCTTACCAGTTCTGCCTACATCTACAATGATTTCATCCATTACAACAACTTTTTCTTCAGGCGGGTACTTGTATGCAATATGTCCGCTTGAGTATTTGCTGCCTGCCGGAAAATCGTCTCTCCAGGCTGTATGATCAACCTTTACTACAGCTCCGTCGAGATCAAAAGTAAGGTCAAATCGCTCGTCACCGATGGCATCTATCGCATCAATAACATCCTCGGAACTATTGCAGAGTCTGTGTCGTACAACAGGAATACCGAGCTCCTCCAAAGTATCAAGTGCTTTGCAGTGGCTTTCCAAAAGCGCTGCAGGGCCATCCTGAACATTAAACACAAACATTCGAAGGCCGCGCTCCTTTGTAACTGCACTGTCAAGCTGCCTAAGCGTTCCCGCCGCTAGATTTCTCGGATTAGCTGCAAGCTTTTTGCCGAGCTTCTCCTGCTGTTCATTGAATCTGTCAAAGTCCTCGTGTGACATATATACTTCACCGCGAAGCTCCAGATAACTTGCACTGTACCTTATTTCCTTCTGTACATCAGGAATCACAAGAGCATTTATTGTAACATCTTCCCCGATTCTTCCATCCCCTCTGGTCTCAGCCATCACAAGCTTCATAAAACCGGGCTTATCTGTATCCGCCTCATACCTGAGAGTCATCGAAAGACCGTCTATCTTCTGTTCTACAGAAAACTGCGCATCCGGATGCTTTTCATGAACTTTATTCACCCAGGAAGTAACATCTGCCTTGTCAAATACGTCTTCGATTGAAAGCATAGGAACATTGTGAGTTACCTTCACTCCGGCTTCTCTCTTTGCTGTGCCTCCGATAATCTGGCTCGGCGACTCCTTGGTTATGAGCTCCGGATGCTCTTTCTCCATTTTTTTAAGTTCCAGCATCAGCTGATCATACTCATAATCAGAAATCTCAGGAGCATCCTGATTGTAATACCGGTCCATATGATAGCGGATTTTTTCCGAAAGCTCCTTATATTTTAATTGTGTATCATTATCTGCCATAAAAAACTCCCCATAAACAACTTATTTTGCCTTTTTCATACTAATTCTTCCGGGCAAGCTCATAGAGCATTTTGAGTTCATCGCCCTCAATCATACGATGCTCTGAATACCCAAGCTCACCCAGCTCAATATTGAGTATGCGCACTCTCTTCAGCCTGACAACACTATATCCGAAAGCGTCGCACATTCGTCTTATTTGCCTGTTCAGCCCCTGAGTTAGTATTATTCCAAAACAATTCTCAGATATTTTTTTCACCTTACAGGGTCTTGTCGTTTTATCAAGTTCTTTAAGATAAACCCCTTTTTCCATATCAGTTAGGAACTCTTCCGTAATGGATTTATCAACTTCAACGACATATTCCTTCTCGTGGCCGTTGCAGGATTTCATCATTGCCTGAATAAGATCCCCATCATTCGTAAGGATCATAAGCCCCTCAGAATCCTTGTCCAGGCGGCCTGCGTAGGTCACACGTCTGTCAAAACCGAGATCCTCAATTATTGTTCTCTCTGCATGTTCATCCTTTTCAGTGCAAACTACGCCCACAGGCTTATTATACGCAATAACAATTTTATCACCAAATCGGGATATCAAAACACCGTCGCACAGAATCTCATCCTCATCGCTAACCTTCATCCCGCACTGAGCCTGCTTACCATTGACGGTTATTCTTCCTTCCTCTATGAGCTTGTCAGCATCCCGCCGTGAACATACACCGCACATGGCAATATATTTATTTAATCTAATCTCTTCCATATTTTCTTTGTTCTTAGAATATATTCGTGGTTTTCATAGTATAAAAAAGGAACGTCCTTCATCGGAAGTCGTCCCTTTTGGTAAAACTCATTTATAAATGCAGTGGTCCTTCTTCGAAAGTTATAAACTGCGGAGTCTCTCTATTGCATCCCCGTTAAGAACAGTATCAAAGTTCTCATCCATATGACAGATTATACTGTTCTTCGTGGTTACAAATTTGCCGAACTCGTAGCACACAGAGAAAACTGCAGCAAATGTTTTTGCATTTTCATCCTTTCGGTCAAATACCATATAAAACATATTATCGGAAGGATTTCTATACAATGTACTGCCCATGACAACATCATCGGGAATCTGCTTACTTAGTAAAATAGCTGTCCTCAAATCCTTAATTGAAAAGACAAAAGTCTTAAAGCCGATCTTCTCAAGTTCTTCAGATACCCTTTTTTCGTCTCTGTTTTCTATTCTGGTCTGTCGTACAGATCCTCTCTTTACCGGTATACTGTCATCCTCTTTATCATTCATATCGGATGAAGTCTTCTCCACCATATTCTTAACTGAATTGGTGAAATCCTTAAGGCTCTGAAGATATTCACTCAATTTGGGAATTCTGTCTTCCTCTGGAACATCACCGAGTTCCTCCAGGAAATTCTTGGGAAATCTCAGCCCCGCTTTTTCAGTTAAATTCTTAAGCATATCTGCAAAAGCTCCCTCCGTGTTCTCGGAAAGAGTAAGCGATATTGAATGGTCCGGAAGGACGGTTATCTGCATGGGTGTAAAAGCTCCCTGGGGCTTGTAATCAACCTCAGCAGCTGCTTTCTCCATAACTTCGTGTAGGAAATCCATAGCCTCCTGGCTCTTATCAAAAAGATCCTCGAGACGAAGTCCCTGCTCGTCCATATCATCTTCTGTAATTATGCAGTTAACAGTGTCCTTATTAACTCTTGTAAATTTCATATTAAACTCCAAATATGTCAAAAGCCACTTTCAAATCACAACATATAGTGCATTATATCACAGTATATTCAAATTACAAAGCAATTTACGCTTTATGTCCTATCAGCATATTCTCGGAAGTCCCTCACCATACAGTGGCCCGATAAGTCTTGTTCCTCCGATTGATGTATGAAGTATTACACCTGAATTATCGGCTTTTTTGACCACTCCGATAATAGTTGCATTTTCACCATATTTTGATGACTTTATGATAGAAAGTGCCTTATCCGCGTCGTCACCTGAAACCACGCAGATCATCTTCCCTTCATTTCCCATATAAACCGGATCAAGTCCGAGCATTTTACAAAAATCCCCGACTTCTCCACTAACAGGCAGTTTATCCTGATATATATTTATCTCACAATCTGAAGCCTTCGAAAACTCATGTAAAACAGTTCCGAGACCACCTCTTGTCACATCTCTCATGGCATGTACTTTTACATTCTCATCTATAAGTGAGCGGCACATCTCGGAAAGAGGTGCATTATCGGACTTAATATTATTTTTTATATTCATTCTGCCCGATAGAATTGCTGCATGGTGGTCACCGAGATTACCGGATACTATGATTACATCGCCCTCTTTAAGTCCTGAAGGTGAAAGTGAAACACCCTCGGGCATAAAACCGACGCCTGATGTATTTATCATTATTCCGCCAAAATCCCCTCGCTTTTCCACAACTTTTGTATCACCTGTTATTATGGTGACACCTGCTTCTTTCGCTGTAGCTGCCATGGATTCGATTATCTTATCAAGATCATCCAGATCCATTCCTTCCTCAAGGATACATCCACAGGTAAGATACTTGGGAACAGCACCGCTCATAAGCAAATCATTAACGGTGCCGCATACGGATAGTCTTCCGATGTCTCCGCCCGGGAAGAAATACGGGGTTACAACAAAACTGTCTGTAGTAACCGCCAGTCTCCCGCTTCCGGGAACAACTGCGGAATCCTCCATCTGATCAAGATATTCATTCTTAAAATGTTTGGCAAATATGTTTTCTATCAGTTCAGTTGTTGAAGCACCGCCGCTTCCATGTGCCATTGTAACTTTCATCTATATTTATTCCTTATCTCTTCTTTCTGCCTGAAATATAATAGTTGTAACAACTTCCCTCTGTTGAGACCATGCATGCACCGTGAGCATCCTCAGGCGTACATTTTTTTCCAAACAGCGGGCATTCATCGGGAGATATCTCCCCGGTCAGTACCCGTGCACAGCTGCATCCCGGCGGCATATGATCCTCATCAAGACCATAGCTTCCGGCATCATACTCGCTATATTCCTTTTTCAGTCTCATACCGGATCCGGGAATCATTCCCATTCCGCGCCATGAAGCGTCACAGGGTTCAAAAAATTCGCTTACTGCTTTTCTTGCTTCCTCATTTCCTTTTTCAGTGACAGCACTCTTATATACATTCTTTATTCCGCTTTCGCCCTTCATTCCGCAAAGAGCATATACAGCAGCCAAGAGTCCCTGGCCGTCAAAACCTGCTACAACAAACGGAAGCCCTGTCTCCTCTGAAAGTTCTTTAAACAGGTCCGAACCTGTAATTACACTTACATGTCCGGGAGCAAGAAATCCGTCTATATTATCGGTATTTTTGCAAACCCATCTTATCACCTGGGGCATAGTCTTAAGGGATGTCAAAAGCTTAAAATTATGCACATCCTGCGCAATTATTTCTTTTAATACCATCGCGTAGACAGGTGTTGTAGTCTCAAATCCGATAGCTGCAAAAACATAATTCCTGTCAGGGTTATTCTTTGCCATTTTCACAGCATCCATCGGAGAATAGAGCATCTCGACGCTGCCACCGTTTGCCCTCGCATCGGCAAGGCTCATCTTTGAGCCTTTTACCCTTATAAGATCCCCAAAAGTAAGCACTGTAGTATTGTCAGTGAGTGCCAGCTCTGTAAGCCTGTCAATTACTGCTGTGACAGTAACACATACCGGACATCCGGGACCTGATATCAGATGGATTTTGGGCGATATCATCCCCGGTATACCATTTTCAGAAATAGCCGCAGTGTGAGTTCCGCAAACTTCCATAAAACGGAGCTCTTCGCCGTCATAATTTTTTAGTTTTTCCTTTATAAGCTCTAATTTATTCATAAATTAAATCTGAATATCCTCTATTTCCCGGAAAAGTTCTTCTATCTCATCAGCTTCTTCATCGCTCATTGTCTGAATTATGCAGCCTGCATGTACCAGAACTCTGTCTCCGATTTTCACCTTTACAAGTCCTGCCTCTGCCTCAACCGTGTTGCCCGAAAAATCCACAGTTGCCTTTGTTCCGTTAAGCTGCGTAATACGACCGGGTATTGCTACGCACATAATTATTCCTTTCAAATATTATAAATACTAATTTAATTTTTCCTTTAAGTCTGCCAGATATATCTGACCTGCGCTTATTCCCTGATCATTTGTAGGAAAAACGCGGTTATAGTATACCACAAAACCATCATTTACAAGTAATCTTTCACATAATGACAAAAGAACCCTATTGGTAAAAACTCCGCCAGAAAGGCATATGCTGTTAAGTCCTGTCATTTCTCTGAGTTTCAGACATACTCTTAAAGTTATTTGCGCTATCACATTGTGAAAGGCATATGCGAGCATGCCGGTATCCTTTCTATTGGCATTATCAGTCAGATACCCAAGGAGCTTTTGCATATCAGGAATGTATTCTTCATTATCATAATTAATCCTGATCAGCTCTGAAATCGGAAGGTTTTTGACAATATCATCAGATTTCCGGGATTTCAAATAATCCTCAGCCTTATTCTGAAGCTTTATAGCACACTCACCCTCATAGGAATTGTAATTACATACTCCGAGAATACAGCTTACAGCATCAAACAGCCGTCCCATTCCTGAGCTTTTGTGTACATTTATATTATTTTGAAGCGCTGCCTTCAATAACCCTTTTTCCGACTCATTCAGAATATGATCAGGTATATCTATACCTGAATCATACAGATAGCAAAATGCAGATATTTCCGCATTTTTCATAGCCTCATCACTACCTGCAATTCTCACACTCTTAAAATGTCCTGCCCTCTCAAAATCTCCGCTCCTGCAGATAAGAAATTCGCTGCCCCAAATAGTATTATCGGTACCGTAGCCTGTACCATCAAATGCTACACCAATGCACTCTGTAAGTGCATTTTCCGCCATGACAGAACCAATATGAGCATGATGATGCTGAATCTTCAGACGCTCCCCACCAGCCTCATCTGCAAGAACAGCTGAATGATATCCCGGATGCATATCTGAAATGGCAATTTTCTTTTCAGTACTTAAATTGTCAGTTCTAAAAATCTTCTCAAATTCCGGTAGTTCATTTCTTTGAAGCTTTAGGACACTGTAGTCTTCCATATCTCCAAAAAACTGACTCTGGATAATTCTATCCCCAAAGCCTATAGCAAAGGAATTCTTAAGATCCGCTCCATATGCCTCATACAGTATTTTATCCTTAAGCGGCTTTTCCAAAAACATCGGGAGCGGAACATATCCTCTGGCACGCCTTATGAACCTTGGGCATTCATAGCCGTCTTCTGATCGATAAATCTGTAAAACTGAATCATCAAGCGGTCTCAAAATATCACGCTCATAATAGAGTATCCCGTCAATGCTATCCATAAATTTATCAGCAAAAACCGTATCATCTGTTATCATCGGTTCCCCGGAAATATTGCCACTTGTCACGATAAGTTCGGAAAGTTCAAGAGTAAGTAATCTGTGAACCCCCGATGAAGGTAAAAATCCACCTATCTGCCTTGAATCTCCACATACATTTTCCGCAAAAGGATCCTCTTTTTTATCCAAAAGAACTATAGGTCTTGCCGAAGATTCCAAATACTTCTTTTCAAGTTCCGAAACAAAACAGAACTGCTCTATTTTCCGAACTGAATCAAACATAACTGCAAATGGCTTTTGTTCTCTTCCCTTAAGCAGACGCAGTCTTTTTACCGTATCGTAATTATATGGACTTGCGGCAAGTTGATATCCGCCTATACCTTTTATCCCTATAATGCCGCCATCTCTAATAACCCGTGTCGCCTGTGACAAAGCATCTTCTTTTTCGAAGAAATCACCATCATTTCCGCTCCTGAAAACGATTTGAGGGCCGCAGTCATGACAGGATATGGTCTGGGCATGTCTTCTTCTCCCACTTCTGTATTCCTTTTCACAAACCGGGCACATTGAAAAGACGTCCATTGTGGTCGTCTCTCTGTCATAGGGAAGTTCTTTTAATATACTGAATCTTGGTCCGCAGGAAGCACAACTTATGAGCGGATACCGATACCTTCTGTCTTTTTTATCAAGAAGTTCCTTCATACATGTCGGACATATACCTATGTCCGGTGGAAATACAGGCAAATAATTTTTATCAAATTCTCCGCTGCTCTCTACAATACGAAAACCGGAATGGTCAATTTGACCTTCCGGTTCGTTACATTTTGAATAATCGAGTGATACTCTTAAAACAATACTTCCCGACGGTGAATTAGTCCTAAGTTCATCTGCAAATGAACTAATCTTATCACCATCACCCTCAGCAGTTATTTCCACTATACCACCAAGATTCTTCACTTCTCCTCTGAGCTCATATTTATTTGCAAGCTCTGCTACAAACGGTCTGTAACCAACGCCTTGGACAGCCCCTGTAACACGGATAAGTGCTTTCATTTTTATTCGTCCTTTTTCTCTGCTGCAGGTGCCTGGGGCTTAGGAGCTGCATTAGCTGCGGATGCTGCATTTGCTGCAGGTGCTGCGTTTCCTGCTGCAGCTGCCTTTGCTGCCGCTGCGGCTGCCGCACGTTCCTTGGCTGCCTTCATAAGTGCTTCCTGAGCTGCAATAGCCTTTTCTGACTGCTTAAACGTCTTGGTAACCTTTTCAGTTCCGGGCTCTGTAAAGTGAGTGTCCATAGACAGACATTTCTTCGGACAGTTATCAACACAGCATCTGCACTGAATACAACTCATAGGTCTGATTGACCAGGTCTTCTCAGTTTTATCAACAGTTATCGCATGTGTCGGACACTTTATGGAGCAAAGACCGCAAAGTACGCACACGTCCATGTCGTTTTGTACATGACCGCGAGTACGCTCAGGATATACCTTTGGCTCGAAAGGATATTTACGAGTCGCAGGTTTTGAGAACAGATTTTTTAATACTGTACCGTTAAAATTTATTAGACTCAAATCTCTCTACCTTCTTTCTAAATAAGCGTTAGCGTTCTGTACAACTGATACAAGGATCTATGGTAAGTACGAGAATCGGAACATCTGCAAAATCACATCCTGCCAGAATATCAACAAGTGCAGGAATATTTGCAAATGTGGGAGTTCTAACTCTCATACGATCGATAAACTTTGTACCGTTCGCTTTTACATAGTAAAGAGCTTCACCTCTTGGCTGCTCGATTCTTGCCATGTACTCACCGTTAGGCAATTGATTAGGTTTAACCTGTAAATCAACCTCACCTGCAGGCATCTTATCTATACACTGTCTCATAATATCAATTGACTGATAGAGCTCTTTGATACGCACTTCTGTACGAGCATAAGAATCGCAATCTGTGCTGATGATAGGCTCAAACTCAATCTTATCATATGCGCAATAACCTGTTGATCTGATATCTCTTGCAATACCACTTGCACGAAGGAAAGGACCTGCTGTACCAAGAAGATCTGCCTTCTCGGGAGTAAGGATACCAACACCTACAAGTCTGTTCTTAACAGCAACATCATCGAAGAAAGGCTTGCTAACCATCTTAAGGCCTTCTTCAATACTATCAAGTCTCTGTCTGAAATCTTTGAGCATATCGTCCGGAATATCGCGGCGAAGTCCGCCAATCTTCATTATGGAGAAGATAACACGACCACCGGTAGCCATCTCAAACATATCAAGAATCTCTTCACGGATTCTCCAGCACTCCATGTATAATGACTCAAAACCAAATGCATCTGCAAGAAGTCCAAGCCAAAGCATATGTGAATGCATTCTGCTAAGCTCTGAAAGCATTGTTCTAAGGAACTTTGCTCTGTCTGGCACTTCAAGGTCCATAATGTGCTCAACAGCATCACAATAGCCAAGTCCATGACCAAGTGAGCAGATACCGCAGATACGCTCTGCTACATATACCATTTCATGAAAATCTTTTTTATCTACAAGCTTTTCCAGACCACGATGGATGAAACCAATGGAAGGAATAGCCTGGACAACCTTCTCATCCTCAAGTACCAGATCAAGATGTATGGGCTCCGGCAAAACAGGATGCTGAGGTCCGAAAGGAATTACACTTCTAGTTGACATAGAATCTCCTCTTTCTATTTACGTTATTAATACAAACTAATCACAAGGAAGTTACTTAAATGGAGTTTCTATAGCTGTTCTATAGAAATTACCCTTGTAGTCAAGACTGATCATCTGAATATCTATTCCGAACAGATCATGCATCTCGTTTTCATAAAGAAAAGCACAGGGAAAAACATGACTGATACTGTTTATGGGCTGATCATTCTCAAGGATTATCTTGACCTGTAATACCTCAAGTGCCTTTCCAAAGCTGTATACAAGTTCATAGCCTTCAGCGGTTTTTGTAGCACACTGCTGCATAAGATGGTAACCATCAAACTTCAGCTTCTGCGCCTCGTCGATGACTTCCTCCGCCTTAACAATCTTAAATTCTGTATTCATCAGGCGTTTCCTCCTTCATCCTTTTTAGGCGCAGCCGTTTCCGTTGCAGGTGCTGCGGGTGCAGCTGCCTTCGCAGGAGCTGTAGCAGCGGGTGCAGCCGGCTTAGGTGCAGGCTTTGCTGTCTGTGCCATCTTGGCCTCTGCCTGCTCTCTTAATGCCTCTTCTGTCAAAACTGCATCATACTGCGTAGCCGGATCATAATCCTCAGCCTTCATACGAACTGCAATCTTACTGTAATCAACTGTGCAGTAACCCTGCTTCATTGATTCCTTAACCTTAACTCTCTTTTCCTCAAGAATGGCAAGTGCCTTAACCACACCATCAATAAGTGCCTCTGGTCTTACTGCACATCCGGGAACATATACATCAACAGGAACTACCTTATCGGAACCTCCGAGAATGTTATAGCACTCCTTGAAGATACCACCGTCACAGGAACAAATTCCGCAGGCAATAACTACCTTGGGATCCGGCATCTGGTTATAAAGCTGTCTTACTACGGGTGCTGTCTGAGCATTTATACCGCCTGTAAGAAGCAGAATATCAGCATGCTTGGGATTTCCTGTATTTATAATTCCGAATCTTTCAACGTCATAAAGTGGAGTCATTGTTGCAAGAACCTCAATATCACATCCGTTGCAACTGGATCCATCATAATGTAACACCCAGGGTGATTTTGAAATTTTCATAGTTTCTCCTTTTACTTAATTACACTTAAGATAAGCAGGTTTGTTCCGGCTGTTACAAGAATTACTACCCAGCTGGAAACAAGCATTGCCATGTATTTAACACGGGGGAATATGTTATCTATCAGTGTCTCCATGAGATAGAATATTATGCATGCTATAACAGCCCAAACGATACTGATAGGATTGTTGTAAATAAAGAACATAGCAACGATACCCATCATAAGGACTTCATCATACCATTCCGCTATCTCATAGAAAGCAAGGTTCGTACCTGAAATATCAGAGGTAAGACCCTTAACCATCTCCTGGTGTGCGTGATGAGAGGTACTCATGTCAAAAGGAGATTTTCTAAACTTGATTGTAAGTATAAACAAAAATCCGATGAGCATTCCGGGAATCTTAATGATTGCAGGGTTTGCAGCATGAATAAGATCATTTACCATAAAGCTTCCGTTTGCTTCATAAAAACCAATGGCAACCAAAAGAATCATGGGCTCATAACACATCATCTGCAAAAGCTCACGGTTTGCTCCAAGTGCACTGTAAGGGCCGTTTGTTGAATATGCAGCAAGAACCATCATAACCTCTGACATTGACAGAGCAAAGAATACTAGCAGCATATCACCGCCACCAAAGAAAAGTGCACCTGTAAAAATAGTAAATATTGTATAAGCAATCACAAAGAGAACCTGAATACTGTTAACAACAGTGGTCTGCTTCGCAAGAAGCTTATAAACATCATAAAACGGCTGGAAAAGCGGAGGTCCCTGTCTTCTTTGCATTCTGGCTGATACGACACGGTCAACACCTTCCATGAGTCCACCCAGGATGGGTGCAAGTAAAATATAAAGAACAACCTTAATCACTGTCATAATCATCAGAAAGCACCTCCGCAAACTATAATCAGCATTACGATTACGATTATTGCAGAAATCACAATACTGGGAACAAGAAGCTTATCCTCTCCGAAGTATTCTGTCATATACCAGTTTGACATATACAGAGGTCTTGCCTTTCCGAAAGAGTCAATATAATTACGGTCATCACCTGCATTAACACCGGCAACGTAGGACATAGTCATCTTACTCTTCTTACCAATGGCAAGTATTCGGCTTCCTATAGGAATAGCAAATATCATGGCTACCATGATCATCATTATGATGACATCGGAGCCACCGATAACATTGGGAATATTTTTGTGGAATGCCTCATTAAGTACGGGCTGAACCATGATGTCAGACATCTTCGGGAAAGCGAAGCACATAATAATGATCATCATAGTAAGCGGTACAAGTGAAATCATCTCACTCTTGGGAGTAATATCCTCGAGCTCATAAGACTGATGAATAACAGTACAAATCTTTCCAAGCCACTTAGCCCAGTAGAACAATGTTGAACCTGAACCAAAAACAAGGAAAAGAACAAGCCATACAGAGTTTGAATCAACGAATGATTTAAGAGCAGCCCACTTTGAAACTAGCATTCCGAAAGGAGCCATAAACATTCCGCAAATTCCGATGATCATTATGAATGCAAGCTTAGGAAGCTTGATAATAAGACCATGCATATCCTCAATGTCACGGCTGTGCATGCAGTTCTCGATATCGCCGACTGTCTGGAACAGAAGTGACTTTGATACAGCGTGGAAAAGAATAAGCATTGTAGCTGCCCATACACCCTCTGTAGTACCTGTACCAGCACAGGCTGTGATAAGTCCGAGGTTTGAAATTGTTGAATAAGCAAGTACCTTTTTACCATCACTTACTGTGATAGCAAGAAGTGATGCTGCAAAGAATGTGAATCCACCGATAACAGTGATCATTACACCTGTGAAGGTTCCGTTAAGCATAGGTGAAAGTCTGATGAGCATATATACACCAATCTTAACCATGGTAGCTGAGTGAAGAAGTGCACTACTGGGAGTAGGCGCAACCATCGCTCCAAGGAGCCATCTTGAGAACGGGAACTGTGCACTCTTTGTAAGAGCAGCAAATGCAATAAGTGTTACAGGCACCATTACAAACATATTCTGTCTCGGAACAAGTGCTGTAAGCTGACTTAAGTTTGAAATACCAAGAACAAGATTGCAGACAAGAAGCGCCGCTCCAAATCCGCATCCGCCAAGAAGGTTCATCCAAAGTGCTCTGAAGCTGTTGTTTACAGCTTCCTCGGTCCTTGTATAACCGATGAGAAGGAATGAACAAACGCTTGTGATTTCCCAGAAGAAATATATCCATCCGAGATTATCGGACACGATGAGTCCGAACATGGCACCTACGAAAACAAACAAAAGTGCCAGGAAATAATTGGATCTGTCCTCTACCTCAGTATGGTGGTTATGATAGTCCTTCATATAACCAACTGCGTAGATACAGATCAGGATACCTACAATACCAACAATAAGTATCATAACTGCTGAGAGGAAATCCACTCTTAAGTGAGGCGCTCCCTCTACCGCATAACCTGATAAATCCATCGCAAGTACCGGAATTGTACCCACCATGGACAAAAGTATAGCATAATACTTCTTATACTTTATACTCAGGAAAACAACTATTGCCATGAGAAGAAGCTCTCCTCCCATGATAATATGATCATGTGGAGCAGTCGCAGTCAGATATGTATTGCGAGTAGTTCCCTTCATGGAAAGAACCCTTATGCCTACCATTATAGCGGTAGCCATAACACTGAATCCTCCTACAATTGCAACAAAATTGCGCAGTAGTGATGAATTCTTAATGCAGAACATGAGAACTGCAATTACAAATGGAAAAAGAATCAGGAAACTTACTGCTTTTAGAATTGAAATAGTCAAAGATTCTCCACCCCTTTCAGGATAATATTATGCAAATCCCTTGCAAAAGACCGCAAAAGTTGCCTTAAATATACTACCACAAAACACTAAGTTTTTCATAAAAAATTGTTATAAAAAAAACAAATTATTTATAAAAATTTTAGCGAACTTTCGAAATGATCAAATATAGCAATCTATACAGCTCTTTAGCATCATTTTCCGAAAGCTTTACGCAGTTTCCGATCTTTCCCGGAATATCTTTTGCCTGAGTCTTTATTGCCTCTCCTTCAGGAGTAATAGAAACGAGAAGATTACGCTCATCCGTCTTAGATCTGGTTCTTTTTATATAACCTTTACTCTCAAGTTTCTTCAAAACAGGCGTAAGTGTACCGGAGTCAAGGTATAAGCATTCCCCAAGACTCTTTACATTCATCTCCTTTTTATCCCACAGTACCATCATCGTGATGTACTGAGTATATGTCAGATCCAGTTCATCCAGATAAGGCTTATAAGCCCTTATTATCTCCTTAGAACAAGCATAAAGCGGAAAACAAAGCTGATTCTCAAGCTTTAATTGATCAAAGTTTTCTTTACTCATTTTTCCCTCCAAATAACAACAAATTAAATTGCGAGCAATTATACTGTTATCTTATGATAGCACATTGTCAGTCAAAATCAATATTTTTTAAAAAAATATAATCAAAATTTAAATGATTGATTCCAAAAATAAAAGGATGCTGACCGCATCCTCATATTTTTATACTTTCACCTGATGCTTAATATTCTTAATCGGTATATTCGCGTATAGGGCAGGAACGCATTTCTTTTCATCGCCTGTCCCTTCTGTATCCATCTGTGTAAACTTAATATCAAGGCCTTCTTTATCCACTTCAACATATTTTGAAAGCACTTCGATTATATCATTTTTAATTCGATCCATTATTTCAGGTGAACAGTTCTGCCTGTCAGAAACCAGAACAAGTTTAAGGCGATCCCTGGCTGCCTGACCGGAAGTTTTTTTCTTAAAAACATCTGTCAGATTCATGACATATCCCCCTATCACCTATGGAAAACGCTGGCTATAGCTGCGAACAATCCCTTTCTCTCATCAAGATCAAGGAACGGAACAGAATCACCAAGTATCCTTCGGCATATATTCATATATGCCTGTCCCGCAAGTGTGCTGTCACCTGCAAGCGGTTCTCCGTTATTGGTTGCAATAACTATATTCTCATCGTCCGGTACGACACCAAGAAGATCAATAGCAAGGATATCCACAACGTCATCGGCGCTCATCATATCGCCTCTTCTAACCATCTCCGGTCTTATTCTATTGACAACAAGCTGAGTCTGTCCTATCTCATTAGCTTCCAGAAGACCAATTATTCTATCTGCATCTCGTACAGCAGAAACCTCAGGAGTAGTAACAACAATAGCTCTTTCTGCACCTGCTATAGCATTCTTAAAGCCCTGCTCTATACCGGCAGGACAATCCATAATAACATAATCAAATTCCTGCTTCAGTTCCTCACAAAGCATCTTCATCTGATCAGGTGTTACGCTGGTCTTATCCTTCGTTTGTGCCGCCGGCAAAAGAAAAAGAGTATCAAATCTCTTATCTCTTATCATCGCCTGCTTCACCTTACAGCTTCCCTCAACAACATCGACGAGATTATACACGATTCGATTTTCAAGACCCATGACAACGTCAAGGTTTCTTAACCCAATATCGGTATCAATCAGCACAACCTTCTTGTTAAGCTTTGCAAGCGCTGTACCAATATTTGCAGTAGTTGTTGTTTTCCCAACACCGCCTTTGCCGGAAGTTACGACTATTACTTCTCCCATACAACCCTCCATAGAAAATTTATATAAGACGATTATCTCTCAAAAATGCTGCGCCGTAAACATCTTTTACAATATGTCCGTTTAAAATATATGCCACCTCGGTTTTTTTGTCAGTCTGACCTTTCATAAAACTTTTCATTTTCAGCCTGGGGCCCTCATCTGAATCGGGAGAAATAGCAATCTTATCGGCAATTCTGACCTGCAATGGATCAAGCTCCAACGCCATTATAAAAGCACTCTCATCGCCTGTGCTTCCTGCATGTGCGCTGCCTCTAAGAGCCCCCATAACAAAAATATTGCCCTCCGAACTTACTGATGCTCCGGGTTTAACATCCCCCAGAATTACTACACTTTTGCCAAAAGAAAGGTCCTGGCCGGATCTCAGATTACCCGTATGTATATCTGCTTGTTTTTTTATAATATCCGGATCAATCCCTAACTGCTCTTCATCCGGTTTACTATCCTCTTCCTGTTGTACAATTACAGGTTGTTTTACATAGCTTGCAAAAATTCTGTCAGTGTCCGGATCATCTCTGATAACACAGCACACATCTATATCGCAATTATTGGAAATAGTATCAAGAATTTCATTCTCTTCTTTGTCGCAAAGAGTCCTGCCTCTTATTATCATCCCCATAGAGGCTTTTCCCAGAAAGGATTTTGATTCACGGAACTTGTCAGCAATCTCTTTAACAAGAATCTCAAATGACTCCTTGGGATCCAGTTCAAGGATAATTCCTTTTCCCGTACCTTTAAGATTAACTGCCCCCATCTATAACTCCTCCCAAACAAACTTTTTCGATATTATTCAATAAAAACGCCCCTGCCGTTATATAACGGCAAGGGCAATCAAATCTAATACTTGATAGGAATATTACTGCATTCCTGCCTGCTTAGCAACCTCTTCTGCGAAGTTCTCTTCTCTCTTCTCGATGCCTTCACCGGTCTCAAAACGAACAAAACGCTTGATAGAAAGGTTTGCGCCATTCTCCTTAGCAACCTGAGCAACATACTGAGCAACAGTCTGCTTACCATCTTCAGCCTTTACGTAAACCTGCTGGTTAAGGCAGATCTCCTTAAGCTCTTTCTGGAGACGGCCCTCGAGCATCTTCTCGATGATCTGCTGAGGCTTTCTCTTTCCTTCAGGAAGTTCTTCATTCTCCTTAGTAGCCTGAGCAAGAAGAATCTCCTTCTCATGGTTTCTGAACTCTTCAGAAACATCGTTCATATCAACATACTTAGGATAAAGTGCTGCAATCTGCATTGCAATGTTCTTGATAGCATCCTTGATGTTATCGTTAACAACATCTGTATCTGCCTCAACAAGAACAGAAATTCTTCCGCCACCGTGAACATAAGGTACTACAATACCGTTCTCTGCAGTAATCTTCTCGAAACGACGAATGCTGAGCTTCTCAGAGATAACTGCTGTGATATCGATAAGTGCTTCCTGAACTGTCTTAGAAGTATCAACATTCCACTTCTCAGCCATGAAGCTATCCATATCCTTAGCATCAGACTCAACAGCCTGCTTTGCAACTGCCTCAACAAAAGTCTGGAACTGCTCGTTCTTAGCAACGAAATCTGTCTCTGAATTAACCTCTACAACTGCTGCAGTCTTATCATCCTTAACTGCGATTCTTGTAAGACCCTCAGCTGCGATTCTGCTAGCCTTCTTCTCAGCCTTAGCCTGACCGTTCTTTCTAAGGAACTCAACTGCTGCGTCCATGTCTCCGTTTGTCTCAGTAAGAGCCTTCTTGCACTCCATCATACCTGCGCCGGTAGACTCACGTAACTCTTTAACCATTGCTGCTGTGATAGCCATGTGTATTATCCTCCACGATATTTAAATTATATTTTTCAAATAATATTCTGAATAAGGATTACTCCTCAGTAGCCTCTGCAGCCTCTTCGTCTGCAACCTGCTCCTCAGATGTAAGGTTCTCTGCACCCTGGTTAGCCTCGATAACAGCGTCAGCCATCTTACCAACAAGAAGCTTTACTGCACGGATAGCATCATCATTTCCGGGAATGATGAAATCAAGCTCATCAGGATCGCAGTTTGTATCGCCGATACCGATAAGTGTAATACCAAGTGCCTCAGCTTCCTGAATGCAGATTCTTTCCTTCTTAGGATCTACTACAAAGATAGCATCAGGGATTCTCTTCATATCGCGAATTCCGCCAAGAACCTTGTTAAGCTTCTCATATTCCTTCTTGAGCTGTGCAACTTCCTTCTTGGGAAGAACATCGAAAGTACCATCTTCCTGCATCTTCTCAAGCTTCTTAAGACGATCAATTCTGCTCTGAATTGTACGGAAGTTGGTAAGCATACCACCAAGCCATCTCTCGTTTACATAGTACATACCGCAACGCTCAGCCTCAGACTTAACTGCGTCCTGTGCCTGCTTCTTAGTACCAACGAAAAGAACTGTACCACCCTGTGATGCGATTTCAAATACTGCCTTGTAAGCCTCGTCAACCTTAACAACTGACTTCTGAAGATCAATAATGTGGATACCGTTTCTCTCTGTGAAGATGTAAGGAGCCATCTTAGGGTTCCATCTTCTGGTCTGGTGTCCGAAATGTACACCTGCTTCAAGTAACTGTTTCATAGATACAACGCTCATGTTATTACCTCCATTTGGTTAATCTTCCGCATTTCTTTGCTCTTTTAACCCAAAGGGGCGTTAAATCCTTTGGAAAGCTATCACCCTATCCATGTCAGACACCGGATGAAATCTGGAAATACGTGTTTATTTGCTACACTGTCAGCTAAAAATGGGCATAAAAAAGCCCAAATGCTCACAGCTTCATAAGAATACCATGATTTTGGGCTTTTGACAAGACATTTTTATTTTGTAATTATTGATGTGATCTCCTCAAAGGAAGCACCTCGAGGGATCTGTTTCGTTCCGGATCGTATAAATCTGTCCTTCCCGGTACTTATAAGGTAGTTATTATACTCAACTCCGTCAGTAATAATTCCTGCCTCTCTTAAAATTCTGGCACAGTCATCCGAATCGCTGCCGCTTGGCAAAACAACAACCACATAATTTGTATCACTGCTGTTTGCCACCTGAGAAGTTTCTGAACTCTCATTTGAAGAATCGTTTGTAGAAGCAGCTTCACTTACTGAGGCTTCTTCCGGAGCAATTTCCGCCTCGTCTGTTGAAGTTTCTGTTTCTGAAGTTTCTGTTTCTGAAGTTTCTGCTCCTGTTTCTTCGGCTTGAAGAGTTTCTGTGGAAGCTGTTTCAGAAGCGTTATCCGAAGCGAGCTTAACATCTTCTTCGGCTGAAATGCTTTCACTGCTTTCTCCAGTCGGTTCGCTCTCCTGCGTCTTTTCATCCACTTCAGGAACTGATTCACCTGCTGCAGACTCGTCTTCGTGGATTTCTTCAAATATTTCTTCTCCTTTTTCATCCACTTGCGAATCGGATGCAGTGTTATTGGCTTCATCGATTACCTCCGAATTCTTAGCCGTCTCCGAATAGCTTGACAACGTACTTTCGGCTTCAACCATCCCGAGCTGCTTAGCCCTCTTTATTATTTCCTCATCACTCATTTTGGCAGTACGTTTTCCAAGCGCAATACCCATTATCACAGCTGTAAGGACAATTCCGAGACCAAGTCCCCTTAAATAATATTTTAGTTTCATGATAACTCTTTCATTCCCCCAAAACCGCTGTTACATTATTGAACTGCGGTTTTTCTTATGTTTTCCGGCAAGATCTATTACAAGCTTAACCTCTCCTATGCCAAGTCTCAGTTCTCTCGCAATGACTACCGCTGACTTTCCTGCCTTATGCATATCAAGTATTTTCTGATTTCTTGAAGCGGGATCACTTATTACATCATTATTCGGAACAACCACCTCTTCAATAGTCTTTTTCCTTGTAGCATCAGAAATCGAAACTACCTTCGCAGGCTTTTCAACCTGAGCAGGCACCTCTTCCATCGGGATTTGTTCAGTAGAATCATCTACAGCAACAGCAGTCTGAATTTCAGGCTGTACGAGGGGAGTGTTCTCAATAACCTCATCAGCAATATCATCAAGAAAATTATTCTCATCTGAATCCGGCCAATATTGTGAACGAAGTTCCATTGGCTCGTTATCATAATACTCCAGTTCTTCCGGCATAGCCTGGGCTGCGCTTTCAGGCTCCGAACCTATTACTCTGTTCTGAGTCTTTTTAGCTGCAACAGCATCAGCTCTGTCAAGAATATCGGCAAGTGATGAAAACTGCGGTGCTGATTCCTCCTGCACCCCTGCCTCAATCTCCGCCTGCTTTGCTTCTTCCTGTAATCTGGCCTGTCTTGCGGTTTCTTCTTGTAACTTAGCCTGTCTTGCGGCTTCTTCCTCAGCGCGTAGTCTTGCTTCTTCCTCAGCTGCTTTTCTTTTTGCTTCAGCCTCTATCTCAGCTCTTCTGCGCGCTTCCGCTTCACGCTCTGCCTGTCTTCTTTCTTCCTCTTCGCGCAGAGCCTGTTCTCTGGCCTGAGCCTCCAGTTCAACCTGTTTTTTGGCCTCTTCCTCAAGCTCAGCCTGCCTTTTAGCTTCTGCTTCCTTTACTTCCTTGGTAGCACGATTAGCCTCAGAAACAGTGTTTTTGAGGTTCTTGTGCTTGTCATTAAGCATATCATACATAAAAACTACTTCATCATGATTTTTATGGATATCATTCATGACAGTATCTGAATATTCGCTTATGGCAGACATCTTCTCGTTGGTTACCCTGTCCATTGCACGCTCGGCCTTATTAATTGCCTCCTCCATGCAATCATCAAGCATCTCATCGATTTGTCCCTGAGAATTCTTGATTGCTTTGGAAACCATATCATTTATCTTCTGATTGGTTCTGTCAAAATCGAAACCGTCTGCCTCTTTGCCACCCGGAATCAGATACCCTATTATAACCGCCAGGACTCCGGCGGCGATTAAAATTATTTCCGTGACACTTATCATAACATCCCCACTCGAGCAAAAGTATCCCGCTCCTCCGTAACGAAATACACTATCTAGTATTATAAAGTGTTCAGATTTTGAAGTCAAACCCCGAGGAAATATGCATATCCAAAGGCTTTCCATCAGACCCTATAAGGGTTTCCGACAGTTTTTCAAGCTCCTCGGGTGTTCTATACTTGTTTTTACCTTTTCCGCCATTTCCAAAGTACTCATTTTTTCCTTTTTCTTTGGCATCGTGTTTTTCTTTTTCCTGCTGGGAGACATCTTCTTTCTTAATCACAGAATTGGATTTCTGATCAACTTCTTTGTTGAATTCAGTCTGGAAGGCATTCTGATCAGTGAAGACTTTGTTGTCTTCATTTTGCTTAATCTGTGAAAAATCGTTGGTTCTTAAAACATTGCCCTGGAAATCAATTCTGTTAATCGACATATTTACCTCCCTTCTCCCGCAATATATCTCCCCTTTCTATAATTATTATATCGTACCAAAACGCTAAAAACATTATATTGGCCCGGTTTTTACATATCCATCCCTAAGTTCAAACCTACAATAGGTAGATTCTGTTTTAAGTGTTGTCTGCTGATCTCCGATATGAATTGTAATTCCCGGATAAGCAGTGCCTTCAACTACGACGTAAGCATCCTTTGAATCGGCAAGCTTTTGCTGAAGTTGCTCAAGTTCCTTATTGTTCTTTTCAATCTGAGATACCAGAACTTTATTCATAGTGATAAGCTGCTGGGCCTGCCTGGTCTGTTCCGGTGAAAGCTGTCCACCTGTTTTAAGTCTTTTTGTAATAGATTCTACAGTCGGCTTTATTGTAACCAGACGCTTAGTAGAATCTGCAACCGCCTTTTGAAGCTCTCTTATCCTTACCTTGATATTAGGGTCTGCACCGACTTCAATAATAGTTGTGGCACCCATATCGCTTCCGAGATCCTTCGCGGTTATCTTATCAGTAGCTGTAACTCTGCCGCCTGCAATAAATCCCTTTTTACCGGAAACATTGATTTCCGTTCCGGAAGAAACATTTGAATGAAGGATACTCTCGCTTGTAACACTTCCTTTCGCTGTTACTTTCGAATTTTCAATAAACTTGGTAACAATATTACCTCCGGCTTTTATTTCTCCTTTACCCATACCGTTAATGCCGCGTTCCAGAATAATATCGCTTCCGGCATTTAAGCTGGCACCTTCAACAACACCTTTCACGATAATATTGGCACCTGCTTTAATCGAAAAACCTGAAGCTACAGTTCCCTTTACTACCACACTTCCGTCATAATTTATATTTCCCGTCGAGACATCAACGTTTTCAAACTCTATAACGTTGCTTACCGTAACTTTACCGTCTTTCAGAGTTACATGCCCATCTGCATTGGCATACAAAACGAGCCCATCCTCGGAAAGATAAGTATTTTTGCCCGGAACAAGCTTTAATGCCTTTACGGGATGAGGATTCAAAATCTCGCCATAAATATTCTGTCCGGGATCTCCGGGATCTTCGGGCGTTAGTATGGCAAGCTGCTCGCCTTTATGTACATGGTTAATAATATTCAGATTAAAATAGTCAACACTACCGTCTTCACGCATAGTGGGTTTCGCATGCAAATCCGTCTTGAAAGTATAATCAACCTTCGCATTGGTCCCTTCTCTTGTTTTTGACCCTTTTGCCACCACGATTTCCTTGCAATATTCTCTATCAGAGAAATAGTTGCTTATAGCTTCAGAATCTATCCCAAATACAATATTTCTGTACGCAAGATCTTCGATAAACTCCTTAGGGCTCATCTCCTCTGCACCTTCGGAAGGCGCATAAAAAAATGCCGAGGCCTCCATACGGTCACGGGAAATAGTGAGCCTGTAGCTCTCTCTTTCCGGGAAAGCCGCGTTGTCGTTTAAAACAACAAGCTCTCCTGTCGCTTGCGTAACAGCCTCGTTCAGCACTTGTGGTCTATAGCTTATTGATCTTTCATCAAGGTATTCCTTGATATCATCATATTGAAGGGCTTCTCCGAAATCTGTAGGCGGAAAAACCTTTATACCGGTCGTAGTGGGCATAGTGATTAGTTGAAAATAACCGTTCATTCATACCCTCCTGTCAATTAGCCCCTTTAGCCAAGTTGTGTAAGTATGCCCATGTACTTTCCGAGTTTTTCTCTCATTTTTTGCAGAGCTCTCGTATGCAACTGTGAAACTCTGGACTCGGAAACCTCAAGCACATTGCTTATTTCCTTTAGTGTCAGTTCTTCGTAATAATACAAAAGAATAACTTTCTTCTCTTTATCGGTAAGAAGAGCCAGACTTTCGGCAAGCATCTTCTTAAGTTCTTCTTTTTCAATTGCTTCCTCGGGTTTTTCAAAACTCGAGGCAAGATTATTGGTATCCTCCGGAACATCGCTTCCCTGTTCCATAAATTCATTGAGAGAAACAACACCGGTAACCTTCATCTGATTCTGCCAGTTTACATACTCATCATCGGAAATACCGAGTTTCGAAGCTATCTCCGTATCAGTCGCAGGATGCCCCTGTTCTTTTTCAATCTCATGTATCGCCGCCTCAATTTTTTTCTGCTTCTGGCGGATGGTTCTGGGAATCCAGTCCATCTTCCTTATCTGATCAAGAATCGCACCTCTTATACGGACGCTTGCATAGGTTTCAAATTTGACATCCTTCATAAGGTCAAACTTATCTATGGCGTCAATCAGACCAAAAATACCATACCCAACAAGATCGTCATACTCAACGTTGAAGCCAAGGTACATGGAAAGTCGCCCCGCCACCAGTTTCACAAGCGGAGCATACTCCAAAATAAGCTTCTCTCTAAGTTCAGGTGCTTTATTCTTATGATATTCATTCCAAAGCTTACTTCTTCCAGTCTCATCCATAAGCTAACAGTCCCTGTCAAAATTCCGAAAAGTCTTCCCCGACTACGAAATCATCGCTTTCTCCGAATGGATTATACTCATTCGGTGTATTTTGGTTTTCTGTTTCTTCATCTGCCAAAGCAGCAGCCTCCTCAGCAGCCAGCCTCTCAGCTTCGGCCTGCGCCTCAGCTTCGGCAGCAGCAAGTTCATCGGCTTCTCTTTGAGCTATAGCCTCTTCCTGAACAAGAATTGCATCTTCTTTGGCTCTGTTCAAATTGTCAAAATGACTGACAATCAGCTCAAAAAATCTACCCACCACGAAAAAAACAGCCAATGATAAAAGAAGAGTTTTAATCCAGGCTCCGATTTCGTAATGCTGCAGAAGTGTGAATATCGCCATGAATCCACCTCCAAGCAGCATAACGAAAGCGGTAATAAGTCTGGTCTTAGGAGCTTCGGTAATAACCCTTGTCTCCCTATGAAATTTTCTTTCTTTTTTCTTCTCTTCCGGCTTTTCTTCGCTGGCCTCTACTATTTTCTCTTCAGTAATCTCTTCAGCACTCATATCGTCTTTTCCGGTTTTCCTACTGCTCTAATGACAAAGTTGCCGTTCTCTGGATAGAAAATAACAGTACGTCCGTAAGAATCTCCGGTATCCTGTGCCAAAATAGGAATACCCAGTTCTTTTAGTTTTTTAATCGTAGCTGCTACATTTCGTTCTCCCACGCGCATGGTAGCATTGCCGGAATTAAACGCAAACATCTGGGCGCCACCGGCTATCTTTGCCACAAGGCGTGATTTATTGGCACCTTTAGCCACTACCTGCTTTATAAGTTCATCAATTCCTGTATCCGCAAATTTCGGAATATTGGAATTGTTTTTTATTTCTTTAGAATCAGGTAGCATAATATGTGCCAAACCGCCAATTTTCGTTACCGGATCCCTTACAGCAATCCCTACACAGGAGCCAAGTCCAAGTGTCGTGATACCGTCAGGAGAGACGCAAATATTAAGATCGGCCATACCAACCTTGATTATTTGACTCATTCACTTAGCTCCTTATCCACTAATTGTGACATCTCCCATTCCAAGAGATGAAAGTATCTTGCTGTAACCATCCATATCAGGCAGAAGAATGAAATATCCGCTCAGTGTCTCGGTGTCAAAAAAGCTTGTCTCAATAAGAAGAATCTTGTCACCCATCATACCAAACTCAATAGCAGGCACAGAAAGTATTGCTCCCGCCATATCAATGGCAACAAACGGTACTGAAGGCAGCAACTTAAGATTAGTAATCATGGAAAGTGCATTCAGATAAGAGCCTGTAATAATGTTACCCACTTCCTTGATTGCTGAAAGCTCCGTATCATCAAAAGGGACTGTTTCGTCCTTGTCTTTAATGCCCATAAGCATATTAACAAGATGTCTGGCTGCTTTCATACCCAGAAGGAACATAATACTTCCGTTAATGTCCCCTTCAACGCTCAGATAAATGCCTGTCATAATCTGTTCAGCACCACCCATCAGGTCTCCGACGTCCTTAAAATCAAGAAGTCTTACCTGTGGTACAGACATATCAACCTTAGTATTAAGCATCTGTGCAAGAGCTGTTGTAGCATTTCCTGCGCCGATGTTGCCCAGCTCTTTTAAGACATCATAATACTGGCTGGACAGATTCTCCAAACTCATTTCACTCAAAGGTCTTCCTCCTTCAAATACTCTTAAGCCTTAGCCTTGTCATCTTCCATCTCTACCATTCCAAGATCAAGAATGGAGACAAGCCCACCTTCATATTTTCCAACACCGCTTATGAAACTGTTAAGCTTTTTGCCCTTATCGGCACTGTAGGTTACCTTCTCAATACTCTTACTTCCAAGAGTAAGAACCTGATTAACCTGATCTACAATAATTCCAATAAGAGTATCTTCCTCAGCCTTAAGAATGATTATTCTGCTCTTGTCCGTTATCTCATCCGGTTCCATATCCATCTTGAGTCTGAGGCTCATTACAGGAACAATGACACCACGAATGTTGATAACGCCCTTAAGGTAATGCGCTACCTGTGGAACCCTTGTGATCTGCTGCATACGTACAATGTTATCAATATATTTGATATCTATTCCATACTGTTCGTCGCCAAGCCTGATGATAATATACTGAATCAGTTCGCCGACATCCTGAGTATCTCTTAATTCATTCATAATATTATCCTTTCTTCAATCGGAAGTTCTGCTCTCGCTTTGCTCGCCAGAACAAAGTAGTACACTAAGCTCGAAAAAACCTCGCTAAGTGATTACTTTTATGCTAACTGATTTGTATCCAGGATCAGAGCTATCTCGCCATCACCAAGTATTGTTGCGCCACTTATCATACGGCACTTATTCATGTATCTGCCAAGAGGCTTGATAACAATTTCCTGCTGTCCCATGAGTTCATCAATTACAAGACCAAACTGCTGATCACCTTTTCTTGTGATAACAACAACAAGATCTTCATCCTCATTCTTCGTGCTCTCTGTTTCAAGAGCTCTGCTTACACGAATAATAGGAGTTACACTTCCGCGAAGATTAATAACCTCCTTATTCTCAACTGTTTTAATGTCGGTCGGAGCAACGTCCTCAATACTCTGAATTGAATCAAGCGGAATTGCATATTTCTCACCGCCAACTACAACCATCAGAGCCTGAATGATAGCAAGTGTCAGAGGCAGTCTGATCTGCCAGGTACTTCCTTCTCCAAGCTTTGTCTTAACACTTACTTCACCGGATAGGGACTCAATCTTTGACTTAACAACGTCAAGACCTACGCCACGTCCTGATACTTCAGTAACCTGCTTTGCTGTGGAGAATCCGGGATGGAAAAGGAAATCCACGCACTGCTGCTCTGTAAGTGAAGCTGCTTCCTCAGGTGTTACGATACCTTTCTCAATAGCTTTGTTCTTAACTATTTCAGCATCAATACCGTTACCATCGTCACCAACTTCGATAACTACGCTGTTACCATCCTGGAACGCATGCAGGAAAATATGACCTTCTTCGGTCTTTCCTCTCTCGGCACGAAGTTCTGCGGACTCAATACCGTGATCGGCACTGTTACGCAACAAGTGCATCAGAGGATCACCGATTTCATCAACCACGGTTCTGTCCATTTCAGTATCTTCACCGGTCATGGTCAGTTCCATTGTCTTGCCAAGCTGCTTATTAAGATCTCGAATCATACGAGGGAATTTCTGGAGTACGCTCTCGATAGGTACCATTCGAACTTTCATGACAGATTCATGAAGATTGGTAGTAACGCTTTCCAGATATTCTATCTGCTCGTTTACATTGCCACTTACAATTCCTGCTGAATTTGCTGCAGATATCAAAGAGTTCTTCGCAATGATAAGCTCACTTACCAGGTTCATGAGGACATCCAGTTTATCGATATCAACACGAACTGTGCGGTTAACAACAGGCTTACCAACAGGCTTCTTGCCTCCGGCATCCTTAGCCGGTGCCTTCTCTGCAGGCTTAGCTGCAGGCGCGGCTGGTGCTGCAGGAGCAGCTGCTGCGGGTGCAGGTGCTGCTGCGGCTGCAGGTGCTCCTGCTGCGGGTGCTGCTTCCTCCGTGCTGGCTGCTGCATTAGGATCATAATCACCTATCTCGCAGTCCTCAATTTCAGAAACGCTCTTTACTATTTCTTTGATTTTTTCCTTATCTTCTTCGTCTGTAGAAATGATTAGACTAAAATTGAATTCAAACTTTTCATCCTCAATATCCTGGGTAGAAGGCTCGGAAACAACAAGCTCACCGATCTCCTCAATTCCCTTAAATACGAGGAATGCTCTGGCTGCCTTAAGAATGCAGCTCTCCTGTATCTTAACATTAAGGCCATAAAGCTTTTTGCCCTGACCCTTCATATCTTCCAAATTGCCCTTGGTGTCAGGATCAATCTTTATAGCTCTGTAGTCCTTTGTAGGATCAGCATCGGGTGCAGGTCCTCCTGCTGCGGGCGCTGCTGCAGGTGCTGCTTCTGCTGCAGGTGCCGCTTCTGCTGCGGGCGCTGCGGGTGCTGCTCCTCCGCCTGATGCTCCGGCTCTGATATCAGCCAAAGCCTTGATAATATTAGCATTTTCCTCAGTTCCTTCGTCCTGTGACTCTGTGATATTATCCACATAAGCCTGTATTGCATCCAGACACTGGAACAAAGTGTCGATCATGCTTGAATCGATTTTGAGTGTGCCGTTACGCACATCAGAAAATACATCTTCCATATCATGGGTAAGATTCTGCATGTTCTTATAACCCATGGTACCTGCCATTCCTTTCATGGAATGCGCAGAACGGAAAATTTCATTAATACAATCCTCGTTCTCCGGATCCTGCTCCAACTGCATGATGCTGTCATTCAGTGTTTGCAGATGCTCCTTTGCTTCGTCGAGAAAGACGCCTAGATACTGAGAAACATCCATAATCCCTTTACCTCCATAAGAAAACCCTCACGCAGGCGTCAGAAATCAGGAAAAGCTAGTCATCGAACACCTACGTTCATAATGATTTCCTGGGCTACGTCATCAAGCGTAACGACCTGATTAACGAGACCAGCTGTTGCCAATGCCTTAGGCATGCCATAAACTGTGCAGGATGCTTCATCCTGACCAATGACATGTACCTTCTTAACCGATTTCAGATTTTTAATTCCCTCAGTACCGTCAGCACCCATTCCGGTGAGTACCACGCAACAAATTGAGTCGTAATCGGAATCCATAAGTGACTCATACATAAAGTTTGCACATGGTCTTACACCTTCTCTTGTGGGACCGTCCACATAGTGAATGGTGTGCTTTCCACCGGAGGTCAATACATGCATATGCTTTCCGCCTCTCGCGATATAGACGGTGCCGGCCTGAAGAACATCTCCTTCGGCTGCTTCCTTAACCGTAACCTCAGATAAGGAATTAAGTCTCTCAGCAAGGGATGCTGTAAAGCCTTCCGGCATGTGCTGTACAAGTACAACCGGTGTTTTAAGATTTTTGGGAAGTTTGGGAATAACCGCCTGAAGCGCACGAGGCCCACCCGTAGAACTTGCAATCGCAACGATACGATTACCTGTGACCTTGTCTGCATGCTTAGCGACAATATCCACCATCTTGCGAGAGGCTTTGATTTCATCAATTGAAAAAGCCTTCGCACTAACCGGCGCTTTTGAATCGCAAACTGCTGCGAGAGTTCTTGTAAGCGTCGTAGTGAAATCATCGCCGCGGCAATCCGAGGCGCGATCCGGTTTGTGAATAAAATCAAGGGCGCCGAGTTCCAAACAGTCGAGGGTAACCTTCGCCCCTTCCTTAGTATCTGTGGAACACATCATAACTTTCACCCTTATTTTATTTTTGTTAATCTCCTTGAGTAACGTAATTCCGTCCATGCGAGGCATGTTGATATCAAGAATACATGCATCATATGAATTTTTCTTCAGCAACTCAAGGGCTTCAACTCCGTCTTTAGCCTTATCTACAACCTGAAATCTTGAATCTGAATTAACTATATCACTAAGTACGGTTCTCATGAGTGCAGAGTCATCAACTAATAAAATTTTTTTCGACATTTAGTTTTGCTTCTTTCTAATTTTTCGTTCTTCCTCAAAGATAAAATGTATGATATCTTCTCTGGAAGTTTCGTCAATGTAGCTGTACTGTATGCGGTGCTCATACAGTCCCGGCCTGTTTTCGAGTTCCTGTACCCGAAGTACGGTGCACACCATCTCGTACTCCACATTATTAATGTTTCCGGGTAAGCGATATGAACAGTAAATCGTACTGCCCTCTTCATATTGGAAATTAGCGACAAATCGTAAACCACCGCCGCTGATATCCACTATTACACTTCGCTGAAGAGGCTTATTCGTCCCAAGCAGAAGTCCCCAATTTCGTCTTATAGCTTCCACTTCCTCCTCAGAGAATATCCTCGACCTCAGTTCCAACGCACAACTAAATCTGTAGTATTCTCTTCTCTGTAACCTCTGAAGGTTGCTCAGAAGATCAAGGACCAGAATATAGACATTGTTACTTCGATATCTGTCTATGATTCTTCCATAACACTGGAACAGTCCCCTTGAGCTGTAAAAGCACAAACTGTATTCACCGTCCACGGGAAGTAATACCAACTTCCCCTTGTCCATCGGCATGAGTACTTCAATTCTGTCCTCCGACAAAACATCGGTAATCTTGCTTAGGTGAATTTTCTTCGTGCGGCTGTCATCGTCCATCCAGACCTTCCCGATGGCCTTCAGTTCAATTTTGTTGCCTGGCGCAATATAGTCCGCAAGCATACAGGTACCCCTCTTACCTTTTATTTATTGACCGGATGCTTTGTCTCCGGTATTTTTCACCGAGTTCAATTTGCGACCTGTAATAATATGTGAAAAAAACGCTGCCATACCCCTTGGCTTATATTTTTCACTCTCCGTTTTCTTCACAAGATCAGCTGCAATCTTTTCAAAAGATTTGGCTGACTTTGAATTAGGATACTGTATTGAAACCGGTGATTGCTGCATAACACCGCGAGCCAACATCTGATCCTGTGGAATAGCTCCCAGATATGTAAGCGGAAGCTTTAAATATCTGGCAACTACAGCATTTAATTTATTAAATAACTGTTGTCCCTCCTCTGCGGAATTAACCCTGTTGGAAACAACTTTAATCATCGTATTGTCTCTGGAAAATCTCTCCTGCTGGTTTAATGCCTTAAGCAGAGAATACGAATCCGTTATCGATGTGGGTTCCGGAGTGGTAACAAGTATTATTTCTCCACTTGCTACGAGGAACTCCATAACTGCACTCGAAATACCCGCACCGGTGTCAATTATTATTGTATCTGCAATAGCATCGAGCTCAGCAAGATTAACGATAATATCAACCAGGTATTTTCTTTCCAGATTATACATACCCGAGATTCCCGATCCTCCGGATATAAATCCGACTCCTTCGGGCCCCCAGGTAATAATGTCCTTTATATTCTTATGCTGGTAAATCAAATCGCTAAGATTATGTTTGGGCACGGTTCCAAACATAATCTCTATATTGGCAAGACCGAAATCCGCGTCAAGAATGATGACTCTCTGTCCCATTCTTCTAAACTGTATCGCCAGATTTATTGAAACATTTGATTTTCCTACGCCTCCCTTACCGCTCGTAACCGTTATGATTCTGGCGAGGGGTCTCTGTGGGGCATGTTCTGCTTTTATAATTTCTCTTAGCTGTTGTGCCTGATCCATAAAAATAATCCTGTTTCTATTCTATCAAAATATGCAAAAATCATCTACTATTTTCCGCCAAGAAGCCCCTTAACACTTCTCTGTGCATCAAAGACGGCAATATCGCTCGGAACGTTCTGCCCGTTAGTTATATATGACATAGGTGCCCCCGTGTGCATATGTATATTGTACAGATTTCCGGCTGAGCTTGTCTCGTCCATCTTGGTGAAAATCAGTTTATATTTCACGAGCTCCGAATATCCGTCAGCTATCTCAATAAGATCCCTGTATTTGGTTGTTGCGGAAAGTACGAGATAGTTTTCGGTTTCTACGCATTCTTCAAGTGCATTTATAAAACCTATCATTGTCATCTTCTGCTCTTCGTTATGAAGGCTGTGGCCTGCCGTATCAACCATGAGGTAATCATAATCCTTGAAATCCTCAGCTGCCTGCTTCATCTCTTCAACAGAATAAATAACTCTGAAGGGTATATCCATAATGGTCGCATAAGTACGAAGCTGCTCAGCGGCAGCAATTCTGTAGGTATCAACTGTCAACAGTGCTACCTTCTTCTTTCTGTTTATGCATAGATCCGAAGCCAGTTTCGCAATTGTTGTAGTCTTACCTACGCCGGTGGGACCTATGAAAATCTCAGCTATCGGGCCATCCTGGCTCTCCTTGATTCTGCTGGCCGGTCCAAATTTAAGTACCATTTTCTGATAAACATTGGCAAGAACATATTCCATCGGAATATTGGGTTTACTTACCTTTTCAACCTCATCGGTAAGCTGATTTGCATAAATCTCATCAACCTCATTTTCTATCAGAGTATTGTATAATACACGGACAAATGAGAGCGTCTCTTCCGATACAGTGTTCTTTTCCTCACGTATATCCGACTGTTCCTCAGAATACAGGTCAGTTTTCACATCATCCTTCTCGTTTTTGAGATTTTGCTCAAGAAGGTTATGAAGACTATCCAGTTTTTCCTCGATTGCACTGCTCTCCTCCTGCAAGACATGCTCCTTTATCGGCTCACGTTTCTGCGTTGCAGGGGGCTGAGAAGCTGAAGACACTTTTAGCGGAGGAATCTCTCCCTCTGCCTGGGCCTTTAACAGTTTGTCTGCCATCGATACAGGTTTACTTGGTCTTACTGTCTTAGTATCCTTTGTAGGCTTAACAGACCTCGTTATCTTCGATGGTTCATCTTCAAGCGCTACCGTAACCTCTATTTTTGAGGGAGCAAAAATAGAAAAAAAGCCACTCTTTTTAACCGGTCTGACATTCATTATTACAATGTTGTCTCCCAGCTCTTTCTTTGCAATTTCTGTAGCATCCGATTCAGTTTTTCCGGTAAATTTTTTAATAATCATATTATGCCGCTACCATTCCTACAGACTGCATTTCTACATTAGGTTCAACTTCGTTGTATGAAAGAACAATAAGGTCCTTATAATAATCTTCCGTCATCTTCTTAAAGTACATTCGAACTATCGGTGATGTCATGATAATGGGTATCATTCCGGCATCCTCAAGCTTTTTAGCCTGCTCACCGACAGACTTGAGTATTGCCTTGGTTCTGGTGGGATCAAGTGTAAGATATGCGCCTGTTTCTGTCTGCTTAACAGATTGCATTATCTCCTGTTCTATCTTAGGATCAAGAGTTATGACACTTGTTGTTTCACCCGGATAGAAATACTTGTTGGAAATCGCTCTTCTGAGGCTTTGCCTTACATACTCAGTCAGGATATCGCTATCGTGAGTAGACGGCGCATAATCAGCCAGTGTCTCAAAAATTGTAACAAGATCTCTTATGGAAATACCCTCCGAGAGCAGATTCTGAAGAACCTTCTCGATCTCACCAAGGCTCATAAGCTTAGGTACAAGTTCATCTACCAGTGCAGGGTTATTCTCCTGAAGATTGTTAACAAGATTCTGAACATCCTGTCTTGTGAGAAGCTCTGCAATATGGTTTCTGATAACCTCCGTCAGATGAGTTGCAATTATTGAAGGCGGATCAACTACAGTATACCCCAGTGATTCCGCACGCTCTCTCTGACTCTCCGTTATCCAGGTTGCCGGTAAATGGAAGGAAGGCTCAAATGTAGGAATACCCGTTATCTCCTCCTCGACATTCCCGGGATTCATCGCCATGTAGTGGTCAAACAGAATCTCACCGTCGCTCACCTGAATTCCCTTAATCTTAATGATATATTGGTTGGGATTAAGCTGAATATTATCGCGCAGGCGAATAATCGGAACCACGGTACCAAGTTCCAGTGCAATCTGTCTACGTATCATAACAACTCGGTCGAGAAGGTCACCGCCCTGATTTACATCAGCAAGCGGGATAATCCCGTATCCAAATTCAAGCTCAATAGGATCAACCTGAAGAAGGCTTGTAACATTTTCAGGCTGTCTGATCTCCTCTGCCTGCTGTTCTTCTTCAGCCATAACCTCTTCCTCAGTCTGTCCGATTTTTGACTCTCTGTCCATAAGGAAACCCAGTCCCGCTATAAGACCTCCGAGCGGTATATATAAAATATTAGGAAGCGGTGTAAATACGCCCAAAGCAGCCACTACTCCGCCAACCAGATACAATGTTTTGGACATGGAAAAGAGCTGCCCAATAAGAGCAGGTCCAAAGTCTGCTTCCTTGCCGCCTTTTGTAACAAGAATACCTGTGCTTAGCGACACAAGAAGTGAAGGTATGGAACTTACAAGTCCGTCACCCATTGTAAGGATGGAATATTTATCAAGTGCATCCGTTACAGGCATCCCCTGCCTGAGTACCCCCATCAGGATACCACCGACAATATTTATTATGGTGATAATAAGTCCTGCAACCGAGTCTCCTTTTACATACTTCGTAGCACCGTCCATTGCTCCGAAGAAACTCGCTTCATTCTGGATCTTCTCACGTCTCTCTTTTGCTTCCTGATCTGTGATAGCTCCCGTGTTAAGATCGGCATCAATAGCCATCTGTTTACCGGGCATAGCATCCAGTGTGAATCGAGCCGATACTTCAGCGACACGCTCAGAACCTTTGTTGATAACCATGAACTGAACAAGAATAAGCATTCCGTACACAATCGCACCAATGATAAGATCTCCGGCTCCTACGAAAGATCCGAATACCTCAATAACCCTTCCGGCATCTCCTCCAGTGAGTATAAGACGCGTAGATGATACGTTAAGTGCAATACGGAAAATTGTGGTGAACAAAAGGATAGTCGGGAAGAATGACATATCCAGTACTTCCTTGGAAAACATGGCTGTAAAAAGTATCACAAAAGAAAGTGACAAATCCATCGCCAGAAGCGTATCCATCAGCCACGTAGGAATAGGGATAATGAGCATCATAATAGCTGCAACAAAATAAAGCGCTACTCCATAATCAAAAGCACGCTTTCTTATTGTTTCAAGCAAGCCTGAATTCATGATTATCCCCCTTTCCCCATTTTTTCATAATTATACATAATTAGTATAGCGCATACCATATATTGTGTTCAAGAGAAAAATGGGACACAAGTTTAGAGGAAGTTCTGCTCTACTCTGTATGACATCTCACCAGACTCGAAAAAACCTCGTCAGGTGATCTGCACATCGCTATCGCTCGCCAGAACAAGGTAATTACTAAGCTCGAAAATACCTCGCTAAGTAATTACACTTTTCCTTGCAGGTGATATACAAATGCCAGAACCTCAGCAACTGCCTGATACAGCTCCGGCGGGACAAACTCTCCGACTTCCACATTTGCATAAAGCATACGGGCAAGAGGCTTATTTTCAACTATTTCTATGCCATGTTCCTTGGCAACATCTTTGATTCTCTGAGCCAGATAATCCTCACCCTTTGCTACAACCTTAGGCGCATCGTAAAGATCAGCATCATAAGAAATCGCAACAGCATAATGAGTAGGGTTTGTGATGACAACATCTGCCTGGGGAAGCTCCTGCATCATTCGACGCTGTGAAGCCTGCATCATTCGGCGACGCTGCTGTCCTTTGATCTGAGGATCTCCTTCTGTATTCTTGTATTCATCTTTTACTTCCTGCTTGGTCATTCTCATATCTTTCTTGAATTTCCTTCGCTGGAAGACAACATCTGCCGCCGCGATAATTACATAAATCGCAGCAATCCTTATTCCAACATCGATAACCATCGATCCCATAAGACCAATGGCCTGTTTCAAAGGCATATCATAGAGTGTAAAAAGCGACGCTGTGACACCTGTAAAATAGTTATATACAACAAAGCTTATTATGGCTATTTTGGCAATTGATTTAAAAAGCTCAAATAAAGATCTCGAAGAAAAAATCTTCTTAAAACCATTTATCGGATTAAGTTTACTGAGTTTGGGCTGAAGAGGCTTACTTGTCACCTTCCATCCAACCTGAGCAACATTAGACACAAGTCCGATAAGAAGAGCTGCAGCAAAAAAAGGCAGTGCCGTAAGAAACATGATAATTACCGCATGTTTCATCACTGCTGTAATATTCTGAAACGGAGTATTTCCGGAATGCATTATTATAATGTCCGGAATCTGAGTATATACATACTTGAACATCCCCGAAAAATTATTCCCCATATATCCGTAAAGAAGTCTGATCATAATAAAAAGCGCAAGAAGACCTGCCGCATTTCCAACCTCTCGGCTGTTAGCAACCTGTCCTTCGTTTCTCGCATCCTGCAGCTTTTTGGCTGTGGGTTCCTCGGTTTTTTCACCGCCGGGACCATCCGCAAAAAACTGCAAATCATAAGAGATCATAAGGCCATTATTAAGTTGTCCAAACTCCTCACATAAGGTCATTTATAAACTCCGTGATCATTTGTCGCATATTGGAAAATATGAAATCCGACGCATTGTAAAGCAACGTACTGGTTATATACATAATAAGCAGTCCAACGATAAGCTTGAGCTGCATACCAACAGCAAACATGTTCATCTGAGGTGCAACTCTTGCGAGCACACCCAAAATAACGTTCATCATGAATGTGACAATAAAAATCGGAAGACATATGCGAAAACCGATGATCATATACGCACTCAAAAACTTTATCATTGAGTTAAGAAGCTTATCCGAATTGAATATCGCTCCATTAACCGGTATCAGCAAAAATGAATCCGCAAGAGCCGAAACAAAGTATCTGTACAAACCGCTCACAAGCATCATAGCAAGAAATGAATACTGATAAAGACCTGCCGAAACAGGAACCTGCTCTCTTGAATTAGGGCTCATTACCTGTACCATCGAAAGTCCGACCTGCATATCGGCAACCTGTCCTGCAAGTGAAGCTATCAAAGTACATATCTGTGCCGAGTAACCTATTATAAGTCCGGTAAAGAACTCTTTCAGAACAATTATGGTGTAGCCTAATACCGTGCTATATTCGAGGGTATTCACAGGTGCAAGGCCATATAAAAGAAAAGACAGGAATACCGAAAAACAGATTTTTACCCGGTGCGGTGTATTATTCATACTAAAAAAGGGCGCAATATAAACAAACATTGTCACCCTCACAAGTATTAGCAAAAATATCTCAAGGTCACCATAGGTGAATGTGAAATCTATCAAGTCATCATCCTCCGCTAATGAATGTACAGAGAAAAATCAGACCAAATTTTTACTACATAGTTGGACAACTCAGTAAGCATCCAGTTTCCGAGAAGCATAAGCGCCAAAAAAGTAATAATTATCTTTGGCACAAATGTCAGAGTCTGATCCTGAATGGACGTAACAGTCTGGAAAATCGAAACAGAGAGACCAACTATGAGGGATACCAGAAGAACCGGCACCGCTATTTTTATAACCATGAATAAACCGTTACTCATGATGGCAGTTACATCATCTACTGTCATAGTTACCTCCTTAATAGAACGTCTTCACAAGGCTTCCGATTATCAGATTCCAGCCATCCGCAAGAACAAACAGAAGAATCTTGAACGGCATGGAAATAGTTGTCGGCGGCAGCATCATCATACCCATACTCATAAGTACCGACGATACAACCATATCTATTACTATGAATGGAATATATATCAAAAAGCCGATAATAAAAGCTGTCCTAAGCTCACTGATAAGGAAACTAGGAACCAAAACCGCATTGGGAATACTGTCCAGCTCCCCATCCCATTCAATGTCATCAATCTCCATGAAAAGTCGAACATCCTTCGTCTGAGTCTGTCCATACATAAAATTCCTGAAAGGAATCATTGCCGTGTCAAAGAATTCCTGCTGCTCTATTTCGCCCTTGTCAAAAGGAACAACTGCAGTGTCATACACCTCCTTAAGAGTCGGCTGCATAATGAAAAATGTAAGAAAAAGAGCAAGTCCGAGGAGAACCTGGTTGGGCGGTGATGTCTGCGTGGCAATAGCCGTTCTCGTAAAATGAAGCACTATGATGATTCTGGTGAAACAGGTCATCATGATAAGAAGAAGCGGTGCCAGCGAGATAAGTGTCAGGGTAATAAGGATACGAAGCGCACCGTTTATAGTCCCGTTTCCGTTATCATAGGTTACAGTGACAGTATTTGCGATATTGAGTTCTTTAAGGTCGTCTGCATCCTTAGCGGAACCCGGCTCAGTTATATTCGTCCTTTCTCCGTCCGTCCCCGTAAGATTAGTCTCCCTGTCAACAGTCGGATCTGTAGGATGCGTATCATCTATGTAAGAGGTTGATGCATATATAGTCACAGACCCACTGTTAAAAATACAAAAAGCCATAACGAAAGAAAGGCATAACAAAGAAATGCCTTTCCTCAATAATGGCTTTAAATCAAATACTCCCCGAAAATTCTTCATACCTTTTACTTCTTCTTAAACCGCTCTAAAACTTTATCAAATTCCTTGGCAAAATCAACAGGTTCTGAACCCCTTACTGCCGGCGGTTCATACTCATCCTCCGAAAGCTCGGTCAGAAGAGTGACCGAATCTTTACTTACAGAAATTACCAGATACTTATTAACAACCCTCACAATCTGAAGATATTTTGTAGTTGAAATCCTACAGGTCTCCATTACCTCCATATTTGATGTGAAGGTGGATTGCTTCTGATATTTCGCAATCCATTTTGTTACATAATAGGTCGCAGCCAGGACCAGAAAAAATAATATAAGAACAGTAATCAGCTGCGCCACCGATGAAACTCTCATTTTTATGACCTTTCAGAAAATTACTGAACTATTTCTGTTACACGTACGCCGAAGCTTTCCTCGATTACTACAACCTCGCCCTTTGCAACAAACTTACCGTTAACAAGGACATCTACAGGTTCACCGGCAACCTTTTCAAGCTCTATGATGGTACCCGGTGCGAAATCAAGGATATCGGAAATTGCCTTAGCTGTACGACCAAGTTCAACTGTAACCTCAAGCGGAACATCCTTGATAAGGCCGATATTCTCTCCGGCTGCCATCATGGGGCCACCACCCGCAAAGCTCTGGAACTGAGCAGGCTGAACATTTGCTCCCATCATCTGAGGCTGCATCATAGGCATACCCATAGGCATCATAGGCATACCCATCTGGGGCTGCATTCCCTGCATCATTGAAGGATCCATTGCAGGCATTCCCTGCGGTGCAGCAGCGCCCATGCCCATATCCGGTGCCATACCCATATCGGGTGCAGCTGCCGGAGCAGGCGCCGGTGCCGGAGCAGCTTCTTCAGCAGGTGCTTCGGTACTGATAGTATCCTTAAGGCTCTTAGCAAAATCTATAGGATACAATTGCATAAGGGTCGAATCCACGAGTTCACCGATCTGCAGTTTAAATGTAACGCGGCAGAAGGTTCCTGTCAGGAACTCGGAAATCTCACTTGGATCATCATCGATCATATCGAGCAGGGTAGCCTCCGGCGGACTGATATCGACTTTCTGACCAATCATGGTAGAAAGTGATGTTGCCGCAGCACCCATCATCTGGTTCATAGCCTCGGAAATAGCTGAAAGCTGAAGTTCCCCTACCTCGCCCTCAGTATTTGTTCCGTCACCACCCATCATAAGATCGGTGATAACCATAACATCATGCTCCTTGAGGATAAGGATATTAGTACCCTCAAGACCAACCGTGTACTTAATCTGAATAAATACACAGGGTTTCTCATAATTATTTAAAACTGTATTCCAGTTAGCAAGCTCTACCTGAGGCGTAGTGATATTAACCTTCTGATTAACAAGGGAATAAAGCGTTGTAGCTGAAGATCCCATACTGATATTGGCAACTTCACCTATCGCATCCTTTTCCTCATCATTCAGAAGACTCTCATCAATTTCTCCGGCAACGAAACCACCGCCACCGCCTGAAGGAGCATCTGCAGCAGGAGCATCTCCGCCCGCATCAGCAGCGGGAGCATCTCCGCCACCGGCATCACCACCTCCTGAATCCATACCGGCGAGCAGTGCATTTATTTCTTCCTGTGAAAGCATTCCATCCATGCTGCTACTCTTCCTCCTCTCTAATTACCGACGTTATCTTGACGGCGTACTTATCTTTAGCTGTTCCGGGCATTGCAGTGAACTTATAAATATCACCGACATATACCTGTAATTCGCTATTAACCTGATTATCAAGTCGAATTATATCGCCCCTCTGGAGCTGAACAAAATCGCTGACCGATACGTTACATTTCCCCAATATGGCCTTAACCGGAACATCGACATGTCTGACAAGAGACTCGAGATGTTCACCGTAAGTATCATCATCATGCTTCTGCATGGTTGAAAACCAGAACTTCGTATTCAGCTTATCCATAACACTCTCAAGCGTGAAGTACGGAAGACAGATATTCATCAGTCCCTCGACATCACCGATCTTGATATTAAGTGTCACGATCGCGATCATATCAGTAGGTGAAATAACCTGTGCAAACTGCGGATTGGTTTCAATCCTCTCCATGATAGGATTTATCGCAAGAACGTTCTCCCACGGTTCAACCATAAGCTGCATACATATGGTTATCAGCTTCTCAATAAGCGGCATCTCAATATCGGTAAAGGGCCTTGTCTTATCAAGTCCGACGCCCTCTCCTCCGAGCATTCTGTCTATAAAGGCAAAACCGATATTGGCCTGAAGCTCAAGAATAATGGTTCCCTGCAAAGGTAAGAAATTTATAATTCCCAAAATTACAGGGTTACTCAGTGCGTTACTAAACTCCGAATATGTTACGGTCTCGGAGTTTGCCACCGAAACCTGCACATTTTTTCTAAGATAAAGCGGAAGTGTTGTTGATAACAATCTTCCATAATGTTCATAGATCATCTCGAGGGTTCTCAGGTGTTCCTTAGAGAACTTCGCCGGTCGTTTAAAGTCGTAATCCTTGACTTTCTTCTCATCCGCAGCGGACATCTGATCCACGTCGAGTTCACCGGTATTTAGAGCCGCGAGTAGATTATCTATCTCATTCTGTGATAATACTTCACTCAAGCGTAGATCACCTCACTTTTACAGTAACAAAGTACTTTCATAACAAACTCTTTTCATACTCCCCAAAATAAAGACTATATATATTACTGATATACGGTTCCCGAAAAGCTTACATCATAGATAAAGCCGGATCCGAAAAGTTCCTGTATCTGCTCCAGAAGAGTAGCTTTAGCTTCATCCTCATGCTGTCTGATTTCATCAAGTGTATACGCACCGATAACGGTCGTAATCTTGGACTTGATCATATCCTGATAGGTTGCAATTGCTTCATCCGTACCATAGGTATTGTAATCCTCATTGGATTTATCCATCGAAAGAACGATGGTTGTAAGCATGTAATGTGCTTTTCCGCTTCCGTCCTCTTTAAGAGTGATAGTCATATCAGCAATGGAATATGATGCAACATTTGCAATATCCACATTACCTGTAGCCGATCCCGAAAATCCCTGACCGTTTTCACCACCGTTAGCCTCAATCTGAAGAGCGGCTGCAATATCTCCGATAAGTGCAACTGCCTGATTGTTGGTGGTCATGACCGTCAGCATCATAAAGCCTGTCATACCTGTGTTAACTAAAAGTAAAGCCAAAATGATAATTGCAAGCAGGTTCTTTTTCATTTTTTTGTCTCCCTTTTAATACATTGGACTGAGCGGATTGTATATCCTTATCTCTACTCGCCTGTTTCTTGCTCTTCCTTCCGGTGTGGAATTGTCCGCAACCGGTTCATACTCTCCTCTTCCCGAATGCTTTAACTTTGAAGGATCAAGATTAGTATTCTCGATAAAGTAGTAAAATACCGAAAGAGCTCTTGCATCACTAAGCTCGTCGTTATTAGTTATCTTGCCTGAAGATCTGTGCATAGGAACATTATCTGTATGTCCCTCGATCTCTATCGTGCCACCGGCATATCTCTCAAGAACCGAACCGACTTTATTAAGAATCGAGTCTGCTCCCGGTTTAAGTACCGCATTACCTGTATCAAACAGAATTGCTCCCTGAAGTGTCAGCTGCACAAACTGGCTGGTAAAATTAACATCAACCTGTTTTGCCACATCCAATGTATCAAGAGCTTCATTGACCTCAGCTGCCAGTGTTTCAGAAGCCTTGAGCTGTTCAGCCTCAGCCGCCTCCTGAGTTTCCTCGGAATTAGCACCTTGCTGGGTAGCATCACTCTCTGTAGACATCTCTGTAGAATCACCCTCGGAACCAGTTCCGGTTGCATCTCCTTCCGATCCGTTTCCTTCTCCTCCGGTTCCCTGCATGATACCACTGGTGTCTCCTTCAGTGTTTATTCCGGCTCCGCCGCTCTCGCTGGCATTCTCGCCCTCGGAATCGGTAATGTCCTCATCCTGGGAGCCTGACTGAGATACACCCATTGAGATAATATAGTTGGACAGCTGATTGAGCTGTGAAATACCGTCTCCGACCAACGCGCCCTGACCAAGTGCAGCTTCACCACCCTGGAAAATACCAAAGGCTGAACTGAAGGATGCGGCAACCTCCTCGAACTTCTGCGCATCCATGGTAGCCATGGAGAAAAGCAAAACGAAGAAGCAAAGGAGCAGGTTCATAAGGTCACCGAAAGTACCCTGCCACGCCGGCAAACCGGGCTTTATTTCTTCTGGTTTTTTAGCCATTATTCTCCTCCGCCTCCGTCACCGGTGCCGTTCTCTGCCTCATAAGCAGCTCTGTTAGCAGGTGAAAGGAACGATTTAAGCTTCTCCTCTGTTACACGCGGGTTTTCACCTGCCTGTATAGAAAGAAGTCCCTCAATGATAATACTTTTCATAGTATATTCTGCATTATCCCTTGCCTTGAGCTTATTCTCGGCAGGGTAGCAAAACCAGTTCGCAAGAACCGATCCGTAGAATGTTGTGATAAGGGCAACGGCCATGGACGGTCCGATTGATGAAGGATCTGACATGTTCTGTAGCATAAGAACCAGTCCAAGAAGGGTTCCGATCATCCCCCAGGAAGGTCCCATACCTGCAACATCAGCAAAGAATGTATAATTCTCTTTATGTCTTTCTGACATAGCATCTATCTCAGCTTCAAGGATAGCCTTAACCAGTTCGGGCTCGGTACCGTCAACTATAAGTCCGACACCCTTCTTCATGAAAGCATCTTCAATGTTGCTGGCCGCTTCTTCCAATGCCAGAAGTCCCTCTTTACGTGCAGTATTGGAAAGATCAATTATCTGCTTGATAACAGCCTTAGTATCATCCGCCGGCATCTTAAAAATCAGCGTGTAGGATTTAAGGCCGTTAATGAAACTGGGCATGGTTCTGGATGCCAAAACCGCCATGAAAGCTCCGCCAAACGTGATCATCGCGGAAGGCGCGTCGACGAAGTATTTAACACCGGTGATACCGGCACCAAACACAATACTCAGAATCATGAAAACGAAACAAAGCAATACACCAAGTAATGACGCTATATCCACTTAGTTTTCTCCTCTCATAAAAAAAAACTTTAGCCGAACTTATTTCTCGTTACATTTCTTCATGATCTCAGGAACAGATTCCTGTACAATAAACTTACGTCCATTCGCCATAATAATGACTGTGTCGGGGGTGGCCTCCACTGTTTCTATAAGATCCTCATTGACCAGCATAATGCGGCCATCAATTCTGGTAATCTCAATCAATTTTTAGCCCTCATATAATTATTTTTTGAAAAAAGCATTCAGAAAATAATCTCCCCTGAAACAAAATTTTCACGAATCAGTTTAATTAAGATAATTTTATCATGCTTTTTCGATGAATAGGCATCCTGAAAGACGCAAAAACACAGCTTTTGTATTTTTATTTCAAAATGTATAGTTTTTGATGAAATAAAATTACGCGCTACATCTTGTGCATACTTCATTTTTGATTATACAACATCTCGTGATTTATTAAAATAGTTTTGGCTCTTTTTCTGAAATAATGATGGCCTGTTTTTACTTTAAAGAATTTTTCGGGTTTGTTTATTTGTATTTAATATATTGATTTCTGATCAGCAGAGAATTCAATGATGCAATTGAAAATTTATTTCATAATTATGTAAATATTATTGTAATTAATTTTCAACCGGATCTCTTCTAGCAAAAATGGCGCTCAGTTTTGAGCGCCATTTTTGTTTTATCTTAGCTATATCTCCCCCTCGCTAAGTTATTACCTCTTCAGATTTGTCAGTTCCTCAAGGAGTGTATCTGATACTGTGATGATTCGGCTGTTAGCCTGGAATCCACGCTGTGTTGTGATCATGCTGGTGAACTCACTTGAAAGGTCTACGTTTGACATTTCCAGAACACCTGTGGTGATGTATCCGCCATCTGTTGTTACATCCTGGATTGTAGCTTCACCGGAGTTAAGTGTCTGTGTATAGAGGTTATCACCATTCTTCTCAAGACCTGATGCGTTAGCAAATTCTGCTGTTGCGATCTGTCCAAGGAGCTTTGTCTGACCGTTTGAATAGGTTGCGTAGATTGTTCCGTCCTTACCGATTGTAACACCGTTCATCTCGCCGACTGCACGTCCGGTCTTAAGACTTTCCTTATCACCCTTAACTGCTCCGATTGTGGAGGTTGCCATTGTATTGTAGTTAGTTGTGGATGAGAAATCCATGTTTACATCTGTGAAACCTGCCATCTTAGGCTGTCCGTCGATTACAGCATCCTGGTTAAAGTTAAGAACGATCTTCTCTGTGGGCTGCTCGATGGCGCCGGTCTTTGCATTGTACTTAAGTGTAATTGCGTTGTTTACAATCTGAAGTGTTCCGTCATCAAGGATGTGATAGGTAAGTGTCTCGTAGTTTCCGGAAGTCTTATCAGGTGTGTAGTTATAAACATCCGGGAAGAAATCTGCTGTAGCTGTTGCATCGAAGATCTCTGATACATAGCCGGTTCTCGGAATCTTGTCATAAACTGTCTTGCCTTCTTCACTTGCATTCTTGTATGTAGCTGTTGTCTCGTCAAGTTCGATCTCAAATGTAAGCTGTGTCTCGGTTGTTGTCTTTGTAATTGCAAAGCTCTTTACACCTGAGTTATTCTTTGTTCCGATTGTAAGAGTTGATCCGTCATCGCTGAGCTTATAGGTAACATCATCATTACCGGGTGTGTAGTTGTAGATAGCTTTTAGTACATTCTTCTGTGAGTTTGTAAGTGAGCTGATATTTCCTGAAAGCGGTACTGCTGTCTCAACTTCGCTCTTGTAATTTCTGTATACGATGTTTGATCCGGTATTCATGTAAACTGAATAAGTGTTTGCATTCTGGTATTCATTTGCAGCTGACTTTGTACTTGTGGTCTTGTAGATAGTAATCTTACCGTCTGTGGCAATTTCGTATTTGTAAGTGTAGGTACTGTTATCATCGGATGCCGGAATATCATTGGCTGTCATGCCGTAGCATTCAAGTATTTCAAGTGATTCGGGATCAAGACTTGAAAGAGAACCCTTTCTGTCAAACTTATGATTTGTCTTATCCTTACTGAAAACAGCTGTTGTTCCTTCTGTTGAGTAAACATATTTTGTGCTGTCATAAGGTCTTTCGGTAAGCTGTGTGGTTGCAACTGTCGTTTTTTCAACAGTCATCTCTCCGGTATCAGAAATCGTATATTGATATGTGTACAGCTCTGTACCGGTTGCATTCTGTGCCGGAAGTGCTGTTGCTGTAAGCCCCAGAGCTGTAAGTACATCTGCATCAGTTGATGCACTAATAGTATCAGTTATATTAACTTCTTTTGTTGTTGATGCACTAACTTCAATTGTCACTTTACCTGTAGGATTATCATAACTTCCTGCCTGAACAGTCAGATTCCTGGTAAGTGTTCCATCTCCTGCTACAGTTGTTTCAACCTTGATAATATCGATTTTTCCGTTTGTAAGGTTGATTGTATAGCTGTAATTATGATTCGCATCTACCGGATAGTTTGATCTGGATAAACCATATGCCTTTAACAGATCATCCGTTAAAACATTAGGCCCGGATGCAGTTTCGGGAACATCTATATTAGTATCTGTATTTCTGTTATTCAATGTAATTGTTCCCGAATCATACTTAACTATTCTGTAATCTGCATCAAGCGGCTTTTCTTCATGTGATTCACCGTTTCTATACAGTGTAAGACCTGATACTCCGTCAGATGAAAGTGTATATGAATAAGTTACACTGTCTTCGCCTGTCTTAGGAGTGTAATCAAGGTCATCAACCTTTAAACCAAACATTGACTCCAAAACTTCCTTCTGACTGGAATCAAGAACACCTGTATTGGGCATATCCAGAGTTCTGGGAAGTGTTGCATAAGTGGAATTCTCATAGGTTCCGTATGTAACTGTGGTATCTGTGCTGCTGTTCTTATAATAGGTTCCAAGGCTTGATGATGATGTATCTGCCTGTGTTACAGGGTATACGCTGATGGAGCCGTCGGTGTTAATTGTGTAATAATCTGTAGATGCTACTGAAGTATCTCCTGCTACTCCGACTGTAAGTCCGTATACATTTCTCAGAAGTGTGGGTGCCTTATCAACGAGATCTGAAATTGCTCCGCTTGTAGGAATTCCTGAATATGCGGTTGATCCTGATGAATTTTTAAAAGATACATTCTTAGCACCAACTGTTGCTGTATAGTTGACTGTTGTAACTGTCTTTGTCCAGGAATCACGAAGTCCGTAGGTCTGCTCATCATTGTCGAGATCTGTGAAGGTTACGTTACTGAGCTTTTCTGCGCCGATTGTATTTCCCTTTGAATCAAGGATATCTTCGAGAGTCATTGTGTAGGTATGCTCGAGATCGTCAACGTCGCGAACTGCGAATTTTGCTGTGTAGAGATAACCAAGATTGTCGTAGAACTCAAGAGTTACGGTCTTTCCGTTATCACTTGTGATGTTTGTGTCGTGTGCGTCAATGTTACCGCTTACAAGTCCTTCTGTTGTTCCTTCCGGAGGATAGGTCATGTTTTCAGCGCTCATGATCTGGAGTTTGCCGATACCGCCGTTTGTATTAACGGTGATGGCACCTGTCTCGGGATCTTCCTGTGCTGACCATCCGTATACGAAGTAACCTGTTGACTGCATTGCGAGGTTTCCTGCACCATCTACATAGAAGGAACCGTCTCTTGTAAACATTGTCTGGTTTCCGTTATTTACTACATAGAAAGCGTCGCCGGTAATTCGCATATCGAACGGATTGTTAGTTGTTTCCGTTGCGCCTTGCTGAGTGATTGCTGTTGCAATCGCGCCTGATTTTGCACCAAGACCAATCTGACGTGCATTGATACCACCGGTTCTCTCGGTAGCTCTGGATGCGCGCTGCGTAGTCTGGTACATCAAATCACTGAAGGTGATAGACTGTGACTTGAAGGATGTGGTGTTAACGTTCGCGATGTTATTACCGATAACATCCATCTTGACCTGGTGGGTCTTAAGTCCTGCTACACCAGAAAAAAGTGATCTCATCATAAGGCATGTCCTCCTACTTTGATGGGGGACGGCACACATATTCTATTTTCCGGTTAGAATGAAAAAGAAGGGGAAACGTAATTGAATTCCGTCTGGCATTCGGGAATTCTTGACCTCCTTAGATACTTACCACTTCCGATAAGCTTACGGACAGCTGCCCTGTCCTCGGTCCGGTCATATTTCTTCTTTCATTCTGTCCATTCTATAGAACTTATGCGATTACCGCTCCGTCTATATTGGTAAAAATGTTGCTGCCAGTTTCCTGACTATCCATCGCTGTAACTACTGTGTTGCTCTTTACATTTACGATGAAGGCAAGCTGATCAACCAGGATAAGTGATTCGTTTATTCCTTTCGCATTGGCCTGATTCCTTGCGTTATTCAGGCGGTTCATCTGATCCTGTGTGAGCTCAATGTTGCGGTCACTTAGTCTGTTGGAAGCGTGCTTTGAAAATCTGACACCCTCCCTGCTTTCTTCGATCTGAGAGAGGATTTTGCCAAAGTCCGAATTCTGGACGCCGGCGCCGCCTCTGATCTTCTCGCCCTGACCAAAGTACTGGTTCTGAACCTGTTCAATTGAAAGGAATCCGCTTGTATTATCTATTCTCACGGCTTACTCCTTTCCATAAACAAACACTAAGCCTAATTGCTTTGCCGCTCTATATTTCGGCTTGCTAATCAAAAACTTAAACCCAATTTACAAATTCACACAAATTTAATAAATGATATGATTCATTTATTCGGTTGATACGCTTTCATCGGGGTCGTTTGTTATCTCGTCGATCTTTGCTTCCTTCTCAGCCTTCTGTCTTTCCTCGTAGTCTGCCTGATTCTGGTTAGCTTCCTTTACAAGTTCCTGAGCTCTCTTATAATACTTTTCAAGTTTATCAATATCAGACTGATCAAGAAGAGCAATTGCATCCGCATCCATATTCTCGTAAAAGCTGAAGGCCTTGTAAATTGCATCCGCATCGGTAAATACCATGTTTTCATAAACAGGGAACTTTTCCATCATCTCTGCAAGATCATCTGCCTGATCATGAATCTCTACAAAGTGGCTGTCCGCTACTGAGCTTACATCTTCCATCTTGTAATCTGTTCCGTCTATGTTCAGATATGCTTCTCCGCTCTTGTATGTTACATAGTCAACCTTGCCCTGAACCTGCTGGCCCGCCTCATTTGTAACGATAACGGTTTTTCCAACAAGGTCGGATGCTCTGGACATTGAGAAGGCCTCTGCCATATTGGATAGCTGTTCAACCTGTGTAAAGGTCGCATACTGATTGATATACTCGGTGTTAGAAGTCGGCTCCAACGGATCCTGGTACTTCATCTGTGCACAGAGAATATTCATAAATGCGTTTTTGTCATATCCCTGATTGGCCGCCGCTTTAGTAGCGTCACTGGTTTTGCTCTTGGTATCAACGAGTTTACCGTCTTGAACTACTGCATTTACACTCATTTAATTACCTCCGCCGTATATCATGCTGAAAAATCGACTGAGTTGCCGTTAATCGCCATCATCTCAGCTGTGAGCTGATCTTCCTCGGCTATTTCTCCGACTTCCTCTAAGGAAAGGTCTCCGAGTCTTATTCTTCTCATGGGCTTTCTGACAGAACTCTGCGCATCAGCATCATCTTCTCTCTGGCTCTGGCTGTCATTAAGTGCCTGATCAAAAGCTCCTGCGTTTACTGTTACTTCTACTGCAGTAACCTTTACGCCCTGCTCATTAAGCTTATCCTGAAGCTGCTGTATCTGGCTTTCAATGGCTGCCCTTACATCTTCGTTCTGAGTGAGGAACTTTGCTATTACATTTCCGTCCTTAGCCGCTTCGATGATTACATTTACATTTCCGAGGCTTGCCGGATGAAGCTGAAGTTCCATTGTGGTTGTATCGGATCTTACATTCATTTTGATATACTCGGTTATCTGATCCATTATCTCCTGAGTGTTAGCCCTTGCCATCTGCCCATAGCTTTCGGTCTCCACTACTTCGGTAAGAGATGCTGATATCTGATTCATCACCTGGTTGTATACAGACCCTTCTGTGTTTTCCTGTTTCTTGTTATCACTATGATGCTCTTCGTGATGTTCCTGTGTCTCTACTGTAAGCTGGAAATTTGGAGTTGCTTCTTCGTTTTCAGCAATTCCTGCTGCCTCTGTAGTTGTAGTTGTTTCTTCTGTTTTAGTCGCCTCTGCCACCTGCTGGCTTACTTCCTTTACAATGCCGTCACCTGTAAGGTCAAGTCTTACCGCCTCAGAGGATACCGCATTTTCAAAGGTCTGAGTACTTACAGGATTATTTGTATCTGCTGCAAGTTCACCAATTTCCTGTCTGGGTTGCTGTTCACTTAAAGCTTCATTGAAATCCTCAAGTGCGGAGTTAAATCCTTCTTCATTTAATCCAAACTCCTCCATGAGGTTCTGTCTGGTAGTGTCTACCGCATCCTGCATATTCTGTACATTCAGATACAAGTCTGCATTGGTTACAATGGCCATTACGTCATTTGCACCGGTAAGCTGGCCAACTATCTGTGTAAGATTTGTAGGATCAAGTATTGCTACATTTGTAAGTCCCAGTGTTGCCATTGCATTCTCGATGTCTTCGATATCGACACCAAGTTCATCTGCAAGCTGTTCCATCAGAAGTCTGCTGCTTTCAAGCATAGCCTGTTCCAAAGCGGTCTCGGCTTCATCTGCCGCTGCAATAGCAGCTGTGTCTTCGCCGGCATTTTCTTCTGTTACTGTCACAACCTGGGCATTTTCTTCTGTCTGTTCCGTGACATTTGAAGTTTCTACAGCTTCCTCGGCCGTTACATTTTCCTTTTGTGTATCTGTCTTTGCTGCCGTTGTCTCGTCTGTAGTAGTTGTCTCTTTTACAGCTGTCTGTTCACTGTTTTGTGTACTCGCCTGCTGAGCTGCCTGTGACTTTTCGTAGGTCGCACTTACATTATTTGTCGCTGCTCCTGTCTGTGTAAGAGTCCTTGCTACATCTGTTGTAATTGACGTTGTCTGCTTCTGCGAGTTGGCATTTAAAAGCGCTTTCTGGAAATCTGTAGTCTGCTCCTTTGTAGCAGCAATTCCTTTTGCTGCCTGGGTATTGGTATATGCATTTAGTGTTCCAATACCGGGAATCGCGTTACTTATCAAAGCTTTTTCCTCCTTTCCCTTTTAGATTTGGGTATGGTTTGCCCATAGCTTTACATAACTAATATCGGCCATGTGGGAGAAAACTTAACCCGCATGGCCGAAAAATATTAAAAATTTATAAAAACTCCCCTCATCCGGCACTTCGTGCCACCTTCCCCCAAGGGGAAGGCTTAGTTGCCTACTCCGGATACTGTAGCCTTATGTGTGGCAGGTTCCATGTAGTCGGTAACCTTACCCGCATATTCCTCTGTCATCTTATCAAGAATAGCACCGCGGTTTTCGGCACTCATCTTGCCCAAAATTCTCGAAATGAGCCTTACCGCATCTCCGGTATCATTCTCAATCATTGCATCAAAGATTGCTGCAGCTTCCTTTGCCTTCATGGATGAATATGCTTTTACATATTGTTCCAGTTCAATATCATCCGCTTGTCCCTGAATGATCTGTGCATAAATCTGCGCTGCAACATCAGGTTCAATCTCCTCGTAGTACTTTCGATATTCATCTACCGAAGGAGCATTATCCGCGTAAACAACATTCTTGTAGAAGTCCTCTTTTTCCTGTTCAAGCTTGGACTGATTCTCCTCAAAAGGTTGGAGCCTGGTCACTTCGGTCTGAAGCTTTTCATTCTCTTCCTGAAGGTTCTTGTTTTCCTCCATCTCCTTTCGAAGCTCGTTTTCAAGCCTCTTGATATAGAGATTAGCTTCATCCAGGCTGCTCGCAAGCTGTTCATCAACCGGATTCACAAGCGGCTGTTGTGCTTCTTCCTGCTTCTTCTTTTCTGTAGGTGTGTAGCTTCCCTCCGGAAGAATATTGTTAATTCCGGGTATGTCCCCTATGATCGGTGCAAGAACATTTGAGCCGAAGCCTCCCACATCCAGCTTAATGAAAATGCCCATAATAATGAGCCAGATCAAAATGATAATGAAAGTGATAACAAGTGTAGCCACACCACCACCATCATCACCGTTCAGCTCAGCATTTCTCTCTGCCAGTTCAGCTTCCTTCAGCTTTGCAGCTTTTCTCTGCTCTTTTAGCTCCTGGCGAAGGGCTTTTCTCTCTTCTTTTATTTTTTTTCTGGCTTCTTTATCAGGATCTACCGGCTTGGGTAAAACCGAAGCTTCAGTATTATTCTTTGCGGGTTTGTCTGCCATTACTGTTCCTCTCTGGTACGTTTGGTGTATGTGAAGCTTGATCTTTCATCAACTTCTTTTGCCTCGGCTTCTTTTTCTTCCTCGACAAATTGTTCAAAGGCTTTTTCTCTAAGCCTCTCCTGCATCTTCCTCTCCTGCACGGCTCTGGTGAGCTTCATTCTTGCGACTTCGAATTTTGCTCTGTAAGCATCAACCTTAACTTCCTGATCCTTTATTATGACATCCATCTGCTTTTCGTAAAAATTGTTGTCCATGATCTTCTGAACATCCATTATACTGGCGCTCCGAAGCTCATAGCCTTCCTGAATAAAAGCATCTCGCGTTTTATTGTAGTCATTCAATATATCAAGCTGATCATTAAGTTCCTTCAGAGCCTGGGCAAATTCCATCTTGACCTGCTCTTCCTGTTGGAGTCGCAGATTAAGGACGCCCTGAAGGGGATAGTTGAATCTTGCCATGGCCCCTCATCCGGCACTACGTGCCACCTTCCCCCCTAGGGGAAGGCTTCTATCTTATTCTTTGAACATGCTCTCCAGCTGCGCTACGACTTCCTCATAGGTAAACTTTTCATCTGTCTCCTGCATAAGGAATTCGTTCACGGCATCTATTTTGGATACGGCATAATCAATGTTCTTATTGGCTCCCGCCTTATATGCTCCGATGTTTATCAAATCTTCAGCATCGGAATAGGTTGCAAGCACATTCTTTAGCTTACCTGCTGCTTTCTTCTGTTCCGAAGGCGCAATGGCGCTCATACATCTTGAAATGCTGGCAAGTACATCTATAGCCGGATAGTGGTTCTTTTGAGCTAACTTTCTATTGAGGACTATGTGTCCGTCAAGAATACCTCTGGCGGTATCTGTAATAGGCTCATTAAAATCATCACCATCGACCAGGACAGTATAGAGGCCTGTAATTGAGCCTTTTCTAGACTTACCCGCTCTCTCAAGGAGCTTAGGCATCTCAGCATATACACTCGGCGGATAACCTCTTGATACCGGAGGTTCACCACTCGCAAGTCCTATCTCTCTTTGTGCCATGGAAAAACGTGTAAGAGAATCCATCATCAAAAGCACGTCTTTTCCCTTATCACGAAAATACTCCGCAATTGATGTTGCGGTTTTAGCCGCTTTAAGTCTCTCAAGCGCAGGTTTATCAGAAGTTGCAACCACAACTATTGAGCGTTCCATGCCCTCAGGGCCAAGGTCTCTTTCTATGAATTCACGGACCTCCCTTCCACGCTCTCCGATAAGGGCAATGACGTTAATATCCGCATTGGTATTTCTTGCAAACATACCCATAAGAGTAGACTTACCGACACCGGAACCGGCAAATATCCCGATTCGCTGTCCTTTTCCTACTGTAAGAAGGCCGTCCACTGCCTTAACTCCAAGTGATAAAACATCCGAAATCGGATCTCTTGTCATTGGATCCGGCGGCTGATTTTCAACAGAGTATGCTATTCCGTTCTCAAGAGCAACGCCCTTTCCATAGTTGGTTCCGTCTATTCTTCCAAGACCGTCAAGGGTTTTTCCAAGAAGACCTTCTCCAACATTAACGCGAAGCGGCGAGTCTGTATTTTCAACAATACTGCCGCTTCCTATACCGCTAATATTCTCATAAGGCATAAGAAGTACATGATTATCCTTAAAACCCACGACCTCAGCCATGGTTCCCCTTCCGGAAGGTCTGGCTGTAGCTTCACCTTCCTTCTTCTTGGAATAAATATAACAGATATCTCCCATCTTAGCCTCGGGGCCTGCAGATTCTATCGTAAGTCCGACAACATTAACAACCTTGCCACGAACTTTATAAAACATGTTGTTAGATATCTTTTTATATTTTGAATAATCGATAATTCCATTTGCCATCAGCGCCTACTCCTGTCAAATGATAGAAGCTTTAACTTTCTCGAAAGTTCCGAAAGCTCCACGCCAAGAGAGCAGTCAAATACACCACCCTCGGATTCAATTATACATTCATTCTCTTTTAGAAGCGGATCCTCAACAATTTCAAGAGTCGAATTCGGGGATGCCATTACTTCCTCAAGATTTGCCTTTTCATCGGATACCAGATCATAATCATCGGCCGATATATGTAAAATAATATCAACTCCGCTCTCCATCTTGCCAAGTGTAGTTCTTATGAGATGAAGTATAATGTCTTTATTTTCTCGAAGATCAACATTAAATACATGTTCGTAAATTTGTGTCAGTGTATCAACCATGTCAGGCTCAATGCTCGCAACAAGCTGCTGAAAATCCGATTGTTGCTTATCTTTTTCGGCCTGGATCTCCTCCTTGGCCTCTGCCTTCATTTTTTCAATTTCCTCAGCGGCCTGTTTTATTCCTTCTTCATAACCGGCAGCTCTGCCTTCCTCCATGGCCTGATTACGTATCTCATCAGCCTGAGCCTGGGCATCATCAACAATCTGTTTTGCCTGCTCCTCAGCCATTCTGATCTGTTCATCAATCTGCGCCTGTATCTCTTCCAGATTAATCTGCGGAACTTCCTCCGCCGGAGGCTCCGGCTCGGGTGTCATATCCATGCCGAGATTCATGTCCTCCTCAGACATTCCCATTCCCTGGTTATCAAAATCATCTCCCTGATATGCGTAATCACCCATTGCTCCCGGGTTCTCACCATATCCTTCGGATGGATTTGCACCGTACATGCCATCCCCGGAATCATAGGGAATATTTTCTCCAAAGCCTTGCTGTTCTCCCATTCCGTAACCGGAATTCTCATCATAAGCTCCTGAATTATCAAACCCTTCGCCATAATTCTGAACACTTTCTTCCGGAAATCCCTCCTGAAAGCCTTCATTAAAGCTGCCCATCTGATTCTGATCATCAAAATTGGTGTTGCCTATGATATTTTGACCCTCATCGTAAGCGCCTACCTGTTCAAAGCCAAGTCCTTCTTCAAACGCGCCAAAAACAGGCACTGGCTCACCTTTCTCCAATGCCTCCCTTCTTTTGGCTTCCTGGGCCTGATATTTTTCTATTTTCTGCTCAGCAAGCTCGTTGTTATCAATGATGTGCTTATCGTTTTCATCAACCTGATACCAACCGAACTTAAGTAAATTAGATTGATTAGACAACCAGGTCATCACCTCCGCCTCTGGAGATTACAATCTCACCGGCATCCTCAAGCTTACGTATAACATTAACAATCTTCTGCTGTGCTTCCTCAACATCCTTCATACGAACAGGTCCCATGAAGTCCATGTCTTCCTTAATCATTGCAGCAAGACGCTTAGACAGGTTGTTAAAGATAGCGGTCTGTACCTGTTCAGTAGATCCCTTACAAGCAAGGCCGAGGTCAGCATTGTCAACATCACGCAGCACGCGCTGAATAGCACGGTCGTCCAGAAGAAGGATATCCTCGAAGACGAACATCTTCTTGCGGATCTCATCTGCAAGTTCAGGCTGCTCGATTTCCAGAGTCTCCATGATATGTTTCTCAGTAGCACGGTCAACTGCATTGAGGATTTCAACCACAGCATCTACACCACCGACAACCGTATAATCCTGGTTAACCAGTGATGAAAGCTTGGACTCAAGAACTCTCTCAACTTCTTTGATCGTATCGGGACTTGTTCTGTCCATTGTTGCGATACGCTTTGCAACATCAGCCTGTCTCTCAGGCGGCAGCGCACCAAGGATCATAGCACTTTGTGCCGATGACATATAGGACATAACAAGAGCAATAGTCTGCGGGTGTTCATCCTGTATGAAGGTAAGAAGCTGTGAAGGATCGGCCTTTCTGATAAACTCGAAGGGCTTAACCTGAAGAGATGCAGTCAGTTTACTGATAACATCCATCGCCTTATCTTCACCAAGAGCCTTCTCCAGAAGTTCCTTGGCATAGTTGATACCACCCTCAGCAATATACTGTTGGGCAAGACAGATTCCGTAAAACTCCTCGATAACCGCTTCCTTAACCTGAGGTGTTACACTTCTGGTGTTAGCAATCTCAAGAGTCAGTTCCTCTATCTCATCTTCTTTCAAATGTTTAAAAATGGCGGATGACTTTTCCGGTCCGAGGGCAATCAAAAGGATGGCTGCTTTCTGCGTTCCTGAAAGATTCGCAGTAAGAGCCGGATCATAATTCCCTGCGGGAGGTAATCCACCCGCCGCTGCGGCAGCGGAGCCACCTTCTAATTCGTCATCATCAAATTCTTCGCCGTCGATAGCCATTGTAAGTATTCCCCTCCGTGATTTTTAAGAATTATATCTCAAAGTCTTCCTTGAGCCAGTTGCGAAGAAGTATCGCTGCAGCTTCCGGATTCTCTTCGATAAACTTCTCGATGAGTTTCATAGTCTCGCTTCCTTCTTCCATGGTTATATCCGCAAGACCACCTTCCTCCTCAAGATATTCATCCGGCTGTGATTCGAGAAGCTCCTCAACTGAAAGTTCATCAGGCAGAACCTCTTCCTCAGCTTCTTCAATCTCAATTTCTTCTTTTCTGGTTCTGATACTTCTCCAGATAACAAATGCAAGAAGTCCGAGAATAAGAAGTATAAGTATCGCCTGTAGGACATCCGTAAAGGTAAGTCCTTTTCCCTCTGAATCAAAGAATTCAGGCTGTTCGTACGCTGTCATTGAAATATTTGCTGCCGAAATACCTGTCGCTTTGGCAACAATATTTATCGTATCCTCAGCCACCTCTGCCTGTGTGACCCCGGTATTCTCCTTGAATTCCTTCCAGGTCATGTTCTCATGCTCTTCAGGCTTATAGTTATCCTCGTTATAGATAACATACTTTGTAGCTGTAACGGAGATTGTGGACTCTTCATAATTCACCTTACCTGAAGGTGTATCAACAGTTGTAATCTCCTCGTTAGGAAGATAATCCTTGGATTCCTCTTCTATCGTAGATGATGAATTCTCATTATCCTGAAGCATATAAGAGGTCTCATCATCATTATTTGTATCAGTTCCGGGAATGCCGCTTGTGCCGTTTACATTCTGGGCACTGTAGTTGTCCTCATGACTCAAAACACCCTGTGTCTGATCCTCAGCAGGTGTATAAGTATGTGTCGTCTTTTTTATATTTGAAAAATCAAGGATCAGGTTACTTGCAACTTCAATATCATTGTAGAGCTTTGTGCCCTTAAGGACTCTGATGACTTCATTTCTGACCTGCTGCTCTGCCTTGGTCTTGGCATTAAGCTGAGTGCTGGCAAGTCCTGCAGCGGTAGTATCTTCGGAACCGGAGAACAAAAGATTTCCATCGCTATCCATGATGGTTATCTTCTCCGTTGTATTATTTCCAAGTGCTGTTGCTGTTGCCTTAGCAAGAAATGCCGCATTGTCTTCCGTAAAGGACTCAGGATCCCTAAGTCTTAAGAATATCGATGCTGAAGATTCCTCATTTTTGGATAAAAGAGTTCCATCATTGATCGGTATATGAAGCTCAATTCTGGCACTGTCTATATCATCAAAGTACTCTTCAAAATCGTGTCCGAGCTTACTTTCAAGATAAGCTATGTATTTTTTTTGCTTATCTGATTCTGTTGTTGAAAAGCTGCCGTTGGTTACATTATCAATACTATAGGTATCAGGCTGTATATAGTTTGTACCCAGCAAAAGAGAGGCATTACTCTCATCCGATTTCAAAACCTCGAACCTAAGATTATCCTCTGATTTTCTGTACTTAATACCGTTTTCATCAAATAATTCAATTATCTGTTGTGACTCCTTCATAGTCTCAACAGTAGCAACCGTTACATATTTGGGCTGGTTGTATACAGTAACCAGTATAATAATTACCATGATTACTGCAGCTACACAGGCTCCAATAAGCGTCTTCTGTCTGATTGTAAAGCGATTCCACCACCCAAGGATCCTGTCCCTGAGATCCAAAAGACGTTCTCTCATACTCCTCTCCTCCGTACTTACTTCTAACGCTTCCCCTCATCCGGCACTTCGTGCCACCTTCCCCCAGGGGAAGGCATATAGTTTCTTCGTGCACCTTCTCCAAAGGAGAAGGCTAATAAATCAATTTATATCTGCATCTGCATGATTTCTTTATATGCAGAAAGCATGCGGTCTCTGACCGCTACCGTATACTGCAGTGCTGTCTCGGCTTTCTGCAGCGCTATCGCAAGATCATGTGTATTATCCGTCTCACCGAGAGACCACTTAATCTCCTCATTCTCAGCATCTGACAGATACGCATTCGTAGTATTTATATTTTCAACAGCTCTCTTGAAAATATTATTAAAAGAACCATCGTTACCAAATCTGTCCCCAAGTGGATTAGTAACCTTGGAATTAACCTTTTCAGCATTTCGAATCGCTGTCGAATGAACATTTCTTATCTGACTAATATCAATATCTGCCATTTATATCTCCCCGCGGATCCCCTGTCCGCAATTAGTCTTGCAGGTCATCACTCCGGCTCAGATGAATCATTCAATAATCATCAGCCCTGAGCTATGGAAAGTCCCTGACTCATAAGATTCTTACTTGCATTAAAAGCTGTAGCATTAGCTTCATATCCTCTCTGCGCATCAATGAGATTAGTCATCTCTGTAACGATGTCAACATTAGGATATGTAACATAACCGTACTCATCCGCATCCGGATGTGACGGATCATAAACCATCTTGTAATCGGTCCAGGTGTCATCCTTGATTGAAGATACCTTAACGCCTCTTCCGCTATAGTGATCCAGTCTCTCGTTAAGAATCTTGGAAAAAGGTGTCTGAGTACCTTTTTCGGAAAAAGTTACCACTTTTCTCGTATATACATCACCGGTAGCATCCCTTGTGGTATTTGCATTGGCGATATTCTGGGAGATGATATCCATGCGAAAACGCTCAGCTGTCATTCCCGAAGAGTTGATATTAAAGGAATCAAACATATTACCTGTACTAATCATAGGCTATACCTCACTGTCCTCTCATGGCTGTCTGAAGGTTGGAAAACTCTGACTTAATCCCGAGCATAACACCCTGATATTTAAGTTGGTTAGCTGCAAGAGTCACGTTTTCAGTATCAATGTCCACGTTATTGCCATCCATTCTGTATGAAAAGTTGGAATAATCTGTATACGGTCTTGGTTTCAGTCTGCTTATCTTAAGATCCGAGACCTTGGCATCCATGGTCTTATACCTGGAGTTTCCAAGAGCGCGTTCAAGCTCCCTCTCAAATGCAACGTCCTGTCTCTTGTAGCCGGGCGTATTAACATTTGCAAGGTTATTGGATAAGACTTCATTCCTTACCCATGAAGCATCAGCAGTCTTATCAAGAACATTAATGTAATCAAACGCGTTACTGTTGATCATAGTCTCCCCTCCGTACATAATAAGGCAGGATAATCCTTTTAATCCTTACTATCATATTATGATGATTTTAATCAAATTACAAGCAATTTGGCAAAAATTATACTTTATATTGTGTTTTTTATATGTCACAGGCACAATATAAAGAAAAGGGATTCGTCACTTCGACAAATCCCTTTATCATTGCACATCCTGTATTTATTATTTCGGAAAAGCTCATAAAGCTCTTTACATCTGCGCCTTAAGTTTTTTTATTTCATCAAATACAACATCATTTAAAACTTTAATATATGTCCCCTTCATTCCCGAGGATCTGGATTCAATTACTCCTGCACTCTCAAATTTGCGAAGCGCATTTACAATAACACTTCTTGTTATTCCGACTCTGTCAGCAATCTTGCTTGCTACCAGAACACCTTCCATACCGTTTAGCTCATCAAAAATATGGATGATGGCTTCCATCTCTGAAAATGACAGTGTACTTATCGCCGACTTAACAACTGCAAGTTTTCTGCTTTCCTCTGCATTTTCTTCATTAACGGCTCTTAGCATCTCAAGGCCTACTACCGTTGTGCCATATTCACAGAGAATAATATCATCGATATCATAAGGCTCATTGCACTTATAAAGAAAAAGTGTACCGAGTCTTTCTCCTGCGATTTCAATGGGTGTAATGATTGCCTGGTATTTTCTCATGTCAACATCTTCAAAGCCAAGCGTCTCCAGATTTACATTTTCTTTAGTGGATAAAACCGTGAGGAGTCTTTCGTTCAGCATTGGATCTATGAAGCTTCCTACATCATCAACAAGCATTTCTCCCAGAGAATCAACGGCAGATGTCTCACCGATACCGAGAACCTTGCCCTTTCTGCTTATTACCAGCATGTTGGAATTAAGGATATCGCAAAGCACTGTGCAAATATCGTTAAACACAACCTTTCCGGAATTGCTATTGTGTAGAAGTTTCCCAATTTTTCTGGTTTTATCCAAAAGCTGTACACTACTCATGAAAAAAGTCTCCTTTTATCTGAAAATGCCACTAAGTTTATATAAATCTACTACAACTAACGTGATTGTACCACATAATATACAATACATCAAAGCAATTTGTGCATATTTTTATTAAAATTTAATGAATAGAATGTACAAATCAAAATAAAGAAAAAGCACAGACAGAAAATATAAATTCTGTCTGTGCCATATATATTTAGATCAATTAATCCTCGTCTTTACCGCGGTCTTCGATATATCCGCACTCAGGATCATTACATACAAGTTTGTTATTCTTTATAAGCATAAGTCCGCCGCATCTTGGACATGCTTTCTTGGAAGGTTTCTGCCATACCATGAAGTCACAATCAGGATTGTTTATGCAGCCATAGTATAAACGACCTTTTCTTGTTCTCTTAAGCACTATGTCTTTTCCGCACTTAGGGCAGGAAACACCTGTCTTTTCATAGTAAGGTTTGGTATTTCTGCACTCAGGGAAGCCGGGGCATGCAAGGAATTTACCATGCGGTCCGTATTTAATAACCATGTTGCGTCCGCAATTTTCGCAGACAACATCGGTTGCCTCATCTTGAATCTCAACCTTCTCAATTTCCTTCTGAGCTTTCTCAACGGCATCTGCAAGATCGGGATAGAAGTTCTCTACAATGGTCTTCCACTTAACATCACCCTCAGCCACACCGTCAAGGAGAGTCTCCATGTTGGAAGTAAAGCTTACATCAACTATTTGAGGGAATGCCTCGTTCATCATCTTATTGACAGCTTCTCCAAGCTCAGTGACATATAAGTTCTTATTTTCTTTTGTAATGTAGTGTCTTGCGAGTATGGTTGTTATTGTCGGCGCATAGGTCGAAGGTCTTCCGATTCCGAGCGCTTCAAGATCGTGTACAAGAGAAGCCTCTGTATAGTGAGGTGCTGGCTGCGTAAAGTGCTGTTTTTCCTCATAATCCTGAAGTTCAAGCTCTGAATTCTCATCGATTCTCTTTGCCAGAGTATTCTTCTCAATCTGGTCCTCATCATCGGTATAGACATTCATGAAACCGTCAAATACCGTTCTGGACGCAGCAACTGTAAAGCGGTGGTCTCCCGCATCTATTTTCACGGAAGTTGTCTCATATTTAGCAGCTGCCATCCTGCTGGCCATAAATCTGCGCCAGATAAGCTGATAAAGGCGGAACTGATCTCTGGTGAGGAATTCCTTAACGGCTACCGGTGTGTTGTTAACATCTGTAGGTCTTATAGCCTCATGCGCATCCTGAATCTTTGCTCCGGATTTACCGCCCTGAGTTGCCTCTGCAAGATATTCTTTACCAAAAGCGTTTGCAATATAATTTGCTGCAGAAGCCTGGGCTTCCTCGGAAACACGAGTCGAATCCGTACGAAGGTAAGTGATGAGTCCGACAGTTCCTGCCTTACCCATATCAATTCCTTCATAGAGCTGCTGCGCCGTGCGCATTGTCTTCTGTGTTGAGAAATTGAGGGATTTTGATGCCTCCTGCTGAAGTGTCGATGTCGTAAAAGGAAGTGGTGCCTTCTTTGTACGCTCGCCCTTCTTTATTTCGGAAATTTTGAATTTCTTTCCCTTTAAGTCTTTTACAATTTCGTCAAGCTCTGCTCTGGAAGAAATGTCAATCTTTTTGCCATCTTTTCCATAATAGTGTGCGACGATAGGTTTCTTCTCTCCCTTAACCTTAAGGGTAGCATCAAGAGTCCAGTATTCCTGAGGAATGAATGAATTGATCTCATCCTCTCTGTCACAAATAATTCTGAGTGCTACAGACTGCACACGTCCTGCGGAAAGTCCTCTCTTAATCTTCTCCCATAAAAGAGGCGATATCTGATAACCAACCATTCTGTCCAGTACACGTCTGGCCTGCTGAGCATCGACAAGGTTCATATCGATGTCTCTGGGATGCTTCATAGCTTCCTTAACAGCTGATTGTGTAATCTCGTTAAAGGTTACTCTGGAAAAACGATCCTTTGCATCCTCTAGCTTAAGTGCTGTCATAAGGTGCCAGGAAATTGCTTCTCCTTCGCGGTCAGGGTCAGTTGCGAGATAAATATGGTCTGCATTCTTTGCCGCTTTGCGAAGAGCTGCAAGAACATCGCCCTTACCCCTTATAGTAATATACTTTGGTTCAAAATCATGTTCTACGTCTATTCCCATCTGACTTCTGGGAAGATCTCTTACATGGCCGTTACTAGCTGCTACTTCGTAACCTGTACCAAGGAATTTTTTTATTGCTTTCACCTTTGTCGGTGACTCAACAATAAGTAAATTTTTCTTTTTTGCTGCCATTAAAAATGCCCCTCTTAAAATGTATTAATAGTAGAAACAGGTTCATTCCGTTTCATAGTTTCGTAATATACACCAATTTTAGGGGCTTTGCAATATGAATTTAAAAAATGAAAAAAAAATGAAAGGGCACCGACCTCATCGATCGATGCCCTTTAGTTCTGAATTTCCAATGGACTTGTCTCCTTTTCTGTAATTGTATTTCCACGAATCCTTAAGCGAAAATCACGCTGCGCATCATGATCTTCTTGTGACCACCGGCATCCTCGTTACTCGCCGTTCCTGCAGCCAACCGATTCGTTAAGATGAAATGAATAGAGCGATCGAATTGGTGAAGCACACGCCGCCGCATCTCACCTCTATTCTTAAAACAGATAAATCTGTCTGTTCTCACTCCGGTAAAGCACTCGCTACCATCGCTATTCCTTAGAATTTATCTGCTCTCTTGTTGGTAAAATGATAATATCAATATTGTTCCAAAATGTCAATACACTTTACAAATATTTTTGCTTTATTTAGAAAAATAAATATTAATTTCAAATTAGTCTCTATTTTCTGTCTTTTTAGTGCAAATTGCATACTGTTTTTGATTCAATTTTATTTATACCCTTCTTTATTTCGTATTTTACAAACATATAGTCTTTTAAAAATCTTGCTTACTATATATTGTATTCGTTAATTGTCACCCTTGCATTTTAATTGTAGTTGACAAACAATACAATTTATTATATTCTCTCATTGTTATCCGTTTTTTATCGATATACGGTGACAAAAATAATCATCAAAGAGAATCTGTTCTATTCTTTTTGAGAGTATCCAAAAAAAATTTCGAAAGGACTCAAGCTAAAAATGAACGAGCAACATGTTGATGCAAAAACAAACGAATCTACCGAAATACAAGGAACAGCTATAAAGGACTTATGTTTTATCAGTGTTTTTTGTGCAATCATATGTGTTCTATCACAGCTTTCAATCCCGATGCCCGCCGGGGTTCCCATGACACTGCAAACACTCATTATCCCCATCGCAGGTATTGTCCTTGGAAAAAGAAGAGGAACCTATGCCACTCTTTTATATCTTCTTATCGGAACTGTTGGAATCCCTGTCTTTTCAGGATTCAAGGGCGGTATCGGTATAATTTTCGGATTGACGGGTGGTTTTCTTATCTCCTTCCCTATTCTTTCATATACCGCTGGGCTCGGTGATGAAATAGCAGCAAATGTTCTCCGCAAGCAAGGCCGGAAGAGTCCGCATATTTATTTCACTATTCTCGTGCTTTGCCTGGCAATAGGTGCTACAATCAATTATGTATTTGGAACAATTTGGTTTATGCTCTTTTCTAAAAGCACCTTTATAGCGGGGTTTACTGCATGCGTACTTCCGTTTATCCCCACCTCAATAGTGAAGATAATACTGGTCGCGCTTATTGCTCCGCAGCTCAAGAAAAGGCTTAGTAGTATTCTATAAGGAAAAATATGACTGACACTAAATCTCTTGTACTGAATTATCTCGAAGACAACTCCGGACGCTTTTCTTCCGGAGAAGTTATTGCGAAGGAACTTAAGCTGTCAAGAAACAGTGTCTGGAAAGCTATAGAATCCCTGCGTAGAGAGGGCTACATTATTAATGCCTCTCCTCGCAGGGGTTATTCTTTGTCAGCACCTGCAGACAATATTACACTCTCAGGAATTGCAAAATATTTATCTCCCGGTGTCGACTCCGAACTAATTACAATCTATGACGAACTTGAATCCACAAATAAAACAGCCCGGAGCATGGCTTCCTTTGATGCACCTCACGGCAGTGTAATCATTTCGAAAACCCAGACCGGAGGTACCGGAAGAAAGAAAAGACACTTCTCATCTCCCAAAGGCGGCATATACATGAGTATCATTCTTCGCCCAGAAAGGATGAATGTTTTTGATTATTCTCTGATCACCCCTTTTGCCGGTGTCTGTGTCTGCAAAGCTCTGGAAAGCGCCATAGGCGTATTTCCCTCAATCAAATGGCTAAATGACCTGTATATTGATGACAAAAAGATTTGCGGGATCCTTTCCGAAGCAGGAACTGATTTTGATACCGGCGAACTTCAATATATTGTTATTGGTATCGGCATAAATTTCAATTCCGATATAAACGAATTCCCACCGGATTTAAGAAAGACAGCGGGAAGTTTGTTTGAGAAAGGCGGAGAGACTATATCAAAAGACCGGCTTATCGCTGATATTTTAAACAACATTCTTACAAATGATGTGCCGGACTGCATCGTAGAAGAATACAAATCAAGAATGAAAATGCTTGGAAGTACAATCAGAGTAATCACTACAGATGGAAATTACGAAGCAAAAGCTATTGATGTGAACGAAAAAGGGAAGCTCATCGTCGAGCTTCCCGATAAAACAACTAAAATATTATCCTCTGAAGATGTAAGTACAAAGAGCATTAAACCCTGAGCGTAATAATCGCCGCTTACGGCAAGGTTATTTTGCCTTTACCATCATCTCCTTAAGATCTGCAGGCGTAAAGGAATAGGCTTTTCCGCAAAAATGACATTTAATCTCTACATCTTCGCTATCCGATGCAAGGTCCTCCAATTCCTTCTTTCCAAGAAGAGTCAGCGCTCTTTCTACCCTGTCTCTGTCACATCCGCAGTGATACTTAACCGGCATGGTTGCAGTGATGTCTATATCAAAACCTGCAAGTACCATGTTCAGCATATCTTCCGGAGTATTTCCCTCTTTAAGAATCTCTGTAACAGTCTTCATTCCCTGGATATTGCCCTCGAGCTTTGAAATAACTTCCTCTGATGCCCCTGGCATAAGCTGAACAATAAACCCTCCGGCTTCCATTATTGAAAAGTCTTTATTAACGAGAACTCCAAGACCTACCGAAGAAGGAATCTGTTCTGATTCCACAAAATAACAGGTCAGGTCATCCGCAATCTCACCTGACAAAAGCTGTATCGTTCCCACATAAGGGTCCTTAAGTCCAAGATCTCTTGTTACGGTAAGTGTACCATTACCTACTGCCCCGCCGACATTAAGATGTCCTGCATCATTATTGGGAAGAACAACAGTATTATTCTTCACATATCCTTTAACCTCTCCTCTGTTATTAACAGTCGCAAGAAGTCCTCCGATAGGGCCGTCGCCGTCAACGGTAATAGTAAGCGCGTCCTTTTCATTTTTCAGCATGTCACCCATCATGAGAGCGCCACTCATAAGGCGCCCCAATGCAGCGCTGCAAATAGGTGTTAAATCATGTATTTTTCTGGCCTCATCCACCAGATTTCTTGAAGTAATGGCAAACGCCCTTATCTGCGCATCAGCTGCAGTAGCACGCACCATATAATCCTTATATTCCATATAACCTCGTTTATAATTCTGCTATCTGTCTGTTAAGTGTCAGAGGTTTATGCCAGGCTTGCTGTAATAATTGCCATTGAGTAAACCTCTATAGCATTACAGCCTCTTGACAGGTCATTGATCTGAGCATTGAGACCGAGAAGTATCGGACCGTATGCTTCAAAGTTACCCATGCGCTGAGCAATCTTGTAACCGAGGTTACCTGCATCAATATTAGGGAAAATAAAGGTATTTGCATGTCCTGCCACAGGTGATCCCGGTGTCTTAACTCGTGCAACCTTAGGGGAAACAGCAGCGTCAAACTGAAGCTCACCATCAATCGGAAGCTCAGGATACTTTTCCTGTGCTTTCTTAGTAGCATTCTGCATCTTTGTAACAGAAGGGCTCTTAGCTGAACCCTTTGTGGAGAATGAAAGGAATGCAACTTTGGGATCAACACCGAAAGCCTTGGCACACTCTACTGTCTCTCCACAAATCTCAACAAGCTCATCCTCAGAGGGATCAATGTTGATAGCACAGTCACCCATTGCAATAACCTCGTTATCGCCTGTAGCTGAAGGACGAACAAGAATAAAGCAGGATGAAACAACCGTGTTACCGGGCTTAGTCTTGATGATCTGAAGTGCAGGTCTTACCGTATCAGCTGTTGAATAGGTAGCGCCGCCAAGGAGGCAGTCAGCTTTCTTCATCTTAACAAGCATGGTTCCGAAGTAGTTTGCATGTGACAAAATATCACGAGCCTGCTCGGGAGTCATTCCTTTGCTCTTACGAAGCTCAACAAACTCTGCAACCATAGCCTCAAAATCGTCATAGTTTGTAGGATCAATTATTATTGCTCCTCTGATGTTATAACCCTCATCCTCAGCAACCTTGTTAATAACATCAGGATTACCAAGAAGAATAGGCTTTAAAAAGTTACCTGCAAGAAGTCTGGATGAAGCCTCAAGAATTCTGGGATCCTCACCCTCTGTGAAGACAATAGTCTTCGGATTAGCTTTAAGCTTGGAAATCATTTCTCCAAAACCGTACATTTATATTTCCTCCTAATTTATGAATAGGCAGGCTTGAAACAGCCCGCATTGGTGATAATACATAGCCTGAGCATACAGCTCATTTATAATTATGCCTCAAAATTATAACTCTTAATGTCTTAAAATCTCAAGAAAAGATAAAATTTTATCAAAGTTTTATTAACAGCCTGAAATGCGATGAAAAGTAAAGCCGGATAATCGCATAAAAACGACTATCCGGCTCTATCCCCATTATATTAGTCGGGGAGATCTATTTTCTTACCATCGCGGTGCATTGAGAATTTATCCATAGGATAATTTTTAAGGTTTTCAAGAACCTTTCTTCCGTCAGCCTTTGCAAGAAGTGTTGCTCTGGCCTTGGTAATCTCTGTCTCCGTTTTATGCTTGGAGGGTCCTCCGACGCAGCCTCCGGGACAAACCATACCCTCAATGAAATCATCAGGGAACTTGCCCATCTTAAGAAGCGTCAGTGCTTTCTTACACTCAAGACCACCGGCTGCTCGATGCAGCTTAAGGTCACCGATGTCCTCACCTCTCTCCTGCATGCACTCGATAACGGCATTTGCAACGCCGCCGCTGGTAGCAAATCTCTTACCCCAGATTGAGGATTCCTGATACTCATCATCCACAGGCTCGAACTCTACATCCTTAGATCTCATCAAGGCTCTGATTTCACCATAGGTTACTACATAATCTGCATTATCCGGAACATCAGGATCTTGAGCCTCTGACTTTTTAGCTATGCAGGGGCCAACGAATACTGTAACGCATCCGGGACGCGTAGCCTTTAAATATCTGGAAATAGCACACATGGGCGAAACAGTTGAAGACATGTTGTTTTCAAACTGCTCAGGGAAGTGCTTCTTAAGCATATTGATAAATGCAGGACAGCATGACGTAGTCATCTTCTTGCCTTCGGCGTAAGCTTCGGCCCATTCCTTAGACTCGTAGGCAGCTGTCATATCTCCGCCAAGTCCAACCTCAACCATATCTGAGAAGCCGATCTTTACAAGCGCCTTTTTAATTGCAGCCATAGTGATGTTCTCACCAAACTGGCCTTCTGTCGCAGGAGCGCACATAGCGATTACTTCCTTGCCCTCCTTGATAGCCTCAATTATCTGAACAAGATAAGTCTTGGATCCGATAGCTCCGAAAGGACAGTTGTGAATACAATGTCCGCAGGATATGCATTTATCCTCATCAATTTTACAATATCCGTACTCATCGTAAGTGATAGCTCCTACAGGACATGCCTTGTGGCAGGGACGTTCAAGATGAACAATTGCTCCATAAGGACAAGCCTTAGCACACATTCCGCATTCTTTACACTTAGCGGGATCAATGTGCATCTTCATGTCACCAGGATGAATAGCATCGAACTTACATGAGTTAAGACATGCTTTTCCCATACAAAAACGGCAATTATCTGTTACTGAAAAAGCCGAAATAGGACACTCATCACAAGCAGGATCAATAACCTGAACCACATTTTTTGAATTCTCGTTGTAGGAAGTGCTTTGTCCGCATGCCAGACGAATTCTCTGACGTACTATCTCTCGCTCCTTGTAAACGCAGCATCTGTACTCAGGCTTCGGTCCGGGCGCAACCTGATATGTAAGCTTGTCCTTGTGCTCCTCGTCAAGCTCTCCCTTCCAGGCAAGGCGGCAAACCTCTTCCATAATCTTGTGTTTAAAACTTACCAGTCCCTCGTCGTTTGTTACCATAGAAATCTCCCAATTCTATAAAATCAATTTACAACTACATATATAAACCCATCATCCCAAAGGAATTTCAAGGTATATTACAATTCAATACGTCTGCAAAAATCCAGACCCTCCATATCATGAGAAGTAATAAGAAGCGGATTTCTTCCCTGTTTTTCTCTGATATACTCAATTGCCTTTATCCGATTATCAAGGTCAAGTCCTGTAAATGGCTCATCCATAATAAGCATATCCGATGGAATAGCACATGCTCGTACTATCGCAACTCTTCTTTTCATTCCTCCCGAAAGCTCAGATACCGGTTTATGAATCGCATCCTCGGGAAGGAGTCTTAAGAGTTCCTCCTCGGCAACTTTTACTGAGTTTTTCTTATTGACCATAACAACATTCTGAACTGCAGAAAATTGTTCGCAAAGTCTGTTTTCCTGAAAAACCACTCCTGCGTTCAGATATGGATATTTATAATCACCCATCAGATGAACTCTTCCGCTATCAGGTTCTTCAAGGCTTAAAAGAATTCGTATAAGCGTTGTTTTTCCGCTTCCCGAAGCACCTGTAATAACATAAGAATGATCATTTTCTATTTCCAGATTAAAATTTTCAAGGACTTTCCTCGCCCCATAGGATTTGGAGATATTCTCAAGGTCAATTGTCATCCTGCACCTCCTCATCCTTATTGTTTACAGCCTGATTATTTGCCGATGCAGGCACGAACATTTTCTTTATTATGGAAATTATCATTATAAATATTTTTTCAACTACAAATGAAGCTAAAACAATCGTAAATGTCCAGGCAAAGACCTCTGCTGTATCAAGATTTATCTTAGATCTGTAGAGCCCGTTACCCATAGTGAGGAGCGGCTGCCCTATTACTTCAGCTGCTGCGCCGCTCTTAAAGCCCATGCCTACTGCGACTGAAATCGCACTCATATATGATGGGATAAGAGCCGGAAAATAAATATATCTTATTTTATTGGCAGATGGCATGCGATATACATGTGCCATCTCGAGAAGCTTATCATCTGTGGCGGATAAACCGTTTGTCGTTGCCAGATATAAAATAGGAAAAACCACCAGCGCTACTATCACTGTGGACAAATTGTCACTACCAATCCAAATAAGTATAAGCACAACAAAGCTTGCTACAGGCACTGACTTCACAGTAGTCACCACAGGGGAAATGAATTCTCCTACAATTCTGTATTTAAGAGCTATAGCCCCCAGAACAATTCCCAGCACACAGCCGATCACCACTCCTGCTACAATATGAAGCATTGAGGTTACAACCGATGCTGAAAAATCAGGTGTTTTTGCCATCTGGATGAGCGCGTTTAATGACTCTGCAGGGCCTGCAAGTAATATTTTATTGTGGATTATTATAGCCAGCAGTTGCCAGACCAATAGCCAGAAGGCCACAATGCCGGTCTTTTTTATTATTTTCATAAAACCTCAGCAATTATTAGTCCAATGTATAGAAGGCATCATCCGGAAGGTTGCCGCCAACAGATTTAGGATCCTGATCAAAAAGAACCTGTAAGTAGCCTGAAAGCGCAGTCTTTGCATCATCTCCCGAAATACAAACTATATTGCAGGAAGGAAGTGCCTTGGCAGCTATCTCCTTTTTCTCAATAATTCCATACTCTTCCACAAGAGCCGCAGTGCCTTCGACATCTGATATAGCCTTATCAGCACTTGCCTTATGCTCTTCAATGAACTTCTGAACTTCTAAGTTATGCTCATTTAAGAAGTCGTTTCTAACAACAGTTACACCTGTTAAGAGCTTTGATCCATCGGAAACCTTATCCCATTCGTCAGTAAGATCGAATGCTACCGATACAGCCTCATTCTTCGCAGATGCCACTGTAGCAAATGGCTGCGGAAGAATTGCCACCTTCGATGACTCCTCCTGAAGAAGAGCCGCAATCTCTGTTGCCTCGGACTTAAATTCTATATTGCAGTCAGTAACACCGTTTTTATCAAGAAGATATCTGAGAACATACTCAGGTGATGCACCCTGTCCGGTAGTAACTACAGTTTTACCCGCAAAATCCTTAACACTCTTTACGGACTCGTCACCGGTCACGCAGTACAAAACACCCAGGGTATTGATATCGACAAGAGAAACGCCGCCCTCAGTCTTATTATAAAGAACCGATGCCATATTGGCAGGAACAAGTGCTATATCGATATCGCCTGACACAACACCAGCCATGATCTCATCAGGCTGAGTCTTCATTGAAAATTCATAGTTACCGGCAGACTCTCCGTTCTCAGAATCCTTCATAAGATTCACAAGTCCCATTGTTGTGGGGCCCTTGAGAGAGCCAACTCTTACAGTAACCGAGTTGCTTGTCTCTTCTGCCGATGCTTCCTCAGTCTGCTTTTCCTCTTCAGTTTCTTCTGTAGTTTCTTCTGCTACTTCTTCAGCAACTTCCTCTGCTGCTTCTTCTGTTACTTCTTTATTTGATTCTTCAGCAGTTGCTTCAACTGTTTCTTCGCTTACCGGTGCAGATTGCTCCTTTTCTGTGTTTCCGCAACCAACAAGGGTGGACACAAAAAGAGTCGTTGCACATAAGATAGATAATGCTTTTTTCATTCTAAACTCCTCGTATACCTTGCTTATTACTGTATTTATGCATAAAGTCCGATTTAGTATATCATAAAACATAAGGGTATCACAATCATTTTATGGCTAACTAAAGGGCCATAACTTGTCAGTAACTTGTAAAACTAAATTGGTTCTTCCTCATCGATTAGTACTTGGCTATAGTATAGCATTCCAAGGCGGTGTATAATAGACATATATTGATTCCGAAAGGATAGAGGGATATGTCTACTACTTCTTCTCTGGACTTACAGAGTTTTTACCCTGCTGATTTAAAGATACTTGATGTTGAGGAAACTGATGATGAAATCATTATCAGAATGCATTCTGTAAGTAACAACTGCACCTGCCATAAGTGTGGGGCGCCTTTAATAAAACATCACGGCTCGCATCATAGGAAGGCTCAAGACTTACCAATACTTGGTAAGAGGGTTACTCTTGATATGCA
>NZ_FMYB01000018.1 GCF_900104155.1 Butyrivibrio sp. INlla16
ACTGTTATCCCCCAGTACGAGGCAGGTTGCCCACGCGTTACTCACCCGTCCGCCACTAAGATTTAACAAGCTTTGACCGAAGTCTCTGCAGCGTCAAATCTCCGTTCGACTTGCATGTGTTAGGCACGCCGCCAGCGTTCATCCTGAGCCAGGATCGAACTCTCACGTTTAAATCTATTACTTAAACCCTTTCGGGTCTCAGCAATCAAGTTCTCTCTGGCCAGAACATTGCTTGGCTTTGTTCTGTCCGTTTTTACCTAAGTTAGGTTGTTTTGTTCTCTGAATATTCTTTTTGGAATTTTCAGGGTTGCATTACTATTTTATTGTCAAAGTGCTGATAAATACTGGGCTCGCGGGCTTTTTGTTTACTGCCGTGCGCCGCAGCGATATTTAATATATCACTAAGGTTATATAGTGTCAACAATAAATTTGAATTTTTTTTCAAAAAATCAAAATTTTTTTTTGCGTTTCCCATATTCCCTGATATATACTGAGTTTTCACGTAATAATATCTCTATATTTTCTTGGATTTTTCATATTGCAATGCCGTTTTTGATAAAAATCCAATTACTTCCACCGGATATTCGCCAATCGCAGTCTCTCCCGTAACCATTACAGAGGATGCTCCATCCGCAACAGCATTATAAATGTCGCTTACTTCTGCCCTGGTTGGAATGGGACTGTGTTCCATCGATGCCAGCATCTGGGTAACTACCATAAAACGTTTTGATCTGGTTCGACATTCTTTTGATATACGCTTCTGTACATACGGCAGCTCCCAAAGAGGCATCGCATTTCCAAGGTCACCTCTGGCAATTACTATCTCATCGCATTCATCCATTATATCCGGAAGCATTCCAACGCCATCCATGTTTTCGATTTTGGCGTATATCTCTATTTTATCTCCACCTGCATCATCCAATGTTTTTCTAAGTATTTGAATATCCTGCCTGTTCCTGACAAAAGGCTGCATGACACCGGTCACCCCGAGCTTAACTGCGTCACTGATATTGCTAATATCATCAGATGTAAGTGTTGGCATCAGAATTGTTTTTCCTTTAATCAGAATACTTTTCCTACTATTAAGTATTCCGCCTCTGATTATTTTGAGTATTGCCTCATTGTTGCTCCTATGTTCTACTCCGGCAAGTATCTTCCCGTCATCAAGAAGTATCTCATCTCCTTCTTCCATCTCTTCAAATATTCTTTTATCGAGAGGGATAACATCAGAGATTACTCCATGATAGCCTTCACACCTAACCGGTATTTCATCTCCGGAACATAAATTTATTTCTTTTTGAAGATTGCCGATTCTAAGCTCAGGCCCTTGCAGATCGATAAGGATTTTGGGATCTATACATACAGATTCGGCAGCCCTTTTTACAAAATTAAGCAGTTCCTCATTATCTCTTAGCATAACGTGTGACAAATTAATTCTCACCCCTGTCATGCCTGCCATAAACATAGCTTTTAGCGTTGCTTCATCATTACAGCTTGGTCCTAGTGTTCCAAAAATATCCACCATAAATTTAATCTCATTCTCCAATCCGACTATACTATCAGTCCCATGTATCTCCCCATACCTCATTGCACAGCTCTATGCACTTTTCTTTTGAAAAGGAACTGTCCTGTGCAATTATTGCATTTACTGCTGCAAGCTCCTCGGGATAATCTCGCAGTGGAAAAACCCTGATTCCGCCTTTTTCATCTGACACATGACAGACAAGGGCCTTTACTCCATAATCAGATATGGAAGTAACACCATCACTGTCCTTTGTTATGGTAACACCTGCCATTCCGCCAACCATTCTGTTGGTGGTCCCTTCACCTGTTCCGGAAGTCCAGTTTACAAAATTGCCTAAAGAATAGTAGACAAGCATTTTGTCGTCAATAAACTCAATAGGCTCTATAACATGCGGATGCGTTCCAATGACGAGATCTGCTCCATGCTCCTCAAATATACCTGTCCATTTTTGCTGTGACGAGTCCGGGGTAAGACGATACTCCGTACCCCAATGCGGAAATACAACAGTAAAATCAGCATTTTGCTCTGCATATTCCAGATCTTTTATGACTTTATCTTCCTCCAGAAGGTCAACTGCATACGGCATATCAGCAGGCTGCGAGATGCCATTTGTTCCGTATGTATAATTAAGAAGCGCGATTTTGATTCCGTTTCTTTCTATAATATCTACACGTTCTTTATCTTCCGCTGTCTCGTTTATACCTATGACTGTTATGTCCGGATAGTTTTCGTTCCAAAAGTTGCAGGTATTTAAAAGACCACTTTTTCCTTTATCAAGTACATGATTTGTTGCATGGCATATGACATCAAATCCGGAGTTTACAAGGGCATCTCCTATAGCATAAGGAGCGTTGAAAGCAGGATATCCGCTTATGCCCAGTTCTTCACCGCCTATGATAACTTCCTCGTTAACAACCGCAATATCATAAGATGAGATATCATCCTTCATCTCTGAAAATATGGGCGCAAAATCGTAAGTTCCGTTATCGTCGCATGATCTCTCCTCTATAGGCGTGTGCAGCAAAATATCTCCAACCATGCAAAGTGTCAGGGTATTTTCCGCAGGTTGAGCCTCTGATTGATCGGATTGATCCGGTTGATCTGTCTCTTCTGCCTCTACTGTTTCTGCCTCTACTGTTTCTATCTCTACTTCTTCCTGCTCAGATTGTCCGGTTTGCCCGTCACTATGCTCTGATGGTTTTTCCGTATTCTCCAGATTTTCCTGATTCACAGATTCAGGCTGCTTTTGAGCCACTGTATGTTCTTTACCGCAACCGCAAGCAAAAAGTAAGATGACAAGCATCTTAGTCAAAGGTCTTTTCATAATATTATTACTCATATTTCCTTAGTAGTTCATTGCTGATAAATGGTTGACTCTTTTGCCTTAGAGCAAAAATTTCTTTGAGATTTCCAAGTACATAGTCTCGGTCGTGAATCGTGTTATCATGACTAAGGACTGCCTTGCTGAAAGTTATACTCTCAAGAAGCGCTATTTCATCATGCAATAGCGATACGTTGTATCCCTTTGTGCTGCTGTAAAAGGAATCACCCAGAAAAAGATACTCATCATTAACAACCACGCAGAGAGAATCTTTTGCATGACTGTTTTTTATAGGAAGAATTCTTATGCTAATTCCGTCGTTTATTTTTATTTCTGTTTCAACTATCGTTCCTTTTCCTATAGTCTTCCGGGTGTGTTTTCCAACATAAAGATTATCGTCGGAAATATTGATTCGATTCATGTTTTCGCTGTGATCCTGATGAAAATGAGTGATGATAATTTTCTTTTTATCGATGCTGTTTATATACTCAAATGCTGCATCATTGCTGCCTGCATCTATAATATATGTATATTCGTTTCCTTCTATAAAATATATATCTGCAGACAGCGGGTTATCAGATGATTCCAGGAATTTGATTTTTTCATCTATTCGTGTCATGTAATGAGCCTCTTATTCAAATCCGTCAAATTAAAATCCCAGAATATCGTTCACAAGAATTACATGTATTCTGCCTTCATGTCTTGAAAATCTCGTAATCAAAAACTGACAGCAAATGGTATCCGGAGATTTACAATCCATGCATGCACCGGTTTTTGCACATGGTGTGGAGAGTCCAAAACGCTGAGCATTAATCGGAGCTGCCACATTTCGTGCTCTCTTCATAGCGCCGTCAAGATCGTCACAGATTTTATTCATTCCTACTATAAAGAGAACCTTTTTAGGCCCCTGGGCTATAGCGGATACTCTGTTAGAATTTCCATCAATGTTCACTATTATGCCATCTTCTGTCATTGCATTTGCGCTTGAAAGAAATACATCCGCATCATAAGCCGCAAGCATTGCAGCTCTTTTATCCGTAGCAGCATCTCTGCCGATAAAGTTGTAGTTTCCGTTTTTCACAGCATCTACAAGTCCTATCTCGTGAGCCGACACCGCTCCACCCATGGTAACCGTGCTGCCTTCCTCAATGATTTCAAGAGCCTTCTTTACAGCTTCTTCTCTTGTAGCTGCGTAGTAACCGCTCATATTTCTTGATTCAAGACCTTTTATTACCTTCTGAGCCAGCAGCTCGTTTCTCTTTGTAATATTCTCGTTCATGTGATCTCCTCCTGTTTTCTTTTAATTTTAACTGTTTCCATTATGAAAACAAAGCCAAACATCGATTTTTATTTTATTGAAAGCTAGCTGCTTTCTGTGATATTATATTTTTGTTAAATATTTTACTTTTATTTAAAGGAGTAGTCATGCTTCATATTAAATCTTTATCAGAAGGGCTCGACCTCTTCAAGGCTCTGGGATCTGATGTCAGAATCGAAATCATCAAAATTCTATTGGAAGAAAACGGAATGAACATGAATGAGCTCGCAAGCAGGCTTAATATTACTAATGGTGCGCTCACAAGCCATATAAGAAAGCTTGAAGAATGCGGTATGATTACTGTCAGCAACGAGACAAACGGACATGGTAATCAGAAAATCTGCTCTGTTCATGTAGACAAAATTCTTATAGATATTCAGGACGAAGAAAAGAACGAAAATATATATACTGCAGACATCAAGGTTGGACAATTCGCTGATTACGAAGTTTTTCCTACCTGCGGACTTGCATCCTCAACCAATATTATCGGTGAGGTGGATGACACCAGATACTTCTCTCATCCCGATCGCTACAATGCAGATATTCTCTGGTTCACAAAGGGACATGTGGAATATGTAGTTCCAAACTTTATTCCTTTCAATCAGAAAATAGATGAGATATGTATCTCTGCAGAGCTTTCAAGTGAAGCTCCCGGCGTTAATAATGTGTGGCCTTCAGACATTCATTTTTATCTCAATAATGAGTTTCTTGGAAAATGGATTTCACCCGGAGATTTCGGTGATGTGAAGGGTATCTTCACTCCGGACTGGTGGTTCCCCAATTGGAATCAGTATGGATTACTTAAAATGCTGGTGATAAATCATCGTGGTACTTTTATTGATGGCTTACAGATTTCAGACATCAACATTGATCACTTCAATCTGACAAGCAAAAGTTCAATCAAGTTTAAAATGGCTGTTCCTGAAGACACTGAGCATGTGGGCGGTCTGACAATATTTGGTAAGACTTTCGGAAACTACAGTCAGGATATAAATGTAAAGATTGCTTACAGTCCTATTTCTACTGAGGCATAAAAATAAGAGCTTCCCCTCATCCGGCACTTCGTGCCACCTTCCCCCCAAAGGGGAAGGCTTTAATTGGGGAAGCTTTTTTATTAATCAAAATTTTATTTAATACCACTTATAGCAATAGATTCAATGATTACTCTCTGGAATAAGAAGAATAATACCAGTGTAGGAAGCATTGCTATTACCGAAGCCGCCATAATAAGCGCATAATCACTCTGGATTGCATAGTACGAATTAAAGGATCTGATAACCACCTGCAATGTCCAGTGTTTCTCACTTCTAAGGAAAATCGTAGGTGCAAGATAGTCATTCCATATTCCCATAAACCAAAGCATAAGCTGTGTTCCAAGAGCACCCTTCATAAGAGGCAGGAATATTTTGTAGTATATCTCAAAGTAGTTACAGCCATCGATTTTTGCTGCATCCATAAGCTCTGTCGGTATGCTGTACAAATTCTGTCTTAGGAAGAATATCATACTGACATTGCCAAAGCATCCAGGGATGATAAGCGGAGCCAGTGAATTAGTCCATCCAAGCTTTGTAAACAATACATACTGCGGAATCATAACAACTGCAAAAGGAATCATTATTGTTGCAAGAAGCGCAAGGAATAGTGCATTTTTCCCGCGAAAGTTCATCTTTGCAAATGCAAATGCCGCAAGCGATGAGGTAAATCCACCGATTAACAAAACCGGGATCTCAACAGTAACAGTATTGATAATTCCCGAGATAAACTGTCCTTTGCTGAGAACCTGACTATATTTTCCTATAAGAATAGGATTCGGAAATAGTGTCAATGATCCTGATAATATTTGATTTTTTGTCATAAATGATGTTGCTACCATATAAATAAGCGGAAACACCATTGTAATTGCAAACAGAAAAAGAACTATGAAGATCACCACGTTCATGGCCTTCTCTTTCGAAGATGTGACGCGATCACTCTGGTAATCTTTTGCGTTTGCTTTTGATCTTCTTGATGAGTCTGAATTCGCATTTGATTTTGCTTTCAGTGCAAGTTCCATCTGTCACACCTCCTTAATCTATAGTTTTTACCCATTTATCCTGTCCCCAAAAATTGATGGCAGTGATAATGAATATGATAATCGCAAGAATTACTGCTACTGCACTACCGTAGCCGAGCTGACCGTTGGTAAACGCCTTTTCATACAGGTAGAACACTACTGTTGCTGCACTGTAGTTCGGTCCACCTGAAGGTGTCATAACCTGCACTTCTACAAATACCTGGAATCCTCCAATAAGTGAAGTAATAAGTACGTAGAATGTAACAGGTGAAAGCAGCGGCAGTGTGATGCTCTTAAACTTCTGCCAGCTGTTAGCGCCATCGATCATTGCTGCTTCATAATAATCTCTCGGAATGTTCTGAAGTCCTGCAAGATACAGGATAATTGTGCCTCCAAGTCCCTTCCATACCATGAAGATGATGAGGGATATTTTTACCATCAGCTCATCTCCGAGCCAGTTAGGACCATGAAGACCGGTGAGTGCCTTATAGATTCCGTTTAAAAGACCATAGTCATAGTTGAAAACCCAAGCCCAGAGAATTGACACAGCAACCAGTGAAGAAACAACCGGTACATAGTACATTGTAGTGAGAAATCTCTTTCCGGGAATCTTTCTGTTCAATCCCATAGCTACAAGAATTCCAAGAATCATCCCTATCGGGATCCCAATCATATAAATGATAGTGGTTCCCATAGCTTTCCAGAATTTTGCGTCATTTAAGATTTTGATGTAATTTCTAAGGCCTACAATATTACCCCATAGTGAGTTAATGCCTGTCCATTTGCTTGTACTGGCAATCAGGGCAAACACAATTGGATATGCCATAAAAAGCATGAACCCCACGAACGGAGCCGCAATAAAGAGCCACGCCCAGCGTTCTTCTCTCTTTGCCATCGCAGACATCTGAACTTTTACTTTTTTTGATGCCATAAAAAAATACTCCTTAAAAATCCAGCCCCTTCATTTGTGAAGGGGCTAGAATGATAACCCATTAGTTTGTCGCAGAATTCTGAAGCTCGATTGCTTCATCAAGAGCTTCCTGCATTTCAGGCTCAACCTGCTGTAAATAATCCTCTACACTGATATCGCCATTCTTGATATTGAATACACCTGACCAGAAAGGAGTGAACCACTCAGCATTGTATGTGTAATCTGTTTCCTGAAGTGCTGCTGCATAGTGATCATTACCATCAAAATATCCGAAGATTACATCTACATTTGAAGCATAAGGAACTTTGCCGCTGTTTACAGCATCCTTGAACTCACCATAAGCAAGCTCTGTGATATTAGGAAGCTGGATAGACTCACCAGTTGTGATACCTGATACAGCCTTCTGACCTTCTTCGTCTGTTGAAAGCTTAGCTGCGAGCTGTGCTGCAAGATCAGGATTCTCAGATGTTGCAGATACACAGTAACCAACTGATCCCATCCATGTGTGTGATCTTCCGTCACCTGAAGGTCCTACAGGCCATCCGCAAAGGTTCCACTTGTAAGGGAATGTAGCGTCATCCATGAATGCTGCAACGTCCCATGTTCCACATGCATAGAATGCAACCTGTCCATCAAGCCATCTCTGGTATCCACCAAGAGCTGTATCCTGCTCAACTGAAGGTGTAAGACCGTTCTTTGTAAGGTCTGTATAGAATGTAAGCGCTTCCTTAAGAGGCTCATTGTTTGCAACGTTAACCTTAGTCATGTCATCGTTAAGGAACTTAACTCCGTTTGAATAAAGGAAAGGAGTCATACCAAACTGATCAGCGTTAGCTACACCCCACTGGTCAATCTCTCCATCACCATCCTTATCAATTGTGAGCTTCTCACAAACTTCTATGAATTCATCGTATGTATAAGGCTTTTCCGGATCAGGATACTCAAGACCTGCTGCATCGAAAAGATCCTGGTTGTAAGCAAATGCGAAGCAGGAAAGATCCTTGGGAAGTGCGTAAAGTGAACCGCTTCCAACATTCTTACCATCATAACGGTAAATCTCCTGTGTTGTTCCCCATACGCTTCCGATTGTGTCAGCATCAACATAATCGTCAAGAGGAAGAACATATCCATTATCTACATAAGAACGAACTGCTGCAGGTCCTACATAGAATACATCAGGCATATCATTAGCTGTCATGTTAGCAATCATCTTCTGATTGTATTCATCCTGAGTTGTTACTTCAAAAACAACTTCCTTGATCTCGTCCTTGTGCTCATCTACGAACTGCTTTACAAGCTCTTCGTAAATCTTCTTCTCATGCTCCTGCATGTAAAGAAATACATGGAGTGTCTTATCTCCGTTACCTGTAAGTGAGTCAGTTGAAGAACCGTCTGTACTCTCAGCCTCTGCTGCATCAGCAGTTTCTGTTGCATCTCCTGCGTCTGCAGTTTCTGCTCCACTACCTTCCTCTGTCTTAGCTTCTGTGCTCTCAGCCTCTCCAGCTTCCTCAACTGTTGTTGTAGCACAGCCTGTCAGAGCACTAAGCCCCATTACACTTGCCATTGCAATACCTAAAAACTTCCTTCTCATGTTAAATCCTCCTAAAAATCCTCAGTTAGTGATTAACTTATATAGTAATCTTAAACAAACAAATTTAGAACGTCAACAATTATTTTAGATTTTTGTAAAACATTTTACACTTTTGTTGTTTTTAACAAATTTGTAAAATAGTTTTTGTATATTCAAACAAACTTATCAATAATTGCTGAATTCTCTTTACAATATTGCTATTATGTGTTCACTGCCATAATCCATGGTCACAACACTATAGTATAGCCTTCTTATAATTTACCAATGCCTATTGCAGATACTTAACAGCCCATATTGTCTTGTTATCATTACCCTTTGCAGAGATACATAATGTGCTGTTTCCGGCTTCATCTGTCATGGTAAAAGCGCAGCCTTCATACTCCACTCCGTCAATTGTAATAGTCACGTAAGGCTCGCCACTATTTATAGCATAAGTTCCACCGGTCATTTCGCCGCCTTCATCAGGTGTAATACTGCCATTTTCAAAGGTGCATTTTACGGGCTTATTTACAAACTCATTAACATCAAGACCATGATTCAACAGATAAAATGTACCACTTAACATGTCAGGGGTTACATCCGTTTTTTCACTTATTGAAGACATTCCTTCATCGCCTGTGTACTCAAAGGGCGCTGCCGTAAACCAGCCGTCCTTTGTCATGAAAAGCTTATGTATTCTGGGTTCATGGAATTCCTGTCCATCATCAAAGCGCTGGTGATAAACTATGTAGTATTCGCCATTTTCATCCTGAAAAACAGACTGTCCACCGGGAGCCATGTATGTCACCGACAAACTGGGAAGTCTGTAATTCCCCATCATTTTAAGGCCATAGCTCATGTAGTTTTCTTCATCTCCCAGCCTGTTACCGGCTGCATCAACGTATGGTCCTGTGGAATTTTCGCTTCTAAACTGCCTTATCTGATATCCACCATTTGAAGTAAGTCCTCCATAGGATACGAAAAGGTAATAGTATCCGGTTTCCTTGGAATATGTAATATAAGGACCTTCAATAGCGTGGTGTCCACCACCTACAAGTTTGTAGCCATAGTAAGGATCAGGCGCATCCTCTCCGCCCTTTGCTGCTTCTTCAATAGGATGAATAGGCCTCCCCGTTTCAGGATCAAGCTCCAAAAGGAAGATTCCACCTGACCAGGAGCCGTATACCATCCACATGCGGTCATCTTCATCTGTGAAAACTGCAGGGTCTATACAGTTGGGCCATTTGTTATTATCATATCCTCCAAGCTTTAAATATTCTGAAAGATCAGCGTCTTCTCCAAGGACGTCATAAATATCTGTCTCAGCAGCATGGGAGCTAGTAAAACCGGAATACAGGATTGTGTCTGTATATGTATATTTCCCTCCGGGTTCATCCGATACTGCCATGCAGAGATTTGACTTAATATAGGAAGAAGTAGTGCAGAAATACATCACATACTTTCCCATTGTTTCATTGTAGAAGGTGTTGGCTGCCCATACGGAATAGCCACCTTCCTCATTTTTCCCGACATATTTAAATGCATCGAGATCTCCTGAAAAGAGATTATCAAAAACATTGTTACCGTTACCTATGTAGCTCCACGACTTAAGGTCATCCGATTTTGCAAGAACCTGATGGCTTCCTGTCATGTAGTAAGTACCATCCGCCAGGATTACCTGAGGATCATGGCAACAAACGGCATTTTTATAAACTCCTGTCTTTATGCTGGTTTCAGCTTTATCTGTCATACCATCATCCTCCACCTTGGTTTCAAGATTGCTGCTATCTGATGAATTGCTGTTATCTGCCGATTCTACCGTTTTCATCTTGTCCGATTCTCCAGTTCCTTTGGAACAACTTGCAGAAACCGCGAAAGCTGCTGTCGCAAGAGCAATTGCCGCATAGTTTATATATTTAGTTGAATGCATTTTGTGCTCCTCTTATTTATGTCCTCATCTGCATGAAAAGATGGGATATCCCTTTTCGTCATATCTGATTTTCATTAACATAGTATGGCGATTAGGATTATACAGAGGATCTCCCTCTATCTCAGTTTCAGTTCGTGCATGATATACCATTACATCCTCGCCATCATCATTTACAGTAAATGAATTATGACCGGGGCCATAAACCACAGCTTCTGCATCACTCTTAAGCACAGGATATCTCTCCTTAGTCCATGACTTAGGATCAAGAAGATCTGCGTCTTCATCGGCTGTTAACATGCCGACGCAATATGCAACACCGGTCTCACTGGCTGAATAGGTCATGAATATTTTCCCGTTTCTCTTTAAAATGCCGGGGCCTTCGTTGACCCAAAAGCCAACTCTCTCCCAGTCATAATCGGGAGTTGTAAGAAGAACCTGAACTGTCTTAAGCTCATAAGGGCTCTTCATTTCTGCGATATACAGGTTTGAAATCTGTTTGCCGACGCCAACCTTCTCAGCCCATATGTAATACCACTTGCCTCTATGCTCAAAAACAGTAGCATCAAGCGAAAACGCTCTGAAGGAGAATTCATCATCCTCTGCGCACTTCATCTTACCTTTTTCCACCCAGGGACCGGCAATGGGATCATCGCTCTGACATTCAAGCACGTAAGGTCTTATCTTCCAGATATCCTGGGTCTCACCGCCCGCAAAGTATATGTACCATCTGCCCATAACCTTATGAAGTTCGGGTGCCCAGATGTGCTTACTCATTATTCCACTGTCATGCTTTTTCCAGATTGTGTGTTCCTCTGCATCAGCAATGCCAGCAAGTGTCTCTGATCTTCTAAGCACTATTTTGTCATATTCAGGTACAGACGCCGTAAAATAGTAAAAGCCGTCATCTGCCTTAACAACATATGGATCAGCTCTCTGCAAAATCCATGGCTCATTATATTTAAGCTCTTTTTCCTTGCTCATAATACCTTTCCCACAAAACATAAATAATTTTTGTTTCAAAATGTTCAGCTAATAAGTTAATCACATTTTTAAAATTCATAAGTTAATTTATAAAGTTAATCACTATCATCACTTTCATTATTTGCTGAACTATTTTATATTATTCTAAATTATATTATTATTATCTAAACATTTCAACCATTTTATAAAAAGGTACTTGAAAACAAATTTGCATTGGAATAAAATCATCTGACTGTATAAATTTTGCAAAACTTAATTATTTATTACTAGACATATTTTGAGGAGATAAGAAATGAATGGAAAAATGACTGAAGGGAAGCCCCTTCCGATACTTTTAAAGTTTGTAATACCGATACTTTTAGGATTTATTTTCCAGCAGTTCTACAACATGGTAGATACCGTAATCGTCGGACGTTTTGTAGGTCCCGAGGCTCTTGCGGCCGTTGGGTCCACAGGAACTATAATGTTTATGATAATGGGACTTGCCAATGGTATGACAACAGGTTACACAGTTCTCATAAGCCACCAGTTTGGAGCGGGAAGTAAGGAAGGTACAAGGCAGGCTTTTGTAAACGCGATCATTCTTGGTGTTATCAGCACTTTAGTGGTGACGGTAATTGCCATAATCAGCATGCCAAGCCTTCTTCATATAATGAATACTCCGGATGACATCTACGATTATGCCTATGCCTATATCATTACCATATGCGCCGGAAGCTTTGCTCTTATCGGATATAATCTTTTTGCTGCTTCTCTAAGGGCAATCGGAAACAGTAAGACGCCACTGTATTTCCTGATTTTTTCAGCTGCACTTAATATCGTTCTGGACCTTTTATTCATCATTGTATTTGGACTGGGAACCTTCGGTGCTGCCCTTGCTACAGATATATCACAGGGTGCGTCAGCCATTCTGTGTATTATTTACATTTATAAAAAGGTGGATATTTTAAGACCTGTAAAAGGAAGTTGGAAGCTGGATAAGGGCTTTGCCATGAAACAGCTAAACATCGGTATCCCTATGGCTCTTCAGTTTGGAATCACAGCTTCCGGAACAATGGTCATGCAGGCATCAATCAACATCTATCAGTCAGTTGCGATAGGCGGTTTTACAGCTGCAGGAAAAGTAGTAAATCTTATGACTGCCGGAATGCCTTCCATAGGACAGACTACTGCTGCTTTCGTCGGTCAGAACTTCGGTTATGGTGATCTTGACAGAGTACATCAGGGAACGAAGGATGCCATGAAGATCTCTGTAATTTATTCTGTAATAACCGGTATCCTCAGCGTAGTTATGATGCCCTACATTGTAAGTATGTTTTTCGACAAGGGCGTAAACCTGGCTGACTATCTTCCTTATAGCAAGATTTATATTACAGAGGCAGCTCTTTTCTATATCCCGCTTGCCATGATCTTCATTTACAGAAATGCAATGCAAGCCTGCGGATACGGAAAAACAGCCCTGATGCTCGGTATTATGGAGCTTGTATCAAGGCTGCTTACCGCTTTTGTCTCCATGAGAGTTCACAGCTATGCTATCGCTGTTGCAGGTGATGCACTCTCATGGTTTACGACAGGTGTATTTTCTTACATTCTGTATATGCTTGTAATGAAGCAATTAAGAACAAGATTAAATAAGAACTGATATAGTTTATTTTTTCAAACGGAGCATGAGAACTGAGCAGGCAGGAATCTTTACTGTTACTCCGTTCTCTTTTTCGTTGTAATCAGTAAACTTATCTTCTGTTACAACATCGGGGTTCTCAAAGGTGTTGTGATCTGCCATTTTACCTGTTACCACTGAAGCCTCTGCAACTTTATATGAATCGGAATCACTTGTGAAAGCAATTTCAACATCCTCAGCTGCTTCAAGGGAATTGTTGGTCAGTGTCACTGTCACTACTCCGTTTTCATCCTCGGAAACTGATTCAAACAGCTTGGGAAGTTCATTCTTGCCTGAACCAACCTTACTATTGTTGATAAGTTCACTATCAAGAAGTTTCGCTCCCTGATGATATCTGAACATCTTAAATACGTGATAGGTAGGAGTTTTTATCATCTTCTCATTTTCAGTAAGAATAACTGACTGAAGAACATTAACCATCTGTGCAATGCATGCCATCCTTACCCTATCTGAATGCTTGTTGAATATATTCAGGTTCATTCCTGCTACAAGTGCATCACGCATAGTATTCTGCTGATAAAGGAATCCGGGATTAGTGCCTGGTTCAACATCAGTCCATATTCCCCACTCATCAACCATAAGACCGATTTTCTTATCCGGATCATACTGATCCATGATCGCTCCATGCTTTCTGATAAGTTCATCCATGAAGAGACTTCTCTTAAGTGTCTGATAGAATACTTCCTCTGTGAACTTTGTAGCTGATCCCTTTACATTCCAGTCATCCTCTGTTTCAGGAAGAGTATAGTAATGTAATGAAAGTCCATCCATAAAGCCATGGAACTGCGGGGGTGTATGATCAAAGCAGGTTTCAAGTACATTTTTTGTCCAGTTATAATCATCAACATTAGGTCCACAGCAAATCTTTGAAATTGGCTTAGAACCGTTGTAGTTTCTTACATATGTCTGATATCTTCTATATTCATCGGCATAATATGTAGGTCTCATGTTGCCCCCACATCCCCAGTTTTCATTACCAACTCCAAGATAGTCTACCGTCCAGGGCTCCTCATGACCATTCTCTTTTCTGAGATCAGCCATAGGTGATACGCCGTTAAAGGTCATATATTCAACCCATTCACTCATCTCTCTTACTGTACCTGATCCCATATTGGCATTAACATAAGTCTTACAGCCAAGCTGCTTTGTAAGCTCAAAGAATTCATGTGTTCCAAAACTGTTGTCCTCAACTACACCGCCCCAATGTGTGTTGATCATCTTCTTTCTCTTTTCTTTGGGGCCAATGCCATCCATCCAATGATACTCATCCGCAAAGCATCCGCCGGGCCAGCGAAGTACCGGTATCTTCATTTCCTTAAGTGCCTTAACCACATCACTTCTCATACCATTCACATTAGGAATGTCAGAATTATCCCCGACATAAAGGCCTTCATAGATACACCTTCCGAGATGTTCTGAAAAATGTCCGTAGATTTCAGGTGCAATCTTTGATTTTTTACTCTCGTTGTTGATTAAAAGTTTAGCCAATTTCTCTTCCTCCTCCAAATAATGGATTTACCATTTTTTCTTAGGGCAATGTGTACCAATGCCCAGTGCTCTTAACTCCACATAACATCCGCAAACAAGACAGGTCCCTATTGATAGCTTGTCGCACTGTGTACATATACCTAACCTGTTCTCATATACTGTATCCGTAACCCTGCTATCAGGAGTTATGGCATCGCGATATTTTTTTATCATTTTCTTCTCTTCGCCTTCAATATCCCGTAGAAGACAATGCTTACAAGCTCTGGTGTTTTCCATATTTCCCCATTTATTTTAGACGCATATAAATTATTTTACATTTTATCATAATGCATTTGTTTTGCAAACACTTATTAACACTTTCAGGGTAGGAATTATGCTTTTCTCAAAGAGCAAAAAATACCCTCCTTACCGTTTTGTCCGGTAAAGAGGGTACATATCACTCATGAAGCGTTTTTGATAAAGATTAGAAATCAACTTCTGTATCATAGTAGCAGCACTTAAGGAGTTTCTCCATCTCTTCCTGGCTGGGCTGACGAGGGTTGGAACCTGTGCAGGCATCAAGAATTGCGTTAGCAGCAATGTCATGGAGTCTCTCAAGGAATACATTCTCCGGAACAAATCCCTGTTCAGCCGGAAGTCCGTCGGGACCATAATGGTTTATGCTGTGAGGGATGTTAAGAGAATCATTCATCTTGCGAAGATAATCAATGAGGAGTTCAACCTTCTCATCGTCATCCTTGCCGCCGAGGTGCATGTAATCAGCGATAACGCCATAGCGCTTCTTAGCTGTCTCGTCCTTAGCGTTGAATGCAACTACCTTAGGAAGGTACATAGCATTAGCTGCGCCGTGGATGATGTGAGCTCCGAGGTCTGCAAAAGCAGCACCTGTCTTGTGAGCCATTGAGTGAACGATTCCAAGAAGCGCATTGGAGAATGCCATACCTGCAAGGCACTGAGCATTGTGCATAGCATCTCTTGCATCCATGTCTTCATTATAGGACTTAACAAGATTCTTCTGGATCATCTCTATAGCGTGAATTGCAAGCGGATCTGTGTAATCACAATTTGCTGTGGAAACATAAGCCTCAACAGCATGTGTCATAGCATCCATACCGGTGTGAGCAACAAGCTTTTTAGGCATTGTATGAGCAAGTTCGGGATCAACGATAGCTACATCGGGAGTAATCTCAAAATCAGCGATCGGGAACTTAATGCCCTTCTGATAATCAGTGATGATGGAAAATGCAGTAACCTCGGTAGCTGTGCCGGATGTTGATGAAATAGCACAGAATTTAGCCTTTGTGCGAAGCTTAGGAAGGCCAAAAACCTTACACATATCTTCAAAAGTGGTATCCGGATACTCATACTTAATCCACATAGCCTTTGCAGCATCTATAGGTGAACCACCACCGATAGCAACGATCCAGTCAGGCTGGAACTTCTGCATTGCTTCAGCACCCTTCATAACCGTCTCAACTGACGGATCAGGTTCGATACCCTCAAAAAGTTCTGTCTCCATTCCGGCTTCCTTCAGGTACTCTTCTACCTTCTGAAGAAATCCGCCCCTTTTCATAGAACCGCCACCTGTACAAATGATGGCTCTTTTGCCCTCAAAAGTCTTCAGCGCTTCAAGTGCGCCTTTCCCATGATAGATATCTCTGGGCAGTGTAAAACGTGACATACAAATACCTCCTTAAAATAATTATTTTGTTAAATAAATAACATAACCCACAAAATAATTATAAGGAGGTAATTTAAATAAATCAAATCTTGACTTTTATATGAAAGTTGTTTTTTTATTTCATGCCCTCATCCGGCACTCCGTGCCACCTGTCTCCGCTCCGCTCCAGTCAGCGCAAAAACCGACGTCCCCCGGACGTCGTGCACCCCAGTGGGGGAAGGCAAGAATATCCACTAGCGTGCAATTGCTTTCTGAATAGCAAAGTACTGATCAAGTTTATCTCGGAGGGCATCTCTTCCGATGCTCTTAAGAATATAATCCACCGGTTTCAGCCTCATAGCTGTCATGACACTCTCTCGGCTCTTTTGCCCTGTCAGGAACATTACCGGAAGTTCATCTGTTTCCGTATCACTTTTAAGCATTTCAAAAATTTGCGGCCCTGTGGTTATGGGCATCTGATAATCAAGCAACACAAGATCTGCTTTGTTAACCGTAAGCCAACGGATTGCCTTTATACCTGTATTAGCCATAACCACTTGATAGGAATCCTTAAGCCAGTCACGAATCATCTGCATATAGGCCACATCATCATCCACTATAAGCACGACTTTTCGTGTCTGCTGCAACATTCTCTGACTAAATACATCCGACACTGTATCCAGGAACGCCTTCATATCCAAGGGACGTTCAAACCAAGCTGTGATGCACCTTCCCGGTATGGTTTTAATAGCTTCATTGTACTCTTCATGCTTACCAATCAAAATAAGACTTTTTTCCTTCTCCATGCAAAGGTCTTTTAAATATACCAGGAATGAAGCACTATCAGAAACAGTCTCATCCATATAATAAACTATGAGCTCGCAGCTCTCAGTATTGCTTTGTAGCTTTTTCATGTCAATCGGTACATATTTGCTAACACATCCTATTTCAGCAAGCTTCATTTCCATTCCGTGTACCGAAAATGTTTCCTGCGAGCTTAAAATAATCACGTTTTCCTTACCCATTTTTTCCTTACCCATTTGAACCCCCTCAGATGGCATTGGTAATCTTACGAATTTCATCCCACTCAAGACTATTCAGATAGATTTTTATCGAAGATATCTTCTTATAGTCTTCAGGCTTTAAAGCACGTTTCATAAGAGAATCCACTATTGACTGAACTATATCAAAGTCTTCTTCTATAGCAAACTCTCTTATTGCCATAAGTGCATCCTGGACCTCCTCATCAGATATTTCTTCCTTCTCCTCCTCTTTTGTCCGATCCAAAAGTGCTTTCTCATGCCTTCTGCATTCTTCAATAAAAGCGATATGATTATTCTTTATAAACTCAATGTTATTTTCATTCGCTGCTTTTTCCATCTCTAAGGCCTTAGCTGATAAAGTCATACATCCTATTATTCTGGATGTACTTTTAAGCCCGTGAGCTTTAATCGTATAATTCTCTATGTCACCTTCTGCAAAACACTTTTCAAGTATTTCAATATTATTCGAAATATGTCTTATAAAAATATCGATTGATGAAAGATATGCCTCGGCAGAAGCACAGTTTTTTATCCCCTCCCGGGCATCGATCAGCGGTTCTTCAATTATCCATTCGGGAAGTTTTTCAAGTTCCCGGTCTATAAATTCATTGTCCTTTGGATCTGTTTTTGAAATATCTGCATTATCAGTATCGGAGATGATCTTACCGGCTGCATTGTCAAAAACTCTGTTTACTCTTGAAAGAAGTTCATCGGCCCTGACCGGTTTTTTAATATAATCGGCCGCGCCCATTTCAAGTCCTTTATTCTCGCTCTCTTTACTGTCATCGGAAGTAAGAAAAATAAACGGAACATTCACTCCTGCCTTGGACTTTATCAATCTCTGCAATTCATAGCCTGACATAGAAGGCATCTTAATATCCGAGATAACCATATCCGGAAGGTTTCTGACAAACAATTCAACAGCCGCTTCTCCGGAATCAACCAGGATAGTCTCATAATCATTCTTAAGTGCACGATCCGCTATCTTCAGCATCATAAGTTCATCGTCAACTATCAGTATCTTCTTCACTTCGAACCTCCAAGTTTGCTCTCACCAAGACACCATCGTCTAACTGAGCTTACAGGAAAATCATTTTCCGCGGATGCCCCCACTGTGTACATAGAATCCCTACATTACAAATATTTTAGCTTTATATGAACAAAAAAACTATTAACTGCATATTAAATATGTACCAATATAATGAATTTGCTGTAAATCAAAAAGGAAGACAATCTGTTTCGAATAAATCGATAGACTGTCTTCCTATATTTTTTAGATAATGCGATCCATATCTAATTTAACATTATGGTTGATTCATCCTTATGGATTACATCATTCCCATTCCTGCACCGCCTGCAGGCATCGGAGGTACGGGCTCCTTGATTGTAGCAACAGCTGCCTCAGTTGTAAGGAAGCTTGATGCAACAGATGTAGCATTCTGAAGAGCACTTCTTGTAACCTTTGCAGGGTCAATGATACCATCCTTGATCATATCAACGTACTCCTCTGAGTATGCGTTGAATCCAATTCCCTTCTTGGACTCCTTAACCTTGTTAACAATTACAGATCCGTCAAGACCAGCATTGTTTGCAATGTGGTAAAGAGGAGCTTCGAGTGCCTTAAGAACTACCTTAGCACCTGTCTTCTCATCACCCTCAAGTGAAGCTGCTACCTTCTCAACATCCTTGCAAGCATGAATGTATGCACTACCACCACCAAAGATGATACCTTCCTCAACAGCTGCTCTTGTAGCATTGAGAGCATCCTCCATACGATACTTAGCTTCCTTCATCTCTGTCTCTGTAGCAGCACCTACTCTGATAACTGCAACACCGCCGGCGAGCTTAGCAAGTCTCTCCTGAAGTTTCTCTCTATCAAAATCAGAAGTTGTGTCATCAATCTGCTTCTTGATCTGAGCAACTCTTGCCTGAATGTCGCCCTTATTGCCAAGGCCATCAACGATTGTTGTCTTCTCCTTCTCAACCTTGATGCTCTTAGCACGACCAAGATCATCCATTGTTGTATCCTTAAGCTCAAGACCAAGGTCAGAGCTGATAACCTTACCACCTGTAAGAATAGCGATATCCTCAAGCATAGCCTTTCTTCTGTCACCATAGCCGGGAGCCTTAACCGCAACTACATTGAAGGTTCCGCGGAGCTTGTTAACGATAAGAGTTGTAAGAGCCTCACCGTCAACGTCCTCAGCGATGATAAGAAGCTTAGAGCCTGTCTTAACAATCTGCTCAAGAAGAGGAAGAATATCCTGGATATTGGAAATCTTCTTATCTGTGATGAGTATGAAAGGATCATCAAGGTTAGCTTCCATCTTGTCCATATCTGTAGCCATGTAAGCTGAGATATAACCACGATCAAACTGCATACCTTCTACAAGATCAAGCTCTGTGAGCATTGTCTTGGATTCCTCAATTGTGATAACGCCATCATTGGAAACCTTCTCCATAGCGTCAGCGATCATCTGACCAACTTCATCATCACCTGATGAAACAGCGGCAACTCTCATGATCTGATCCTTGCCCTTAACCTTTGTAGCCATCTTGCTGATAGAAGCTACTGCTGCATCTGTAGCCTTCTTCATACCCTTTCTAAGGACAATAGGGTTAGCTCCTGCTGCAAGGTTCTTAACACCTTCATTGATCATAGCCTGTGCAAGTACTGTAGCTGTTGTTGTACCGTCACCTGCTACATCGTTAGTCTTTGTAGCAACTTCCTTAACAAGCTGAGCGCCCATGTTCTCATAAGCATCCTCAAGCTCGATCTCTTTTGCGATTGTAACACCGTCATTTGTAATTGTGGGTGCGCCATAGCTCTTATCAAGGACTACATTTCTTCCCTTAGGTCCGATTGTTACTCTTACTGTATCTGCAAGCTTATTAACGCCTTCTACCATAGCTGTGCGGGCGTCAGCACCGTACTTAATTGTCTTTGCCATTTTAAAATTGCCTCCGTGAACTATTATTTGATAATTGCAAGAATATCGTTCTGCTTAACAATGATGTAGGTAACGTCGTCGAGCTTAACCTCTGTTCCTGCATACTTGGAATAGATAACGTTGTCACCCTTCTTTACCTGCATCTTCACTTCCTTACCATCAACGACTCCGCCGGGGCCTACAGCGATAACCTCTGCCTGCTGCGGCTTCTCCTTCTCTGCACCGGGAAGTACGATTCCTGACTTAGTTGTCTCCTCAGCTTCAAGCGCCTTAAGTACGACTCTGTCTGCAAGTGGTTCTAACTTCATTTTTTTGCCTCCTTATATCTTCAACATATTATTGACTTTTTATTGTTAGCACTCATATGATTCGAGTGCTAATCATCAAGAAATATATTACCACACACGATAAAAAATGCAATACCCACATGTGAATATTTGCAGAAATGCAAAGAAATAGTGTTTTAATTATTATGCTTTGGGCGCGGGATATCCTTGCCCGACAGATCCACATAGTTTTCCTTAAGAGCCTCTGCCCAATACTGCTCTGGTATTGCCGGCCATCTTACCATTCCCCTGTCCTCCTCGCAAAGCTTCATCGCCTGTAGAAGGATGGATTCGCTTAGATCCACACCGGTTCTGATTGTATGCATAGTTATTGCTGCCCATGCAGGCGCATATTCCACAAGACCGCTTGACTGAAATTCCTTAAGTATTTCATGCCTGTCATATTTTACCTGTACCAGTTCTTCCTCCCAACCGGTTTTACCGCTGTGGATAATGGCGAACTCAGCATAGCAGTTCTTATTTCTGGGAAGTCCCATAGCTCCGGGATTCACCGCTCTTTTCTCTCTGTATAAAAAGCACTCCTGTACATGAGTATGTGCATGCAGGAGCATGTTTGTCTTTATTTTATTAAGTGTTCTCTTAGTGTTTCTCTTATTTCCGAATAGAAGTTCTGACGCATTTGTCGGTGAACCGTGACAATATTCAAAGCCTGCTGAGCCTTTCGGATTCCATATTCCGTAAATCGGAAGTTCCTCAAACAGCTTAAAATCCTTCTCTGTCAATTGCTCATAAGTGTACAAAAGAGCGCCGCTTCCTGAACCCTTCATCCAGCCGTTCTCACCGGATTTTCTGTAATTCAGCATGCTTTCCTCGCGATTTCCGCGAACAGTATAGCACGTGAAATACTGTCTGAGCACATATATGAGATCCATTGTCTTTCTTACGCCCGGGCAATCCGAAATATAATCTCCAAGTAAAATGTAATTAGTTATCCCCTTCCCCATGCAATAATCTATACAGGCCTGAAGGGCTGAGTGATTTCCATGAATATCACCGAATACTGCAATATCCAATAGTTTCTCCAATCTATTCTCAAGTTTTTTATATTTTTATAATAAGTAGTTAATAGTCAAAAAATAACCTCTGTGCGAAAATATATTCATAAGTTGGTTCAATAATCGCATCTTCGAATGGAGGTTAATTATGGCAGACAATCGTGAAGATTTAATCCGTTCTCTGGCAGGTGTCATGGGCATGAGTGGAGAAGCAAAGAAGAAAGATTCTCACTTTGACCCCTCAACCGGTACACTTTATTGCGGAAGTAAAGTCTTTTCGCAAAGTGATATTGCCGAGGCAAAGAAATTCTGTGAAACCAACATGAAAAAGATGGCTGATATAGGCGACAATGCCGCAATGTATTATGAAATTGCCGCATCTGCCGTTGAACTTCTTGAGCAGGACAGTGTTAAAAACGGCGGAAAAGTTGTTGTTAAAGATTTATGAGGTGACCCCCATCCGTCAGCTTCGCTGCCACCTTCCCCCATGGGGGGGAAGGCTTTTTTATATCACCATCACCTCCCTTGGGGAAAGGCTTTTTTATATCACTATCACCTCCCTTGGGGGAAGGCATTTTTATTTAATCAATTCTCAGTATTAATGTAAGGATATTCTTAGCTGCCTTGTTTAGTTCATCTCGTGTGATGGCGCCTTTTTCAAGAGCAGCTATTATTCTGTCCGGATATCCGCATCCCATCTTCATATCATTTCCGGCCTTACATTCTTTATAATTCTCGCCGTGGGTCCACCAGTCGGTAGTAACCATACCATCAAAGCCCCATTCTCCGCGAAGAATTCCATTTATCATATCCTCGTTTTCCGAAGCGCGTCTTCCATTTATGATATTGTAGGATGTCATTATGCTCCAGGGATGAGCCTCTTTAACAACAATTTCAAAACCCTTTAAGTAAATCTCACGAATTGCCCTCTCAGATGCTCTTGAATCACTGTCCTTTCTATTGGTCTCTTTATTATTCAGAGCAAAATGCTTTATTGTTGCAGCAATATGGTTACTCTGAATTCCACGTACCATTCCGGCAGCCATCTTTCCGGTGAGTAGCGGGTCTTCCGAATAATACTCAAAGTTTCTTCCGCAAAGAGGAGATCTGTGGATGTTCATGGCAGGTGTCAGCCATACTCCGATATTATTCTCCTTAACCTCTTCTCCACCGGCAATTCCAACCTTCGTTGCCACTTCCGGATCCCAGGTACATGCAAGAAGAGTTGCGCAAGGGAAAGCTGTTGTCTTTACCCCAACATGAGGCTGAATTCTAAGACCGGCAGGTCCGTCAGCTGTCATAACATTAGGTATCCCAAATTCATTATTATTTCCGTATCCAAAGGTATTGGCTACGCCTGTGTTTGGTTGTCCTCCTACAAGCCATGCCAAATCCTCATCCGATAATCCTTCTATGAATTTATCAATAGAAATTTTTCCTGTGAAAACATCAATAAGCTGACGCTTGTCTGCAGGCTTATAACGATTCACAGACTTTTCAGGTCTAATTGCAGGTGACATACCTTCCAATTCATCTTCGGAAAGAGGTGTAAGCTCATTCTCATTATATTTAGAAGCATCTCCCTGCTCTAACATTTCATATGTACCGTCCGCAAGAAGTCTCTTCTTTAAAGCAACAGGAGCCATCTTCTGGGTGAGCTGGCACACAATCTTATTATCATCAAGGACATATTCCTGCTCAGCAGATCTTGCATTTCTTACATCTGTCCCTACAAAAAATTTATATCTTCCCTTTTCGAGGACGTAAGCAGACTTCTGAATCTTTCCAAGGTCATCATAGGATGCAAAAACATCAACAGGAAATTCAACTACTACCCTCTGTGTCTGTCCGGGTTCAAGTAAAGCAGTCTTTTTAAAACCTACAAGTGTTTTCTCAGGTTTTCCGAGCTTGCCCTGCGGCGACGAAACATAGATCTGAACCACTTCTTTTCCTGCATATTGACCATTGTTTGTCACATTTGCCTTCACAGTGATTATGCCGTCGTCTTCTCTTATTTTGACGCGGCTTACGCTAAAGTCTGTGTATGAAAGACCATATCCGAAGGGATATATTACCTTATCGGATGCATCCTTGATTGTCTCAAAATATCTATAGCCTACATAGATATCCTCTTCGTATTCAACATAATCATCAGAATCATGGAAATGTTCTGTTCCCGGATAATCAGAGAGGTTCCTCGCAAAGGTATCCGCCAGTTTACCACTGGGATTCCCAAGTCCACATAAAAGCTCAGCTGTAGCAAGGCCGCCTTCCATGCCGCCCTGCCATGCGATAAGAGCAGCGTCTATGTCCTTGCTGTCTTTAATCCATGAAACATCAAACATGCCGCCGATATTCAATACTATAACAGTTTTCTCGAAAGCCTTACTTACAGAATTTACTAACTCTTCTTCAGCCTTTGAAAGATAAAAATCACCTCTTTCAAAAATGCCATTAGTCATATCTATAAGGGGCTGATCCACTCCCTTAAAAGTGCGATCGATTACCTTATCACTCTTTCTGTCCCAACCTTCACCCGAATATCTGCTGATTGAAATAATTGCAGTATCAGTAAACGCTTTTGCCTTAGTCAGAATATCCTCAGGAAGCGTGGGCTCTGCTATAAGTCCCGGCATCTTGCCTTCCTTATATAATCCTTTTACATAATCCTCATAAAAATCAATAGAATCTTCGAAAAGAGAAACCCTCGCTCCAAGTTTCTTAAATCCCTCAGCGAGGTTTGTAACGTAGGGAACGGTAACATCACCTGATCCGCCGCCTCCCTTTACATAATCTATCGTTGCTTTTCCAAAAAGAGCGACCTTTTGTCCTCTTGCAAGAGGCAGTATACTCTTTTCATTTTTTAAAAGAACCATACCTTCTTTTGCAGCATTCTTAGAAATCGCTATATGCTCAGCAGAAGCAGTAACCTTATTCCCATCCTCTCCTAAAGGAAGATTCGGATGATACATTATTCTGGACCATTTTCCCATTGCCATAACCTCCATAAGCTTTTCATAAAAAGTATATATGCAATTATTATAGCTGTATTTCACGTATGTTTAAATACACATTTACAACTAAAAAAAGATTCCCCTCTTGCATTAAACAAAAGGGGAATCTCTTATTTTTTACTCATTCACACCGAGAATCTTGCTTTTAATCAACCACCACCAAAAAGAAATAATTAACCCTAGACCACCCTAGCCTGCAATTAAGAAGGTTGGAACCGTTCTATAAGTAATACCAATACAATTCAGAAGCAACCAAAGTACGCCAAACACAGCTATGAATATGCAATGATATACAAAAGATGTTTTCAGTTTTGATTCTCTTATCATTTCCCACGAAATTTGTGGACAATCCCTCAGCTTATTTAATACTTCTCTTTCGTGTTCCGTCATGTCTACCATAGTATTATTCCCCAAAGATGATTATATTTCGGTAACTGAGCACGTCACCTTCATAGAAATATTCTTTGTTAGCTACAGGCTAGTCTTTCATTTCTTTATACCTAGAAGTATAACTTGACCACGAATGCGCCTCAATATTATTATTGTATTATATATAGTACATTTTTAAGATGCGAGGTGACAGGCGGATGCTACGTTCTTTTCAATATAAGAAAAACGAATATGACGCTATTCCTTTAAAGCTGGTATTACTGGGCGCCGACCATGATCAGGAGCCTGTTTATAGAATGCATGGAATTAATCTAAACCAGATTTTTTTCTGCAAAGAAGGGCAAGGGGAGCTAATACTTGATAACCGTAAATACGTTATTGACAAGGGACAATGCTTTATTATTTTTAGCAACACCCCTCATGAGTATCACAGCACAGGTGGAAAATGGATTTTAGATATTGTGGGATTTAATGGCAGTATCGTTCCTCTGCTATTTCGTGCACTAAAGATTAACTCCTCAGGCGCCTACCTGTTAAGCAACCGTGAAATGATTGACGCTCATCATAAAAAGCTAATAGAAATTGCTGAGCAAAACAGCCGCCATAAGCATATGCTTCTATCACAGGAAACCTACGCGCTTATTACCGATTTATCATTCTGCCTGACTCACATCGCATCAGGCTCTGCCGACTATGGTAACCCCACCATCACTCAAACAATAGAATATTTAGAGACCCACTATGGAGAGGATATTTCACTGGATACCCTGGCTCAAATCACATCTAGAACCCCAGAGTATCTTTGCAGTATTTTCAAAGAGCATACGGGACTTACGATAGTAAAATATTTAAATTGCATTCGACTACTGCATGCCCAGATTCTACTGGTACAGGAGCCCTCTATGTCTATCAAAGAAATCGCTGAAAAATGTGGCTACAGCAGCGCCAGCTATTTCGGAAAAGTATTTTTCAAACAGTACAAACTAACTCCTAATCAATATCGCATGAGCCACATTATGTAATTGCTCTACAATATCTTAATATTTTACCATAAAGGTTAGAGAATTAAGATTGAACCCCATGCCCTCTAGGTATTAAATTTATATATAGATAAAAAAGAAATACCCACTGCAATGGCGCAGCTGGTTTATTAAGAGGGTTTAATAAATGTGTAAATCAGAATTTAAAGTAGATGAAAAAGGGATTGGCACTCTACACGTTGATGGCAAGCCATTTTTCATGCACAGTGGAGAAATCCACAATTCCAGCGCATCTACATTACAGGAAATGGAAGAAAAAATCTGGCCTCAGGTTAGAGAGCTTAATCTCAACTCTTTAATCATCCCTATTTACTGGGAATGTATCGAGCCAGAGGAAGGCAAATACGACTTTACACTTGTTGATGGAATTATTAATCAGGCACGTAAGGAAGGCAAAAAGCTTGTATTCCTTTGGTTTGGTCTTTGGAAAAATGCTGAATCAATGTACGTTCCAAGCTGGGTTAAGGTTGATTCTGAAAGATATTTTTTAGCTAAAAAGGTAAACGGTGACAAAATCAACACTATCTCACCACTTTGCCATGAGGCAATTGAAGCTGACAAAAAGACCTTTGCAGCAATTATGGCTCACATCAAATCAATCGATGAGAATGAATGCACAGTAATCGGCATGCAGGTAGAAAACGAAATCGGTCTACTTGGCACTGCCAGAGATTATTCTGAAAAGGCTAATGAGCTTTTTGAGGCACAGGTTCCTGAGGAAATCGGAAAGCTTTATGATGTGACCTGTACCTGGAAGGAAGCCTTCAAGGATGATGCAGAGGAATTCTTTATGGCTTATCATTTTGCAAAGGCTGTTGAAGAAATCACTAAAGCAGGACAAAATGAATACAATCTGCCATGCTATGCTAACGCTTGGTTAAAGCAATATCCATGGATTGCCGGAACCTATCCATCAGGCGGCCCTAACAGAACTGTTCATAAAATCTGGAAGGCGATGGCTCCATCACTTTTCGCTTTGGCTCCAGATGTATATGTTCCATTTTGTGCAGACGTTATGGATGAATACGCCTACGAAGGCAATGCGCTCTTCATCCCTGAAATCAGAAAGGATGCAGTTGCTTCTTCATACGCACTTTACGCACAGCTTCACCACAATGCAGTTTGCTTTTCACCATTTGGTATCGAAGAATTGGCACTTGATCCTGAGCTCGTAGACAAGCCACCAATGGAAGTCATGATTGCCCTTAATATCGACCCATCTGCGTTTGATACAAGAGGAAGCAAGGAAGCCCTTGCAGCTACTTATAAATTATTAGATGAGCTTGAGCCTTTATACTTACAGTACCGTGGCACCAATAAGCTTCAGTCATATGTTCGTCATGGGGAGTACGACTACGGCTGCCTTGTTCGCTGCAAAGAGTACGATTTCAAAGTTGGCTATTCTCCAAGAACATCTGGAAAGCCTCTTGGAAGCTTCTCTGTATTTGAGCTTGATGATAACAAATTCTTACTAATTGGTCTGGAATGCTCAGTAAGCTTTGATGTTAAGACAGGTGAAAACAAACAAGCAGACATCCTAAGCCTTGAAGCAGGTCATATGGAAAATGGAAAATTCATTTCAGATAAGCGCTTAAACGGCGATGAAAAAATGGCACTTCACTTCGGAAGTATGCCTGGAGTATTTATGCTGGAGTTATATAAATACTAAAATCTTTTATACAAAAAACAGCTTGGCATTTTCATTTGCCAAGCTGTTTTTTAATTATTTCATTGCCCTCATTACTTGTTGGCTATAGCTGCCTGAGCTGCTGCAAGTCTTGCAACAGGTACACGGAAAGGTGAGCATGAAACATAGTCAAGGCCAATCTTGTGGCAGAACTCAACTGATGAAGGATCTCCACCGTGCTCTCCGCAGATACCAACGTGAAGCTTAGGATTAACGGGCTTACCAAGCTTAAGTGACATATCCATAAGCTTACCAACACCTGTCTGATCAAGCTTAGCGAAAGGATCGTTCTCGAAGATCTTCTCATCATAGTAAGCGTTAAGGAACTTACCAGCGTCATCACGAGAGAATCCGAATGTCATCTGTGTAAGGTCGTTTGTACCGAAGCAGAAGAAATCAGCCTCTGCAGCGATCTCGTCAGCTGTAAGAGCAGCTCTCGGGATCTCGATCATTGTACCAACCTCATACTCAAGCTTAGCGCCTGCAGCTGCGATCTCAGCATCAGCTGTCTCTACAACTACCTTCTTAACGAACTTAAGCTCTTTAACTTCACATACAAGAGGAATCATGATCTCAGGCTTAACATTCCACTCAGCGTGCTCCTTCTGAACCTCAAGAGCAGCACGGATAACAGCCTTTGTCTGCATCTTAGCAATTTCAGGATATGTAACTGCAAGACGGCATCCTCTGTGACCCATCATAGGGTTGAACTCGTGAAGAGAAGCGATGATAGCCTTGATCTCCTCAACGCTCTTACCCTGAGCATCAGCAAGCTTCTTGATCTCGTCCTCAGTTGTAGGAACGAACTCGTGAAGCGGAGGATCAAGGAATCTGATTGTTACAGGGCATCCCTCAAGTGCCTCATAAAGAGCCTTGAAGTCATTCTGCTGATAAGGAAGGATCTTCTCAAGAGCAGCTTCTCTCTCCTCTACTGTATCAGAGCAGATCATCTCACGGAATGCAGCAATTCTGTCTTCCTCGAAGAACATGTGCTCTGTACGGCAAAGACCGATACCCTCAGCACCAAGCTCACGAGCCTTCTTAGCATCAGCGGGTGTATCAGCGTTTGTACGAACCTTAAGCTTTCTGAACTGATCAGCCCAATCCATGATACGGCCGAACTCACCAGCGATCTGAGCGTCTACAGTCTTGATAACTCCATCATAGATGTTACCTGTTGTACCGTCGATAGAGATGAAGTCTCCCTCGTGGAACTCTTTTCCAGCAAGTGTGAACTTCTTGTTCTCCTCGTCCATGTTAATGTCGCCACATCCGGAAACGCAACACTCACCCATACCACGAGCAACAACGGCAGCGTGTGATGTCATACCACCACGAACTGTAAGGATACCCTGAGCAGCCTTCATACCTGTGATATCTTCAGGTGATGTCTCAAGACGAACAAGGATAACCTTCTCACCTCTCTCAGCCCATGCTACAGCATCATCAGCTGTGAATACAACCTTACCGCAAGCAGCACCGGGTGATGCACCAAGACCCTTACCCATAGGAGTAGCAGCCTTAAGAGCAGCAGCGTCGAACTGAGGGTGAAGAAGTGTATCAAGGTTACGAGGATCGATCATTGCTACAGCTTCTTCAGGAGTCTTGTGTCCCTCATCAACAAGGTCACAAGCGATCTTAAGAGCAGCAGGAGCTGTTCTCTTACCGTTACGGCACTGAAGCATATAGAGTTTCTTGTTCTCAACAGTGAACTCCATATCCTGCATGTCGTGATAGTGGTTCTCAAGTGTATCACAAACCTTGATGAACTCAGCGTATGCTTCAGGGAATTCCTTCTCCATCTGAGCGATCGGCATAGGTGTACGAACACCAGCAACTACGTCCTCACCCTGAGCGTTGATAAGGAACTCACCCATAAGCTTATTCTCACCTGTTGCAGGGTCACGTGTGAATGCAACACCTGTACCAGACTCATTATTAAGGTTACCGAATACCATAGGCATTACGTTAACAGCTGTTCCCCAAGAATAAGGGATATCGTTGTCACGACGGTAAACGTTTGCACGAGGGTTATCCCATGAACGGAATACAGCCTCGATAGCAAGCTTAAGCTGCTCTACAGGATCTGAAGGGAAATCAGAACCGAGCTGGTTCTTGTACTCAGCCTTGAACTGCTCAGCAAGCTCCTTAAGATCAGCTGCTGTAAGATCTACGTCAAACTTAACACCCTTCTGCTCCTTCATCTTGTCGATGAGCTGCTCGAAGTACTTCTTACCTACTTCCATAACAACGTCTGAGAACATCTGGATGAAACGACGATATGAATCATATACGAAACGCTCGAATGCAGGATCAGGATTGCCCTTGATCATTGCAGCAACAACCTCGTCATTAAGACCAAGGTTAAGAATTGTATCCATCATACCAGGCATTGATGCACGAGCACCTGAACGAACAGATACGAGAAGAGGATTGTTAAGATCACCAAACTTCTTGCCGTTGATCTCTTCCATCTTCTTAACGCCTTCCATAGCCTGAGCCATGATCTCGTCGTTAATCTTACGTCCGTCCTCGTAGTACTGTGTGCAGGCCTCAGTTGTGATTGTGAAACCCTGTGGTACCGGAAGACCAATGCTTGTCATCTCAGCAAGGTTAGCACCCTTACCACCGAGAAGGTTACGCATTGTCATGTCACCTTCGCTAAACATATAAACCCACTTGTTTGCCATGTTCACTACCTTTCTTACCGATTATTCGATTCGGTAAAACCCTTTCCATTTATGTTACATTTTTATAATTAACTATGTCGTACATAGTAATTACCAATTGATTTATGAAGGAATAAATCCCTCAAAAATAAAGATATCAAAGAAATTTCTGTTTTTATCTAATTCCTCCTGGCTCTTTATCGTCCAGGCCGCCGCTGTGTTCTTATATAATCCGCGGCAAAGCTTCCTTGATAAGTTGCGCTGATATTTGTGATTATATGCCACAAAATCAGGTCTTGTAAGAAAATTAAATATGAGGAATGCGAGTGCATAATACAAAGGTGTATGCCACAATTTCTCAGGTTCTCTGAAAAATTCCTCTGAAAGCTGTCCTCTGAAAATATCTTTGTGATGACGCTTAAACCAATATAATCCAAGCGGATTAAAGGACTCTATGCAAAACACTCCGGTATAGCTACGAAGAATCTTATCAACTACTGCACATACCGAAACATCAAACAGTTCTATCTTGAGCTCAATGATGAGCGGAATCTTACCATCCACAAGTTTAAGAAAGTCTTCAAACTTCGGAATCTTCTCATCAGATCCAAGCAAATGAAACTGCTGCAGTTCTTCATAGGTGTAATCTATCACCTTGCCTGCTACCCCAAGGCTACCGTCCTCATTCCTTACGGCATCCTCAGGCACATGTCCCTCTTCATATCTGGCTACTCTGGCCAATGTAAAATCATGGAAAACTACGGGAACCCCATCCCTAGTGAGCTGAACGTCAAGCTCTATTCCATACCCCGCATCGACAGCCTTTTTGAAAGCAGCCATCGAATTCTCAGGTGCTTCTGTATTATTGTCGTGCAATCCTCTGTGTGCGTACAAGTTCTGTTTAAGAAGTTTCTCTGCTGACGGTCTTCCAATCATCCTTGGCATGATTGCCAAAAGGTAAAGAACTACCAAAACTACTATTATAATCAGAAGAGTTTTCAACATATTTCATAACTTCCTTCAAACCCTTATTTAAAACGCCTAGGATATTTTAATATCTAACTTAAAATTTGACAAGTATAAAAAAAACGAATGTCAAGACTTTTTTTATAAAAATCTTGACATTTTTGATAATAATCACTATAAAAAGCTCATTTTACACTTATTTCACACTTAATTCCGGCTTATTTTGAAGAGTTTTCTATACTTTTTATTCTGGGCCTTGGGCGCCTTTATCTTAATATTTTTTGCTCTTGTGAGAGACAGTATTGTTTGCTGCGTAGGCGGATATTTCAAGGTTTACTCATCCGGCGAATGTCCGGAGTTTCCATACGGCTCCAAGGCATCTATTTTTGCCATATCTTCTTTAGAAAGCTCAAAGTCGAATATTTCGGAATTAGACTTAATTCTGTCCTCATGCACTGACTTTGGAAGCGGCAGAATATCATGCTGCAAATCCCATCTGAGGATTATCTGAGCAGTACTCTTGTCATACTTATTTGCCAATTCCATCAAAACAGGATGTTCCAGTGATCTGCCACGTCCGAGCGGACTCCAGGCTTCCACAAGAATACCGTTGTCCTGACAGAATTTCACAGTATCAGCCTGCATAAATCCGGGATTTATTTCAATCTGATCCACAGCCGGTATTATTTCCGAATCCATAAGTGCGTCAAGATGATGAGTAAGGAAATTGGACACTCCGATAGCTTTTACTCTGCCACTCTTGTAAATCTCCATCATAGCTTTCCAGGTTGATCTGTTCGTATTTTCCCAGTCATCGTCAAATGCATACGAAGAAGGCCAGTGAATAAGATAAAGATCAAGATAATCAAGGCCTATCTCATCCATTGTTTTCTCAAACGCGCGTAGAGTCCTATCGTAACCCGCTTCCGTCTTCCAGACCTTACTTGTCAAGAACAGGTCCTCTCTCCGACATCCCGAAGCCTGAATGTAGTCTTTAACAGCATCGCCCACATACTTCTCATTTTCATAAAAAGCCGCTGTATCAATGTGAATATATCCCAGTTCCAGAGCTATTTTCACAGACTGATACGCTTCATTCGGATCTTTAATTTTATAAGTACCAAATCCCAGGCACGGAATATTAGTGCCGTTGTTAAGCTTAAACTTGGTAGCAAGTGTCATTTAGGAACCCTCCTCTGCTTATTTCATATATCATCACATTCAATGATAACACAAAACAGCATCATCAAATCAATGACAATGCTGTTTTACTACATCTGTAATTTTGTTAATTCTTTTTACAGTTTCTTTCCGGTCAAAAGTTCATAGGCTTCTTCATACTTAGCAATAGTCTTATCGATTACATCCTGAGGAAGGTTATAGTCGCTTTCAGGATTAGCCTTAAGCCAGTCTCTTACAAACTGCTTATCGAATGAAGGCTGTGACTTTCCGGGTTCATAACCTTCTACCGGCCAGAAACGGCTGCTGTCAGGAGTAAGCATCTCATCACCAAGAACCACCTCACCATTCTCGTTAAGGCCGAACTCAAACTTGGTATCAGCGATGATAATACCTCTGGTACGGGCATAATCCGCACACTTTTTGTAAAGAGCGATAGTATAATCACGGAGCTTCTCTGCATATTCCTGACCATGGCCGGGGAAGTCTCTCTCAAGTACTTCTACAGAACGCTCAAAATCGATGTTCTCATCGTGATCACCAATTTCAGCCTTGGTTGAAGGGGTATAAATAGGTTCAGGGAGCTTATCACATTCTTTAAGTCCCTCCGGAAGCTTTATGCCGCAAACAGTTCCGTTTTCCTTATAGCTGTTCCAGCCGCTTCCTGTAATATATCCGCGGACAATACACTCAATGGGAAGCATTGTAAGCTTTTTGCAGAGCATACTGTTGCCGGTAAACTCAGGCTTTCTGAAAAATTCGGGCATATCAGCGGTATCTGTGCTGATCATGTGGTTACTTACGATATCCTTAGTGTAATCAAACCAGAACTTTGACATCTGGGTAAGAACTGTCCCTTTCTTCTCAACCTTGTTCTTAAGGATTACATCAAATGCTGAGATTCTGTCTGTAGCTACCATAATGAGTGCATCACCCACATCATAAATCTCACGAACCTTACCTTCTTTTACCGGACTATATTCCTGCATACTTCTTTCCTCCCTTTGGCTTTAACGTTGTTAACCTCATCCGCCTGCTACGCAGGCACCTTCCCCAGAGGGGAAGGCTTTATATTCAGTTGCTCCGTAGGCTCTTTTTCCCAAAAACAACTTCATATGCATACATAATGATCAGTCATCATTATCTTCGTCTTCGTTAGTGCTGTAAACTGTACGTTTTCTTGCCATAGCATCACTTTCAAGATACTCATCATAAGTAGAGCGCTTATCGATAAGTGAGCCATCAGGCAGGATCTCCATTATTCTGTTTGCTGTTGTCTGAACTACCTGGTGGTCACGGCAGGCAAAAAGCTCAACCCCGGGGAATTTGATCATACCCTGGTTAAGTGCTGTGATTGATTCCATATCAAGGTGGTTGGTAGGCTCATCAAAGATAAGGCAATTTGCACCGCTTATCATCATCTTACTGAGCATACAACGAACTCTCTCACCTCCGGAGAGAACCTTAACCTTCTTAACACCATCCTCACCGGCAAAGAGCATACGGCCAAGGAATCCGCGGACATATGTTACATCCTTAATCTCGGAATAGCCTGTAAGCCACTCGGTAATAGTATAGTCATTATCAAACTCGCTCGAATTATCCTTGGGGAAGTAAGCCTGTGAAGTAGTTACACCCCATTTATATGTGCCCTCGTCGGGCTCAATCTCGCCGGAAATAATCTGGAAAAGAGTTGTCTTAGCAAGCTCATTTCCACCGACGAATGCAATCTTATCATCATGCTGTACAACAAATGAAATATTATCAAGAACCTTCTCACCGTTAACAGTCTTACTGATTCCATCAACTGTAAGCACTTCGTTACCGATCTCTCTCTCAGGTCTGAAATCAATATAAGGATATTTTCTTGAAGAGGGCTTAATAGTATCAAGCTCGATCTTCTCAAGCGCTTTCTTACGTGAAGTAGCCTGCTTAGACTTACTTGCGTTAGCGGAGAATCTTGCAATGAACTCTTTAAGTTCCTTGATCTGCTCTTCCTTCTTCTTATTTGCTTCCTTCATCTGACGAATCATAAGCTGTGACGACTCGTACCAGAAATCGTAGTTACCAGCATAGAGCTGAATCTTACCGTAATCAATATCAGCGATATGTGTACATACCTTATTAAGGAAGTAACGATCATGAGATACAACAATGACAGTATTCTCAAAATTGATAAGAAACTCCTCGAGCCATGCAATAGCATCCATATCCAAGTGGTTGGTAGGCTCATCGAGAAGCAGGATGTCGGGATTACCGAAAAGCGCTCTTGCAAGAAGTACCTTTACCTTCTGATTACCGTCAAGTTCCTTCATAAGCTTGTAGTGGAACTCAGTCTCGATTCCAAGGCCGTTAAGAAGGCTCTCTGCATCTGACTCAGCTTCCCATCCGTTCATTTCAGCAAATTCAGCTTCAAGCTCACTTGCACGGATACCATCTTCATCAGAGAAATCTTCCTTTGCGTAAATAGCGTCCTTCTCCTTCATGATCTCATAGAGACGGGCGTTACCCATGATAACTGTATCAAGTACAGTGAATTCATCATATTTGAAGTGATCCTGCTCCAGGAAAGAAAGACGCTGGCCGGGAGTAATAGCAATATCTCCGTTGGTGGTCTCAAGCTTACCTGATAATATCTTAAGGAAAGTAGATTTTCCCGCACCGTTGGCACCAATTATTCCATAACAGTTGCCCTCGGTGAATTTTATGTTTACATCCTCAAACAGAGCCTTTTTACCGACTCTTAGTGTGACATTGTTTGCACTGATCATATTGAAAAACTACCTCCGATCGTGTTTCTTCTATAATTAAGTAACCAACTTGGTATTATATTTGATACCCCTCAAAAATGCAATGTCTATTTATTGACAAAATACCTTGAAAGTCGTTAAATTATTATCGTATGTGAGGGGAACTATTCATTTTATTTCTATGGAGGAAAAGATATGAAAACAAGAAACAAAATAGGGGTAATGAAAAGAGTATTATCACTCGTAATGGCAATGGTATTTGTACTCTCTATGCCGTTAACAGTAGAAGCTAAGGTAAGACTGTTAAACCTGTAGCACACAAATTCGCTACACGCGCTTCTGAGTTAGAGCCAATCTCAACAGAAATATCAAAGGGCACTCACAATGTTGTTGTCAAAAAAACCGAAGGTGTTTTCTGTGAGGGCTATGTAAAATTCGTAGCACCGGAATCAAGAACATACACCATTACAGTCAGCAATATAAAAGCAAAGGGTGCAAAAAGCTGCCTTGGATCACTTTTCGGACAGACCCGTCCTGTAAATTCAGATTCAGACGTTCTTGATTTTGCTTATTTTGACACAAAAGGAAAAGAGCACAATTGGCTGAATGTAAGCTCCAGAAAGTATAAAAAATATCTTGCCAAGAGAACCGGAAAAGTCACTCTTGAAGCAGGACAGACTCTTTATCTTCAGTTGTCCTTAGTTGCCAGCAAGAAGACTAAGTCCGCTTCTGCAAGAATCAAAATCAAATAATTTTCAGAAACAGAATATATAGAAAAAACAGCATCGCCATACTGACGATGCTGTTTTTATTTCCTATACTCTTTAATCTTTTCCACCACCTCATACGGAACAACCATCCTGCCGGTACCGCAGCCAAGATCTATATGCGGTTTATTTCCGCCATGAAAATCCGATCCGCCACTTATCAGAAGGTTGTACTTAGCCGCAATACTTTTCATGTCCCGCTCATCCTGTGCGGTATATGTTCCATATATAGCTTCGATACCCACAAGCCCCGCATCCTTCATGGAATGAACAAGCTCATCCATCGCATCTCTTCCCAGGCCGTACAGAACAGGATGGGCAAGAATCGGAATTCCGCCACCTGAAATAATCTGCTCTATTGCCATTTCAGGTGTTATTTTTTCCCTGGGTACATAGCATGGGCAATGATCTCCGATGAATCTGTCGAACGCCTCCTTAATGCTTGTTGTATACCCCTTTGCAAGAAGGAGTCTTCCGAAATGAGCCCTCGTAATTACAGCTCCGGGATTATTCTCCACCAGTTCCTCGTAGGTTATCGGCATTCCGGCGTCTGTCAGCTTTTTACACATTTTCCTGTTGCGTTCTTCCCTGGAATCAATAAAGCTTTGAAGTGATCTTTTGAAATCATCATCCTTATAATTGATATAAAGGCCGACCACATGAACATCCTTGCCATTTCTTACAGTTGAATATTCGATACCGGGAATTACTTCAAGATCAGGATACTTATCTCCCTCTTCTATCGCCTCCGAAAGGCCGGAAATAGTATCATGATCGGTAAGAGCTATTGCAGAAAGCCCAATTTCATGGGCATACCTGATAAGCTCGGAGGGGCTGTAGGTCCCATCCGAAGCCGCAGAATGAGTGTGTAAGTCAACTTTTTTCATACCTGTCTCCGTATAATCAAATTATATAACCAGTAGCAATAATCTTCGTTTTTCGCAGTTACTATTTTAACATACTATCAGTCTCTCGTTGCCCGCATCTCTTTCTTATTTTCATACATCATACTGTCAGCTCTTTTAAATACATCACTTACATTCTCATCAATTCCCGGTGAATATACTGCAAGTCCAATAGCGGCTGATATTTTTTCCCAGGGCTTAAGAGTATCATCTTTTTCCATCTCTTTTAATTTATTCGCAAACTCATTAAGAAGTGCATCTTTGTTATTAAAATCACTTCCCCATAATACCACGGCAAATTCATCTCCGCCCAAACGAAATACAGGCGAATGGCAGAAGATTTTACATACGATATCGCAAAGTCTCTTAATTGCTATGTTCCCCTGCTCATGACCATAATTGTCATTTATGCGTTTCAGGAAATTAAGATCAATCATGGCAATAGCAAACTCAACATCAGGATTACGCCTAAGCTCCCTGTCCAGCTTTATTATCTCTTTGTCATAGGCTGTCTTGTTACGGATTCCCGTAAGGGCATCCTTATGAGCAAGCTCAGCCATCTCTGCTGCATGTTCCTTGGTGCTATGAAGCTCCTTTGAGGTCTTCATCAGGTTCAGCATATAATCGTTAAGTTCACGAATCATAGCAGCTGTTCTTCTTGCGAGATTTGTAATCTCATGGTTTCCCAAACTGATGTTATCGAATTTATCAGCCGTGGAAACCTCTTTATTATCTGCATATTCGTCCATGAACTTTTCCATCTTATGAAGCTTTAAAATGTATTGGTGGTTTATAAACCACAGCATGCTATACATACATAGCAATAAAATAACAGCCACTATTACCACTTCTTTAATAGTGTTACTCAGAATTCCTTTGTTGACCGCTTCCACGGTGATATCCGCACATACTATGCCTATCATCTCCCCGCTTACATATAGAGGAGTATAGTATCCATAAGTCTTGCCGAACTGATTATCATAGGAATCATAGCCGCTGGGACTTTTTCCAGTCTGATATGTCTCCCATAGCTTGGGATAACTGTCTTCAGGAACCTCCGCATCAAAATCGAACTCCATGATACTCTTTCCGTCTACTACCTTTTCTGTTCTGAGTCCGTCGAAGACATAGTACATAAGCGGTGGCGTATCTGTCGGTACAAGATAATAAACGTATTCGGTACCAAACTCCTCATTGAATTCTTCAAAAATATTCAGCCACTGCTCATATTTATAGGTAGTAAAAGCTATTTTAGCTTCATTAGTCATATCAGAAAACGCTATGGTTTTCTCAAAAACTTCTCCGCCGTATTGCTCAGAAAAAATTCTCTCCCATTCATTTCTTGCAGGAATATAGTTGCCGTCATAATCATATGGGATGACTATATTCTCATGGTTCTCAAGAAAATATTCCTGCATAAGTCTGAATTCATCTCCGTCAGCTTCAATTAAAGCTTCAAGACAATTTGTAACTTCCTTGATCTGCCTCTCCTGCTGCAATATGTAGTTGTCTTCCTGGATTATATAGGTAGCTACTGCACTGATTACTATCATAATTATCATGAACATAAGAAAAATGATAGTAAATCTCGCCAGAAGCCCGAATCTCTTCTTCATAAGCGAATGCTCCCTATGGCTAAAGTCCCTTACTTTCATTATATGCCCCAAAACTAGTATCAAAATAAACGTAATCTTATAAAAAAATAAACTTTTACAGATGTGATGTAAGAGTTTATAATGCAAAAAGTATTGTCATTTTGTTTTTGAACGGAGTTTTATATGAGCAAGATTTTTTTCACAGATTTGGATGGTACGCTTTTGACCAAAGAAAAAAAGGTGTCTCCCGCAACCATGGAGGCCCTTATACAATTTACAAATGCCGGTAATCATTTTGCCATTAATACAGGTCGTGCTTTGGAGAGTGCAATGTCTGTACAGAGGGAAAATAATCTGTTTTTCCCCGGAAGTTTCCTTATTGCCTATAACGGTTCACAGATCTATGACTGCGACACTAAGAAAGATGTATACAGAACCGGTATCCCTTTTGATATGATTCCCGACATCTTTGCTTTATCAAAAGAATACGGTGTTCACTGCCACACCTATACAGATGAAAATATAGTTACTCCGGCCGAGGATGAAGAGCTTAAATACTATAGAAGAGTGATACATACCCCATATATAGTTTCAGAAGACATAAACTCTGCTCTCACCGATATCCCCTGCAAAATAATAGGAATAGAGCTTCATGACAGAGAAAAAATAGATCGTTTCAAAGCTGCTGTCGAAGAACTTGCAGGAGATAAGCTTACTCTTCTGTACTCCAATCCCTACTATCTTGAAATATTTAACTCCGAGGCAGGAAAAGGAAGCGCAGTTACAAGGCTTGCAGATTACCTGGGCATTCCTCATGAAAACACTTTGGCGGCAGGTGACGAAGAAAACGATATTTCAATGATTGAAGCCGCAGGTCTCGGAATCGGCATGATCAACGGAACAGAGGATGTAAAAAAAGCCGCCGATATTATCACCGAAACCGATAATAATAACGACGGCCTTGCAAAGATTCTTATGGCAAATATTTAAAGCTTTCTATTTAAGCAATTTCTCGAATTCAGCTTCGGGCAAAGGCTTGTAAAAATAGAATCCCTGAATGTAGTCACAGTCCGCATCCTGCAGGAATTTAAGCTGTTTCTCATTCTCCACTCCTTCCGCAGTAACCTTTGCACCAATGGCATGTGCAAGCTTTATGGTAGAAATGATTATGGATTCGGACTTCTTGTTGATACCGATTTTCCTAATAAAGCCTATGTCGAGTTTTATAATATCAAAATCAAAGGTTTCAAGCATTGATAATGAACTCATGCCGCTTCCATAATCATCAAGAAGGATTTGAATTCCATGCTTTTTTAGTTTGCCAAGATATTCAAGGGCCTTGGTCTCAAGATCCGCATAGGCAGACTCAGTTACCTCAAATCTGACCATAGCAGGCTCTATCTTCTTGCCTTTTATTGATTCGAAGATGTTTTCCATAAATAGCGAATCGTAAAAATCAACTCTGGAGAGATTAATCGCACAGGGTACCGCCATTTTTCCCGCGGCATAACACCTTTCGATGAAATCAATCCCGCTCTCGAGCATGAATTTATCAAGAATAGCTGTCTTTCCCTCCGATTCAATAATAGGAATAAAGTCTACTGGAGATACCATACCAAGATCTCTGTGCTGCCATCTTATAAGCATCTCCGCACTTACTATCTCTCCTGTCTTCGCATTGACTATGGGCTGGTAATACGGCATAAACTCATTATCTGCCAGTGCTCGCTCAAAATCAGACAACAGGAATCTCTGCTTTACATAATTCTCCTTCATCGAATCATCATAGTACGCAAACAGCTGATTTCGCTTGTTGTTTCGAATACTCTTTTCAGCGAGCTTCGCTCCGTCCAAAATAGCGGATATTCCTACTCTCGGATTGGTTATACGGAAAATTCCGCAGTATATTTCATAGCTGTATTTTATGGATTCAGTCCTGAAAACCTGCCGACACATTGATCTTATATTTTTTTCTATAAGATTATCATCCGCTGTTATAAGGGCAAAGTTATCCCCTTCCAGTCTCCCCATGAGAACAGGATGAAGATACTTTCTGAGGGCATCCCTCGTCTGGAATATTACAAGATCTCCCTTTTGATTACCAAACAACTCATTTACGGCTTTCAGCCCTTTTACATTAGCAAACACGAGTGAATAGTGGTCATCCCGGTGCAATTCGGACAGGAAGAGCTTTGCTCTGTCCAAAAAACCGGTTCTGGCATATTCATCTGTCATCCAGTCATAATCAAGAACAGATGTTATGTCAATATAAATAATCATCAGCCAGTCCGGATATCCCGGAACTTCCTTTGCCCTGATATTCTTAGCGCGGCGACCATCCTCATAGTCCACATGAACAGTTCTTACAAACTCGCCTCGCTTCGCCAGTTCTTCCTGTATTGAGGATATTCTGACCTGTTCAAGGAATATCTCCTGCTCCTCCTTTACAAGTGTCTGAGAAAGTCTTTTGCATATTTCTTTATAATCGAATCTGCTCTCTGTGAAAATTCCCCAGAGGCTCATATCCAAATGATAGACCTCACATCTTTCTTCATTCTTTTCTACAGCAAAGATCATGTCATAGCCTTCGGAAATAAGGCTTCTTATCACAGGCTGTTCAACATAACTCATAAACGGAATAATTTTTCCCGGTTTAACGGGATAAATAACTCCGTCTTCAATTACTTCACCTTTTCCGAAAAACGAGGTCTCTCCGTTTTTTACTTTAAAATAACTGCCGTCGGATATCAGATAAAATTTACAGCCAAAGCTGTCAGGAATAACAATATCATCTATTAAATTCAGACCATCCACACTTCGCTCTCTTATATAATCTCTGTGAGGAATTATCTGAATGTTAGTCAGATCCAGGCCATCCGAAAACCTGACATAGTTGGGGTCTGCCGCTTCACCTTCAAGCTCAGGCGTATGATACACATAGAATGCAGCATTCATCGCACCTGCACCCTGTCCGATAATAACGCCATCATATCTCGAAAGTGCTTCCTTTAATCCTATACGCTTCATAAATGCAAGCTGCGACGGAGCATGACCGCTTGCGAGGAATATCACATCTGACCATGCCACCATGTCATTAGCCGAATCCTCTTCCGTTAGAGTTTTACATTCACTGACAGATAAATTTGCAGAAGCAAAGATGTCCAGAATGATCTGCCTTTTCTTCCCGTTTTCTTTAACCTCCTCCGGATTGCAAGGCACATAGAGGAGTTTTGCGTCTTTAGGCCATTCAGTTTTAAGTTCATCAAAAAAGCCGTAGTTATCCAAGGGTTCTGCTTTTTCTCGAGCCCCCTGCACTTTATATGGGATAAAACTACTTGTCAGATAAAGAACCATGCGCCTTCTCCTTAGTTATATCCTTATTTGCGTACATCATTCTGTCTGCCTTATCATATACCTGCTCATGTGTATCGCCTTCATGCCGCTTAGCTATACCATAAGCAAAGCTTATCGGAAAATCACCGTATTTCTCATCACAACTGCCTTTCTCCAAAACAGATGCTGCAATTGCATCAAGCACCTCCTCTGAATCTTTGGATACAAGGCAGAATTCATCTCCGCCAACCCTGTATAGCCTTCCATGACCTTCAAAAGCATCTGCCAGAGTCCTTGCCGTTGCGTAAATATAACGGTCTCCGGTTTTATGACCCTTGGTGTCATTATATTTTTTAAGATCGTTCATATCGACCATCAAAATAGCATTATATTTGTCTTTAATATATGCCATAGTTTTCTCGTAGGCATTTCTGTTAGGAAGATTCGTTATAACATCCTTTTTGTTGTAAAGCTCAGATACCGCCAAATACATAAGGATATACGCTATCCCAAGTCCTACCCACAAAGTTTTAAAATCATAGTTAATCCATGACGCAAGGAAGCCCAAGAGCATTGTAAGTCCGACAAATCCTGCAAGAAAGATGTTTTCATAATCAAAAGCCGTGGCAATAACCATATCCGCAAGGAATATCATAAAAGCCCCAAAACATAGTATATGCATCACCAGTCCAAAGGGTCTGAAAACCATGTAGGAATCTTTATGATAAAAAACAATCGGAGTGAAGATATTGGCTATGTCCGATATCGCAAGAATCAGCATAAGGATAAGTCCCACGAAATGTCTGAGTCTCCTGCCTCTTTGTATATATATTATAAAAAAGGTACTAAGTCCCACCGGTATCAGCAGGTAAATAATGCAAGTAACTAAATTTAGAATATAATCGGTTGTCTCATTGTTCGGAAGTGTATATTGAAGCACATACCACAACATATCCAGGCAGTAGAGACCGGCAAGCATCACACCGGAAAAAGGATGCCGAATCTGGCATCTTTTCTCAGATGCTTATTATTTCGAACAAGCACAGCAACATAAATAACTATTGCAATACCTATTATGTCGGAAAACTCGATCCACATAATGAAGTCTCCTGCTATATGTGCTCATTATCAGTGTCTTATCGCATAACTCCCCAATAATATAATCATACATTTTTATTATAAACTTATCTTATTCACAATTAGCGCTGTTTAGATTTTTTTAAGATAGTTTTCAGTAATAAAAAACCTGAGGCATAAAAATGCACTCAAGTCTCTCATACTTCTTCGCTTATATATATTCTTTTGCTCTTAAGCCATTTCAACGCATCTTCGTCACTGTCAAAAAAGTAACCAGCTGCTTCGCAAAATGAATCAAGATCCGTGATTTTGGCCATTATGATTGGGCTATCCGGTAAAACTTCTCCGCTATCCTCCGCTCTTAATGCTTCTTCCTTGTTCATTCTTCTTATATAGTCTTCATCTCTCATACAAAAAACATCATAGCGTTTCCTGATCTCTACAAAATCCCGGATTCTTTCCGTGGTAAAGTCGCATATCTTTTCAAATCCCATCCAGGAGTATATTGATTCATCCACGGGCATGAGATAAATAAATGGAACGCGTTCTTCTTTCATAAGCTCAAAAGCTTCCCGAAAAACTGCGGACATCTGTCCCTCATGGCGTCTGCCCTCTTTGGTTGCCACAGCCACAACATAGTAACTCTTTACAACCTTTCCGCACAGATTTATATAATACGGATTCAGATGAAGCATAGATATTACTTCATTATCTTCCAGGCTGACTATCATACGATTGTCCAGGCACTTATCCGAATAATAATAATCAACAAAGGCTTTAGGATCATCAAAAGCCTCTTCATACAGACTTCTTGTTTTGTTTTTATCCAAATACTCTGTTATCATGCTGTTTTCTCGTATAAATGATTGCACGCTGCTTTCTCACAGACTCTGTATTTCCTGGCATAGCCAGTAGGGTTATAGCTCTCCTTAGCCCGCCTTAGTCCTTCGATGCCCATGTCATCCTCTCTGTTGACAATTTTAGCATCCTCATACGAATTAAGTAAAAACTGCTGATTTATAACCTGATATATACCGGGGATATTGGAATTACCTTTTTCGATGCTAATGACTGCCATCTTCTCCCTGCTGTTATAAGAGCCGATTGTAAAAGCTTCCAGAACTTCATCGATAAAAATACCACCTACTCTGAACGTAACCTTGTCGCAGTTACGAAGAATATCAATAACTCCATCCTTTTCAACAAGAAGCGTATCTCTGCTCTCTACGCCTTCGGACAATCTGTTCTCCACCCATTTTTCCATAAAAATTTCAAGAAAGTACTCATCGACGCAGCACATGGTCTTATACTCCCATCTGCCCTCATACTCCTTCATGAATTTGTTTATAAGATTTCTCTTCTTCTGATATTTCTTACCCGGAAGAGTTCTAAGTTCTTCAGCATCATAGAGATAATCCTTAAGGTCACTTTCCTCTTCTACCATATAATTTGGATTATTCAATAATCCCAGCACATCAAGCGCATCTTCATCTGCCAGGTCTATCCTGAGCGGACAGCCAAGCTCATCATTAAAATATTTTTTCAAAAGCTCAAAATATTCGGGAAGCTCCTCTTCTCTACAATAGGGCATTGCCGCAAAATATCCCGCTTCATCTTTCATAAGAATAATTGCAGCCTTGTCCTCTATATATACCTCTGTGTTATATAAATTCTTCCAAATATAGGTATCAAGAACTGTGCTGTCACAGGTCTTATTTCCTCTTAGTGCATAAATCTCCGAAAGCTTTGCAGCCTCTTCAAATGACGGTTTGTGGAATGTAAGCTTTTTATCCATGACTTTTTCTCCATATAACAATATTGCCGTTTGCGCTACTTGATTGTATACAATCAATATATATTATTATTCGGAAAATGTCAATTTATTAGTATCATAAAATTCCTGATCGTTATTACTACTGCTGCTACCACATAACAAATCCCGAAAAATGTTGCAATTAGTCGGTAATATGCATTATTTTGTATAGAAACACATGTTAAAAATCACTCTTACTGTGGAGGTGTAAAATGTTAAATAAACAGTATTTAAAAATAAATGTTATAGCTGCGATGTTTTCGGCTCTTGCGATTGCATTTGCTGTAAGCGGATGTGGTACTCCCACAGCTAAAAATAATACCGGTGAGTCCGAATCAACATCAGAAAAAGTTGAAGTTTCTACTGACAACACAAATGAATCCAGCACAGAAAATACTACAGAAGAGTACGACAACCGCGTTCTGTATCAGAGCTACCTGAATAACACGCTTCGCGTAGAGGGTAGCTATTTCCTGGAAAAATATCAGGAAATGATAGATCTATATGGCGAGCTGCAGGCATATTATTACGATGTTGATGAGGACGGAGAAAAAGAACTTCTTATCAATGAACCTTCCTACGGCTTTGATATTTTTGATGTAAAGGACGGATCTGTTTATCTTCTTACCTGCGGAGACGGAACTTCGGCTTTTTGCTCTGTTTATGAAGGTAACGGACATACATATATCAGCCACAGCGACTTTTCTCATATGGGAAGGCAGTACCAGGATCTGGCCAGATATGATGCTGAGGGCAGGATTGTCGAACAGATGAGCATCTATGCTGAGTACTTCGATGCTGAGGAAGACGTCTATAACGAAAACAGTGACTTCACCTACAATGGTAAGCCCATAACCATGCAGGAATACGAATCCTACATGGATACTTACAAATTTGTTGACCCGGATGTAATGGAAAAAGCAGTTTTTGATATGCCTGCTCCTACTGCCAAAGCAAAAACTGACTACAATCTTTATGAAGAATACTACACCATCGTTGATCAGGCTGACCCGCTTAAATGGGACGGCTTTCAGCTGATTGACCTTGACGAAGACGGCACCCCTGAACTATTCGCGACCTGCACAAATGAAAACAGACCAGATCCCGGAATACAGCCCTACATGATAGTTGGCTATAATGATCAGGGCGTTGTTATGAATGACGACTTAGGTGACGGAGTCGCTTCAGCCGGAGGTTACAGAGGAACTCTCTACTATCTTCCCGGCACCGGCAAGCTGCTTGACAGCGCAATCCAGGCTCCTCTGGGCCTCCCTTCCGACACAATCTATGAGATGAAGGACGGCTCAATCAACTATACTCAATATGGCGGCTTTGATGTGACAGAATACCCGGATGATGACGATTATAATAGCTGGGATCCCATGGAACACGGCGAATGGAATTGGATGAATGAACCCGTTTCAGAAGATGAATATAAGCAAAAATTTTTAGAGGCCACGGAAAATACTTCCGGTATAGCCATGAGTGAAATTGACTACATGGATAAGGAATCCATGCTAAAAAAATTGAAAGAACTGATGTAGGGCAGTCAAATATCATGCCCTACATTGTGATCGTTACCTTCGTCCCATTCATCAAAAATATCAATCCTGGGATTATCAAGTAACTCTTTATAAAAATCACTACTGTAAAAATCTGTTATGGCAGCCACATCCCGCAAGGGACCTCCGGGAACTGTAGTGTAAATGCTCAGGTTTATACGTTTAAAATGCGCAAGACCAATCTCTATGTCCTTCTTTAGCTGATCAATGGTCTGTCCCTGCATGCCATACATTAGGTTGATCCACTGATAATGAGCAGATAATTCTTCAGGGGTGACACCGGGTAATCCCTTATGCAAATAGTCCTCCCTGAGTTTTTCATCAAAGGTTTCCACTCCGCATCTGAAAAGAACATCGATGTTGTAAGCTTTAAAAAAGTCTACGAAAAACGGATTACTATCCCTGTAAATATAATGCCCCTCAAGGATGACGGTTTTTATACCTTTTTCCGCGCAGGTTTCCCTTATGTAATTCATGGTGGTAAAAGGAAGCTCGGTATAAGAAGCAGAACAGGTTACGTCAAGGCATGAAGAGCAAATATCCTTGCCTCTTACCTGCTTAAGAACCTTCTTGTTTACAGCATCGCATGCCAGGACAGAAGATGATTTATCATCCTGATAATCGCAGAAGGCGCATTTCCCCCATGAACATCCAAGTGATACCAAAAGCACATTTTCCCTTGGCAGGGCGCTCTTATTATCAAACTGATATCTTACAAGATCATGTATCATGCTGCAGCCTCGGTGACATCTTCCGCATCTTCTTTGATTTCTCCGTTTTCCTCTTCAATAAGAATTCCTGATTTTTTGCTGATTTTCGCAAGGTACAGGAAAGGTGTATCGCAAAGAGCAATAAGCATCTCAATCAGTGAGCCTGCAACTGCTATCTCAAGACAGTAAAGAAGATCATATGTGCCGATAAATGCAAGAATGGAAAATGCAAAGTTTTCAGCGCAATTGCAAAGGATTGTGGAGATGTTATTTCTAAACCACATGTGTTTTCCGTTGGTTTTTTCCTTAATCTTCTGATATAAGATTACATCGAGCCAGTTTGACAGCACAAACATAAGACCGGATGCAGCTGTGATTCTTACTGACATAGCAAAAATAGTCTTCATACCGGGATCCACAGCGTCATAAGCATTGGGGATAAAGCTCTGGGTGAACTGCGCAAAAACGATGTATGCGATAAGTGAAGCGGCCGCAATTTTTACGGCATTTTTGCTGGCTTTTACGCTGTATTTTTCATTGAGGATATCTGTAGCCAAATAGGTTGAAGCAAACATTACATTGCCGAGCGCAGTGGATATACCTGCAATATCGACCTGCTTTGAAACCTGTATGTTGGCAAATACTACTGCAAGAGCCATCCAGGTATAAAGTCCCCTCTTGCCAAAAAGCCTGTCCATAATTACAACGCCGGAAAAACAAACGACCAACTCAAAAATTCCAAGAAATAAATTCATTATCTGTAACCTCTCTTTATATAAGCTCAGAGCAGGTCAGAAACAACGAATCATCAAAAAAGCTCTGCGCATTAGCACGCAGAGCAATCAGAATACATAGATATTTCCAATCAGCCCTGGTTTTGTTTAACGACAGGATGGTGCAAACGAACTGTCGGTGTTGAAAAGACCTTGGCTATCTTACACTGTTTGAAATATCATGTCAATAAAAATTTGTCATCTTACTCTTTTCTATTAACTATCACAATTCCTGCCGCTACAAGTACCAGAGCTACTATTCCCCTGACAGAGAACGCCTCATTTTTCTCGCCAAGAAGTATCGCAGAAAGAACAACACCCATTACAGGGTTCATGAATCCAAGGATAGAAACTCTGCTAACAGGATTATGCTTTAGAAGAATCCCCCATAAGGTATAAGCGCCGGCGGAAATAAATCCCATATATATAAGATTAAGCACGCATGCTGCGCTTCCGAATATGAGGTGCCCGCCCATGAAAAATCCGATTGTAAACAGAATTACTCCGCCAAGCATGAACTGATATCCGCTAAGAACAACCGGGCTTTCTTCCTTTGAATAAATCTTGATGAAACACGATGAAAGCGCATAGAAAAACGCTGCTGTAAGCATCGCACCTTCGCCTTGAAGTGTAACCGCTTCGCTTCCAAAGGCATTTATGCCGCCAAATATCAGCAGTATTCCGCAAAATCCTATCACACACCCAATAAATTTCCTCAGTGTAAATTTCTCAAAATGAAACAGATAGACCGCTACAAGAATCGCAAAGAAATTGCCTGACGCATTTATTATCGATCCGCGCACGCCGGTGATATGAGCCAGTGACATAAAAAAGAAGAAATACTGTCCCACGGTCTGGACCATGGAAAGCACTACAATATACTTTGTCGAACCCTTTCCGGGAACAAGTACTTTCCGGTTGATTATAGACCCGAATGCTATCGTCATAATTCCTGCCAGAAAAAACCTTGCTCCAGCAAGCATAAGCCTTGATGCAGTATCATCAGGGCCTATCCTGAACAGTTCATATGCTATTTTAATTGCCGGCAAAGCGCTTCCCCATAACACGCAGCAAAAAAGGGCTGTTAACAAAGTTACGGGGAACCATGCCCATATGGATTTTTTATTATTCATAGCACTCATTATTAATGTCTTCTAAGTAATTGTCTTTTTCGATAACATTCCTGACACATGTTGAACTTGAAGGACCACTTTAGCTTCTTACCGCAGTATATGCAGGTTCTGAGGCTTAGATTCTGCTTATCCAGAATTGTGAAAATCTTTTCGGATATCTTTCTTTTTCCGGATAATATTACCGAGAGCGCTTCCTCTTCTCCGAATATTCTCGTGAAAGAATATAAAAAGTCGTAGATAGCACTGCTTATCTCAAGTACCTGAAGGGCCTCCTTATCATCTTCGTCAACATTATCAGCCCTGTACGCCTTAATCGTTTTCCTAAGGTCAGGCATCTTGCCTTCTGAAAGCTCCTTGTAATATTCAAGATATACGGGAAAAGTATCCTTGTTGTCGGGGCTTGCCGGAATTCTTATAAACTTTCTTATCAGTTCACGATCATCGGCGATTTGTTCAAGCGCCTTTGCGATTTTTATTTTCTCGGAGATGTCTCCCTTATCATAAAAATCGTTAGCCGGTATCTGATTCCACAGTTCAAGAATTGTGGATACCTTACCGTCTTTTAATAAAAACTCCTCAGGGATGCTGACCATAGCCCTGTCTATCGGAACAGTCTTTTTGAACAACAACTTCTTTATAATTTCATAATCATAATATGAGGTCACATATCCTGTGTCATAAATCCCATATCTTCCGGCTCTTCCGGCAATCTGCTTTACCTCTGAGGAGTTGAGCGGTCTCTCATCTTTTCCGTCATATTTCACTGTCTGGAGAAAAACAACGCGCCTTATAGGCAAATTCATGCCCATTCCTATCGCATCCGTAGCAACTACAACACCTGTCTCACCGCTCGCGAATTTCTCCGCTTCCCTGTGGCGGACATCATAAGGAAGTGCCCCATATATAATACTGCATTTAATATCATTATCCTGAAGCTCTGCCGCTACGCTGTGTACATCTCTTCTTGAAAAAACAATCAGCGCATCACCATTTTGTACATCCTCGGGAAAGCTGAAATCCACAGCATTTTCATCCATAACAAGCGGTGTCATTCTCTCATGATAAGTTATCTCATAGGTATCACCGCAGGATTCTATCATCTGTATCAGAGTATCCTCAGCATCAGGAGATGCGCAAAGATGAATAAGTTTAGACCTCACTCCGAGAATAGCTGTAGTCCATGAGCCACCTCGCTGCTCATCGGCAACCATCTGGGCTTCATCTATTACAGCCATATCCCATTCTTCCTTGATATCAAGCATCTCAATGGTTGACGCCTGATGGTATGATCCCGGCATCAATATGCGCTCTTCACCGGTAATCATTGAACAGGGAACACCGTCTTTATTCATCCTCTCATACTGCTCGTAGGCGAGTAATCTGAGTGGTGCAAGGTAAATTCCGCTCCCGGCCTTCTTTAACTCTTCCATCGCCTGATGAGTTTTTCCTGAATTTGTCGGTCCGATATGGATTATGAACTTTCTCTTCATCTGCCTTGCAAGCGGAAAGAGCGTTGTAAGGTCATCAGGTGTTGAGGTCTGGATATTTTCATAGAGAAGTTTCTGCGCCTGTATGGCCTGCATGAGCTTTTTAGTCAGATATTTATATCTGGGATTTTTCCCAAGATCTGTAAGCACATCCTCTTCCGTCAGATTATCCTGAAGATATGTAACTAAGTCCCATATTTTCCTGGTCTTTCTCAGATACTTAATTATGAGCCTTGAAGCTGCTTTTTCTCTTGTCTTAGAGACAAAGGTGACTATGGCTGGATCTTGTGCTTCAAGTAAATGCTCGTAAATTGCATGCGGAATTCCCGGGAAAAATTCAGTAAGAAGCGAAGGATGCATTTTCCCCGAAAGCTGTTTACAGAACTTTTCAATATTACCTCTATAGAGCTCCTGCTTTTGTACTTTTCCATATGCCGTCTTTCCGTCAACATGGAATCTCTCCGTTCGAAGGGCACTTCTGCAAAATAAAAGAACATCCCGTCCTATTTCAGCTATATGCTTATCCCAATAGGCATCAAACTCCTGCCTTGGGAACGCTGCATCTGCATTTCTGATCTCATTTTTAAATTTTGCTTTTTTCCTGGCAAACCTGTTCTGATACTTCTTAGAAGCCATTCAATACTCCTATGTATATGTCATATTAGTTTATATGCATGATACCATATATGGATTTTCTATTGCTGTTTTTGAAAATAATTTTCACAAAACATCTTATAAAAAAAATAAAAAAACATTAAAAAACAGGCTAAAGTTTTTCGGGGTGCCCATCGATATATCTTCTGTAAGCGAAAAAGAACATTCAAATGGCCAAGATGAATGAAAGAAAAACAGAGAATTTTTTAATGGAGGTTTCTCACCAATGTATATGTATGAACTCTTTCTTTCAACAAATGTAGAAGGCAAAAGCATCCACTTTATCCAGACAAACCACAAGGCAGATAACCTTGATATCTGGCTCAAGAAGCTGGTTAAAGACAACACAATCACCGAAGATGTAGCTAACGCGGTAACCTTTGTATGGTGAAGCTGAATATAATGAAAAGCCGGCAGGCAGCTTGATTATCAAGTACGCCTACCGGCTTTATTTATTTCTTCAATTCAGAAAATCAGCTTACCTTCCAGGTCTTAACATATCCAATGCTCTTGTTTTTGAAGACTTTAATTGTCTTTACCTTAAATTTCTTTGCATCACCCTTGCTCATCTTCACCTTAACCTTAGCCTTCTTATTGATTTTGAAAAATGCCTTTTTCCCAACCTTGGACTTCTTGGTGAGATAAGTTGACTTAACTTTAATGTTCTTTAATCCTGAGCAGTTGTAATAAGCCTTGGCACCGATCTTCTTAACCTTCTTACCGATTGTAAGTGATTTAAGCTTGGCACAATCTGAAAATGCCGAAGCACCGATTTCTTCAACATTATCGGTAAGATCTGCAGTGGTAAGCGCTGCGCAGCCTGCAAAAGCATTAGCTCCGATTTTCTTTACTCCGCTTCCAATCTTGACTGACTCAAGATTTTTGCAGTCCTTACAAGCACCGGCTCCGATTTCTTCTACGCTGTCACTGATAACAATTCCGGTGATATTATCTTTTCCACCAAAGTTAGCAAATGCACCTTCACCTATACCGGTTACTTTATATTCTTTTTTGTCAGCAAGAGTAACGGTAGCCTTAACCGTCTCTGTTCCGCTGGCATTTTCAGCAGGCTTCTCGTAGGTTACTGAACGATTATCTTCATCTGTAGAAACTACTTTGTAGGTAGGGGATTCTTTGGGTGTCTTATCAGGTTCCTGGACTTCATCGCCGACTTTTATTCCATCGTCAACTTTTTCTTCAGTAGGTTCGGTAGCAACAATTTTTCCACCTTCTATTTTGCCACCTTTTATTATTATTTTATTTTGTTGCTGGGCATCACCTAATGATATTTCCGTACCTGCTATACGGAATGATCCAATTGTCAAATTAGAGCCTGCTGTTAATTCTATTGTTAGCGGCACGTCTGTTATTCCTAAATAATCTGTAGAATTATCTCCTATGACCTTTATTGTTTGTCCTGATACGGAAAATCCAAAATCACTAAACTGAGCATTTTTAATTGTTAATGTACTTGTACTTAAATCATACTCAATATGTTCAGCTCTTGTTCCTTCTTTTAGCTGTCCACTCCCAATATCAGCTGTTGCACCATTCACATTGCCTGTATTATCAATCATAAAAGCCTCGCCTACAGCCAATACCCTCATCGGCATAGCAACCATGCACATGCAGAGGGCCACAGCCAATGCCATTACACTACTTACTATTCGTTTTATAGCTTTTTTGTTACTTGTTGCTTCTTTCATCTTCCATCAACTCCTTTTCTGTGAAAAACATTCCTTCTGCATTAGACGCTAATCGTAACTTAGCAGCCAAAATCACGACACTTTCACATATTTAATTGTAAAAAAATGGGAATATACAAACAATGCATATTCCCTAAAGTATTTATTAACTTTTGGTTATTATATTATCCTTCAACAATAAGGTATCTGCCATCACCGATGTCAAACACTTCTGACGCTTCCATAACATCCCCATCACCGGGATCAAGGCCTGCTTCTTCAAAGTATTCTTCTACTTCCTCAGGTGAATCCACGACTACAGCCATGCAATCTTCAAGAAAGGCCTCTGCTTCTTCCGGAGACTCAGCCACATTTTCAGAAAAAAGCTGTCCCTGATTTTCCAAAAAACAATTTAAAACCGCATCATCATATTCGTGCATACATAGCTCGCTTTCCCACAGGTGATAATAAGTACCCGTGCTTAAAGTGGTTATATAATGTTTCTTGCTTTTAATTCCTGATAAAGCCTTGAGAGCGGAAGTCCCACCACGTTGTTATAATCACCCTCGATGCCTTCCACGAACTTTCCGAAAAGTCCCTGGATTCCGTAAGCTCCGGCCTTGTCGTAGGGCTCATCCGTATCAAGATAGGCTTCTATTTCATCCTCTGACATTGGGAACACTTTTACTTTTGTACATTCATAAAAAGTGAATTCCTTTTCATCGGAATTATCTCCGTATACAACGCTTACTCCGGTGTACACCTCATGCGTTGTTCCGGCGATGTCCGAGATCATCTGCCCGGCATCCTTCCTATCCTTTGGCTTACCAAGTATTTTCTCTTTATATGATACAACGGTATCTGAACCAATTACAACGACAGTGTCTTTATTATCTCTTAAAACTTTATGAAAAATCTCTTTAGCTTTTTGCTTCGAAAGAGAAGTAACAACTTCCGAAGGTACTTCGCTCGTTATGATTTCTTCACCCGTCGCGGGTATTATTTCAAAATTTATCCCCAGGGAGCCCAGAAGTTCTTTTCTTCTGGGGGACCCTGATGCAAGTATATATTTCATTTAACCCTCATCCGTCAGCTGCGCTGACACCTTCCCCCTTTTGGGGAAGGCATATTATAGTCCGTGGTCGTCCCTGTATTCCGGTTCGAAGACTCTGCTCTCTGTAATGTTCTTAGGCTTTCCAAGTTCGGTTGCCTCATTTCCGAAAAGCTTCTGGGAATTAAGGGGATCCGCTCCTCTCTTTGTTACCTTGATATATTCGCCCTTTTCATTCATGACATGAGCTTTAACATTGTCCCGAAGCTCGCAGTCGAGAATATGCCATAGTTTTTCCCGAAGTGCGGGATTTTCAACAGGGAACATAATCTCCACACGGCGCTCTAGGTTTCTTGGCATCCAGTCAGCACTTGATGCGTAGTACTCAGGACTTCCGCCGTTTTCAAAGTAGAATATACGGCTATGTTCAAGGAAGTTACCTACTATAGAGCGAACTCTTATATTATCACTGATACCGGGAATTCCGGTCCTAAGACAGCATATACCCCTCACAATAAGATCGATTTTTACTCCGGCATTGCTTGCTTCATAGAGTGCTGCGATAACATCCTTATGACATATTGAATTCATCTTAGCAACGATATGTGCAGGCTCACCGTTTCTGGCATGATCTGCTTCTCTTTTGATCAGATCAAGAATTCTGTCCTTAAGCCACAAAGGTGCCAGTGTCAGTTTGTTCCATACTACCGGCTCAGAATAACCGGAAAGCATGTTAAATACAGCGGTAGCATCTTCGCCGTAGGCTTCAGCGCAGGTAAACATACCGACGTCAGTGTACAGTTTTGCAGTTGAGTCATTATAGTTACCTGTTGCCAGGTGAACATAACGCCTGATACCGTCTTCTTCTTTTCTAACAACAAGTGTTATCTTACTATGGGTCTTCAGTCCCTTTAATCCATAAATAACGTGACAGCCTGCTTTCTCAAGCATCTTCGCCCAGACGATATTATTCTCTTCATCAAAACGGGCTTTAAGCTCAACCAGTACAGATACCTGTTTGCCGTTGTCAGCAGCTTTTGCAAGAGCAGCAATAATAGGTGAATTACCGCTTACTCTGTAAAGAGTCTGCTTAATGGCAAGAACCGCAGGGTCTGATGCTGCAGTTTCCACAAATCTTACTACCGGATCAAAGCTCTCGTAGGGATGGTGCATCAGAATATCACCCTCTCTTATGCACTCAAAGATATCCCTGTCAGCCGGAAGCTGAATAACCGGGGCAGGTGGATTATAGCCATGCTCTTTGAGATAGTCAAAGCCCTCTATGCCATACATCTTCATGAGGAAGGTCAGATCAAGCGGTCCGTCTACAGTATAGACCTCTCGCTGCTCAACCTTAAGCTCGTCAACAAGCAGCTTAAGAAGTCTCTTATCAAAGCCCTTCTCAATCTCAAGTCTTATCGCCTGTCCCCACTGGCGTCTTTTCAGCTGTTTCTCAATTTCCTTCAGAAGATCCTCTGCCTCATCCTCATCAATTGAAAGGTCTGCATTTCTTCCAACTCTGAAGGGATGACAGCACACAATATCGTAATTAAGGAAAAGCTTATGAATATTTCTCTCTATAATCTGCTCAAGGAGAATTATTTTTCTTACTCCGCTGATCTCGGGAATTTCCATTATTCTGGGCAGAACCGACGGAACCTGAACCATGGCGAATTCCATCTCATCATCATTGTCCTTACCTTTGACAAGCGCACCGATATTCAGTGTCTTATTTCTGATAAGCGGGAAGGGTCTCGACGAATCCACCGCCATCGGAGTAAGAACAGGATATACGAAATCATCAAAATATCTGTCTATATAGTCTGCTTCCTCAGGGGCAAGCTTTTTATAATCCTTTACAATTTCAACACCGTTTGCACTAAGCTCCGGCAATAACAGCCGGTTGTATATTTTGTACTGTTCAACAACAAAATCATGAACAGCATCGGTGACCTCATCCAACTGCTGCTTTGGTGACATTCCCGCTATATCCGGCTTCTTATAACCGGCATTTATCATATCCTTAAGGGAAGCCACACGGACCATGAAAAACTCGTCCAGATTGCTGGATGTAATACTAAGGAATTTCAGCTTTTCAAAGAGAGGTGTCGACTTATCCTTTGCCTCGGAAAGACATCTGCTGTTGAACGCAAGCCAGCTAAGCTCTCTGTTAATGTAGTACTCATCATTATAGAAATTAGGAATACCGCTTTCATTTGTAGTTGTATTTTTCTTTTTTGCTGCCATATTGTCCCTCATAAGCCCCTATGGGCAATCATCTGTAAAAAGTAACTGCTGTCTTATTCATCAAAAGCGTTTTTGTCGTATTACAGGTTTTATTCCGTATACCTGCTCAAAGAAGCTTCCCCTTGCTCCGAACAAACCTTTTTCAAGGGAAATATCAGCCATGGTATCAACCGTTATTTCAAGTTCCTTGTCCTTTACTGCAACTCTGACATTCTTAAATTTCTGTTTATGAGTTCTGTCAAGGCCGTTGGCTATTCTCAAAATAGCGGTGAGCTTAGCGATGGTAAGATACGCGTCGTGGTCTATTCCGTGGAATCTGTATCCTCCGCCCTTATAATATTCAAAGTCGTCATGATTAAACCTTACTACATTGGCAACTATCGATCTCTCCAAATGGGATATTCCGATAATCTCCGTAGACATTATTATGTTGTAGGAGCAGTCACCGAGATTAACCATGCTTATGTATTTTCCGCAGTCATGAAGGATTGTACAGATTTGCAATAACAAACGTTCTCTTTTTCCCAGTCCGTGAACCTTTTTCATGCTGTCAAAAATACTAAGTGCTATTGATTGAAGTGTCTCACTTCTCTGCTTACTTCCCATGTATCTTCGCGAAATATTCTGTGCGCATGCAACAATATCCTGCTCGAAATCATGAGAACTCTTGATATATTTTTTCCTCTCGGCATACTCGAAAGCGATACCGTCGCAGAGTGTCCCTCCGGGCGCCCAGATAGTCTCTGCCTTAAGCATCGCAACAATGTTACTCACAAGAAGTCCCGATACATACATGAGCATCAGATTATCCTGTGGAAGGCCAAGCTTTTTGGAAATATCAGTAAGAGATTTGTTGGCCAAAGTTCCCATATAATACACAAATTCCTTGGCCGATGCGTATCCTTTTTCCTCCATACCAAGGTTTATTCTTTGCAGAACAGGTGATACGTAATCGTCAATTAAAATAACATTCTCTATTTTTCTGTCTTTAAGATGCATCTTTGCAAAGACATTCAGCTGGGATTCAACGAGTTCCTGCACAAGCATCGGAAACTTGCTGTGACCGGGCTGAATCTGCTGCATGGTGGAATATAGACGAAGAACACCAAGCCGCAGCTGCTGAGTAGTCACAAGGGTATCATTCTCGAAAAGAGATATCTGGATACTACCTCCGCCGACATCAACAATAGCAGTTGGTTTTTCAAGGAATTTAAAAAATCGTTCGTTATTAAGAGCAACCGATTTATAATCAAGGAATCTCTGCTCGGAATTACTCAGAATATCTATTTCAAGCCCTGTGCGCTGTCTCAAAAGTTCCAGAACAGTATCAGTGTCCTTGGTCTCACGCATCGCGCTCGTTCCATAGGCCTGATAACGCGTAACTCCGTAGCCTTCCATGATCTTGTTGTAATCAGTAAGAATTCTGATAAGTTCATCCATGTGAGTAGCAGAAATCTGACCTGTCGCATATGTTTCCGTTCCCAGGTCGATTTTGTGGCTCACATGATCGATTTCCTTAACTCCCTTTTTCTGCGACATTTCAAATATTTTCATGTCCAAAGCGTAGGAGCCCATGTCTACTGCCGCAAATACATCTGTCGCCATAAATTACCCCCTGTTTTCAATTGCCCGATAAGATTCATTTACCCAATAGATAATCGATGAATTGCTGAGCGGTTCTGCCGGAGAGCCCACCGTGATTCATCTCCCACTTGCGTGCTTCTGCAATAAGCTCAGCCTCAGGCATATTGATTCCGTTCCGATCAGCCAGTACCCTGACAATCTCATCGTATTCTTTCATCTCGGGTGCTCCGAAATAAATAGTTACACCAAAACGATTAGCCAGTGACAGCTTTTCCTGAACTGTATCATTCCTGTGAAGGTCATCATCAAGTACAGCAGGCTTATCCTTGAAACTCTCCCTTATCAGGTGCCTTCTGTTGGAGGTTGCATAGATGAGCACGTTCTCGGGCTTCTTCTCCAGTCCTCCCTCGATGACAGCTTTCAGATACTTATAGTCAGTCTCGAATTCTTCAAAACTGAGATCATCCATATAAATAATAAATTTGTAATTACGTCCCTTTATCTGTGCAATAACATCATTCAAATCCTTGAATTGATGCTTATAGATTTCGATTATTCTAAGGCCCCTGTCGTAGTACTCATTGGCAATGGCTTTGATACTTGATGACTTTCCGGTGCCGGCATCTCCGTAAAGAAGACAGTTATTTGCCTTCTTCCCCGAAACAAAAGCCTCCGTGTTATCGATCAGTTTTTGTTTGGCAATCTCGTAGCCTACAAGATCCTTCAATTCCACATGTCTGATATTTCTGATCGGCTCTATGACAGCTCCGGCATCTTCATGTCTCACCCTGAATGCTTTATGAAGTCCGAATTTACCGACTCCGTAGTGTTTGTAGAATAATGTCAGTTCCTTAAGCATCTCCTCTGCATTGGAGCATCTGGCAAGATCAACTGCAAGTTCACATATTCTGTCCCTTACTCTGGTATTGAACACTTTACTCTCAGCATTCCCCACCTCATAGGTGAATAAAGAGTTAAACTCAGGCACATGAAGTCTTTCTGTCATATCCGAAAAATCGATATCAAACCATTTTTTAAAACAGGAAAGATCATGAAGAGCAAGTTCCTTTATCGTTCCTCCCATGTCTCCTCGCATCTCATCTGCCATGCTATATGCATTTTCATCTGAAACAAGAAGAAGTGCCAGAAAGGTATGCCAAAGATTCCCGTAAAAACCACGTCTTGCAGATTCTTCAATCAGAATACTCATCATGGAATGAATAAGCTCTTCCTGCTCTTCCTTAGAAAAATGAGCATCCGCAAGTTTTTTATCCGAAAGAATTACAAGATTGTCACGAAGATAAGTCTGCTGATCTGTCGCATTTCTAAATAGTATCAGCGAATTATTGTTTGAATTAAGCTCCCTGTAAGCGGGATCGGTCTCGGCATTTTCGTCTGTCACGCCGTTAGCTGAGAGCCTCTCATACTGCCTCTTACGACTTATCTCCATAATCTTTTCAAAGAGTTCTCCTGTAGGCTCCCTATTTTCATCACTCCCTACAAGTGACTTTACGTTCTCCAGTTTCAGGTTTTCCCTGTTCTTATCAAAAATGCTTTTTTTAGCCTGTATCTTGTAATCAGCTATCTTCTCGCTGACAGTCATTCTCTTTTCAAACAGAGCTATTAGCTGCGAATCAATTTGGTCTATGTCACTTCGAAGTTCATTTAAATCCATACCTAAAATCTCCTAATTTTGTTATTAGAATTGTACCATAATTTAAGGGAAAGTTAATGGTATTCATGCTAAAAATCGTGTTATACTTTATAAAATATAGTTTATAAAATTTGCATCGTGTTTTAGCCCTTATGAGGTGATCTTTTATGAAAAGCAGAACCTTTCTTATATTTTTTTCAATCTTTATCACAGCCATTACTGTAGGCTTGTTAATTTACTTTATTTCCAAACGTGTTCCTATGAATGATGAAAATGTCGTGGGCAATACTCCCGGCAATCTTTATAATGGCGGACTTTTCCTTGAGATGGACGGAAAGGTTTATTTTTCAAACCCTCTCGGAAATGACTGTCTCTACTCCATGAATCCGGATGAAACAGATGTTAAGCAGCTTACTTCCATGAATACAAGTCATATCGTAGGTGCAGGTAAATACATTTACTTTTACCTTGATTACTCCAAGAAAAATGTATCAAACAGCAAGCTGAAAGGACTTGGAAATGTATCCGTTTTCTATGGCTTATATCGAAGCCAGCTTGACGGTGAAAAGCAGGAGGTTCTTGACAGAGAATATATCTCCTCCGTTCAGCTTGTAGGTAGTTATCTCTACTATAACGTTGACAACGGTAATAAGGCAGGACTGAATAAAATAAGAATTGATGAGCGAAACCAGAGCCTTGTTACAGCTGAAAAGCTTGACCCCTCATGCGCCCTCGACGGAAAAATCTATTACAGCGGTGTTGATCTTGATCACGATCTTCACGTTATGGACACTCTTTCAGAAGATACTTCCAGCATTCTTCTGAGTGGTAATATCTGGCAGCCCATTGTTCAGAATGGTTTTGTTTATTACATCGATGCTGCTCATCATTACAGGCTCTGCCGCACAAATCTCTCCAGCGGCGAAACCAGTGTACTTACCGACTCCAGAGTGGATTTTTACAACATGAACGAATTCAATATCTTCTACGCCACTTCAGAACCCGGCAATCAGACTTTAAGAGTCATGAAGCTTGACGGCTCTAACAATGCCGTAATCGCTGAAGGTATTTTCCACGCACTCAGTCTCACCTCGAAGTATCTGTATTTCAAGCCATTTGATGTTGAGAATGTAATGTATCACGTTCCTGTTGACGGCTCCGACGTTGTCAGCACATTCCTTCCTCTGAACAAGTAAAAATGGTCTAGACAACTTGGCACAAACATATATAATTGATTAAAGAAAAAAACTAATCAGTTTTATATGGGAGTGCAGAATCTATGATGAACAATCTAAGACACATGATGCGACCGCTTGATTTCACTGTAGAAGAGCTTGAAGAATTATTTGACACAGCCGGTGATATCGAGCGCAACATGAGCGCCTATGCGCACAAATGCGACGGTAATATCCTCGCAACCTGTTTCTACGAACCCAGTACCAGAACAAGACTCAGTTTCGAGACCGCAATGCTCAGACTCGGCGGTCAGATAATCGGTTTTGCCGATGCCTCCAGTTCATCCGTTTCAAAAGGCGAAAGTGTCGCCGATACTATCCGTGTTATTTCCAGTTTTGCCGATATATGTGCCATGCGTCATCCCAAGGAGGGGGCTCCGATGGTAGCTGCGGCGAATTCCATTATTCCTGTTATTAATGCCGGCGACGGCGGTCATCACCACCCTACCCAAACTCTTACAGATCTGCTAACAATTCGTTCCTTACACGGAACTCTTTCAGGTTTCACTATTGGTCTCTGCGGCGATCTTAAATTCGGCAGAACCGTCCATTCTCTTATAAATGCACTTGTTCGTTACAGGGATATCCATTTTATTTTCATCTCTCCTAACGAACTTCGTGTTCCGGATTACATCACAGACATGTTAAAGGAAAACAACATAACGTATGAAGAAGTAATAAAGCTTGAAGACGTAATGCCAAGACTGGATCTGTTATACATGACCAGAGTGCAGAAAGAGCGTTTCTTCAATGAAGAGGACTACATTCGCCTGCGTGACTTCTACATACTCAATGAGGAAAAAATGGAGTTAGCAAAAAAGGATATGCATATCCTCCATCCGCTTCCCAGAGTAAACGAGATTTCAGTTGAAGTGGACAAGGATCCGAGAGCTGCATATTTCAAGCAGGTTCAATATGGATTGTATGTGAGAATGGCTTTGATACTGACGCTCCTTGATAAGACCGATGCACATATGAATCATGGATTGTTAAGGGAATGGTAATTTAGAAAGGATACAATATGCTTAATGTAGGAAAAATCGAAGAAGGTTTCGTTTTAGATCATATAAAAGCCGGACGCAGCATGCAGATTTATCATCATCTGGGACTCGACAGACTGGACTGCACCGTTGCCATCATAAAAAATGCAAGAAGCAATGTTATGGGCAAGAAGGATATTCTGAAGGTCGAGTGTGATATTGATACTCTGGATCTTGCGGTTCTGGCTTTCATCGACCATAACATAACCGTAAATGTAATTAAAGAAGGTGAGATTGTTGAAAAGAGAGCCCTTTTCCTTCCTCACGAGATAAAGAATGTAATAAAGTGTCACAATCCCAGATGCATCTCTTCAATCGAGCAGGAGCTTCCGCATATCTTCTACCTGGCTGATGAAGAAAAAGAAATATATCGCTGTAAATACTGCGATGAGAAATATACAGAAAGCGCTAAGAGCTGATTGCTCTTAGCGCCTTTTTTATAATCTCAGTTACCGCATTCAACACTGATTTCATTGAACAAATGCATTATTTCTTCAGGCTTCATCTTTTTCTTGTCTTCACCTGATTTATCAAGAATTATTGATCCTTCATGCATCATCAGAAGTCTGTCACCATACTCCGTAGCATATCGAAGGTTATGAGTAACCATAATGGTTGTAACCTTTTTCTCTCTGACAATTTTATCCGTAAGTTCCATAATGATATCCGCCGTTTTAGGATCGAGCGCAGCAGTGTGCTCGTCCAAAATAAGAAACTCAAGCGGTGTCATCGTACTCATAAGAAGCGCCACAGCCTGGCGCTGACCACCTGAAAGAGAACCAACCTTTGTATACAGTTTATCCTCCAGGCCAAGTCCCAAGCTTTTCAGAAGATCTCTGTAGTAATCCTTGCGCTTATGATTAACGCCTGCCTGTAGTCCGAAAATCTTGCCCTTATTATCAGCGATGGACATATTCTCCAGAATATTCATGGACGGACATGTTCCCTTTGATGGATCCTGGTAAACTCTGCCTATTGTTCTATGTCTCTGATAGTCACGCTCATTGGTGATATTTTCACCATTGACAAGTATTTCTCCTCTATCGGCCTGAATTGATCCGCAGATAATATTGAGCATTGAGGTCTTGCCTGAACCATTACTTCCAACTACAGCAACAAACTGTCCATCCGGAACTATCAGATTGAAGTCATCAAAGAGGCACATCTCATTGACAGTGCCGGGATTGTAATTTTTATAAATTGATTTCAGTTCCAGCATATCAGGCCTCCACTTTCCGCTTCTTGTCTCTGGTGATAATGAGAATCACAAGGAACAATACAGCTGTGATGAGCTTTAAGTCTGTCGATTGAAGACCACATTTAATGGCAATCGCTACGCAGGCCTTATATACTACGGCACCGATAACAACACTCGTTGTAATTTTGAAAAATGACACTTTCTTTAAAATAGCTGTTCCTATGATAACACTGGCAAGACCTATTACAGCTGTACCGGTTCCCATGGATACATCAAAGTATCTCTGCTGCTGAGCATAGATGGAACCCGAAAGAGCAACAAGGCCATTGGCAATAGCAAGGCCGATGATTCTGACCTTTCCCCTGTCTACACCCATTGATGTAACAAGAACATCGTTATCTCCGACAGCCTGAAGCATAAGTCCTGACCTTGTTTTAAGATACCAGTCGAGGATAAATTTCACTATTATTGTGATGACAAAAAGAATAATCACCGACTGAAAACCCGCAAGCCCGGGAATCATCCCAAACAAAGAGTTCATAAGCTTGTTATCAAAAATTGTGTAGTAATCATACATGGGAAGGTTTGCTTTTCCTGCAATTCTAAGATTCACGGAATACAAACCGGTCATCATGATAATTCCGGCAAGAAGATCCCTTACCTTAAACACCACATGAATTATGCCTGTGCAGACTCCTATAAGGCAGCCTGCCGCAAAACATATCGGTAAAGTAAGTATCGGCCGGACCCCGGCTCTTATCATAACAACAGCAAGGCAGATTCCAAAAGGGAATCCGCCATCTACTGTCATGTCAGGAAAATCCAATATTTTATACGTAATATACATTCCCAGAGCCATGATTGCGTAACACAAGCCTTGCTCCAGCACACTTATCAGAAGTGCCATAGTTACTCCTATCCGCTTATAAATTAATTTGCAGCGATGTTATCGTAAACCTCAGCTGCGCCTGAAACAAAGCTGTCATCAAGAGTCATTCCGATTTCTTCAGCTGCCTTAGTATTAACGTAAAGGCTGGGCTCACTAATTACTTCGAAAGGCATCTCGGAAGCTTCGCTCTCGCCCTTAAGAACCTTGGCTGCCATCTCTCCTGTCTGGATTCCGAGCTTTACGTAATCAAGCCCCATAGCTGCAACGCAGCCAACCTTAACCTGCTCAACCTCTGAACCGAATACAGGAATCTTCTGCTCCTTAGCATAGCTAAGTACTGTCTGAAGACCTGAAACAACTGTGTTATCAGTAAGGTTATTGATGCAGTCAACCTTGGTTACAAGATCTGCAGCTGCCATATCGAGATCAGCAAGAGTATTGATACCGCTGTCTACGATTTCAAAGCCATACTCCTCTGCATGCTCCTTGTACTGAGCAATTGTACTCTCGGAGTTAGTCTCACTTGTTGTATAAAGAATACCGATTTTCTTAGCATCGGGAAGCATCTTTCTGATCATATCAAGCTGCTCTGTAACAGCAAGTGCATCAGATGTTCCTGTTATATTTCCTACAGGTGTTCCATCCTCTTTTGCAAGCTCTGCAGCAACAGGATCGGAAACAGCTGAATAGATAACAGGTACAGTTGTGCCAAGTGCAGAGTTATATGCACTCATTGCACTGGGTGTGGCAATACCGCAAATAAGATCAACACCGTCTGCAACAAAAGCATCGGAAATCTGGCTTGCAGTACCTGTATCAGCCTGAGCGTTCTGGAAATGAACCGTAAGATTCTCACCTTCTACAATTCCTTCATTTGCAAGTCCCTGAAGGAATCCTTCGCGGCAATTGTCAAGTGAACCGTGCTCAGCGAACTGTGAGATACCGATTACATATTCATCCTTAGATTCCTCGGTAGCTTCTTCATCCTCAGTCTCTGCAGCATCTTCTGAAGTCTCAGCCTCTGCTTCTTCAGCTGCATCAGAAGACTCTTCTGTAGCCTCTTCTGTAGCTTCCCCAGCTTCAGTGCTCGCTGCCTCTTCACTGGAAGCAGCTTCTGTACTCTGAGCCTCACCTGCGTCATCCGCTGTTTTGCGGTTGTCACCGCAACCTGTGATGGTCATCGCCATCATCGATGCAGCCAAAATAGCTGCCAGCATTTTCTTTTTCATAATCTCCTCCTATCAGTGCCCTAGGCACTTCACTACTGTAAATTAACACAGCAAGTAACTTTATTATCATACAACAAAAAGCCCCGTGACGCAATGTCACGGGGCTTCGCAAAAATCTTAGTATCCGAACTCTTGTGCCCAGTACCAGTTTCCGTTGTCTGCCTGATATACAGCTATTCCGACTGACTTGAAACCTGACTCCATAATGTTGGCTGCGTGTGTAGGTGATGCCATCCATGCAGCTACAACTGAATCACCTGTGTTGTAAAGCTTTGCAAGATTCTCACCGTACATGATGCTGCTGTTTACTGTGTACCACGCATCACCGTTAGGTCTGTTATGTGAAAATGTACCAACGATCTCCTGTGCTCTTACAAGTGCTGCCTGAGTAAGTGCATCACTCCATGAAAGAGCGCCAAGTCCTGCAGCTGTACGCTTCTGATTTACAAGACCGAATGCTGCCTGAGCTGCTGCCATAGCGCCTTCGCTTGTAGGTGCCTCACCGGCAAGGGCGATAGCCTCATCGTCGATATAAATATTCTCAGTGTCCTCGTTAATCCCTCTGAGAGCTGCTACGTCATCAATTGTTGCCACCTTCTCTGCTCCACATGCCATAACGTTGAGTGAGATAACAACTGCAACCATAGTAGCTATTACGCGTCTGAACTTCTTCATAACTGATTCCTTCCATAAACAAAAACTAAAAATGTTTATCAATTACTTACAAGACAATAATACCATGAATATCACATTTGTCAATGGATAAATCAAATAAAATTACATTTATGATTGAGGTTTTTATTATTTTCTTTCAAACGTGCTATTTTAGGGTATTAGGATAATATTTCCAGGCCAAAAGTTTCCTACCATAATATGATTACTGTTTTTTGAACTTGAAAATCGCTTTTGATCCACCGGCTTTTTTTATCAGTTTAACCAGTCTGGTAAATTTCTTCTTTGTCGATACATAAATTGTTATCTTTGCGCCTTTTTTTATTCCCTTGAAAGCACCACTGCCCACCTTTAACAGATTATTTCCTTTTATCTTAATCACTGAAAGATTCGAACAGTTTTTGAATGCCCCCTTTCCGATCGTTCTAATCGTTTCCGGGATGATAACCTTTTTCAGCTTTTTATACCCCTTGCATGCACCATCTTCTATTTCTGTTACCGTATACATGCAGCCATTTTCATCTGTCACTGTGGAAGGAATCGTTATAGACGAAGCTTTTTTATTATTGCCTGATTTAAAAGTCACTTCAGTATTTTTATCAGGAGTTATCTCAAATACTCCTTTTTCCGTATCTATGGGTGCAACTGTATCAACCTGTTTATCCGCTACCTCTTCAGGTGCATCCACTTTTTCAGGCTCGGGTAATGGAACTGTTATCTTACACTGAGCCGTATGGCCTCCATCAGCGGAAGTAACCGTAATAATCGCTTCACCCGGGGCAATGGCTCGCAGTATGTGCTCATCCACTTCTATGCAATCATAATTACTTGATTTAACTACATAATCCTTCACTGTAGCATTTGCAGGTATTATCTGCACATCAGCAACGATGCTTTGTCCTATCTGCATCTCCATCTCTGACTGAGATAATGAGATACCGGTAACCGCCACATATTGTTCATCTCGTATTAATGAATTCACATCAGTCTGTGACAGGTAATCATATGTATAATGCGTGCCGTAAGCCTTGGGCATTCTGAAACCGACAAAAGCTGATGAGCTGTTCCTTAGATGAGCCTTGGAACTGTCACCCACCCCCTTCTCATACTCTGCCGTTGTCCTGTTGAACCAGTCATGTCTGAGTTCACCTTCAGTTGAAATAGCCCAGGTAGTGTCCACCTCGTACCATGATCCGTCAAGTCTCACTATGTTCCAGGCATGACCGCCCCCCGCATATCCGGCGATAATCATGGATTCAATCCCAAGTCTTTTCAAAATCAGTTCATATCCGGCTGAATATCCATCGCACACTGCAAGATGGTTAACGAGTGATCCATATGCCGTGTGTGATAGGTTATAATATCCTGCTGTTGACCTGTCTCCGGCGCAGGCATGATCATATTGAAGATTTCCTACATAATAATCATGAACATTTAATTCAGTAAGTGCATCCCACGTCTGATTAACACAATTGTTACTAGGGTTTTTCAGATCACTGATCCACTTATTAAGCGCAGTTGTAATCTGGCTATCGATATTTTCAAAAGCTGTTTCGTCATAATTTGCGGTGATCACAATATAACTGTTAAAATTACCGGATTCATATTTTGACCAATAATAGGACGTATGACACATATAGAATTCAACTTTTTCCGGATGATCAAAATAGAGAGCCTCCTGTGCCCTGTTCAGCACATTTTCGTATTCTTTAGTGCTAAGGTCATACGCATTCTGGAAGGTTGAACTGCCTGAGTAAACAAGTGTCTTATAGGTATTAAGGCAATCCCATGTATAAGTATTTGTTCTTTGTGAATAAGGAATGAAATTGTCAGAAACAATAGATCTGTATAAAACTGAATAGATAGCTTTCTCTGCAGGCGACAGATACCTATAATGCTCACCGGTTTCAATCGGAGCAGCATTCAAAGCATCCCCAAGAATAAGTGTATTTCCGACCAGAGCGTCTTCTTTAGGCGCAGAATTCTCCAAAGGGTCATCATCAGGAATCAACTCAGTTATAGCCGGAGGTTCATGCATATCCCCGGTCGGATATGTAGCGGCGGCTCTGACATCCGCCTTAAAAATCGGCGTCACCACTATTAATGGTAACACAAAAAGAGCCACAGATATGGCCAGTGCTTTCACACTATTCGTTTTTGAACTCATAACAAACTAAATCCCCGCACTCAACTTAAATCTCATAAGAAAAAAGTATATTTTTACATATACTATAGGTCATATTATACCATTATTTCGAACTTTTTTGTTTCATATATTATTATTTTCAGGTAGGACAGATCAGCGCCCCTTTGCAGCTTTATGTGAGGCCAACTCGTCGATGAGGTTCCAGCTGATCTCTACCATCTGTTTTTCGAAATCATTTAATTTATCAAAAGTCTTAAGAAGATTGTTTTCTCTGGTGTCATCATTTGTTTTTTCTGCATAAGAATAGTTATGCAATAAATAGAAACGACAGGTGCGCTCATGTTCAAGCTTGTTCAAAACAGTCTTCTGTTCATCGGACATATCATTTCTTGCCGCAGAAGCCTTCCGCAACGTTGCAGAAGGAATGTCATCGAAGGGCTGGCAGGGAGCCTCATCTCCAAGAAGCATATGCACCTTAAGGCTTATATGGTCGGTTGTAATATAGTTCATGTCCTTAATAAGACTGTCTAAATCTTCCCATAACGGGATAGCGCCGCCTAAATAGAAGCGCATCATTTCATGACGGCAAAGTGCCATATCAGTCAGAGTATTGTGCAATACAAAGGCAGGGGTAAGGATATCTCTGGTTTGTCCAAAAGGAGTAGCAATACTTCTGACATTACTGTTATAAATATATATTTCACCACTGAAGGCAAAAAATTTCTGAAGGGTCTGAAGAACGGCGATATTATCCTTTTCAGAGTCGTCGCAAAGAATGATGCGATCGGCTTTTGCCAGGAGCTTTTCATCAGTGTTCCAATGGCTGTCATGGAAAATTATGCTGTCTCTTTCATCGGATTGTTCGTTAATACTTACTATATCACTGAGTTTTTTACGGTTCCTGCAGTATTCATCTGAATTTCCGAATACATGATAGTGTATGCTCTGGTCCTCGTATAAGACATTTAATTCAAGCGCACGATCAAGAAGTACCGAGCCTGCAGCACCAAAACCGATAAGAAGAATAGTTTCGTTTTTCTTTTTTACAGGGTATTGCTGCCAGAATAATCTGGCAGTACAGTCAGTTAGCGAGAAGAAACTGATATTCATAGGATGATGGGCCGGTGTAAAATTGGCCAGACATACGATAGGGGCACCCGTATCGGACAGCGTTATGGCGTCCAGGAAATTTTCCATCTCGTTATCCTTTAAACACATAATATGAGCATCATAAAGGGATCCTCTACGTTCAAGGAGTTCTGCGGCAGACCATTGAACGGAAATTGCCTTTGAGCCTTTTCCGTCATCCTGGCAGCCGGAATAGATAATAACAGCGTCAGGACGTACAGCTTTTATGTTTTCAGCAAAAATCATTGAGTATTGGGATTTATCGGTAAAAATATACCAGGGCTTAGCCGTATGAATTGATAGGAGGATAATAGGCTTGATGCGGGAGACAAATTCCATCATAAATCCCACAAAGAAACCGAGCAGACCGATACCTAAGATAACAAATACGGACGCTATCAGGCGGCCTGCGGGAGTAACAGGATAGAAATCACCATATCCGATAGTGGTGAGCGTAACCAGGGAGTACCAAAAGGCCTCTCCAATGTTATGAATCGTGGCGGAAGGATCTCTTCTCTCGATTTCCACCAGCAAAAAAAGCAGTGCCAGGTAAGCGGCAATAAACCCCAGAAGAATTCTGATATAACGGCGAATCATGAAAAACATGCGCCTGAAAACAGAACCGCCGGAACCTTTGTTTACTGCATGAGTAAGTTTTAAATCATTTATTCTGTCTTTGAATGACTTTTTATTATTCATAGTAATCCTCTATGAAATACTATCAAAGCGGAATCAATGTTTCTTATTTTACTTTACTCTGTGACGTCTATTATTGCAATAATTTGCTTCTTTGATTCAAATCAGCTGTGATATAGTATTGTGTAGAAATAAACCAAAGAGGTGATACACATGACCATATTGCAGCTAAAATACGTTATAGCGATAGACGAAGAATCATCCATGAGAAAGGCGGCGGACAGGCTCTATGTCTCACAGCCCGGCCTTTCAAGTGCGGTAAGAGATCTTGAAAAGGAGCTTGGTATTCAGATATTTGAGAGAGTTCATAATGGCGTCGTTACAACATCCGCCGGGGCATCTTTCATTGCGTATGCAAGACATGCGGTTGAACAGTTCGAGATTGTTGAAGAAAAGTATTTGAATTCAAAATCTGATAAGCCCACTTTCTCAGTTTCCATGCAGCATTACACTATTGCAGTTAATGCTTTTATCGAGACAGTAAAGGAATATGATCTTGATGAATATCAATTTTCCATAAGAGAGACTCAGACAAGTGAGGTAATCGAAGATATCAAGAATATGAAAAGCGAAATAGGTGTTATCGCTCTTTCGGATTTCAATAAAAATACCTTCAAAAAGATTTTCACAGATGCATCGCTTGAATTCCACGAACTTTTCACACGTAATACATATGTGTATTTGAGAAAGGATCATCCCCTTGCAGATAAGGAGGAACTCTCACTTGAGGAACTCTCCGACTATCCCTGCATGGTATTCGACCAGGGTGATAATACTTCCTTCTATTATAGAGAGGAAGCCCTTGCTACCTATGATTATAAAAAGATCATCAGTACCAACGAACGAGCAACTTCAATTGAACTAATGCTCGGCCTTAACGGCTATGCTGTCGGAGCTGCAATGCTCGGAGACAGTCTTAATGAATCGGATCTTAAAGCAGTAAAGCTTAAGGAAGACGAGACGCTTACCTTCGGATATATAACAAGAAAGGGCGTCGAACTCAGCGAAATGGGAGAAACCTTTGTAGAAAAGCTTGAAGAATATATGGATTAAAAATTATGCCTGTATGTGAAGTTTGTCATCATCACTGCAATTTAAAAGAAGGTATGACCGGGATGTGCATGGCAAGAACCTGCCGCGACGGAGAGATTGTATGCACAAATTACGGACTTATCACGTCCATAGCACTTGACCCAATAGAGAAAAAACCGTTGTCCAGGTTTTATCCCGGATCAATGGTGGTTTCAGTCGGAAGCTACGGATGTAATCTTCGCTGCCCGTTCTGCCAGAATCATACTATTTCCTACGGCTTTGATCCGTCCTCTTCTCTTCCGCAGAGAGAATATATAGCACCTGATGAACTGGTCGGTATCGCTGCCTCGTATAGAGAAAACGGGAATATAGGAATCGCTTTTACTTATAATGAACCGCTTATAGGATATGAATATGTAAGAGATACTTCAAAACTGGCCCACGAAGCGGGGCTTAAGACCGTGCTTGTATCCAACGGCTGTGTTTCGGAAAAAATCTATGATGAAATTATTCCTTATATAGATGCGATGAATATTGATCTCAAAGGATTTACCGATTCCTATTATGAGGATGTCCTTAATGGTGACAGAAAGATGGTCATGGACTTCATTACAGCTGCTGCCAAGGAGTCACATGTGGAACTGACCACGCTTATTGTCCCGGGATATAATGATACTGATGAGGAAATCATGGAATTATCCTCCTGGATCGCCGGAATCCGCGATGATATTCCGCTTCATATAAGCCGCTATTTTCCAAGATTCAATATGACAGATGTTCCTGCTACAGAGGTTTCAAAAGTCTATCATCTTTCCGAGCTTGCCGGGCAACAGCTTAAATATGTATATACGGGTAATTGATAAAAAAGGGGAAAGCCGGGTTCTTGTCACGAAGAACCCGGCTTTTTTTCTATGAAGAAAGTGTTCTTATGAGGGGGTGGAACTTATTTACTGTTCCTTACAGTGTTTATACTACAGCACAAATCGTAAGAAAAAGTGACCAAAATGTGGTAATTCTGTGAACTTGAACACATTTTATAATCTTGTATGATTTTATAGAAAGATCAATTTTTCCCCGTTGTAGTACCATCCTCAAGATGAATAATAAGTCTACCCTTACCAATTGCATCCTGATGCTGGCCTTTTTGCATAACTTCCTCAATTACGCCGGCACAGGAAGTGCAGATCTGTCTGGATTGCTTGTTATTGTCAAGATCGGCAACTTCAAGATCAAAGGAGTCCTTCACATTCGTGTAGTGGAACTGCTGTAGTCCCACAGAATAAACCTGATTATCATCTATTGGTTCACCCTTAAAATTGAACTTCAGGAATGCATGTGTCTTCTGGTCATACTCTATTTCAAGTCCCTCAGAAAGCTGGTAAAACTCCGTGTGCTCTCCTGCAAGAGCCTCATCTCTAAGCACGCGCAGAAGACCATGCTTTAGCTGTGCACCAGTCCAATAGGTTACAAATACACCATCATCATAAGGGAAATTCTCATCCAGGTCTTTTTTTGTAACAACAGGACCAAGCTTCTCCGTGCGGATGGAACCTGAACCGAGGAGCATGATATCAAGTCCCAGAGCCTCACAAAGAGCATCCGAATAAAGATCGCCAAGCTCAGTCTCCTCTATACGTGAAGGATGTGTGAGCTGCCTTACAAACTTGGTGATGATTCTTCCATACTTTGCATCCGTACTCGTCTTGTAATTATTTATTATTTCCTCGATGCCGGGATCCTTGGGACAGGTACTTTCATTTATCGGAACCGGTTTCCAGGTATAGCTGTCAATGCAGTTATTATCCGTATCGATCATGATGTCAAAACGTCCGATCTGATCCGTACCGGTACCTGCCTGAACAATCGGAATACCATTTACAACGGCAGGCTCTTCTATGAAGGTATGAGAATGACCGCCTATTATCACATCAACTCCCCATGCCGGATCAAGCATTGCTGCAAGCTTTTGATCCTCCTCAAAGCCGATGTGTGTAAGAAGAACTGTAAAGTCTATATCAAGCGCATTATAGGTATCACAGATTCTTCCGATTTCATCAGCGGCATCCTGCAAAGTCACAAGAGTTCCTATTAGTTTGTCCGTCTTGCACTGCATGAGTGCAACCTCTGTTATGATTCCTATAAAAAGAATCTTCATCCCATCTATCTCTATAATTTTATAGGGTTCGAAGAGCCTGGCATTATTCGTCTTAATATGGAAATTGGCATTGATAATCGGAAACTCAGCACATTTTTCAAGGAAAAGAAGGTGTGATACGCCGTAGTCCACCTCGTGATTGCCAAGTGTTACAATGTCCGGAGCGAGCATGTTCATGATCTGAATTGTGGATATGCCGTGAAATTCAGAATCTATAACTGAGCCTCTAAACATGTCACCCGCAATGGCATAGAGGACGTTTTGCTCCTCATGCCGAATCTTACTGACATATCCCGAAAGAAGAGATAAGCCTCCGACAAGCTGCTGGTCTACCTTCTCTGCAAGGAAGTCGCCGTGCATATCGTTTGAGTGTAAAAGTGTAAGTTTCTTTAAATTCTTCATTTGTAATCCCCCTCATCCGGCGCTTCGCGCCACCTGTCTTCGCTCCGCTTCGGTCCGCGCTGAACCGACGTCCCCCGGACGTCGAGCGCCCCCAGGGGGAAGGCATTGAAACAATTTCTATTGCAAATTAATCTTTATCCTACCTTCCACTACTGCATCCTGATGCTGGCCGTTTTGTAGCATTTCCTCGAGTACCTCGGCACAGGAGGTTGCGACTGCGCGGTAGGAGTGATTTTTCTTTAAGTCCTCAGGTTTAAGATCAAAAGAATCCACAAGATTTTTGAAATGATATTCCTGGAGTCCTACAGAGAAAACTCTATTCTCATCAATAGGCTCTCCTTCATAATCAAACTTCAAAAATGAGTGTGTCTTTTGATCATATTCAACCTCAAGTCCTTTTGACAACTGATAAAACTCGGTGTGCTCTCCAGCAAGAGTTTCGTCACGCAGCATCCTCATTATTCCATGCTTTAGCTGAGCACCTGTCCAATAGGTAACAATGGCTGCATCATCATAAGGGAAAGCTCCGTCAAAATCTCCTTTTGTCACAACAGAACCCAGTTCCTTTTTTCTCACAGATCCGGAAGCCATAAGAAAAATATCAACTCCAAGGGCGTCCTTTAGCATATCCGCGAAAAGGTTTCCCAGCTCTGTCTCTTCTATCTTGGACGGATGGGTTAACTTCCTAACAAATTTGGTAAGTATTCTTCCGTATTTTTCATCAGTTGAAGTCTTGTAGTTAAGGATCATGTCCTCAATTGCAGTATCTCTCGGGCAGGTCTTATTGTTGATTGGAACAGGCTTCCAGGTGTAGCTGTCTATTTTGTTTTTATCTGTATCTATCACCATATCAAAGCGGCCTATCTCATCTGTTCCTGTCCCTGCCTGCACAATCGGTATTCCATTTACTATACAGGGCTCTTCCATAAATGTATGTGAATGTCCTCCGATTATCACATCTACACCCCAGGCAGGATCAAGGAGCTCCGCGAGCTTTTGATCTTCCTCAAATCCGATATGCGTCAGTAAAACCGTCAGGTCTACATCGATTGCATTATAGGTGTTACATATCCTTCCGATTTCAGCCGCTGCATCCTCAAGTGTTATGAAGGTTCCTATAAGCTTATCCATCTTGCACTGCTGAAGGGCAATCTCCGTTATTATTCCTATGAAAAGAATCTTCATTCCGCCAACTTCAATAACCTTACATGGATCGAATAATCTCGTGTGGTTTGTCTTGATATAAAGATTCGCATTTATTATAGGAAATTCCGCACATTTCTCCAAAAACAAAAGATGTGCAACACCATAGTCCACCTCATGGTTGCCCACTGTCACTATGTCCGGAGAGAGCATGTTCATAATTTGAATTGTCGAAATCCTGTGAAACTCAGAATCAATAATAGAGCCTCTGAACATATCTCCTGCAATTGCATAGAGAACATTTTCTTCCTCATGTCTGACCTTACTGACATAACCTGAAAGAAGTGACACGCCTCCAACCAGCTTATCGTCAGCCTTCTCGGCAAGGAAATCGCCGTGCATATCATTCGAGTGAAGAAGTGTTAGTTTTTTCAAGTTCTTTTTTGGCTTTTTTTCGTTATGCTTCATATTATCCCCCTACATTAAAACGCTCACTTGATGTGATATCCCATATTGAAAAGGCTGTCGAATTCATCCATGACATGATAGCCGCCCTGAAGACTGACAATCTGCCCGCTGTCATACACCCTGGTTCCGTCCGTAAGTTCATATTCCAGTGAGTAATTAAAACCATCGATTTCAACATCGCCAGTTTTATTGTCTTTAGAAGAATAAAGCTGATACTTGTCTATCATGTTAAAAAACTTTTGCCTCTGTGACTCGCTTAACTTCGTGTATGTGTTATTATTTGTCGAATACCAGTACTCACCGTCACGAAGTTGCACCTCTACACGAAGCCTGGTAATATCCATACTGGAACCGAATTCAAAAACAAACCTTTCCAATGATCCGCCATCAGTTCCATCAATTTGTGAATCAAAAGTCGCTATAGACTTATTTTCATTATCAAACTGTTCCACTTTTAGATGTACATTACTTCCCAATGAAGTATAATCCGTATCTTCAAAAATCTTCATATCCACATCTTCGTTAACAACAATCTCATATAAGAAGCTATATTCTTCGTTATTCAGCAAATCCCGGGCAAAATCATCACTAACCACAGTTCCGAGCGGAAGCATATTCCAGATTTCAAGATTACCGTATTTATCAGGATCATCAGCACAATAAGGTTCTTCCTTGTATCCGTAGATATAGCCATCCGTATTAGCACTATCTAGTCCAAAAAGATCTCTTGCAGCTTTCATACCATAGGAGCTTATCTTGTTCCATTCAGAAGTAACGTAGATATCCTTTGTCAGAACATTGATCATGATTTCTTCTTTACCGCCGTCAAGATATTCCCCCATCACCCAATCTGTCACAAGATGATCCGGCCCCACCTGAGTTCCACTAATACCATAAAAAGTATTCCCCTTGATTATTGCATCAGGATAAACCTTCTTTACTGCTTCCTCAGCAATAGGAATAGCCTCTTTTACATGCTTCTTAGCCTGTTTCGATTCGTCTTTGGGAGATGGACATCCCATAAGACAAACACTCAGAAAAGAAATCAATATAATATAATTACTTTTGAAAAATTTTCTCCGAATGTTCATAGTACATTCCGTCCCATGCATATTCATATTTTGACATCTCAACGATCTGTCCGCTCTCATCTGTTACAACCTGCACAAGCGCAGGATCAAAATATCCGCCGTGTGCCATATTCTCCATTCCGCTGTATTCATAGTTCACAGCAGAATATGCATACTCATCATCAGGAAGGTAATACCCCAGCGCGTCTTCTGAGCTGCTTCCAAGGGCAGCCTTGGTCTCCTGAACTTCAACGCGCTGTAAAGTACAACTGTTACCAAACTCCAGCCATTTGATCGCATAAAAAGAAGTATCTTTAAGGCGTACCTGTTCTTCATTCCCTACGGTAGATGGTGTAGTACCTTCAGTATCATACTCACCGTCATATGTATCCGAATCAGGTCTCTTGAAAAACCATATGCCACTCATACTCCTCTCATATTGAAGTCCGTCTGTTGCAAATCCTGTTCTTTCATCTCCCAATTCCCTCAGCATCAGATAATCCATCCCGAGATTATTGGCAATCAGAATCTGAAATGACTGTCCCGGTCTTACTTCATCCCATGTGTATTCACCGGATGAAAATTTTGCAGACATGGTAAGCCTGTCGTAGGTACCTGTTTTTACAGTATCATCAAAGACATCCGTAAGCTCGATATTGAAGGTCTTCTTATCACCATTTGCCCTGACAAAACGCACCGTCTTATATTGCGGAAGCGGAAAATACAGAATATCCCTGCGGATTCCCGGTTCCTGCATCAGTTCCCCATCATCCATGATTTCCCATGCGCCATACAGATATTCAAGCATTGCCTTATCCCCGGGCCCATATGCGGTTCTTCTAAATTCCATGCGCTTATAGCCGCCATCACCGTCAAGTTCCGGCTGGGTATAAGCTTCGATCCTGTCTTCATCAGGGTGATAATTTATCTCGTAGAGGAAAAACAGTTCACTCGTGACAGAAAGCGAAACATAGTTTTCTTTTGCCTCCGGCTCAAAAGAAGCAGAACTATCAATATCTGCCTCCTTATATGTCATGCCATCGTTTTTTATAGTAAGAATCGCATTACTGTCATCCTGCGAATACCAGGTTCCTTCGAATTTATTATCCTGACTACTATCTTCACTTTTCGTTATCTGTCCGCCACTACCCCTACATGCCGTGAAAGAAACCAAAGCCAATCCTGACATTGCAATGATTAAAAGCATCTTATTCATATCCGCAGACCTCCACATGGCGATATATCGTTTCCGGAATATAGCCTTCCTCATCGTATTCCATGTCATCAGTCTTAGTAATAATCTCTGTGATCAGTTTACCGTCACAGACAGATAATAATTTTTCCTGAACCTTTTTAAAATCATCCACGATAAAATCGATCCATTCGATGTCCACTCCGCATTCTTTCAAAGTATCCGCAAATCCGGGATCTTCCATATCGGAGCCGGCGTATTCGTCGCAGCCAAGCTCTTCAAAGCCATCGCCATCATACGTAAGAGCCTTGAAAACCAGATTCACCCCATCCGCTCTCGTATAATATGATTCCATGGTAGTAATGGCTATGACAGGCTTTTCGTTATATTCATACATAAACACGAACGTATTACCATCATCGGACTCCAGGATGTTTTCCCCATATTCATAAAAGGCCGTATCCTCAACCTCTCCGTTTTCATCGTTATACTCGTATGTGGAAACCCACAGGTTCTCGTACATATCATCGCCCGAGAGCTGGCAGATAATCATCTCATCCATTCCATCACCGTCTATATCTGCAAAACAGTGATTAACGATTCCAAACAGCTGAGGTGGATATTCCGTATAATATATACCCTCATCATCACGCACTGTAATGAAGCTCTCTTTCATACTGCTTATCTGCGTGAACTGACTCTGCACAAACTCTTCAAATGCATCATGCGCTGCGGCGTTAAAATCTTTAATCTCTTTTTCTTTCTTTTTTTCAGGGCTCCCCTTTTCAGCCAGAGCTTCACATAATTCTTCAAACTCTTTCCGAGCGCTTTGGGATTTAAACGAATACTCCTGATACTTATCCTCATCTCCGGACCAGTAAAGGTATGTCCACGGACCAGTGCTGCCAGCCTCCGGATTATCGCCCCTCTCTTTTACCTGACCACCATTAATTGCCCCGACAAAATCCGACCACTCATCGTCCGAAAGTTCAAATTCTGCCTCTGCTATCGTATCCTCTTCAGTAGTCGGGCCATAGTCATCCTTTCGCTCCCTCTCTTCAAAGAAGAACATATTCTTTCCGTCTTCAACATAGAAGAGATACCTTAAATAATATGCGTCGTAATTGATGTTCTCTACTGTATAGTAAAATTTTCCTATCTGATCTTCTGAAATATCCTCGCCAACAATCATGCTGTCTTTTTTAAGCAGTTTGTCAGAACCAGCAACGCTGCTTTTTTCAGCCTTGTCCTCAGAACCCGTTACACTTCTTTTTTCAACTGTCCCGGATATATTTGGAGTCCTACTGCATCCTGTCAATACGCATAACATCAATAAACATGACAAACAACGATAACGCTTCTTCATGACTATCCACCCCCATATTGTGTTAAACTAAGTCACCATTCAGTAGCCCATTCTTCATCAGACACCCTGTGAAAAGAGCCTTTCCATGAGGAAGGTCCGGGATCATCTATGCTTTCCATTTTCTCCTGAACCTCAAGAATAAGCTTTTGTTCGCCGTCATACTCAGAGAGTCTTCCTGTACAGGTAAGCCCAAGAACTTCATTGTATCCGACAATCAGGCACTCATCGCCTATCTTTGATGTTGAAAGAATAAACGGAAAACCGCTGTACTCCTCATTATCTATAAAGCTCAGTTCCTGTTCGTCCGTAATTCCAACCCACATATTACGACTGTGAGTGGGCTCATAGCCATCCTCAATGATCAAATCATCCATGCGCCAGTTGCCGACGAAAGGCTCATACCCCTTTGTATCAAAGGTAATACTGCTTTCAAAATCGCCGCCGGAAATCACCTCGACATCCGAATTCTCCTTCATCGGAACTTTCATTAAATACATGTTTTCAAATTTAAAAGCCTGGGAAAGTTTTTGATCGTTATCTGAATCCCTTTGGACTTCTGCCACCAGAATATACGCGTCATCACCAAGGACTTCTCCAGTCTGCATTACAAGGTGATCTTTATCCATATTGGGAATGAAGTTCTTTACTATAGTCCTCTCCTGTCCTTTATCATCGGACCACAATAAATTCCCGTATACAAAGCGGCTCAGCATATGGCTGCCCAAATAAGAGTGGGACAGATATAGCTCATTGCTGCCAAAAAAAACAGTTTTCCGGAGCAGGATTCATCTGATATTTCACTTATTTCACCTGAGGATTCATCATATGCGCATATCCCGGAACCAAGATAAAGGAATTGTCCACCCTGGCTTGATTCGCCCACTGCTGCCCTGCTGTAGTCATGGAAATAGACCTTGTCTCCAACCTTCACAAAATAGCTGCCATTTCCATAGACCAAATTTTCTTCTGTGGGTTCTTCATCGAGATTTTTTTCTGTCTCAGGCATCTTCGAAGGCGCAGAATCCTCCTCTTTCACAGTTGTTCGCACATCGGATTCCTGCTCAGCGTCAGACTGAGCAGGAATCCGTGTGTCAACCTGAGTAGTATCAGATTTTCTTGCGGATGAGCATCCGTTCATTGATAACACAGTTGTTACAACTATAAGGGACAAAACAATACCGGGATTTTTCATGTTCTCTCCTTATCAATATTCCAACCATACCATTACTATTTTGTCATATATCTTTTCAAAATGAAATTGTAATAAAAACACCAATTTTACTCCCCAAATTTATAGTGAATTAATAATATGATTATTTTCTATTTATAAGTGCCTCACACAAAGATGATAAAATATTATCAGTATATCAATAACCCTTAGGAGGCTTTTTTAATGAAGAAAAAGTATATGTGGATATTTTATTTATAGCGATTCTTGTTCTATCCGGCTGCGGAGAGCATTTATAAGAGCCCTGCGCATGAGTACACCAGATTCCTGCTTGCAGCCATACCTACAATAGAATATGCAGAATAACCGTTTATATCATTTTTGTTATGCTATCTGCATTTCTTCGAGTTTTTCAATAATAGCTGCGGATAATTTTTCATGCCCCTTCTCATCCATGTGCTCGTCATCTACAGCGCTGGGCGTTGCAAAATCGGAAGCTGCAAGGAATTGGTTGCCGCGCCTTTTTGCAATTTTCTCATACTCCTGTCTAAGGTTTTTGCTGACAGCAACGGAGGCCTTATCAAATTCAGGATCCTTCCCGGGAAGGTAAACCTCCTCACCGAGCTTTATCGGAGAGACTACCAGTATTTTCTCAGGTGCTATATATTTTTCAAGCTCATCAAGGCAAAGTTCAAGCCCCTTTCCTATAATATGTGAATTTGCATGAAAAATTGTTTTGCAATCATTTGTGCCCAGCATGATGATCGCAGCATCCAACGGGTAATTACTCTCTATACTGAGAGGAAGAATCTCAGCACCTTTTCTGAAAGGGCGAAGCTGATCGTCAAAAACGGTTGTCCTTCCGCAAAGACCATCCTCAATAATTCTTCCGTCATCTAGTTTGTCCTGAACTATACTTGTCCACCTTTTCCCCCAGGGATATCTCTCCTTTGTTCCCGGAATAAGTCCCCATGTATTTGAATCTCCAAAAGCAAGAATGTTTGCCATAATTCACACCTCATAATTTTAAAAAATGCCGAGTACTGACTAATTACATTTCATAAATTTATTATGATTGTCCCGGGTCTTGATGTAAAATATCCAAAACTTTTAGTTGGATATAAAAATATCCTATACCCTAATCTACCCTTCAAAAGAAAAACTGCAGCGATCGTGTCGTTACAATCTGCTACAGTTTTCATCACTTATAATATTCAGCTATACGTTTTATTATCGGTTCTAATTCACCCTCTATATCGAAAATAGAAATTCCCCGAACAGTAAATTGTTTACTCATCTTAGGCCCGATATGGGTGCATATGATGCATCGGCAATCCTCCAATAGCTTCACCTTTTCTTCAGAACCTTTGCCGCATCTGTTCCCCTGATTCCCGCAAAATTCGCTATATACTGTGGGATCCTTAAGTTCATTTAGTGTATCATCCTCCTTAGGTTTCCACTCTCTGATTTCGCTAAACTTTATTCTTGCATTATCATCTACGTCATATATGTAGAACTGATCTGCCATCCCGAATTCCAGGTCGGAATAAATGCCGTCGGATGATGCTACTGCAATTTTGTATGCCATGATTAGTCCCCTCATCCGCCCCTTCGGGGCACCTTCTCCCAGAGGGAGAAGGCAGAATTATATTATCAGCCACCTTCATCTATTACTCATAATCTTTATCATATTTTTATATCACATAGTCGGACTCAGGGAGGATTCGTTTCAGGAACTGCCTGGTTCTCTCCTCCTTTGGCTTGTAGAAGATATCCTTGGGTGAACCCTGTTCAACAACTACTCCGTCGGACATGAAAATGACTTTGTTTGCCACGTCCTCTGCAAAGCTCATCTCATGTGTCACTACTATCATGGTAGTTCCTTCCTTTGCGAGCTTTTTAATTATAGAGAGCACCTCTCCCACGAGCTCGGGATCAAGGGCTGAAGTCGGCTCATCGAACAGAATAACCTTGGGATTAACTGCAACGGCCCTAGCTATACCTACACGCTGCTGCATTCCTCCTGAGAGCTGTGCCGGATAAAGATCAAGCTTATCCTCAAGTCCGACCTTCTTAAGTGCACTTATGGCAATGTCCACAGCCTCCTTCTTCGGAACCTTTCTGGCAACTATAAGACCTTCCGTTACATTCTGCAAAACCGTCTTATTATTAAAAAGACAATAGTTCTGGAAAACGAAAGCTGTATTTTTTCTCACATAGGATATATCTTTTCTGGATGAGTGATGCATATCCATAGTCTTGTTATCAAGCGTAAGCTTTCCCTTGTCCGCCTTCTCCAGGAAATTTATACTTCGCAGCAAGGTGGTTTTTCCCGAACCGCTGGGACCAAGAATTACTATGACATCCCCTTTATTTACTTCAATATCGACGCCCTTCAGAATTTGATTTTTCCCAAAGGCTTTGTGTACATTCTCAAGTTTAAGCATTTATTCCACCTCTTAAAAGTTTATTATTGATCCGGTTCTACAGCGGATGGTATAGCCTGATTCTCTTCTCGATAACCTTAAAGATCACCTCGATTCCCAGATTGATAGCAACATATAAAACAGCAATGATCAGATAAGCCTCAACATAGCAGGTAAACTTCGCTCCTTCCGTTTTCGCAATTCCCATAATTTCAAAAACCGAAACCGCGAATGCCAGAGAACTAAGTTTTACAAGTCCGGTGATATTGGTGCACAGAACAGGAAGAGAATTAACAATTGCCTGTGGAAGAATGATTCTTCTGTAGCCCTGAAGCACGCTAAGGCCTATAGCCTTTGCTGCTTCGAGCTGTCCCTTATCAATTGCCCCAAGCGCTCCGCGAAACATCTCGCTCATAACGGGAATCATTCCGAAGGAAAAAATGAAATATGCATAGGTCATCCCCTTGATTGAGTAGACATCAAAACCAATTCCTTTTTCCTTAAAATACGGTGCCAGCACCGTCGGCAGAGCTGTATAGATCAGGTAAATCTGCACCATAACCGGCGTGCCTCTTGCAAAGGAAACATATACTCCCAGAATTTTCGATATGATTCCGTTGCTGTTAGTTCTGATGACAGCAAACAAAAATCCAAAGAGGAGTGATATCAGAAGTACGACTCCGACTATTTTAAATGTAACAGGAACGCCCTTTAGCACCAGAAAAAAAGTATTGTAAATAAATTCGGTATTAAGTGACATGTATTATGTTCTCCCCAGTTCTCGTTTTACTCTTTGCTCCGCAAATTTAAGAAGCTTTTCGGATGCAATTGCAACCACCCAGTATATGGCAGCCAATGCTATGTATATCTCCAGAATGTGATTACTGTAGGTATTCTGATTCAGCGTGTTTGCTTTTCCGAAAATATCTACCAGACCGATCGTAAAGCCAAGGCTACCTTCCTTAATGAGATAGATCACCAGATTTCCAAGGCTCGGAAGCGCATACAAAAGTGCCTGCGGAAAGATTATCCTGCAAAAGGTCTGAATATCTGTAAGTCCTATGCTTACTCCGGCCTCATACTGTCCCTTATCAACCGATTTGTATGCACTTCTCATGATTTCCGTAAGGGATGCGGTAGCAAGCAGTGTCACTGTTATGATAACGAAAAGAATCGGATCTTTTCTTCCCATGTTATTGCCCGTCACCGCCTCAGCCACCATTGGTATCCCGTAATATACCAGGAATAAAAGTACAACCGGTGGTATCGAGCGGAAAACCGCCGTATATACATTGGCTATGCCCCTTAATATGCGGCTCTTTCCCAGCTTAAAAAAAGCAAACAGAAATCCGAAGAATATTCCGAAAAGCAGCGAAAGCCCTGCATAAGTAAAGGTCACTTTAAGATAAGGCAAAAGCTTTACAAAATATTCAAAAAATGTGCTTAATTTAAATCGCATAGATTTACTCCACGTGTGTTCTTGATGATAAGTTTCCTCTGTTAAAGGCAAGGCTGTAAATCTTTTCGATAAGCCTTAATCCTCCATCGTAGCCGACATAGCTTGATGATGTGATTATCTCTGTTGCAATCGGGAGACTAAGGTTAACAAAATAATTATTTGTTTTCTTGGCAATATTGTTCTCCCAGTAGCTTCCGAAAATAATAGCTTTTTTGCTGCTTCCTATCTTCTCTTCAATGTCTCTGGTGATAAGTCCTCCATCGGCCTCGAACTTAATGATTTCACCTACATTCTCAGTACTCTCATCAAATGCTGCCTTAATCTTCTCTTCGCGCTCCTGGGACGGGTCGTCAATGATATAGATTCCCTGCGGCAAAAATCCCAGTTCGTTAGTCAGATAAGATGTAACTCCAGATGAATATAAGCTGTCTCCTACTACGTAAAGCTGATAGGGAAGGATATTTCTCTGCTCTGCAACGAAGTCCGTAAAGGAAATAAAGTAGTCGTAGAATCTCTTCTCTTCTTTATTAACAACCTGCTCCACAGCGTCTTCCGAAAGACCTGCGAACTTTCCAACTGCTCTTAGGAACTTACTTGTTTCCTGAGCTCCCACAGGAAGTGTCTGATAATGTAAAAATGGCGTGCCATACTTTTTCTCAAGATGCTTTACAATCGAAAGACCTACCCAGGGACCAACAAGCAGGTTAAACTGCGCGTTCGGAATAGTCTTCCATTCGTCTACCCCACCCGATGCAGGTCCGAATAACACGTTCACCTTAAGTCCAAGCTTCTCCAGGATGTTCTTTAAATTTTCAAGATCGCCTCTCCAGTAAGCATCTTGAAAAGGTACCGAAGCAAAGACATTAACAAGTCCCTTTTCTACAGAAGGCTCAACTTTTCCAACGAACTGATCAACGATTGCCTTAACCACCACCTCGTGTCCGAAGTAATTATTCCCTCTAAAGCCGGCGGTATCTACACCCACAACCGGATCGCCGTTTCTTAAAAATCTTCCGGCAACACCTGCACTGTCATCACCAATGATTCCCGCGGTACATCCTGAAAGAATTACGAAAAGGTCTGCCTTTACTACCTTAAGTGCACCTTCAACAAGTTCTTCAAGATTTTTTTCGCCGCCGAATACAACTTCCTTTTCGCCTGCATTTGTACAGGATACATGGGTTCTTCCGGCATAGCCTTCACCCTGCTGTCCTGCCTGAACTCCCGCAAAACCTGATGCTTTGGATGCGCAACCCGGTCCTGCATGTATTATCGGTGCTGCTCCGGGAATTGCCAGTACTGTCTGCTGCGCTGCAAGAGCACAGGAGAATCTTGGCTTTTCTATGATTGAACTCATGATTTCTTTCCTCCTTTTTCAAAATAGAAGGGATCATCAACTTCATTCATCCACCAGTCTGTGTAAGGAAATTCCGAATGTGCGGCAACGTTTTCATTGAACTTTCTGGTCAGATAAGCTTCCCATAATCTGTTACCCAGACGTATAACTCCGTCATATCCGATTGAATAGTTTGCATCTCCTTCAAATATTGTAGGTATTCCCAATTTATAACCGAGTACTGTAAGTCCCTGATGTCTAACGATAAGATAATCGGGTTTAACCTTCTTTAAGATTTTCACAACCTCGTAGGGCTGCTTATTACATACGTTAAAGTTATGAATGTCTCCGGCCGATTCAACGAGTTTCTCTAAGATGTTTATTTCTCCGGAATCTGCCTTCTGATCGTGGTGAAGTGCTGTAACACCCGCGATCTTAAGTCCTAAATCCTTTACAAGATTTGAGAGATTGTAGGTGTAGGCATCGCCTGCAAGAATGTAAACCGTTTTTCCTTCAAATTTCTTCTTAAGTTCTTCCAGCTCCTCTGCAATTCTTGCATGCTCTGTTGCAATCACATCCTCAACAACATCTGTCTTATCTGTGAGTCTCGCAATTTCGTGAAGCCATCCATCTGTCCAGTTAATGCCGTAGGGAGCAGGTGCTTTTACTTCAGGTACCCCGAATTTTTCTTCAAGTCCGTGAGATATATAAGTTGCCAGCGTCTCACATATCTGTGCTGAGCAGGTAGCTTCTGAGAGACTAGCCAGTTCCTCATAGGTTGCAAGAGGCACAACATAGTTGGTCTTAAGTCCCAGCTTTGCAAGGAGAGGTGTAAAAGTATCTGTTCCTTCAAAGTTAAAGATATTTACAACATCCTTCTTGCGCTCTTTGGGCTCTCTCACAATTTTCTTCAAAATACCATGGAAGGTTGCGTCAAACCCGGTGGACCAGACCTTTGACTTAAAGCCCTCGCAGGCGATGGGAACTATCGGAACACCAAGCTCATCTTCCATCTCTTCAGCAACTGACTCCACATCATCACCGATGATTCCTGATGCACAGGAGGTCGTTATGAAAATTACTGACGGATTCTGTCTCTTGTAGGCTTCTCTTAGTGCCTTCCTCAGTTTTTCCATTCCGCCGTATACGGTATCCTTTTCCTGAATATTGGTGCAGATAGCGGTATTTGAAAACTCGCCCCTTTTCCTTGCTGCAGTAACGGCGCGTCCTGCATTATCTCTGACACTGTCGCCTGCCGCAAAGCATCCAATTGGAGCATGTGCCACAACTGCTCCGCCCTTTACGAAGGAAGCCATTGACTGTGCACATCCCTCCTGACAGTCACTACACTGACCATAGCGTCTGCCGGAGCATTTTAATTCTGCATTTTTTGATTTTTCATTTAAATCTGAAGCAGTTCCGTTATAGCTGAGTATCGCATTCAGTCTGCGCTCACGTATAACCGGTGCTCCGGTTGATAAATTGATAGCCATAAGTTATTAACCTCTAACCCCTTTTTAATTGTCTGTTAAGTCCTTGATATCCTCTTCAAATGGATCATATCCATAGAACTGTTTGCTGATTTCCTGTGCCTTGCCATCCTCTTTGAGCTCCTTAAGTGCTGCGTCATAAGCATCAAGGAACTTCTGGTCAACCTTGTCCTTGTTGAAAAGATTGTAAACACCAACTATCTGAATCGGGATCCAAACAAGATCATCGACTGCATCGTGATAAGCTCCATCCTCAGCAACATAGTTAGTAAGCCAGTTTGAATAAAGTGCAAGACCTACATCATATCTGCCATTGATAATCCAGTTATTTACTTCGCTGTTGGTATTCTCTGATGTGTACTCAAACTCAATCTGGTTATCCGGATGCTGTTCGTTGTAAACCTCTACCGGATATGTGAGTCCGTTACCTGCCTGCATTGAATAGAAGGTAAGTCCTTCGCTCTTCTGTCTGTTGGCAACATCCTCAAAGCTTGTAAGATCGCCAAGTTCTTTCTTTACAAGAAGGCCGATATAGCTTGCACCAATGTTTTCATTGGGAATTGCATACTTTTCAATTCTCTCTTTTGTTAAGAAGCAGTTAGCTTCGCCGCCCTGGTAGGTTCCAGCCTCGATTCCCACAAATACATCATCGAAGGATGTGGGTACATACTCAAACTCATAATCCTCGAGCTTGTCATCGATTGCTCTCATAAGCTCAACTGTAGCGCCTGTGAGGTTATCATCTTCATCAAGATAATCGTTAACACCTGATACTGAAATATTGCAGCCGATTACAATGTGGTTTGAAGAACCGCCTTCAGATGAGCCTGCCTCTTCTGTATTTGCATCCTCTGCCTTTGCACTGTCACTTCCCGCTGCACTTTCACTGGCCTTTGCGCTGCCGCATGCTGCAAGTTGAAGCGCCAATACTGCTGCTGTTAATACTGCCAAAACTTTTCTCTTTTTCATAATCTTCCTCCTGATTGTTTGTAATATATAGGTTTTAGTTTCTGTATTTAAATCTGATAATCATCAGCCATAAGACCGAACTCCGAAAGGATTTCCTCAAGCTTTTCCTGTGTCATGGGTGTGGGAATTACAAGGTCTTTATTGTTCATTACCGCCTCCGCAAGATTCCTGTATTCCTGAGCCTGATTTGATTCCGGCTTATACTCTATAACTGTCTTCTTGTTAATCTCTGCGTGCTGTACCACATTGTCACGGGGAACAAAGTAGATAAGCTTGGTACCAAGCTCCTTAGAAAACGCACGAAGCAGATCAAGCTCTCTGTCAACATTTCTGCTATTGCAGATGATACCGCCAAGCCTTACACCGCCTGTCTTAGCATATCTTGCGATACCTTTGGAGATGTTGTTGGCTGCATAGAGAGCCATCATCTCACCACTTGCTACAATATAGATTTCCTGAGCTTTTCCTTCACGGATAGGCATTGCAAAACCACCACAAACTACATCGCCGAGTACGTCATAAAATACATAATCAAGATCCTCTGTATACGCTCCAAGCTGTTCAAGAAGACCTATTGAAGTAATGATTCCGCGTCCTGCACATCCAACACCGGGCTCAGGTCCGCCTGACTCAACACATCTTGTTCCTCCAAAGCCTTCCTTTAAGATGCTGTCGATATCAACATCGTCTCCCTCTTCTCTAAGGGTGTCCAAAACTGTTCTCTGTGCAAGGCCGCCAAGTAAAAGTCGTGTCGAGTCTGCTTTAGGATCACAGCCTACTACCATGACCTTTTGTCCCTTTTCAACAAGTCCTGCTGTCAGGTTCTGTGTTGTAGTGGACTTTCCGATTCCACCCTTTCCGTAAATTGCAATCTGTCTTAACTCTGCCATTTTTTCAAACTCTCCTCCATTCTTATGTGTTTTCTACTACAGCTCTATCACTGCGAGCTCTGTCATAAATCATCAGCTTTTCTATGGCCTGATCTATTTCATTTTCTATCTCAAGAGCTTTTATACCTTTGCTCAAAAGAATCCTTGCTGCACCGGGGCCTATCCTCGCTGAAAGTGCATATTTGCAATGACTGATTTTCTCTGCAACCGCCTCGATGTTTTCATGGTCACATCCTCCGTTACAAGCAAGGCCGGTATCTATTTCATCCACATATTCCCAATTAGCGTTATCTGTTATTTCTGCGATAAGAAACTTTACGCATCTTCCGAAATGAAGATCTATATTCTCTCCGCTATAGGACGCCAACGCCACCTGATATTTCATACCAGCCTCCTTATCCGTGTGAAAATGTATTTTTCGCATTAAGTTTCTTTATGTCATACAACTGATCCGATATTTCAAGCTTTCCGGGAATACCTGCTGCGTCCGCCCTACATCTCTGGCAATGCTTGAAAACTCTTATATATTTTTCAGCTTTTGTTCTTGCCTCATGAATCATCATGCAATCTGGTTCCTTTAAATGTGATAGCTTATGTGTCGGAATAAGTGGGATGATATTCATAAAGTCTGCGCCGAGTCCTGCCACGGTTTTGGCGACTTCTTCGACATGTTCATCATTTATTCCCGGGCAAAGAACTGTATTGACCTTTACCATAGCTCCAAGCTTCTTTATCTTCTTGATTCCCCGAAGCTGTGCATCTATGAGAATTCTTGCACCCTCTTCCCCGACATAGGTAACTCCGTCTTTTACAATCCAGAGACATATATGTTTCAGTACCTTGGGATCAACTGCATTGACGGTTACTGTTACTGTTTTTACGCCTGCATCTATGAGTTCCTGTGCCCTTTCTTCAAGAAGTAATCCGTTTGTACTAAGGCAGTTTATAAGTTCCGGATGCTTTTCCTTTATAAGCTTAAAAGTCTCTATCGCATAATCGGATGCGAGTGTATCTCCCGGTCCTGCGATACCTGCCACTGTTATCTGTGGGCAAAGCTCCAAGGCTTTATCAAGTATTTCCGCCGCCTCATTGGGAGTAAGTATTTCTGAAGTAACTCCCGGTCTTTTCTCATCCTTATTTCTTGTCCTGTTGCAGAAAGCACACTGTATGTTGCAGGAAGGACTTACCGGAAGATGAATTCTTCCTTTATTAAGATTGGGCCCCTTTCCAAAGCAGGGATGCTGGTTTGAAATGTGCTCCAGCGGATCATTTAGTTCAAGTAATGTATTAGTGCTATTGTTCATTTGTGTTACTCCTGTCTGTCCAAACTCCGGTTGTCAGATGTAGCTTAGGATGTATCCCTCCTCATCAAAGACCAGCGAATTGTCATCGGCGTGCATTCCATCTGCAAAAAAATTGAAAGGTCTAATCTTTTTCCCTTTATATTCAATCTCTGTCTTAAATGCCGGTTCGATGCTTCTAATCTTTCCCGATCTGTAAAAGGAAATTCCTATGTTTGTTTTGATGTCTCCGTACTTTGTTCTGATTATCAGTGTGTCGCTGTTGTAAATGGTTATACTTTTAAGCTTTCCATCAGGGAAAAAGTACAGACACTGTGGTCTTGATCTGTAGATCGTTTTCCCCACCTTCAAGTCTAAATACGCGGTAATCTCGGCTTCGTTTTTCTCCGACCAGTAGGCTCCTATTCTTCCATACCTGGGAAAAATTCTTTTTATGCTTCCATTCTCGTAAAAGGTTATGAGCTCTGCAGGTATCATCCCGTAATCAGTTTCTATATCAGTCTGTCCATTTAAATACACCGCCCTGATTTTCCCTGATTTATAGAAGCGCACCTTTTCTCTTTCTCGTCTTCTAAAATCCATTTCCGGATCATTTGTATTTTCATAACCTTTAAAAAAACTTGCCGTGATTGTCATTTTTCCTTTCCTTCCATAAACCTGCGGATTCATTTTTATTTCACAGGACATGACCCATGAAATAAAAAAGGAGGTTTACAACACGCTTCACAAATGAAATGAAGTGATTGTAAACCTCCGGTTGTCCGGTCGGTTATCTTTAAGGTTAGATGAATTCTAACATAGTAACCGACCGGGGAAAATCAAGTATTACTTATGGCTGGGTATAATAAAATCGGTTAATCCCCATTTATAGTGGGTAACAACATTTCCTTATTATTGATTCCTGCTTGGAAGTGTAGCTGTGTGGCAATGGTATATCAAGGGAGCTTCGCTCCATTGTGTGGAAACCCTTGACATACCATTGCCACACAACTACAGGGCACCCAAGGAATCAATGAATAAGAGTGCTACGCCATAGTTATCACCGCTTCAATATCCAGATCACTGCAGTTCAGGTAGATCATTGTTTTGAAATATTCAGTATTCCTGAAACCGCGGGCTCTGCGTTTTACATTCTGTATGATACTGTTCATACCTTCCAGT
>NZ_FMYB01000105.1 GCF_900104155.1 Butyrivibrio sp. INlla16
TAGTTATATATAGCTACACTTTTATGCATTTTAAAATGGCGAGAGATGCCTTAAAATAAGGCTTCTCTCGCCATTAGACTGTCAAAGATGGGATTTTAACATAATATCCGCATTATGTGGGAAAAAGGTGTAACTGATGTTTCTGCTCACGAAGTCAAATACCCGCTGCAAGCAGTCGGGGCATGACTTTGGCTCGTTGCTCACGGGAATAAAAGGATACTGTTCAGTGAAGCTTCCTGAACAGATGCCCGGCGGTAAAGTGATATACCATATACAGGCAAAAGCTCAGAAGATAGATGAGGGCAGCGCTGATGATCATATGGAGTATCAGCATCAGCGGTGAGCTGTCAGCAAATTTTTCTATCCTGAGATATTCCAGAAAATGGATGTGAAGGATATACACCGAAAATGACGCCGCAGAGAGAGTATTTATCACTCTGCTGCTCTTTATCTTCATATTTTTAAATATCAGAAAAAAGAGAACTGCCTCGAAGATGACCAGGGGATTTTCGTAATTCCACGCCGTCGTCTCGAAAATATTCTTCCCAGTAATAATTTTATCCCCGATGACCCATGCGATGATCATAATCTGATCCACCATAAGAAACAGAAGCAGACGGGAAGTTTTGTAGCATTTATCATTATCCCTTATATATCGGCCTGTCACATACATAAGGACGAAATTTACTATCGTATAGCCCGACTGGCTGCCCTCTATGCCGACAGTACTGATCCCTCCAAGTGACCTTCCGCTCAGATACTGAAGGCTGTCCACCAGTATCGGATAGACGGCAAACAGTGCAAATAGAATGACGACCAGTCTCTTCTTTCCCTCTCCTGTCAGATCGTCCATCAGGGTATTGATATAGGGAGAAATCAGGTACAGCGCTATATAGACAAAGACAAACCAGTAGCCCGGGACATAATATGACAGGACCCTGTCAAATGTCACAGGCTCCGCCTTCGGCAGCTCCTTAATGACAAAAAACAGCGTCCCGAACACAAAAAGCTGGGCAATGAGCCCAAGGGGCTTTCGCAGGTCCCTTCTGTCTGAAGTCCCGAGGAAATATCCTGAGATAAGCACAAAGAGATCCACAGCGCAGACAGATACGGTCTCGAAATAGACCAGGACAGCCTCATTTACGCTCCCTGCCCGGACAGATAAAAAGCCTCCCCCGAAATACGGATTGTTGTAATGGAGAAGCACTACTCCCATCGCAGCAAAGATCCGCAAAAGCTCAATATTGGATTCTCTTTTGCCTCTGTCTGTCTTTTGCATATCAGTCCGTAAATCTTGCAAGCACCCTGCCCAGGGCAGGGAAATCTATCGGCTTGGCCACGTGGGCGTTCATTCCTGCCTCAAGGCACTTATTCACATCCTCGGCAAAAGCGTCCGCGGTCATCGCTATTATCGGGACTGACGCCGCGTCCTTTCTGTCCATTGAACGGATGAGCTTTGTGGCCTCCAGACCGTTCATATGCGGCATTCTGAGGTCCATCAGTATGAAGTCATAGTAACCCTCATCTGAAGCAGAGAACAAGTCGACCGCCTGTTGGCCGTCTTCCGCGACATCAACCTCCGCTCCCGATTTTTTGATAAATCTCTTAACTATCTCCGCGTTAAGCTCTATATCCTCCGCAAGCAGGAATTTCCTGCCCTCAAAGCTCTGGGATGCACCCTTTTTCTTTTCAGAAGGAGCTTTCTCCTCATGATCGCCTTCGGAGTATTTTTTAAGTTCATGATAGAGTGTACTCTTGAACAGAGGCTTCGGGATAAAGCCGTTTATCCCCGCTTCTCTCGCTTCCTCTTCTATCTCTGACCAGTCATAGGCAGAGATCAGGCTGATAGGAGTATTATCGCCCAGGATATCCCTTATCTTCTGCGCAGTCTGAATGCCGTCCATCCCGTCCATCTTGTAATCTATGAGTATTGCAAAGAAGGACTCGTTTTTCTCATGCGCTTCCCTGACGATCTTCACAGCGCTCTCACCGTCATAGCAGGACTGGGCTTTCACTCCAAGCTCGTTCAAGGAGAGCTCGGCCGTCTCGCACAGTTCTTTGCTGTCGTCCACGACCAGTATCCTCCAGTCTGACGGAAGCTTCATCGGTCCGTTTCCGCCCTCAGCCTTTTCAAGGTCAAGTATTACATGGAAGGAACTGCCCATTCCCTGCTCGGACTCTACCTCTATGGTGCCGTTCATGGCATCTATGATATGCTTGGTTATTGCCATTCCAAGACCGGTGCCCTGGATCTTGTGGACCTTGTTGTCCTCCCTCTCAAAGGCATTGAAGAGCTTCTTTTTGAAATCCTCGGACATTCCAATGCCCGTATCTTTCACGATAAAATGAGTCTTGACGAAATGTCTGCCGGTTTCAGATTCCTCCTGATAGAGGCTTACGGATATGTCGCCTCCCTCGGGAGTGAACTTCACGGCGTTGCTGAGGAAATTCAGCAGCACCTGGTTTATCCGCACGCCGTCGCAGTATACGTTCTCTGATATTATGTTGTTTATGAAGATGTCAAAGTTCTGATTTTTCGACTTGATCTGCGGTCTTATGATGTCGCACATGGTCTCCATGGTCTCTCTGAGAGAGAGCACATCCATGGAAAGGGTCATCTTGCCACTCTCTATCTTGGACATGTCAAGGACATCATTGATAAGACCAAGGAGCTGCTTGCTGGACAGATTTATCTTGCGCAGGCTGTCGTCGACTATGGATCTGTCATCCAGATGCTCCTGGGCTATGGCCGTCATTCCTATGATGGCATTCATAGGTGTCCTTATATCATGACTCATATTGGAGAGGAATTCACTCTTTGCCTTGTTTGCCTTCTCAGCAGCTTCTCTTGCTTTCTCAGCTTCTTCCTTTGCTTTCTCCGCTTCAGTTCTCGCCTTCATGGCTTCGTCGCTTGCAGCTTCCCACTCCATCATAGCGCTCTCAGCCTTGTCTCTGGATTCGATCGCCTCCTCCTGTGATGCCCTGGACTCCTCCAGAGCCTCCTCGGTCTTCCTCCTTGAAGCCTCAAGTTCAGTTATCTGGCGCCTTGTCATGAGCATATACAGCCCCATGACAATAAGCACCCCTACAGTGAGCACAACTATAGACACGAACATGCCCCTGTTCCTGGAGCGGCCCATATCCTCTATAGTCCTGTCAAGCACCCCGTAGGGAATAATGGACACAAGATACCAGTTGCTGTCGGGAAGGTGACAGCCGTACACGCTCCTCCTCTCATCGATGTTCATGACCGTGTCAAGATAGTTCGTATCCATCTTGAACTTTTGATCTGAAGCAATGGCATCCTTTATCATGCTGACCGCTTCCTCAGCAGTCATGCCCTTGGGAGAAACATGCCCGAGCACCTTTTCGAAATATGTCTCTCCGACTACATCAGCATTATTAAGGACATAGCTTCCGTCCCTTCTGATTATGTGAAAATAGATCAGTGAGTTGTTCGCCTCTATGCTCATCATATCGGAAAAATTCGACATAGACATGCACCAGAGAAGACCCAGGCTCTCCTGGCCGTTCTCCATTTCCACAGTGAGCGGCACCGCGTATATTATCACCTGTTCATTGATGGTCCAGCCTCCGGTCACAACCTTGTTGCCGCTCTCCAGGGATTCCATGATAAAATCCAGGTCACCAAGCCTCTCTATCTGTGTGCCGTATTCATTTTCAAGCTCGCCGTCTTCAGAAATAAGGCTGCAGTTGGCAAGCGACTGAAACTCAGCTGCATTGACTATGATATCGTGGACCTTATCAGCATCGTGGTTGTCCACGGCAGCTATCTCCTTTTTCATTGAAGCGATCTGCGTCCACCTGATAGACTTTATGGCCTCAAATCTGTCAAGCTCCTGCTCGGCAACGCCCTGCAGATGCACCTGCGCTATGGTCCGGACATCCTTCTCAGTCTGTGTGTCCATAAAAGCGTTGAGGGTCATAAAAGTGGCAACAGCAAGGATAAAAATAAACAGAAATCCGCCGATGATCAGTTTAAATTCTTTTTTCATGAGATACCTCCATCACAGATATCTTTGATTTATGTTAAGGAATAACTTGAACTACGGAGCGTTCCTTACATGCAAGCATGACGCGGAAACTTTTTTCCCTAATATCATTATATCTCAATAAATGCACCAGTAAAGTGTATCATCAATAAAAATAAGCTGTTCTTTTGCAATAAATCTGTCCCAGTCTCTTCCGGAAAAGTTCTCCTCATATACTTCCCTGTCCATCTCCTGTCCCGGAAGTTTGACAGTCTAACCTCATCCCAACCACAACTCAACAACCCTCAAAGTCTTGAAAAGTCTGGATTCCAGGCTTTTTATTTTTGTCAAATTTCGACATTTTATATGTGGCTATTTGTGTCTATATATGCTATAATAAGGGTTGGGGGATACTACATCATGAAACTGACCATCACTACATCAAAAAATACAGTTCATTTTTATGTCCAGAAATCTATTCGAAAAAAATCTGGAGGAACCACATCAATCACTGTGGAGAAACTAGGTGATTCCTTGAAGTACAGGAACTATCTCAGGCATATCCGAGATGGTCAGATTGAGCGCGCCCAGGAAATGATAGACTCAGGCAAGTATAAGCAGCGTCCGAAAAATCAAAATGACCCTCATAGATTTATAAAGAAAAATGCAATGACGGCAGATGGGGAAGTATGTGACATAGAAGATGTTTATATAGACACAGCAATGATAGCTGAAGAGGAAATGTATGATGGTTTCTATGCTGTTTGTACAAATCTGGATGATGCTCGTGTTGACGAAGTGATTTCCATTAACAAGAAACGATGGGAAATCGAAGAATGCTTCCGCATAATGAAGACCGATTTTAAAGCAAGACCAGTGTTTCTACAGCGCGAGGACAGAATAAAAGCACATTTCCTGACCTGTTTCATAGCACTGTTCATCTACCGCTTGCTCGAGAAAAAGCTCGGTGAGAACTATACATGCGAACAGATACTTGATACATTGCGCTCAATGATGATGCATCGTCCAGGCGAAAAGATGGGATACACCCCGTCCTATACACGCACCGACATCACAGATCAATTACACCAGACCGCTGGCTTTCGCACGGATTATGAGATCACAACAGACATGGGAATGCGAAAAATCATACGTCAATCCAAAGGCAAAAAATAGTTATATATAGCTACACTTTTATGCATTTTAAAATGGCGAGAGATGCCTTAAAATAAGGCTTCTCTCGCCATTAGACTGTCAAAGATGGGATT
>NZ_FMYB01000009.1 GCF_900104155.1 Butyrivibrio sp. INlla16
CTCAAATGCGGCTTTGGATATTGGTTTAAGAAGATAACCATATGCCCTTACACCAAAAGCATCTCCCATTCTGTCTGGAATACCTGTGACAAATATGATAAGTGGTCTTGAAACCCTGATACTGCGGCCACTTTCTTCAATTCTTTCCCCCAGAGTTTTGGCTGCCTCAATTCCATCAGTACCACCCATAGCTATATCAAGAAAAAGCACATCTATTTTGGATCCTGAATCTATGTCCTTTATGAGGTCTTCAGCTGATGAATACTCCTTTATTTCTGCGTTATACACACTTCCGGAAAGCCATCCGTAAAGTAATTCTCGTACTGCTTTTTCATCATCACAGATTGCAAAACACATTTTTCCCATAAGATGTGAACCTACTTTCTGTTTTTACGTTTTATCTCCATTTCCATACATACTGCCCAAAAGCCAAAAGCATATAGCAGTTAATAACAAAGTCATATCCATAGACATAACAAAAAGCTTAGCATGATCCTTCATGTAAGCTTTTTGAATTCCAACTTTATTTAATCATAACATTTTGCCATCACTCTCTATAGGTCAATGTTATGAATGGTCAGTTTTATGTCATGAGTGGACATTATTCCTTCTTATCAACAGTTGAAGGCAACAGCGATGAAAGTGCATCCGAATATCTTCCCTGGCTATTATATGTTCCGCCACCTCTTGCTGCAGCGTTAGTAATCGCCCTTCCTTTGTCACTCATCTTTGACGCAAACGAATTATACCCGGCGAAAAGTGTCTTTAGTGTTTTTATATCTGAACTCTTAAGCTTATCCTCATCCACCTCAAGCTTATTATTTGCTCCAATGCTTATTCCTACTTTGTTTAGCAAATCCTCATTTACTTCGGTTGTCTTAATCATCCATGTAGCAGATCTAAGCACATCTTTGGTATTTGACTCTGCAGCACCATCCAATGTTCGGTTGTAACTATCCACAAAGCTCTTAACAGCCTTGCTGATACTATCCCAATCGTACTCTTCAGTTACTGTCTCTTCACCTGTTTCCTCATTTTTAGTAGTCTTCTGCTTTTTTTGCCAAAGAGAGTCCTTCATCAGATTCTGCGCAGCTTTCGTCAATGTTCCTGCATTACTTGCCATAGAAGTAAGCTTTGCATGCGAGTCCTTACCTGCAGCAGCATTTTCTGCTTTCTGCTTGGCATAGTATGCTTTCACAAGCTTTTTGTACGAGCCATTTCGGAGCATAGCATAATCAGAAACACTAAAAGGGCTTGTTGCACTTGTGCTGGTATTTATATTTAGCCCCGATAAAAAAGAGCTTGCATTCTGATTATAATCGCTGAAATCATGATCAGATTTATCATAATAACTACCACTTAATGAGTCTCTTATCGTTGACATCTCCTTGCCCTCCTTTGCTTCACTGTGAATGCAATCTTTTTATGAAAATTGATAATTTCATGAAAGAGCTTGTATCCATCATATTCCAGGTCTCAGACCTTAATGTCTATCCTTTTTCTGTGCATCATTAGTTCTTCCAGCCTCTGCTGTTCTGTTAAAGTCTTCCCATCCATGCTTTGATCATTTTCCATTTCTTCGGCAATCAGCTTATCTTCCTCTGGTATATCTTCAACAGATTCAACTGATTCCATGTTTTCATCCATTTCTTCAAGGTTCTCTTCAATCTCCTCAATGGATTCTTCCATCTCTTCCATTTCATCAGCGATATCCTCAAGTTCATCCATGACATCCGCAAGAAGTCCATCGCTCTTCGTGGCTCCTGTTGCTTCTTCGATAAGCTCTTCTTTGCGTTCTTCAGGTGTCTTGGGTGCAGCTTTTTCAGCCGCTTCAGCAATTTTCTCTCCGGTCTCCCATGCCTCGTCAAGCACATGGAATACCTGTTCATGGTTGTATTCCGCTTTAACAGCAGCTATCTGATTATCATAGTCTTCTATCATCTGTAGCTTTCTCTTTATGTCTTCAATAGTTTCAGACTGTATATTTTTCAGATTATGCTTTTGGTTCTCGATAAACGCAATCTGATTATCACGTTTTTGCTGCCGTTCCATCCGGTTCTGCTCTGCCTTGGAGGAAAAATTATTAAACAGTTTTAACCCCTGTATGTTTATGTTCATAAGCAGATCCTCCCATAGATTATTGCTCAGTAGCATTTGCTGTAGTGGCTGCAGTCTCCTCTTCCTTTAAGTAATCACTTAGCGCTGTCCTTCGGCGCTTAGTGTACTACTTAGTTCAGGTGAGCTTTGCGAGCCCTGAACTTCCTTTGATTTATAATAATCATCAAAAAGCTTGTTTGCTGCCTTCAATGTTTCATTACATATGGATGGAAGCTCTCTCCCCCATGCACCTGTAGCCAGATTGAATCCCTTTTCCATAGCCTTCTGCATCTTTTTCATTTTCTCTACATCATCGCCTGCAAGAGCTGATGCAAAGTCAAAAAGTCTCTGAGAAGTCTGCTTTACACCATAATATCCATCTTCAGAAATATCCTTTTGTGCCTGAGCTTTAGTTGCTGCATCTACCTTGAAATTGCCACCAGCCAATCTTTTCCAAAAGCTGTCATCTGTTGCCTTTCCAAAAGCTGAAACCTGACCTTCCAATGTTTTCCTGACAATTTCCAGAAGCTTGTTTCTCTGATCCTCTTCAGCATGTTTCATCTGCTGAACTATTGCTGCTCTGTCTGCAGGTGACTTCTTATTTATGCTATATAACCCTGCATCCTTTTCAGCCGTCTTCTCGTAAACTGCCGCAGATTCTTTATTCTCGTTTGCTACTTCCTGAACACTGTCAGTTTTCTTTCCGTTTTCAGAACTATAGTTTTCTGTGTTCATGACTGAATAATCAGTATTCTGAATGTTTCCTACTAATCCTGTACTCATAACAAATACCTCCTTTATTAACATCTGTTAATCATTTAGTTATAAAAAAGCTATATTTCTGCATCAACCATGCCACCTACTTCTGTCATTCCAGAGTCCTGTACCATCACGGGCATCTCATCTCCGCCAAGTGATAGCGAAACACCGCTATCAAAGCCTGATGAAACTGAAGATTTTCCCAAGTTTTCTTTTTCTGCCTGAAGTCTTTCAAACATTGCCTTTAGATATTTTAAGTCAGCCTTCATGATATCCCTTGCTTCATCAGATCTGTGTTTAGCCTTTAGCTGTTCAAGATCCTGCGGCTCCATAGTCCCTGAGAGTGCCTCAGCCATCTCATCTAGCTCCTGATCTAGCTGAGCCGTTTCCTCAGCCTCTTCATACATTTCCTCAGCAGACATTTCCAGCTTTTCCATAAGAGCTTCGAACTCTTCCTGTTCAAGTTCCTTTATTTCTTCATCAGACTGATCATTTTCTAATGGATTTTCCTGCTCAGAAGGCAATTCTTCGTCCATGTTCTGCTCAGCAGTTTCTTCCATTTTCAGGTTCTTCTTTTTCTTCTCACAGGCACGTTGAACCATTTCCGCATGCAGGATTGCCCTCAGAATCTCTTCATCATCGTATTCTCCGGTTTTCAGCTTCTTCTGAAGGTTCCCAATTTTCATCCTGATCCCGATTGAAACCTGAGCAGCTTTTGCGGAAGTCTTGGCACTTAATACCTGTGCTGAAACCTGCTTGAAGCTATACATAGCAGGTCTCTTCTTTTTAGAGCTGTTACTCGTTTTCCTTGGTCTGGACATAGAGATAGTCCCTACATGGTTACCATTAAGGTCATATAAGCGCTTTGAGTAATACTCTGTATTTCCTCTGATCTGTAGTTCATATCCATACATAGTTATCGCCTTCTCCACTTCGTTCCGCATACAGTCTTACTAAGCTCACAAGTTCGCTAAGTGCGACTAGCATCCTTGCTTCGCTACGCATAAAAATTTTTCATAACCACATTATCATCCAGTTCCATACGTCTATATCATCATGGTTCTCTATTCTGAACACTCCGTCCTTAACGTCAGATGCCGAAAATTCTCCCCAGCCTCCTCCACCGCCAACTCCGGGGATTTTATAATATCCCCCGACAAATACAAATAGAGGCTGCTCTTCTATTTCAGCATCAGGGTATGCTTCCTTTAAAGCTGCTCCATCAATATATATGTAATCCCCATCATACCCTGTAACTATCTTTTCTTCTGTATCTTGTACAACCGTATCCATCTTTGTCATGCTGTAAATGCCACTTATATCCAACGGGTTATTACGCTTGTACGAAAAGCATTTTATTCCAAAGATTGAAGCTATAAGTGCCATTATGAAAAGGATACCACCGGCTAAAACCACTTTTCTGTCATAGCCATTCCTCTCAAGTATCCTGTGAATCCTTTTATTTAGCACCTTATAATTATCATCCCATGCAAAAAGGAACCCCTCTTCGCACTTCATGTTTTTTCGGGACAGCATGATTTCCTTGGCATTTGCCAAAAGTGATTCGCCATAGTCAAAAGGATCAATCCCATTCATTTGCATAGTCACAGCATCACAAACATCTTCAAGATCCCTTTTTATGTACTTTGCAGCAATATGAAGAAAAACATTAGGCCACAAAAGACACCGCACCATATCATATCCGGCAATTATCCAAAGATGTCCCAGTTTAATGTGAGTTTCTTCATGCTTTATAACTATAAGAGCATTCTGCACGTCAAGCTTTTCCGGAATAACTATTATAGGATGGATACAACCTATGCAGAAAGGGGAAATAGTACCCGGATATTTTCTAATTTCATTATCAAAGCTGCATGTCGTGGCTTTATCCAGCCCCTTCACAAATTTATGTAGTCGCCTTCTTCTGTATATAAAATATGCCGCAAATATGAATATTCCAACTATATAGATAATTGAAACGATCCTGTGTGCACATAACAGATCCCATCTGCCCAATGTATACCACCCGGCTTTGGTTTCGAAAATAAGCTTAAGTTTTCCGCAAAATAAACAAAGGATCAATAGTCCCCAAGAAGCAGCCTTCGCAAATACTCTATCTGCTAAGACAGTCTTTCTAAGGAACATAATGATCCCCAAAACCAGTACTGATATAAGCGCACAGAAACCTAAAATGATCGAATAATAAACGACCAAAAATTCAAAAAACTGTGATATATTTGTAAAGAATTGCTGCAGTCCTTGCATAACATACCTCTGCTCATCCGTGAGCTACTTATTCTTCTTTGCATTCTTTATAATGTTTTCAAGTTCCTTTATCTGCTCTTCAGTAAGTGACTCTGCCTCCAGAAAAGCAAAAGCCGCACCTAGTTTATTTCCTCCAAAATAATTATTGGCAAAATCTATGCTCTTTTCACGTCTGCATTCTTCCTTTGTCTTTATGGGAAGATAATGATAAACTCTGCTATCTTTTTCATCTACTGTATATGAAATAAGATTCTTCTTGCACAGCCTGTTGATAAGAACTCTCACCATTCGCTGCGACATTTTGTCCTGTCCGGGAAGTTTCTCACATATCTCTACAGAAGTAAGGTCTCTTCCAGCATCCCAAAGTGTCTCCATTATCAGCCATTCACTCTCACTAGGAAGCATTTCTTCTCTTTTCATGAAAACCTCCTCAATATGCCACATAATCCGATATGTTACCTTTTCATAATAACATATCGGATAATGTGTGTTAATAATTAATAGCTGTTAATGATTTTTTTGGATTTTTTATTTTTTCGACTCAAGTCTTTACATCAATACTCACACTGACGCCTTCTGCTGCAGACACCTCTGTTCCTGTTGATTTTGCAATCTTTTCATCAATATGCGGAACCTTTGTATTGTGCGTGGACTCTGAAACAACGGAAACTTTCACGCCACCGACATCGATCTGCTGTGCTTTTGCATTTTCTTCGTCTGAGAATCCGGATGCCCTTGCCTGTGCATTTGCAACTCTGTCTGCTTCTTCCGCCCTTCTTTCTGATGCAGCCTCCTGAAGATGCTGTTCCTGCCACCTTCTCTCAGCTCTCTTCTTTTCACGCGCTGCTTCAGCTCTTTCATTCTCTTTCTGCAGGGTTGCATCAGTTTCCCTGGCTTTCTGCATTTCCTTATTAGTCTCAGCAATCTGCTCCATATTGTTATTTGCTATGTCTTCAGATCTTTTCTGAGTTTCAGCCAGTTCTTCTTTCTTTTTTGTGGTATCTGCGCCTGATGCCTCATCTCTCTTGATCTCAGCATCCAGGACACCGGCCTTTCCATCCATCTGCTTCTTCACTCCCTGCTGAAGCTGTATCTGTTTCATGGATGTACTGGCAGATATAAGAGACTGAGTCATTACATTTGTTAAAGCCATCTTACTTACCTCCTTCGCTTCGCTCCGCATACAGTCTTACTAAGCTCGCGGTGCTCGCTAAGTGCGACTAGCATCCTTGTATTAAAAATGGAAGTTCTGACCTCACTTCGTTCGTCAGAACACGTTCGCACTATACTCGATACCTCGTTAAGTGCTCACAACCGCCAAGTCCTCTCATCTCTAACAAAGGCTTCGGAAAGTTAACCAAAAACCATTATAGATTTTTCGCGAAAGGACCTTTTTCAATCATGAATGGACTGGTTTTTACATTAAATTACCATCATAGCTGTGAAAATAACTGTATCATCCTCCTGTTCCAGTTGTGTTGTTCCAAAATACTTTTCTGCAATTCTTCGCATATTTTTCAGTCCATAACCATGCTTATCAAAATCCGGCTTCGATGTTCTCACAAGTCCATCCTCATCAGAAATCCATAAAACACCGCTAAAACTGTTCCTGACCTGAACCATGAACATATCACCACTACGCCAGGATTTTATCTCAACAAACGGATTATCCTGACCTTCAGCAGCCCTAATTGCATTTGAAAGAGCGTTATTTAAAATAACACCCACATCTATAGATTCCACTTTTCCTTCCTCCGGATAGTGAAAATCATCTACAAATCGTATTCCGGCATCTTCAGCTTGTCTCCGTTTCTCTGAAATCACTATATCCGTGACTGGATTTCCGGTCTTTGCATTTATGTCTACTGTATGGAAATCCTCAGACCAATCATTTAGGTATTGTAAAGCCTGATCACTATTGTTTTCCTTTATTAGATTACCGAGTACCATAATATGATTGTTGATATCATGCCTAATTCCACGGAAATCCGAATAGACCTTCTCCATGGAATGAACATGCCCTGAAAGTTCGTCGATCTGACTGTGTATAAGTGAGTTTTGCAGTACTTCTTCCTCTGATGCCTTTATTTTATGATAAAAATAGATTACCGCCATCATGGCAAGAAAAGCTATCACTCCGAACACAGCGCATATTCCATGATATACAGGATACCTATGCCCGAAATAGTCACCTGCAGCTTTTTCAAAGGCTTCCTCCATAAATGTACATATCCAGTATGATGCAATTATTGCTATGTATGTTGTGGACAAAAAAGCCAGCTCTCTCCATTCCATTAACTCTTTCTTGCGCTTGTATATGACCTTAATCAGATGAATTCCAAAGCTCAGAACAGCGCACCGTATTACCGCATGAATAGCCTGCGCCAAACCATAAAGCATAATCTGCTGTAAATCTCCTGTCACTTTTGGATTCATAAAAGTCACAGAGCTTATAAGATTCCATGGCAAAACAGCAAGCTCCATTGATATCCACAAAAGCAGATACATCGTCATTGATAAAAACATCTTTTGCGGAGCGTTCACCCTCTCTACGAAAACGGAGGCAATACATACCGCACTGCAGCCAAGAGCATAGGCAGTTACCCCGGAAAAGTTCACCGGAACAAAATACAATATAGACATCACTCCTGCATAGACCACTCCGAGTATAACTGTGCGCACTCTTCTTCTCAGAAAAGGTATGTAAAAAACCGAAACAAGCACTGCATTTAACAGCACATTTGCAATCATCGATATATTATTTACCTGGTCCCACATGGCTTCAGTAATCATTAATTCTCTTCACCTCTATAATTTTTGAAGTAATACCTTACTCCGCTCTCTTTTTGTTGTAATCTATCAAAGCTTTTACAAAAACCTTATAGTTTTGTTTTGAAATAAGTGCTTCCCCCTTAGACATATAGCACTTTCCTGCATCATACTTCTTTACGAATCGCAAATTTACAAGATACCCTCTATGAGTCCTGAAAAAGCCATCACCTACAAGTTTTTCCAGTTCTGAAAGATGTCCATAATACTCAATTTCATCGGTTCTTGTGTGTACGATTATCCTGGCCCCATACACTTCTGCAAATATAATGTCAGAAGCGCATAGTCTTATATGACTGCCTCGTGAGTTCAACATCACATACTTCTTTTGAGGCCTTAATGTAGCTTTGGCTATTTCCTCTTTTGCAGCCTTTATCACGCTTACCAACTTCTCATTTGAGAATGGCTTTACAAGAAAATGGAAAGCTCTCACATCAAAAGCATCAAATACATATTGCTTTTCACCTGTTATAAAAATGATAACAACATCATCACTAATATCACGAAGTTTCCTGGCGACATCCATTCCGGACACGCCGGGCATCATAATATCCAGAAGAATAATATTCGGCATATAACCATCTTGTTCAACAGATCTCAGCACATCTTCCCCTATACCAAAGCTTATAATCTCATCATCCGGAAATGATGATTTCAGCTCCGACATTATTATGTTTCTTATTTTTTCTTCATCATCACATACTGCTATCTTCATAAGGCAATAATCCTCCAAAATATTCGTATCATAAATACATAAGAAAAACTATAATCTCATCACGAAACGACCTTTTTCATTTCTGAAATGATTCTGTTACAGCAGAAATTATTCATCTGCCTTAAACCTTATAACAAAATATATCATATGTATTCGTTAACAAATCCTTCAAATGCATGGATACTGCTCTGTCAACAACACTCTCGTAGCTGTTCCCATCTTCATGTGCCTTGTAAAGCTCTTCGACATTGAGGTTCACACCTATGATCCCATCCTCCGGCTTAACTGTGATGGCATCGTAGTTCTCATTCATCTTCTCTACAGTGTGTGCCTGCACATCGTAGGATTTTCCGGTTCTTGTCTCTAACTCTCTTCTTACATCTTCTACTACCCTGTCTTTGAATTCTTCGTAGTTCATCGCCTACCTCCTTCTGAAAGTAAATAGTTTCAGGCTCAAAATGAGCGCAAAAAAAGCAGCTACCTCGTTTGAGATAACTGCTCTATGTAATAGGCGATTATTATATTTCAGCTTGAACGATATACCCGAAGTTCAGCTCATCCTTATATAAATCATAGATATAAGCAGAGCTTTCACGATAAAGCCCTGTTTCTACATCCTGAAGCTTATCAAAAACCTCTGATTCATAAAAGAAGTTCATAGCCTCGTCATATTCTACGTTCTGATCTTTCGAGATCATTTCAACAATATCCTGAATAGCATACTCTATTAGTTGCTTTTTCTCATTCATGACTAATTTTCCTCAATAATGAAATAGCTGCAGGTGTATGGAATGAATACTGTGAAGATGTCTTTTTATATAAATATAGAGTACAGGTTCACCACCGTAAATCCTAGCAACTCGTTCTGCCATGCGCTCAGCCTGTTCCGGAATATCTATTAAATAGAATCCCCTACCAAAATCCTTATATGGTCTGCAAGCTGACAAGCTGATATTTTGTATATCAACATTACTACCATGATAAAGAATCATATAGTCCCTCCATTTCTCCGGCAAAGAGCTTGTAAATCTTCAACCACATTTTCAAATGATAAAAGATGCTCTTCCTCATAGAAATCCTTCAGGAACTCTATTCCCTTGAAATCTCGAAGATATCTATATGCTTCTTTAACATTCAAATTAAAAGCTTCAGCAAACTCATTAACACATGCAACTATATAATTTATCAATCTTCTCTGATAGCTCATAGCATTTCCTCTTCTAACAATCTTCTATTTAATAATATCATTGCCTTATATTATACCCAAGAGATTTGTTAAAAGATGCGGAGTAGACTTTTGATCTACTCCGCTCGTAAATCATTGTTAGTTTTTTGCATTATTTTATTTTCAATTTTATGGTTTTTGATTCCTTTTACTTTGACACTTTGACCGTGTCTATAAGCACTCCATCGTAGTAAACATTTGCATCTTCTTCAGGAGCAAGATCTTTTGTGTCTACAAGCGTAAAGGACTGATTTGTCTGGGTATCACTCTTTACAGTTATGAGACTATCAATCATAAGGCAGGGATAGACCAGCTGACCGCTCTTGGTTTCAATCATGAACTTTGCAGGATCGAAATCCTTTGGTTCACCGGTCTCATTGTAGAGGTATACTATAAACCAGTACATTCCACCATTTTCCTCCCCATAATTAATCTTTACTTCTCTGCACTGAACCTTATCCTTAGTAATGAACTGACCATCCTTTAAAGAATTTACATCCTCGGAAGAGTCTTTTTTATCCAGAGTGAGTTTTGTATTGGCAATCTTCTCATCAATCATTGCCTGTGCTTTTTTCTGGTACTCTTCTGACATAAGGTAGGAATAGTCAATATCATCACCCTGAATTAGGGCTTCTGCAGATGATTCCTCCGGTGTCGTGGTGATACTATTGATGATGGTCTTTGTAAGCTCTTCAGCCTCATCTCCGTCCTGCCAGAAGGACAGCTCTCCAAAATCATTGCCTGATACAAAAATATAGTTTGCGACAGTGAATTCACCTTCCTCGCCCTCATAGCTCTCCGTTGAGTAATAAAGTCCGAGATCCGTGTCATTTATAGTAACTTCAGTAATGCCGTCAGCATTATATTGCTTTGCTTCTGCTTCGGTATAATCGTACAGATTTTTTCCTTCATTAGGAAACTGGTAGACATCGAAATCCATCAGGAATTCATCGCTCTTATAGTAGGCTATCATGTCATCCTTACGTTCATTATCATATACTTCGCCCTGATAGTAGCTTTTCGGGATTTTGATGAAATATCCGGTGGTTCCGATTTCAATGTATTGGGCATCTTTAAAGGCTTCCTGAATTTTAGCCTCTTTTTCCTCAGTGGTTTCATTGACTGTCTCTGCTGTCTTTGATTCAGCAGAGCTTTTTGGTGCATAGCCATACCCGGAAATAAGAGCTGCCGAGCAGGCTGCTATCATAAGTGTAGAGAATGCTTTTTTGTTCATGCTTGTACCTCCTTGTTTTCCTTGTTAGTCAAATACCCCACGGGCATTTCCAGATGACCATGCTGGCATGGTCTCCTGACTCGTGCCTACGTGTGAATAATAGGTCACTCGTTCTTCTTTAAGAAATGCATCAGTGCAAAACCGATTGCGCCTCCGATTGCTATAACCTTTATAAGGGAAATCACAAAGACCAGAATTCCCAATATGATAAGACCAACTCCTCCCCACCTGAATATATTCAGGAATGTTCCGTCTGATTTGGAGATATCTTCAGAATATAACTCCATAGGATCGTCTGGATCCACATAAATAGTGTAGCTGCTTCCTACATTAAAAGTGTCCTTAAAGGAACTGCTGTAGGTACCTGCTTTTGATGAATAGGTCTGTCCGTTATAGTCATATTCAAACACAGGTGTTACAGCTGATGAACTTGAACTGCTTTTCTCAGAACTCTCTGACCTATCAAAACCTGTTACCGTCGCCTGTACCTGTGCTGTGCACCGTTCCTTTAAACTGGCATTCTGTTTTGCCATGAAGGATGACACAAAAATAAATACTATTCCAAGTATCACCATGATTATGGATCCAAATAGACTTCCTATAGGTCCGGTATTCCTGTTGGTTGTAGTTGTAGTAACTCTCATGGTAAACCCTCCTGTTATCTGTGTAGTTGACTGATGATCATTTGTTACAAGATATAAGCTTTGCTTGTTTGTTGTTTACCTGAAAAATATCATTTCCACTGATGATTCACAATAGAATATGTCTATGTGGTTGTTTTTGATGTCTAAACGGTAATTTTCCTAAAAATAGATCATGTAACAAATGCAATCATAAACAGTAAGCGCTTCCGAAACGAAATGTTTACTTTTTTTCTTTAATCTTTCACATTTTTCATAATTTCAAGATCCCTGTTGATATGCCTTATTTCCTTTTTCCACAAAGCATATTCCACGAGCCATATGATCAGATAGACTGCAGAAAAAAATATAACCACAATTAGTATTATGCTGCGTGGAAACCAGTCAAGTAGCTCACTTACAGCAAGCATTGTGATAAAAGTTACAACATAGTGAGTGAATGTAGCCCTTAAAAGCCCCCAGTCCTCAAAGTCATATACAATTGCTCCGCCATTTGCCATAACTCCTAAAAAGCCTGAACCAAAGAGCTGCATTATCAGGTAGCTCTTATTTAGTGGCTCTGTATCACTGGCATAGAGAACAAACATTATTGCACCGGCTATGAGCCCCAAAGAGAACCCAAAGAGTGCCCTGATTGTAAACTTTGTCCTAATGCTCATGGCCGCCTCCTTTCATCAATGCATTCTTCACATTTTTGACCCTTCTTCTGGCCACCCATGTGCTTTCACCATTTTCCAGTTCTACACCTATTGTTCCGATGGCTGAAAAATCAAATCTCTTTACTTTTTTCAGATTAATGATCTCTGACTGGGAAATACGGACAAATCTTTCTTTATCTAGCAATGCTTCCAACTCACCAAGAGTCATTTTTACCTCATATATTTTTTCTGCAGTCTGCACCATAACCTTTCTTCTTGAGATATAGGCCCTAAAAATCTGTCTTTGAGGCAACATAACCACGCCATCCTCGAAATATGCCGAAATCATAGGGACCTTATTACTGGCATAGGACTGAATAGCAGCTATCACGCCTTCAACATCATCACTGCGCTCTTTGTTTGTAATGGTAACTGTGAGCTTTTCATACGCCTTATCTATGATAAGTTTGATATCAATAAAGTCGGACATTTACCCCACCTTTTAACATATTATTCTGACTGCCCGGCAACGGTTACATTAAATAGCCCTATGAGAAGAATACCTGCTATAAGCGCAGGAACCAGATCCACAAAAAGAAGAATCAATATACTGGTAATTATGAAAGTCTTTTTGTAGGTAGCGGTTTCCGAAAGGGCAAAGGCTTTCCCTGTATCTCTTACATTTTCCATGGTTTTCTTAAGCATTCCGAATATATATATGAATGCAACACAGACTACAGCACAGCAAAGAAGCTGAATTGCAAAGAAAATACCGAAATTTCCGCCTTCTTTTATTGAGGTAAAAGGAATTAGACCAAAGATTCCCATGTCTGCCTCAAGGGATGACTGAGCTGCTGCGACATTGGAGGGATCCTGATAATACTGATTTATGAAGCCATTCATTGCAAATCCACAGACTGCTCCCAACACACTAAATACTAGTCCAATAATAGAGAATGTTCTGAGTACCTTTGCAATTGTTACTGCCGTATTTGAACTCTTTTGAATCTTTTCCATAGTGTATTCTCCTTTTCTTTTGAACTATTTAACTATGCTTTTGTGAGAAATTGTTCCAATATTCAATTTTAATAACTGTTATGATTATTATCGCTGCTTTCTAAGTCTTTTCGTATCATGTAAACAATTCCTGAAAGCACTCCGCCAATCATTGCCGCAATCCAGCTTATATTCCAGGAATTTCCAAAAAATCCCCACAGGAACATAATTAGTACCGATACCATGCTGATTATTGAACATATTGTTCCTGTTTTAATATTCTTCATAGAGTGCCTCCTTTTCTTTTGCTTTTTGTATTATCAATTGTAAGTTAGTTTCCGCCACCTCGTTATTTTGCTTCTTGATGGTATGACTGTAACATAGCCTGAAAATACCAACAATGATTTATGTCTATTCGGTTATTTTTGATGTCTAAGTGGTATTTCTCAAAAGACAAAAAGTTTCCTCATAATAGGATTGACCATTACTATTCTTAAGCAATAATAAAACGAGAGCAAATTTCAATAATGAATTGAAACTGCTCTTGGCTTGCTTTGCACAAATGCAATATTGCGTTAATTGAACTGTATTCCCGGACCGAAGACAAAAATATCTATAGCCATCAAAATAATTCCAACTGCAATTAATACGAAGTTCGGCTTCTTGGGGAGGGCATATAGAAAGCGGCTCTCTTTAGGCTGATTTACTTTCATAACACCGGTAAACATGAACCCCCAGAAAAATGGTATCCACATGAAGTTAAAAAGTATCATACTTCCAATAGATAAGCCACCGCTTTTATAATGTGGGCCTATCAGCGTATTAAGTACTCCAATAGCCATACCTAATATGAACACCAAAAGATGTAGCTTAAAGGCAACAGACTTTTTCACTTTTTTATCTGTGGGATCCTCTATGAAATAGTAAGACATATGATTCAGTAAAAAGAATGAAACTACGATTCCAGTAGAACCAAGGATTGACAATACTATACGCAAGGTACTTACAAGGCCTGGTAAATCAGCTAAATATGAGAATACATTACTCCAGTCACCAGCGCCAAAGAAACCTCCTATCAGAAAGTATCCAAAACCCTGGCAAAGATGAGCTCCCATCAGCTGAGTAAGGAAAAGACGAAGTGCTGATCCCATTGAGCATTTGAGCAGTATTATTGCCAGAATAACAGCAATGATAGCATTGAGAATTGAAGCACTTCCCCCGGTAACCATAATACGGTTAAGAGGCGATAGTGCTTCATAGTTAATGATATCAGCTGGCAGAACTGCCGTGGCTGAATATATAACGACTTTATCACCATACGCCAGTGATGTAAGAGCATGGAATAGCTCGTGGACAGGTACAGTGAAGAAAATGGCCAACAGGCTTGATCCGATACAGTTTAACAATGAAAAATCTTTTTTACCGTTCATGCATATACCTCCGTTCCTTTAATTCTACTATATTGCGTCATTTGATAATCTTAAAAATGTATAAAAAATAGTTGCGGAAGAGATTATCTTTCGCAACCAACCGTTACACATAAGGAAATGATATATATTTTCAATAATATATGTGAAATAGTAAACGCGACCTTTTTGTTCCCGTAGGGGCATAAAAGTCGCGTTAAGTTTTTCAAAAGGGAGATATAAGCCTAGAAAAGTACTGTTATTTTCTGAGTCTATGAATTTTTTCTTAGTTTTAGATGAACAGGTCTTCAAGCGTTAATACATTGGTAAATATCCCACTATAGGGATTTCTTTTTAATCCATAAGTTGTTATAAGAGTGTTCCTCACAACCTTTTTTTTGGAAATCCTTTCCAGGATAAGCCTGTCCCTGGTCCGCATCTTTTCCTCATAATTGTTGTCAACAGCAAACTCACCGCTTTTAATCTTCCTATCATGTTTAATTGTCCTATTTGATAATGTTTTTGTCGTTACAGGACAAATATAACACATTTATATCATTATAATTGTCCTATATTCATATTTTTATGGTTTGATAGGACAACTATGATATGTATAGCAATAGATCCACTTCTATATTTTTGTCTATAATCTGTTCAAGGCGGTCATATTGTAGGAATAGGAATCGGTACAATTCTCGCCATGGTAGATGTCGGAAGAGTAATAGCCGCATAAAACTTCAGAAAAATCTCATAAACTGAATATACTTCTGATTGTCTTCTGATTCGTTTTTAACTGGTTATTTTCGTATAATCCACTACATATCAGATTGAAACATCAATCGAACCCCCATCTGAAACCGGAGCTGCCATTGCCGGCATTGATACGGTTACTCCCTGCACTGCCGGGCTTCCAACCGCTCCAGAAGCTGACTGTCCACCTCCCATACCGGGAATACTCCCTGCTTTTCCAAGCTCATGCTTGATCATATCTTTAAGGTATTCCATATTTGCTTTTACAATAGCCTTGTTTTCCGAAGCCCTATGCTTCCGCTTTAGATCCTCAAAATCCTCTTTGCTCATATGCGGATCTACCACTTCCATATCTTCAAGCATCTCCATGGTTTCTTCCAACTCTTCCAGTTCTTCTTCGCCAAATTCAGAGATCATCTTGTTTAGGTCTGCCATCATTTCATCCGAAACATCAGCCCCGCTTTCTTCGATTTGTTCTAGAGCTTCCTCCAGCATCTCCTCGCGCTCATCGAAGATTTGGTCTTCTTTCTCAGTGATCTTTTCTTCCTCTGCCTGTGTTATGGCACTCTGAATACCCCGAACAGCATCTTCCTGTTCGTCAAGGCGCTCATCCTGCTTCTGAGCACGAGCCACCATTTCTTCCAGCTCCAGATGATGTTTCTTTTTCCTTGCCACCATTTCCATGCGCTTTGCATGGGTTAAAGCAAACTGTAGTTCCTCAGGATCACCATCCCCCGCAGAAATCTTTCTCTTTATCTGCGTCACAGCTCTTTTTGCTGCCAGTACTGCCTGCCCGGCACTGTTTGATGTCTTGGCACTCTGTATTTTGGATGCAACCTCTTTATAATTATAGGTCGGCTTAGGCGCTGTCTCTTCCTCTGCTGCATCCGGGGAACCGGATGATGTCAGAAAATCATTTATTTTTTTATTATTCTGATCTTGCTGAGAATCCTGCTTCAGTGAGCGTATCATCTGCCGCATCTGCTGTGATAATCCTTTTCGATCATTAACCTCATTGTCTGTTCTTCTGTCAAAGCTTGATACAAAAGGATTTACCGGCATCTTTCCCATAATTGTATTCTTCATGGCTCCGTCAGTCTTCTGAGCATAGAGATTCCCCTGGGCATTCTTCATGTACTGTGAACTATATAGATTATTCGTGATAAATGATATATTCATGCCGTACCTCATAACATGTAGGAATCGTATTTATACGATTCCTCTCGCGCCAGCCGCACGCTGCATAGCAGCAATTTCCACTGTGCGGCTGTGTGCATAAAACATCAGCCTCTGAAATCTATCTTTGTTCCTACCATCTGCTCTGACTGCGTCATAACTTTTCCGGATGCATTATTATATGAGTATTTCTGCACCTTGGAGAGAAGTTCATCCATGGAATCTGCTTCGAATGTTACATATTCCTCGACATCTGTAATTTCAGTATCTTCTTTATCCGGATCTTCCTTTTCAGCTTTTTTATCTCTGGCTTTTTGGATACGTTCCTCCTGCGCCTTCTTTTCCGCTTTCTTCTTCTCCTGAAGTTTCTGAGCCTTCTTCTCTGCTGCTTTCTTTTCTGTACGCTTTTTCTGAAGATCTGAAGATTTATTTACAGTGGCAAAGAAACTCTCCTTACCATTAGAATCAACACTCATCCCAAAATTCTTAACACTTGCGCCGCTGCTGGCAAGTCCCATCTTAGCCTCTGACATCTTTGTCTGTGCCATGGCAATGATTCCCTCATATTTTTTGCGATATGATTCATCCATCGCCATCCGCTCAAGCTTCTCTTCATCTATAAGGACTACCATTTTGTTGGCATTGCCATAGGAGGCAGCATTCTGCTGGACCTGTGCTTTCATATCCTTGCTGACAGCAATGAACTCCATATTATGATATTTTGATTTCAGCGAATTATAGTAGTCCTTTGCCTTATCGGAAAGCTGCACATCTCCAATAGTCATCCCATATTCAGTTTTTCTGGGCACAAGCGAACTAGTGGTGTCTATGGGACTCCACGTCTTTGTTTCTACTTTTGCCTGCTGAGAATTTTTTGCTGAACCAGCCTGATCTGCCTTACATTTATCAGAAGTCTTAGATACTCCTGATTTCTCGTTATAGACACTCTGATTTATTTGCTGATATGCGGAAATACCATTAATTCCTGTCATACTGATCTACCTCCTTGTAAAAAAGCCGACATCCATTTCATTCATATATCTAAAAACGCATAGTAAGACACTTATCCATTTCTTATATATTTTTTATCGTCTTAACTACTGACAAAATACACCCATGAAATATTAAAAAAGTATAAAGTCCTTGACCGGTTCATCTCTCCAACATCACGATATATTCCGGTGTTCCTTCCTCTGGTTGTCTCTTCCCGTTGAGCTTAAACCCATGAGCCTCATAAAAATGTATGGCGTCTTCGTTCTTCTCTAGCGTCCACAGGAATCTGCTATCTTGTTTTTCTTTTGCAAATTCTACCAGCTTAGAGCCGATGCCCTGCTCCCAAAAGAAGTAATCCACGTATAATTCAACGATCTCTTTTCCTTCCAGATGGATCATTCCTTTAACTATGCCATCATCATATACCCAGACTTTATCCAGTAGTTCAGGAGCTTTGAATTCATCAGCAACCCTGACTACTTGCAACTCGTTAAAAGAGTAATCGTCATTATGAAAGATTGATCTGTACTTTATTCTCTTTGTAAACACCAGGATTTCGGCAATCCTGGATAAATCCCTGAGTTCTGCTTTCCTTATCACGTTTCTATGTCCCCTTACCGATAGGTTACCTGGTCAATATCCATTTTCAATTGAGCATCTGATGTCATGACATCAATATCGACATATCTTCCAAGCTCTACGGCATCGCCGAGGTCGAGCTTCTCGGAATACTGCCAGATTACAAAGTCCTGCACCGGAAAAAAGAATGTATTCCTGATCCACAGCGGATTTTCTCCGATCTCTCCTCTTAAATACTTGAAATAGAAAGTCTGCGTGGTGTAAATAACAGGCTTTGTTCCATACTCCTCTTCCATGAGTGCGGAGAGTTCTTTTAGCTTTGATATAACCAGCTTTTTCCGGGGCGGATTCTTTCGCATGTCGCCGTACCACTCTACATCGATAGTGGGGATCAGCTCCATTTTATATTCCTTTACAGCTTCTCTGAAGTTGTCCATCTGCGTCTCGGCTGAGCTTTCAAGACTCAGGAAATGGTAAAATCCGTAGTTGATATCTGTCTTAGAGACGCCCTCATAATTGTCTGCCAGTTTTTCATCCACATAGCCGCTTCCCTCGGTCGCCTTTATATAAGCAAAAGAGATACCATGCTCAGAAACTTTGGGCCAGTCAATATTCCCCTGATGATGTGATACATCTATTCCCTTTATTGAATATCTTTTTGAAGCTACGGGGGCAGATACCGCTATCATAAAGCAGATCAGTGCTGCAAAAATCAAGGTCCCCACTACCAATGATGTCTTTCGTGATATTTTCATGTATGCCATACCTTTCTACCTGATCCTATTATTATACAGCTAATCGCCATTTAGTATTGGATTTTGGATCATAGTAGAGTCGTATTACTCTTTTCATATTCATAACAACAATCAGACACTCAAAAACGAAGGTGTAATCACCAACAAAAATACCATCTTCCGTTGTGTGCGTGCCCTTTTTCTCGCTCTCTCTGTAAGCCTTTATAGTATAAGTCTCATATTCCCCATCATCATTCATAAAGCGCAGACGCAGCGGAATGATGCTTCCATCCGCCTTGTGTTCGCTGATAACATCCACTTCATCAATGACCCTGCTCATAACAAAATCTCCTGAATCTATATCCATCAAATCATCAATAGGATTATCCCCGTCAGCTATATTTTCCCTTTTAATCAGGTCTCTGTTCTTATAAGGGATGCCTTCCGGGATCAGACGCTCTTTTTCCCTCAGTGCCTCCTCAAAGCCCTTAAGCGCCGAAAAGGGCATGAACTGGCTTGCCCTGTCTGCTCTTGGCATAAAACGCGCCTCCTACTTTTTGTGTCCGCCTATCTGGGCGTTTCTGGCTATGGAATTACCGGCTTCATATAGGTCCATCCCCTTTAAGACGGCATTTTTCCCATAGCGGGACTTTATCCGGTTCACCGACCTGGTCACCTTCCTGTCCTTCTCCATCACTTCGGGATCAACAAAAAAACTGTACTGCTCAAAGCATTCGTCGAGTATGGAATTGGCGCTTAGAATGACTCTCCTTATCGGTATCATCCTGTTGGTGGTCTTGTAATACAGCCTGACATAAGCATCCTTAAGTATCCGGTAGGAATTGGTCGTAACCTGCAGAGTCATATTCCCGCCGGTAGATGGATACGTTCCTGCGCTGTAGCCAATATAAAGCGAGACATTATTACTGACCACATGCGCCGCAACCATATCAAGTGAGAGCTCGTCCACCATCTCCTTCACTATGATCACGGCTTCATCAAAACTGTAATCCCTCATCAGTACCTGCCCGCAGGAAAGAGATTTAGAGCGGGTTCTGTAGTTTTTGATGTCCTTCATGGTACAGGATTCCCGTCCCCAGGCATGGTCTATGATGTACTCCGCAAGAACTCCGAACTGTTTATACAACAAATTTTCCGGATAAACCGCGATATCTCCCTGAGTGTACATACCAAGCGAGTTTAGCCTTCGCGCTGTTCCGGGGCCGATGCGCCAAAAATCGGTGAGCGGCCTATGTGTCCAGAGCCTCTGTCTGTAGGATTCCTCGTTGAGCTCCGCTATGAAGTCCGGAGAATGCTTCGCCAGTATATCAAGGGCCACCTTGGCAAGATACAAATTAGTACCGATGCCACAGGTAGCCCTTAGTCCCAGCTGTTCTCTTATGTCGTTCATGATGCTCAGTGCCAGGTCATGGGGCGATAGTCCGTAAAGCTCCAGATAGGCAGTCACATCCAGAAAAGATTCGTCGATTGAGTAAACATGTATATCTTCCTTGGCGACATAGCTCAGATATATCCCATAAATATCCGCGGATACATCTATATATCTCTGCATCCTGGGAGGCGCTACGATATATTCCAAATTCTTGGGAATCTCATATATCCTGCAGCGGTTCTTAATTCCAAGGGCCTTCATGGCGGGCGTGATGGCCAGACAGATAGTCCCCTTGCTGCGCTCCTTATCAGCAACAACAAGAAGAGCCGTCATGGGATCAAGCCCCCTGTCCACGCACTCCACACTGGCATAGAAGCTCTTTAAATCAATTATGAAATATGTTCTCTGCTCTCTATCCATAGGCATACCTTTTTAAAATATCGAATGTATGTTCCGAACTTTTGTTCATTAATAGTATACCCATCGAACGAATGTTTCAAGCGAACAAAATATTAATTTTTGATGAACAGATTTTTTATGCGGAAGTCACTAATCCATGTCAAGATATGCGCCCTTCATCGGACTTACCACATGCTCTCTGAAAAGTCTCAGCACACCTTTTTGGTATTTACCGCTGCGCGGTTTCCAGTTTTCCTTTCTGTTCTGAAGGATTCTGTCAATCTCCTCCGGAGACCTCCTTTCGCCTTTTATTCCAATTATATTAAGTTTCCTCTCTCTGACATCAAGCTCAATAAGATCGCCCTCTTCAACCAGCGCTATAGGCCCTCCCGAAGCGGCTTCCGGAGAACAGTGCCCTATCACGGGACCTGTGGAAGCACCTGAAAAGCGGCCGTCTGTAATAAGTGCAATGGATCTTCCGAGTTCCTTGTCCGAGCTTATGGCTTCCGAAGTGTAAAACATCTCCGGCATTCCGCTGCCCTTGGGCCCCTCATACCTTATAAAAACCGCATCATTTTTCTGAACCTTGTGGTGAAGAACAGCCTCAAGGCACTCTTCCTCCGAGTCAAAGGGGCGGGCATACAAAACGGCCTTCATCATCTCCTCCGGGCAGGCTGTATGCTTAATTACAGCTCCCTCCGGCGCAAGATTGCCTTTTAATACCGCTATGCTTCCGTCAGTGCCAATGGCATTGTCATAAGATCTGATAATATCCTGTCTTGTAGCCTGCACATTATAACGGCGGTTAAACTCCGAAAGGCCGCGCTCGCACTTTTCATAATATCCGTTATTTTTTAACTCCTTCAGATTCTCGCCAAGAGTTTTCCCTGTAACGGTCATAGCATCAAGGTGAAGATAGTCTTTTATCTCCTCCATTATTGCAGGAACACCTCCCGCATAGAAAAAGCATTCTGCAGGCCATTTTCCGGCAGGTCTGATATCAAGAAGATAGTGGGCTCCCCTATGAAGACAGTCAAAGGTGTCCCCGTCTATCTCTATTCCTATCTCGTGCGCTATTGCGGGAAGATGCATGAGACAGTTCGTGGAGCCTGAAATTGCAGCGTGTACAAGGATCGCATTTTCAAAACTATCCAGAGAAAGAAGCTTCGAAGGTCGCATATCTTCGCTACCCGCCATCTCTGCCGCTCTCATTCCGGATCTGTAGGCGCAGTCACGTATCTCTTCGCCCGAAGCAGGTAGAAGCGCGCTTCCGGGAAGTGCAAGTCCCAGAGCCTCCGCCATTATCTGCATGGTAGATGCTGTACCGATAAATGAGCAAGCGCCGCATCCCGGGCAGGCATTGGCCTTTGCCCAGTTAAGCTTATCCTCTCCGATTTCTCCTCTCTCATACTTCGCGCTGTACATGCCAAGCTGCTCCAGTGTCAGCATTTCCGGCCCTGCCTTCATAACGCCTCCGGGCACAAAAACAGAGGGAATGTCGACGCGCAGCATTCCCATCAGATTCCCGGGAACCGATTTATCACAGCTTGCAAGATAAACACCTGCATCAAAAGGTGTCGCATTTGCCTGGATTTCAATCATTCCCGCCATCATTTCACGGCTCGCGAGGCTATAGTTTATTCCGTCTGTACCCTGGCTTTCCCCGTCGCACATATCAGTGCAGAAATATCTTGCGCCATGGCCGCCTTTCTCGGATATTCCTCTAAGGACTTCCTCCATAAGCGCCTTCAGATGGACGCTTCCCGGATGGCTGTCACCATAGCTGCTCTCAACAAAAATCTGAGGCTTGGAGAGATCCTCGTTCTTCCATCCCGTCCCAATCCTTAGCGGATCAAGTTCAGGAGCCACTTTTCTCATCTGCTGACTTTTCAATTCCATGTCCGACCTCCGGATTTTCCGATATTCCTACGTAATTTTTGATGTAGCCCTCTTTAAATAATCCTGTAGCCTGCCTTATCAAGAACCTCCTGCGCAAGCTCGAAATTCTCGGCCTTAACCAGAATATAATCCGTATTAAAAGTCGAAACAGCGAAGATTCCTATATTGTTCTTGGCCAATACCTTGGATATCCCCGAGAGAATTCCTATGAGTGAAAAATCGAGTTCTCCCTGTATTCTGAAGCACTTCCAGCCATCGTTTCGTTCCACCGTATTTTCGGGAACCGTCTCGGTCCGGCACACGAGAGAAATCTCCTCATCCGTTTTTCCCACGAAGCAAAAGTCCTGCTGTAAATCTATCTCAGAAATATCCTTAACCTTGCATACTGTAAAATCATATGGTAACCGCAATAATTTCATAATTACACCAACCTTTCCTTCACAAGATATTTATCTTCGTCATATTACAAATTGCTGACAATATAGTTCCAGATTGCCGTTGTGGGCTTGGGATTGTAATGTATTCCGTCGGGCGATATCTCTACGTTGTTCTTAACATAGGAATATACGTCTATCACCTTCACTCCGTGAGCACTTGCCCATCCGGTGACGCTCTGGTTAAAGGCGATCATTTTTTCATTTGGATAGTTTGCGACATCGAATTCGCCGCTGAGGGATTCATCCGCAGTAGGGCCTACTGTACAGATAACAACCGTTTTTCCCTGGCTTATCAGACTTTCGTATACAGACTCGTATAAAGCCGCATCGTTGTTATCATTGCAGCCAAGCCATGATACCAGCGTGTCAAACTCCCCTGTGCCATAGCGACCGATAACATCAGTGAGGTATGCACAGTGGCAGCCGTCTTTTGCAAAAACCCTGATTCCGCCGGCATCATAATCGTAGATTTCCTCTGCATTTCCATCAAACATATCAACTGTTCTTGAATCTCCCACAAAGAAGATTCTGCCATATCCGGTGCTCTCCTCTTTAGGAGTCTCCTCCTCGGAAGTAGCCTCGGTTGCTTCGTTTTGTGCTTCATTTTGTGCTTCATTCGCGGGAGCAGCCTCTTCCTTCTCAGAACCGGCTTCATCGCTTTCAGTCTCGTTTTCAGAAGCTGTCACAGGCTCGTCAATATCATTATCAAAATTGCTCTCAACCCCTGAAGAGCTCTGGCCGGAAGGGGTTGTCACGCCGGCTGATGACGGCGACGAATCGTCACTTATACTTTCAGGCTCGCTCATATCCGGCGCGTCACTTTCAAAGCTTGTAGACGGTGATCCGGTATCACCAAAATCATCCGCCGCACTATCACTTGAAGGAACTTCCGTAAAATCGGATGCCGGCGTACTGCTGTCGCTGCCATCGTCTGTTGCATTCATTGTCGGCGTCTCATCGGCGCTCTGATCTGAAACCGTTTCGGTCTCTGAAGGAGTGGGCAGAGCCGGCCTTTCGGTGCTTGTACTGTTTCCACAGCCTGACATGATCAGGCATGCTGCTATCAAAATAAACAATCTTTTTTTCATACCAAATGTCCTCTTCTTTTTCAAAACTTTTTAAACAGTATATCACATCGCAATATCTGCCACGATAAAGCCTATAAATGGTTAGCACTAAGCACTTACGATAAATACACTATTTATGTGTGGTACAATACTTACCATGTGAAAAAAATCAAAATAAAAATATTAGGGAGCTATCATGAAAAAGAGAATTTTAATTGGGTTATTGGCAATCAGTTTGTCTGTTCTATACGGCTGTGGCCAAAGCGCTGCAGAGAAGGAAGCCGCACCGGCTGAAGCAGCCTCGCAGGAGGCATCTTCTGCGGAAGAGACTGTATCTGAGACAGAGACAACTGCCGAAGAAAATGCTGAGGTTGCCGACGGAATCGCAGAAGCAATTGAGCAGGAAACCTCCTATACAGAGGAAGCTGACGTAGCAGATGCCGATGAGAATGCAACAAGTACTGAAGATGAGAGAATCGCAGAAGCTGAAGTCGGTGACCTTGTACTTCCCAAGTACACTGCCCTGAGAACGGATGAGGCTTCAGGTACCGTAGAACATATCTCATATCCCGCCCACGACTATGCAGGAGACGGCCATGAGATCACAAAGGAAGCAAATATCTATCTTCCTGCCAACTACAGCAGCGATAAAAAATATAATGTTCTGATTCTGCTGCACGGAATCGGCGGCAATGAAAACGAATGGGGATTGGATAAGAAAACTTCCAGAGTTAAAGCACTGATGGATAATCTTGCTTACTACGGAGACATTGATCCCTTCATAGTTGTAACACCCAATGGCAGAGCCTGTGATCTTGAAGGCGAAGGCGGTTCCGGAATAGACGGATTCTACAAATTCGGCCAGGAGCTTCGAAACGATCTGATTCCTTACATTGATTCACACTACAGCACCTATGCTGAATACAGTGAAGGTTATGATTTGTCCGAAGCAAGAGCACACAGAGCCATTGCCGGCTTATCAATGGGCGGTATGCAGACAATAAATATCGGAATAGGCGAATGCCTCGATATGTTTGGATATTTTGGAGCCTTTTCCGCAGCGCCTACCAGCAAAACTGCGGCCCAGACAGCTTCTCTTCTTAAAGACAATACTTATCCCATATACTATTTCTACAATATATGCGGATTACAGGATAGAACAGCCTATTCAAGCGCTTCAGCGGCCGCAAAATCACTGCCCGCTCTCTGCGATCAGTTTGTGGATGGTGAGAACTTCATGTGGCAAGAGCTTAACGGCGGCCACGATTTTCACATCTGGTATCTGGGCTTCTACAATTTCGCCCAGCTGGTATTTAAGGCGGAGGCTTGATTTCCCGTTAGAGCCCGCCCATGGAGCGAAAAAAATCGACTACTGATTTAGTAGTCGATAGTTACAAGCAATCCGTTACCTGATGCTTCTGAAACAGTGTACTTTTCCGGTACACTGTTTTTTAATGTGTCCGGAACAATTGCAAAGGGTTCTACTCCCAAAGCCTCTCCTTCCGTAATCTCCTCAAGTGAATACGGATCATCGGAAAGCTCAAGATCTGTCTGTATCAGATCCACAAAAGGCAGCTCATAGATCTTTTTTGCTACCGCAATAAGTTTATCAACCTTTTCACGGTCATATACTATCTTGTGGCCCTCCGCCTTTATAAGATCATCCTCGGGAACAATAATATTTATTGTAAAAATCCCCTTCTCCGGCTGATTCAGTATAAAGCTTCTGACTTCGGAAAAACCTTCCAGGACATGCACAATCTGCATATAATCATTCCCGGCGTGTTCCTTAAAAGCAAGCCGATAGTTATCTTCCAGCTTCTTCTGATTGCTATCCATGAGTTCATCATAAGGTATATCCATGAACGGCCAGTACTCGCCAAGAAGATTCAGCCCCGCCGTCGGCAAAACCTTGTAAAAGTCCCTAAGAATAGTATCGTATATATGGTCTCTGTTACATTCAGAGACCAATGAAAAATATGCCGGCATGCTTTCCCCCCGCTATGCATACAGTCTCTCTCATCAAAAGCTTCAAGATTAACTGGAATTCTTATTAAACTTTTAGCCTATTTATTCATTATACGATATATAAATGTAAGTGCAATTCCCAAAATTGATAAAATCATTGCTGCATAATAAGCTGCCACATAAGTGCCCTGCATACTGTAGATTCTGCCTATGATTATCGGCGCAAAAAATCCTGAAAATGCAAAACCAATAAACATAATTCCATAATTTACGCTTGAATACTTTGCACCGAATTTCTCGTTGGTAAAACCGGGATATATTCCCATAAACCCACCAAAACATATACCTATGATGCAAATACCCGCATAGAAAGTAAATACGCTACCCTCTCCGGTGATTATAAGCATGAAAAGTCCAACGATCGAGCAAAAAAGCAATATTGTAAGTGTATTTATCTGCCCGATAAGGTCAGAAATAAATCCTCCGAGAATTCTTCCACCTGTATTGAAAAGAGCCAGAACAGATACAACCACAGCGGCTGCCTGCGGACTCATAAGCACCTGATTCTGCGCAATCGGGGAAGCCTGCGAAATGATCATCATACCCATAAATGCGCCGCAGCACATAAGCACCATCATTACGTAGAATTCCTTGGTCTTAATCATCTCGCTCCAGGTATAATCCTTAGCTTTTGATGCTTTTGTATTATCGGAAAGAGGTGCAACATACCCTTCCGGCACAAAGCCGTCCGGACAGGGAAGAATCAGCAATGATGCAGCAAATACAATAATAACAATCGCTATTCCAAGTATCTTAAAGGTCATTGTTACATCCATTTTGGAGATGATTGCATTGGCAATGATCGGAACCAGCACTGAGCTAAGTCCGTAAGATGCAGTGGCTATACCACCGACCAGTCCCCTTTTATCCGGAAAAAACTTAACGCAGTTGCTGACTGTGCAGCCGTAGGTCATACCCATGGCAAGTCCGCAGCATATACCAAATCCGAAAATAAGTCCCGGAACAGATCCCGCAAAACCGCAGATAAGAAAGCCCAAACCAAACCAGATTCCGCCTATCATAATTACAAATCTCGGTCCGATTGTCCTTACAAGCTTTCCGCCGCCTATCATGGTTATAGGTCCAACCACATTTGCTATGGAGAATACTATGGCAAGACTACTTGCTGTTACGGCATTGTCTCCGCTAAGTCCCTGTACCGCTGAAATATGCTCCGCCATAGGAGATGCAAAAACGCTCCAGGCATACAATGCACCTATACAAAGGTTAATCAGGCAACTTGCTATTAATACCAGCCATCTCCGACTTGTTAAATTCATTTTTAATCCTCTTTTCGTCTAAAAATTACATGTGTTTTTCAACAATGAGCCCCACCGGTTCATCCCCGAGGGAATGGACGCGGAAATATCCCTCGCCGTAGGGCGGTTTAGGATAGGAATACTTATAAAATCTTTTGTTTTCGGTATCTTTCAGACACTCTGTCATCCTCTTCAAAACGTCTTTTGTAAGAAGATTCCCGTTATGTGATGAGATATAATAGTCAAAATCAAGCTCTAAAGCCTTTTTAACCGTTTGGAGCTCCTCCTCCACAGTTCCGTGATTCTTGAAAATCAGACTGATTATCGGAGAGAGCGCATCGCCGCTAAGAAGCAACTTTAATTCCGGAAGTAATATTCCAATCGAACCGTGGCTATGACCGGGAAGGTCAATGATCTCTCCGTGAATATCTCCGAGGTCAATTCGGTCAAAGTCAAGCTCTGCAATCTGCTTCCAATCCCCACAACCAAATACAATACCTTGTGTATCGTCTTGTATATTATCTTCCATCTCACTGACCCATTTATTCAGCAGTTTCTCATTATAGGTATCCAGAATATTTCTATCCTTTTTTGACAGATAAACCTTAGTGAAAAAGCGGCTTCCGCCAATATGATCAAAATGACCATGACTACAAATTACAAGGAGCGGCAGATCTGTTATCTTTCGCACTTCTGCATGGATATCATCAACTCCGCAACCTGTATCGAATAAAAGGGCTTTTTCGCTTCCGATTATAAGGCTGGTCCCGCTTTCAAACCTATCCTCAAGTATGTATATTTTTTCTGAGATTTTAGTTGTTTTTATCATTTCTTAAGTATAATACTTATCAGCTTTTTCTGGAAAGCATCCACTCCGATACCCACATAAACAACACCTGCTATCATTGCAGCCCCGATCTGGAGCGGAAGTGTACCGATATCAGCTATTGCCATGGGTCCCATTATCGTAAGACCTATTGCCCATCCGCAGAGCCATGCCGGCGTGAAGATGAACTTTGGCACGCTCTCACCGATGAGAACCGCGAGGCCACCCATCACAAACAATGTACAATACAACTCGGCATTGGGATTAAAGCTCAGCTTTTCCATTATAAAAATCGCGATAACCGCCCAAATATCGCCGCATAAGAATCCGATAGCAATTTTAAGGGCATCTGATGCCTTGTTTCCGTTCGCTACATAGAGTCCCGCACATATAAGAGCTACTGCACCGGTGGTGATACCAACCATGGGTGAGAGGACTGCCCAGATAGGCGGAAGCAGCGCTATTCCCAGCGCCAGTGTCAATTTGCTTATTGTTTTTTCGTTCATTTGTAACTCTCTTTTCGTTCTAAAATGAATCAGGCTCCGACTCCTTATTTTCATAAAGCTTCGAAGCCTAATAAAGATTATAGATTATTCAAAATCAAAGCCTGTAAAGCAGGGCTTTCCTGTATAGTGCTTAATCTCCTCTTCTCCGTTAAGAGCACGGATTGCACCTGCAGCCATAGCTTCCATCTCGAATTCTCCGGGATAAGCAAATACCGGTGCAATAAAGGAACAGGTATCTGTAATCTGTTGTACAAGATCCTTGTTATGCACCATTCCGCCTCCGAGAAGAATTCCGTCCACTTTGCCGTGAAGAACGGCTGCCATAGATCCGATGCACTTTTCGATCTGATAAATCATTGAATTCCAGACCATTTCAGCGTACTTATCACCATTCGCAGCACGGTTTGTAAGTTCAATAGCATCTGATATTCCTTCGTGACTTACAAATCCGCCGGACTTTGTAATAAGCGGCTTTACATCAGCTACGCCGAGGTTATTCTTCTTCATGTAATCAAGAAGATTGGCTACAGATATGCTTCCGCAGCGTGTAGGAGCCATCGGTCCCTCGCCGCCTACGATATCAAAACCGTCTACCATTTTTCCCTGTCTGTGCGCGGATACTGAGATTCCGCCGCCGATATGGCATACGATGTAGTTTGCTTCCTCATATTTTTTATGAAGAACGTTCTTGCTGTGGCGAATTGCTGTCTCCTTGAGGTTGAGGGAATGGAGGTGTGCGAGGCGATAAACGCCCTTGATTCCTGTCATTCTCGCAAGATCCTGATACTCATCAACATCCGGAGGATTTACTACCATCGCTTTAGCGCCGTTTTTGGATGCAAACTCATGAGCTAGCTGCGGTCCGAGTGCTGCAGGATGGATAACGCCGTTTGCCATGGTTCTGGCATGCTCCAAAATCAGATCATCCACTTCGTAGGTACCGCCCTCCATAGCAAAAAGTCCGCCGCCGCGGCCTACAAACACATCCACATCATCGATGGACTGACCTGCCTCCTTAAGGAGGTCAAGGATCATATTTCTTCTGTAGGGAAGCTGATCACTTATGGTCTCGTATTTTGCAAGCTCAGCTGCATCGTAAGATACATTCTGGGTATAGAGACACTCTTCACCCTTAAAAAGCGCGATTTTGGTGGATGTAGAGCCCGGATTTATTGTGAAAACCTTGTATTCTTTCATTTTTTCTTCTCTCCTGCCGCTCTTACTGCGCTGATTACGATATTGCCCTTGATCTCGGATACCGGTGCACTTCTGGAGCAGTCGCATACAACCTTGTTAAAGCCCTGAAGCATCGGACCGTAAGCATCCGCCTTACCGAACTGCTGAATGAGTTTAACTGCGACATTACCTACGTTAAGGTCGGGCCAGATAACAACATTTGCCTTACCTGCAACCTTGCTCTCTCTGCTTACCTTCTTCTTGGCAACATCCGGGTTGATAGCAGCATCAAGCTGGAATTCACCGTCAATTGCAAGGTCGGGACGAAGCTCGTTAGCAATTTTTACTGCCTCGGTAACCTTGTCAATCAGCTCGCCCTGGCCGCTTCCGCAGGTGGAATAGCTGACACATGCACATCTGGGCTCCCAGTCGAGAAGTGACTTAACAGTATCACAAGCTGAAATTGCAATACTTGCAAGCTGCTCGGGGTTGGGATTGGTGCACACTGCACTGTCACCGATTGCAAGAAGTGATCCCTCGCTTCCATCAAATCCCGGAATATCGCAGAGTCCGATACTTGAAACTGTTGCAAGGCCGGGCTTAATGCCGATTATCATCTGTCCTGCAAGAAGAACGTCACCTGTCGTATAGTCAATTCCCGCAAAGGTAACATCCGCTTCGCCTGCAGCCTGCATAACCATTGCAAACTGGAGCTTATCCTCCATACGACGTCTGAGTGCCTTCTCCTTAAGTCTTGTTTCGGGAAGCGCTGTGTATTTCTCAACAAGAAGAGCCTTGTATTCCTCGTTGTTTACGTCAACGATCTTGAAAGCCTCTTCCTTGTAGCCTCTCTCCTTGATAGCAGCCTTGATCTCTGCTTCATCACCCACCAGGATAGGTATGATATATCCTTCGGTGCCTGCCTCATAAGCTGCCTGCATCATCTTTTCATTAAGAGCCTCAGGGAATGCTACTCTCTGAGGATCCAATTTAGCTTTTTCAAAAATCTTATCAATTACGCTCATTTTCTACCTCTCATAAATAGGCTCGCCTTTACAGCGAGCCCAAAATGTTTTACATCTCTTCTTCAATAAGATCGATGAGATCAGAGATTGTCTCGCAAGCACTTGCATCAGCAAGCATAAGAGCTACGTCAAGCTCGTTCTCAATCTCTGAAACGAGAGCTACCATCTGAACTGATGCTCCGTTTAAGTCTGTCTTGAAGGATGTGGACTCTGAAAGCTCAGAAACCTCCTTCTTGTAGGACATTGCTACCATGTTTAATACCTGATCTAAAATTTCCTGTCTGCTCATTTTTATTCTCCTTTTTTTCTTGCCCCTCATCCGGCACTTCGTGCCACCTGTCTTCGCTCCGCTTCGGTCCGCGCTGAACCGACGTCCCCCGGACGTCGAGCGCCCCCAAGGGGAAGGCTTTAGCTGAGGTACTTCTCATCCAGATCGAAGATTACGGTCTTGAAGCCGCCGTCACGATCTATTATTGCTGCATGTATATCGAGAGGAAGCTGTTTGGAAAGCTCCTCACGATTCTTTTTACTGATTCCGCGTACAACTGCGTTAAGTCTTGTGCCCTCTTCGAGCTCAACCTCGCCGTATGCGAATTTGCCCATTTTCTTGTATTCGGGCTTTGAGGAAAGTGCTGCGGGAAGTACGATGGAGTGAAGCTTAGCTTTTCCGCTTATCTCGTACCACTCTGTCTCATAGCTTCCGCACTCGTTACAAGCATATACGGGCGGGAACTCAACATGTCCGCACTTGGGGCACTTACGGCCCATAATTTTTCCTTCTTCCAAAGATGTGTAAAATTTCTCAACTATTTTCTCTAATTTGATAGCCATGGTCTCATCCTCCCTATTAATCCATTGTCCGAATGATGATAGCGGCTACGTTCTGAGCACCGCCGTATCCACGGAGCATTGTTGTTTTCGGCAGTTTCTTAACCTGGCGATCACCGCACTCATTCCACATCTGCTTGCATGCCTCGTACATATCTGCAAGTCCGGATGCTGCGTGAGCGTGTCCGAAGGAGGTTCTTCCGCCGTTTGAGTTGATCGGCTTGTCACCGTCCCATGCAGTACGTCCGTCGCAGATGTACTTCCAGCCTTCGCCGTAGGGAAGATATCCTGCGATCTCAGCTGATACAAGGTGAGATGTGATGATGAAGTCATTTGCAAAGAACAGATCAAGATCGTCTCCGGAAAGTCCTGTTGACTCATAAACCTGCTTTACTGCTTCCTCTGTTGCGCGAACCTCGAAGTGGGGTGTTGTTGCCTCACAGGCAGCACTTCCGATTCCGAGAACCTCGATGGGCTTATGCTTTAAGTTCTTTGCGATTTCCGGAATCTTTTCTGTAGCACATACAATACATGCTGCAGCGCCGTCGCACTTAAGCTCAAGTCCGCCTGCTCTGAGGAAATCACCCATCTTCGGGTTGTAGGGTGAGTTCATGTATTCATCAAGAGTCATGCCTGCCTTTTCAGCGAGCTCCTCATAGGTTGTTCTCTCGATAGCAAGCGGGTTTACAGATGCATTACGTCTGTTATTTATACACATTGCATTGAGTGTGTTATTCATATCCTCAGCAGAGATGCCTCTTGTGCGAACATACCACTCTGCCGCGTCATCATAGATGAGCTCCTGACCTGCCATAAGGCTTCTGGTGTAGGTTCTGTCATAGAGCCATGAAGTAGTCTTAAGGAACTTCTCCATTGTCATCTTGTCACGCTTGTAAGGGTGCTTGGGTGTCTCAACATTATCGGCAGGGCTCGGTGTAGAATCACCAAACTCAACAGCACCTGTGAGAACACAGTCATATTTTCCTGAAGCAACCGCATTTACAGCCTGCTCAATTGCAAGATAGCCTGTGCAGCAAGCCTCTGAGTGGTGAATGGATCCCTTGCCCTTCATTCCGAACCAGTTGGCAATCTGAACGTTGGGTGTAAGGTAGTTTGAACCGTTCAAAGGGCTTGCACAGCCGTGGAAGTAGAAATCAACATCCTGAGGGTTAACTCCGGCATCTTCCATAGCCTTAAGTGCGGCATATCCAAACAATTCGCCTTCTGTGAGGCCGTTTGTTTCTTCATTATCTACGGTGTACATAAAAGGTGTACAACCGACACCGATTATGGACACGCTACGTGAATATTTTCCAAATGTTTTCATGTTATTTTTCCTCACTAATTTTTTCAATACTTCCCCTCATCCGGCGCTTCGCTCCACCTTCCCCCCCAAGGGGAAGGCTTAGAAGTATTGATTATCTCTTACATGGAATGGGCTTTGTGGGGCACTTAGGCTTCTGGACGCCTGCCATAACGATTGCATCCTCGTCACAAGCCTCCATACACTTGCCGCACAGTGAACACTCATCCATAACAATTACGTGAACGAACTTATTCTTTCCGAGAATCGCATCATCTTCGCAGACATCCATACACTCGCCGCATCCTACGCACTTACTTGCAAGGATGTGGTAGGTCATGAACTTCTTGCAGACACCGGCGCGGCAGCCCTTCTTGGCGATATGCTCATCAAAAATTTCTCCGTAACTGCCAAGTGCCTCCTTTACAGCATCTGCAATATCTTCGCCGTCTTCGCAGAGGGACTGGGTTTTCATCATCTCGGCAAGGTCTTCCATAAGAGCCTTGTCTCCGCTTCGTCCCTTCTTCTCGGTAATATCCTTTAAGATCATCTCCAGCTGTGTGATTCCTTCATATCCAAAAACGCATTTGCCACAGTTCTGGCAGGGATGGCTCTGGACTTCCTTAAGAAGGACATCAACCACGCACTGATCTTCTTTTAATTCTTTGATCTTATCTGCGCTACTCATCTTTTCCTCCTTAATACTCGTTCCAAAGCTTAACCTTGGTTATTGTCGTTCTAAGATCACACTGCAGACATCTTCCTGCTTCGCACTTAGCCTGGTCACAGGTAAGAGGTTTCTCAATCGCATCAAAACTGCATTTTCTCTTGTCTGCTTCCATAACCTCAGCTTCGGTTCTTGCAAGATCCGCAAAGCCCTCAATCTGTCCGATGTATTTCTCGGGAGCCTGTCTTTCCACCAGAACTTCGCTGATATCGCCGTCTCCGCCAAGGAATTTATCGATTGCCACAGCGGCATCTCTTCCGCCTGCGATAGCCTCAATAACAGACTTTGTGCCTGTAACAACGTCGCCTGATGCAAATACACCTTCTACGCTGGTTGCACTGTCCTTAGCTGCAATGTAAGGTCCGTGTGTCAGCTCAACGCCCATCTTGTCTGTTCCCTCAGGCTTCTGACCTACAGCAAAGATTACATTGTCGACCTCAACTATCTGATTTGAACCTTCTTCGAGCTCGATGATAGCCTTTCTGTTTTCATCGAAGTAGAACTTGTTTACCTTCTGGATCTCTACTCCGGTGGCTTTGGTATCACCTGTTATTCTAAGGAAGGAATGCGCTGCGTGAAGGATTACGCCTTCCTGCTCACCTTCCATTCTCTCCTCCTCTGAGGAGGTCATCTGCTGAAGATTCTCAAGACAAGCTATGTGCACTTCCTTAGCACCCTGTCTGATTGCGGTGCGGGCACAGTCGTAAGCAACGTTGCCGCCGCCGAGAACCATAACCTTATCGCCGACAGGAAGCGGATTGCCCTGTCTTGCTGCCTTAAGGAAGTCTGCATTCACATATACGCCCTCAAGGTCATTTCCTTCGATCGGAAGCTTGGTTCCCTGATGTGTTCCTATGGATACCAGAACCGCATCAAAACCGCTCTGAAGAAGCTTTGCGGGCTCTTCACAGGCTTCGCCTGTCTTTAAGGTAATTCCTGCTTCAAGAATCGTAGCAATCTCTCTGTCTAAGAGCTCATCGGGAAGTCTGTATGCAGGGATACCGTAGCGGCACTGTCCGCCTGCCTTCTCATTTTTCTCGAAAACAGTGACCTCATGGCCCTTCTTTGCAAGGTAGTAAGCGGCTGTAAGTCCGGAAGGACCTGCCCCGATAACGGCAACCTTCTTGCCTGTGGGAGTATCCTTTCTGACGTTCTTTTTCCACTCACCGCTCTCATTCGTAGCAGCTGCTCTCTTAAGTCTGCAGATAGATACAGGAGAATTGAGCTCTCCTCTCTTACACTGGCTCTCGCAGTTTCTTGTACAGACAGATCCGAGAGTCTCCGGGAAAGGCACCTTTTCACGAATAATGGCTGTCGCCTTATCAAAATTGCCTTCTTTCACAGCTCTTATATACTCAGGAATATCGATATGTGCAGGGCAGGTACTTCTGCAAGGCACAACGTTTTCATCATAGGTTCTCTCGGGTTTCATCAAATGGAATGCATCCACAATTGAACCTGTGGGACAAACCTCAATACATGCGCCGCAGAATCTGCAGCCGGCTTCCTTAAGGGACTTGCCCTCCGGGATTCCCGCTCTGATACCCATGTCGGTCTTGATGTAATCAAGAACATTAACACCACGCATATCCTGACATGCTCTGATGCAGCGTCCGCATCTTACGCATCTTGTGAAAAGATGTGAAATCAGCGGATTGCTCTCATCATTCGGAACTGCTCTCGATTTCTTTCTCCAGCGCTCCGGGCTTACTCCCATGTACTGATACATTGACTGAAGCTCACATTTTCCGTACTTGGGACATCCTGTACAATCAGCGGGGTGCGTAGCAAGAATCAGCTCCATGGCTGTTTTTCTTACCTTTTCGGCCTCGGGGCCATTAACCGTGACCTTCATGCCATCAGTCACAGTCGTTTTACAAGAGGGCACAGCCCCCTCCACTCCGTCAATCTCAACAGAGCAGAGGCGACAACCTCCCTTTGCTTCCAAATCAGGATGGGAGCAAAGGTGCGGAATAAAAACGCCTGCTTCAAGGGCGGCATCTAGAACCGATGCGCCTTCTCTTGCCTCAATTTCTTTTCCGTCAATAAAAATCTTCATCTACCTGTAACCTCTGTTTTTATTCAAAATCATCAAAGTTCTCAGAACCTGCTGATGCATTCTCACCTGCGATACGTCCGCTGTTCAGGCAGAATCCCATTGTGTTTCCTGAAAGGATGAAGGGATAGCTGTCACCGAAGATGTTGCATGCATCTGTTCCTGCTGCATAAAGGCCGGGAATAACCTTTGCATCCTGTGTGAGAACCTGTGTCTTGTGGTTGATCTTTACGCCGCCGAGTGAGCCGTATGCACCAACGTTCTCTCTGCAAAGGTAGAAAGGTGCCTTCTCGATGGGCTGCATATATGCACGATCCTTCTCAAAGATCTCATCAAAGCCGTTTGCACACATCTCGTTGTACTCTTCAACCTGCGCTACAAGGCCCTCTACATCGATGCCTGCCTTCTCAGCCAGCTCCTCGATTGTATCTGCCTGAACGATAGGCTCATAACCGTTTGCAAGGTCTACGTTCCACTGCTCATCGAAGTGATCGAAAAGATCATGAGGATGTACGTGAGAAACGATATCGGGTCCCTTTTTCTTATACTTTTTAAGCATCTTGCTATCGAAGATTGAATAAGCAACCTTGCCGGGCTGTGCTGCGATTGCGTTACCTGTGAAGGTTGTGTTTGCAATCTGATCCTCGGGCATGAATCTCTGTCCGTTTCTGTTTACCCAGAGGCAAGGCTGACGGAAAGCACCGTCAAGGATGAAGTGGTTCATGTTGTCGGGAAGCTGATACATAAGCTCCATGATGCAAGGCTCGTGGCCTGCGCCTGCTTCCCATGCCATCTTGATACCATCGCCCTTCATTCCGGGAACAGCGAAGTTGTAAATTGTGTTGCCATACTCGAACTCTGTCTGCTCCTTGATCATCTCCGGGTTATCACCGAAACCGCCTGTGCAGATGATTACTGCATTTGCTCTTGCTTCGATCTCTTCACCGTTCTTGTCAACTGCGATTACGCCTACAGCTGCGCCGTCCTCCATGATGATCTTCTTAACGGGAGTCTCGAACTGGAAGTCTACGCCAAGTTCCTTTGCTCTCTCTGTCATCTTCTTTGTCATAGCTGTTGCACAGCGAGGGCCGGGCATTCCGCCATCCTCAGGCTTTACAACGTGCCATGTGAACTCACCGTCTGAGTAAGCTCTTGTAGCCTCAGGAGCGCTGAATGCTCTCTGAACACCTACGAACTCAACGCCCATATCCATGAGCCAGTCAATTGTGTCACCTGACTTGAAGTAGTAATCTCTTACCATTCTTGCGTCTACACGATAGTGAGTGAAATACATGTGCTTTCTGAAAGCTTCACCGGGTGTAAGAGCAATCATGTGATCCTTCTGAATTCTGGAGCCTACGCCAAGAGGGCCCATACCCATGTTTGCTGCACCACCTGTGGTGGATGACTTCTCAAAAGTGATTACGCTTGCGCCGTTCTCGGCTGCCGCAATACTTGCTGCAAGTCCTGAAAGGCCTGCTGCTACTACGATTACATCTGACTGTAACTGTTTCATTTTTACTTACCTCCAAATAATTATTCGTTGCCACAAATACTTTCTGTCATTTTTTCTGCCGGACGGTTCCAAAGGAAGGAAACAATGTATCCGACGATATAGATCGGAATGAATGTCGTTGCCATTCCGATAAAATATGCAATGATAGGTGCATGATTCAGAATAACCACATTAAAATATGTAAGAATCAGGCTATTGATCACAACATATGTAAGGTTCACAACTGCGTTTATGCAAAGACCAAAGGGAAGTGTATTCGGCTTTGTCTTGCAGAAATTCGCAAATCCGATTCCCCATCCGACACAGGGAAGTGTCACGCCAACCACAAAAGACACTGCATAAGCAATAATGAAATTGATTAAAAGCAACTGCGGTATAACCGTGTGAATCGCAAGCAGCTGTGCTGTAAGTGAAATAGCAAGTGCTATCGGAATGTTCATAATAAGCGCATTCACTGCGCGATATTTAAAACTCTTTTTCATTGCCATATCCTCCGAAAAGTATTAGATTCCCTTGAAATTCTTCTCTTTATATCTGATGATCTTTTTACCTACAATCTCTCTGTTCTCGGGATTTCCGAAGAATCCGCCCTGAGTATGTCCGATCTCCTCAAGGTGTCTAGCTCTTCCCTCAACAGTTGTACGATCCTTCAAGAGGCCATCCTCCTGAATAACGAACTTCCACTTGCCGTCCTCTGTCTGCTCGAGGTTTCCACCTGCGCCGCAAACCTGGCACTCGATAGGATAGTGAAGGCCGTCCCACTGAGGCTCACCGAGAACAAGTGCATTTGAGTGGCAGTTCGGGCACCATCCCATGTTCTCGTCGCCGAGCCATTTTCTCTCCTCTACGGGAGTCTTAACAGCTTCGATGATGTTCTCACCCATCTTGTGTGCTCTTGCGATGAGCTCGTCATCCAGCAGGCACTGTGCCGGGCCCGGAACTCTTGTTGCAAGGATCATGTCTACAACCTTCATGTCAGTTGTGAACATTGTTGCCTGAAGTCCCTCGAGAGCCATTGACTGCCATGCTCTTGTTGATCCACCTACTGAGATAAGACCTGCAACCCTGTCTCTGTGCTCGATGGCACCGATTGTCTCAAGGAATGCTGTCTCGTAGCTAAGACTTCTCTGTGCAAATGTCAGATAATTGGCGGATGGCATTAGATCATATGTAGGAACTGAATAGATAACCGCATCCTGATCAAGAAGGACATCCATGATCTTTTTCTTATCGTCCTTATCATCAAGTACGCATCCTACGTTCTTGCCCTGTGACATACCGATGGTGCAGGATGTGCATCCGGTACAATCCAGAATGTTGTAATCCCTAAGATTGATCATAGTTACTTCTGCGCCGGCTTCCTCACATGCAATGAGTGCTTCCTTTAAAAGGATCTCACTGTTGCTGTTCTTTCTTCCGGCTGTAACTCCCATTACTTTGATACTCATAAAAATTCTCCCTTTTCCTTTTAATTCAGAATTCGCTCTGATAGTTAAGAATTTATCATTCAGAGTTTCCCTTTACATCCAACAGCCATTGAGTAAAATCTCAAAATAATGTATACTTTTTCCGACGTTTGTCGGATGCAACGAAAATTTACTTAAAAACGGGAGATAGCAGTAAAATGGCTTATATTTCAGATATTCTGGATGCAATAGAGAAAAAGTACGATTTAAAAGTGCATGGAAACTATCAAAAAAGGCATTCAATTGACGGAATACGCTTTTTTAACGAAAATGATGCCAACATTGAGCATCTGATGCCGAATATTCTGTATCTTGCGGATTACAAAACCTTTGGGAAAGAGGAGGTTTACGGCGATATCCTTTTCATAGGAACCGGTCAGAACACTCCTGCCTCGGACTCCCTTTATATAGAAGAAGAGCTGAACATATTAGAGTTGTACAACCTTATGGAGGATGTAATTCTGGCATATCAGAACATAGATGTGCAAAAGCGAAGTCTTTTCAGTATCCTGCACAACGGCTACGGTATCGACGCCCTCCTTCAGACGGCATACAAATACCTCAATAATCCCGTCGTGGTCTGTGACAGTAGTTATGGAATTCTGGCATCCTTCCCCGATGTTTCCGAGGATAAGAACCTGGAAATAAAGAACAACAGACTATCCGTCAAAGCCAAATACTCCGAGGATATGGAACAAAAGAAAGTTACCGAAAGAATCTACCACTCGGTATATCCCTTCGCCGTGAAGCTTGAAGAAAGCGATTTTGACTGGATATTCGAAAGCATAAGAATAAAACACGCAGTTGTGGGCTATATTTGCGTAAGATGTAATGAACGTGAACACACAGAAAGTGATCTTGACCTCATTCACTCCCTCGCCCAGATGGTATCAATACAGCTGCAAAAGGACGACAGTTACCGGAATCCCCAGGGTATCAAATATGATATGTTCCTGCGGGATCTTTTCGGACGCCACTATGATGAAGAAACCGCTGTGAACCAGCTGTCGCTTCTGGGAATAAAGCCTAAGGAATACTACTACATCATTGCCAGCAGCTTTACCGCCACCTCCAGAAGACTTATGGCTTACCATATCTATATCCAGCAGCTTTCCACCATCTTTTCAAACAGTGTGACCGGTATCTTCGGTAACCGTTTTATAACTCTTGTTTCCACATCAAAAATGGAAGCCATGACTCCAAAGACTGAAAAGAGGCTGAAAACCTTCCTTACAATGAATCACATGATAGGAACCGTAAGCTATCTTTATGACAAATTGAGTGAAAGCTCCGCCTATTTCAGCCAGTGCCAGGGACTTTTGTCGCAGAGACTCCCTGTTTTTAACGAATCACCCATTATTTATTACCGTGATTACTACTTAAAACACATACTTAGCTCCGCGAACAAAGAATCAATGGTCCATGCCTCAATCCACCCCTCCATCAAGTTCATGAAAAAACATGACAAGGAGCACGGAACGAACTACATCAGCACTCTGGAAACTTATTTCGACAATAATAGAAGCGCACCTGCCACAGCAAATGCGCTTTTCATACACAAGTCCACCCTCTTCTACCGCTTCGACAAGATGAAACAGCTCTTCGACATACGCCTAGATGACAAGGACGCCCTCTTCGCCTACGAATACTCCCTAAAACTGCTGCAGTAACTTCGCACGGCAGCCCCATGGCCCGGGCGAAGTTATTTGCCTCAGGTGGTTTGGATGCTGGCATGGGTGTGGAGACGTTTTCTCTGGAAATAGGTGTAGTAGCGGAGCCAGGCGGTGACGCCGCTGATGAGCCAGACGATTCCGGAGGAAAGCCAGATACCGGTCGCTCCGAAGCCGAGGTATGAGGTCAAAAGGAGCGGTATGGTGAATCTTCCGATGACCTCTATTACACCGTTGAATAGGGAGAAGAATGCATCTCCAATGCCGGTCAGGACTCCGCGAACAACATAAATTAATCCGAGCGCAAGATAGAACAGACTTGTAATCTTAAGTCCGTCAGCACCAAGAGTTATAACCTCCGTATCAGTTACAAACATACTGCAAATAGCTCTTCCGAACAGTTGCATTGTAAATACCAGAATGGCTGTGAATACGGCCATAATAACAAGACCGCTCTTGTAACCCGAATAGACGCGGTCGTTTCTTTTTGCTCCGAAGTTCTGTCCGCTGTAGGTCGCAAGGGATGCTCCCAGCGTTGCATAGGGCTGATGAATAAGCTGCTCTATCCTGTTTGTGGCTGTAAAAGCTGCCACTACAGTCGTTCCGTAGGAATTGACTATTCGCTGAACCGCCATGGCTGAAATCGCAATGAGTCCGAACTGGATCGACATGGGCACTCCAAGGCGAACAATCTTGTAGGTCATATGCATTGATATCTCGAAGTCTTCCTTCTCAAAGCGGAAATATCTGTTGGTTTTGTATGCGTATATTGCACTTAGTACCACCGAGATAAACTGCGCCACAACAGTGGCAAGAGCCGCGCCCTTGATTCCAAGCCTGAAAACGCACACAAACACAATATCAAGTACAATATTTATAACAGTTGATATCATCAGGAAATACAGTGGTGTTCTGGAGTCTCCGAGCGCACGCAGCATTGAAGACAAATAGTTGTACAAGGATACAAACAAAAGCCCGATACACATAAAGCGCACATATAATATGGCATCTCCAATGATAAGCTCCGGTGTCCCCAGAAGTTTAAGCAGATGAGGTGCGAGAAGGAATCCCAGCGCTCCGAAAAATATCGGAACCAAGAGCATAATAAGACCTGTGTTAACTATGCATTTTTTCACCTTGCTGTCTATGTGGGCTCCGTAATACTGCGACACCACAATACCGCCGCCACCTCCGATACCGTTGCAAAGCGCAAAAAACAGGAAAGTTATGGAGCTTGTGGCACCGACAGCGGCAAATGCATCTGCTCCGACAAATCTTCCGACAATTATCGAATCGGCGAGATTATATATCTGCTGGAAAATATTTCCAATCAGTGTAGGGAGGGCAAACACCAGGATGTGTCTTGCCGGATTCCCTGTCGTCATATCTGTTATGTTACTTTTCATAATATCCTACTCCATCAAAATAGCCCTATGCAGGGCGGGCATCAGAGAGTATCTGAGCCGTGTACAGGTGATAGTAATCACCCTTTTTCTTCATAAGTTCCTCATGTGTACCGCACTCGGTGATACCGCCATCATTGATAAACATTATCTTGTCACAACCTGTAATGGTCGATAAGCGGTGCGCTATTATAAAGCTGGTTCTGCCGGCCAGCATAGCATTCAAGCCTCTCTGAAGATCCTTTTCCGTCTGAACATCGATACTGGACGTAGCCTCGTCGAGCACCATAATTCTCGGATCCGAGATAAGTGTCCGCGCAAAGGAGATAAGCTGCTTTTGTCCCTGAGACAGGAGTGCCCCTCTCTCCTTAACCTCTGTGCGATATCCCCGGCTCATGCCGCTGATAAACGTATGTGCACAGACAGTCTTCGATGCTTTAATTATCTCTTCCTTAGATGCATCAAGTTTTCCATAACGTATGTTATCCTCGATAGTCCCTGAGAAAATGAAGCTATCCTGCAGCATTATACCCATCTGTTCCCTGAGAGATTTTAATGTCACCTTGGAAATGTCCTGTCCATCGATAAGAATTCTGCCGCTATCAACATTATAAAATCTCGATATAAGACTAACGATAGTGCTCTTGCCTGCGCCGGTTGGCCCCACAAGTGCTATAGATTCTCCGGGTTCAACCGTAAAGGACACATTATGCAGAACTTCTTTTCCTTCTTCATAGGAAAATGAGACATTCTGAAATTCTACCCTGCCCGTTACAGGCGCAAGCTCGATTGCTCCGGGCTCATCCGTAATAGTCACGGGCTCATCCATAGTCTCAAAGATTCTCTCCAGATACGCGATATTATTGATGAAGCCGTTAAAAATGTTTCCAAGGTTCATGATCGGCTGCCAGAATCTGGACGCATAGCTTGATATGGCAACAATCGTTCCGAGACTCTGGTGACCGTTTGCAAATATCACAAGTCCGAAGAAGTAGATGGCTGCTCTTACAAATACCGAGATGGTATCTATTCCGGGCCACACCGATGTACTGTAGTATATGGCCTTCATCCAGGTTTTTCTGCAGTCATCCGAAAGGTCCTTGAAAATCTTTGCATTTTCGTCCTCTCTGGCAAATATCTGCGTAATTCTGGCACCAACGATATTTTCCTGAAGATACGCATTCAGATTCGAGTTTTTATTGGAAACCATCTGCCATGCCCGGCGCTGCTTATTCTTGATCCAGAACATGAAAACCATGAGCACCGGAACGCCTGCCAGTACCACAAGACTAAGCTGAACATCGACGTAAAACATGAAAATTACAATAAATATGAGGTTCAGAATCTCAAGTACGATATTGATAAGACCGTTACTTAGCATGTCCGAAACCGAATTTACGTAATTGACCACCCTTACCAGTATTTTCCCGTGCGGTCTGTCATCGTAATACTGAAAAGGAAGCTTTTCCAGGTGCTCAAACAGATCGTTCCTTATCTGATAGATGATATCCTGGCTCACATTAACCATTATTTTTGAGCGCACCAGTGAAAAGAAGATGCTAAGTGCATACAAAGCAGCCGATATTATAACCAGCCTAAAGAGCAGCGCTCTGTTCCCGTCTGGAATTGCCACATCCAGTGCATTACGCACGATAACGGGATTCACAAGGGCTGTGACCCCGGCAATCGCCGACAACAAAAACGCCACAAGCATCACACCAATATGCTTTTTAATATATCCCGATGCCCTAAGGAGATGCTTTATATCAAAAGGCTCCTCTAATAATTCATCCTGTTTATATGTATTTCTGGCCATCTGTTATGCCCCCATCTGAAGCTTTACAAGCTCCGCGTAGTATCCGCCAAGTTTTATCAGTTCCTCATGTGTGCCCCGCTCAGTAATCTCACCGTTTTGCATGATTAGAATCTGATCGGCATCCTTTGTCGTGGATATTCTTTGGGCAATGATTATCTTCGTACATTTAAAATCAAGATCCTGCAAGCTATCCTGAATTGCCTTCTCGGTCTCAAGATCAACCGCCGAGGTCGTATCATCAAGTATAAGTATCGAGGGTCTCACCGCCAGTGCTCTGGCAAGAGAAATTCTCTGCTTTTGTCCGCCCGACAATCCGACTCCCCTCTCTCCGACAATCGTCTCATAGCCCTCTGGCATCTTTGCAATAAAATCGGAAGCCTGGGAATATTTCGCGTACTTCATGACATCCTCTTTACTTAGCAGCTGATCTCCGTAGGCGATATTTCCATCAATAGTGTCTGAGTAGAGCAAAACATCCTGCGTCGCAAGTCCGATATTTCTTCGAAGCTGATGAAGTGCAATATCCTGCACATCCACGCCGTCAACAAGCACGCGGCCTCCCGTCGGTTCGTAGAATCTGGGAATAAGATGTATAAGCGATGTTTTTCCGCAGCCCGTCTCTCCCATAATGGCCACAGTCTGCCCCGGCTCAGCGGTAAATGATATATTTTTCAAAACAGGAAGCTTACCGTCCGAATACTGGAAGCTCACATCCCTGAACTCGACCTTGCCCTCAAATCTGTTGGGCATAAGGGCCGTGTATTCCTTGTCCACAATCTCCGGCTCTGAGTAGTAGATTTCCATGACTTTTACAGACGCCGCCGAAAATCTCTGGAACTCGTTCATGATATTTCCAAGCTGTCTCATGGGATTGGCGATGGCCCAGATAAGCCCGGAAAATGCCACATATTCACCCATTGTCATCTGATTGCCCATAAGGAAGAGACCGCCTACAAGCAGCAGGATAATAGGAAGCAGGTTTGCAAAGGTTTCAACTATTGGGAAATATCTAAGCCAGATCATCGCTGTCTTCTTATTGGTGTCACGGTAGTCCCTGTTGCATTCATCAAAAGACTCTATCTCATAGTCTTCCCTGGCAAAGGCCTTAACCACGCGATTTCCGGAGATGTTTTCCTGCGCCATTGTGTTCATTTTGGCCAGTTTTTCCCTAAGAAGCGCATGCATGGGCGCAACCTGCAGTTTAAAAGCCATTATTATAATGAAAATCAGCGGAGCTACTGCGAGAAGACAGAGTGCCATTTTCCAGTTCATGAACATAAAATAGATTCCGACAGCCAAAATAAGCGAAAACGCCTCAACCAGCATTCTCACAACCCAGGCGATCATGTGCCTTACGGCATCCAGATCACCGGTAACTCTGGTCATGAGGTCACCGGTCCTGTAGGTGCTGTAGAACTTCATGTCCTGTCTCTGAATCTTGTCATAAATGAAATTTCGCACTCTGAAAAGGACTCCCTGGGACACCACTTCGTATCCCACGCAATCCGCGTACACGATGATACACCTTAGAATTGTGAAGAATATCATCATGAAAATAAGCCTGTAAAACTCATCGGAATGAGCACTGAAATTGGCTCTCGCCTCAGGTCCCGAAAGGAATTTGTCTACTATTTGTGATGAAAAATACGGAACCGTCAGCTGCATCATGTTGTATAAAAATGTACCGGCAACGGAAACGATATACAGCGCCTTATATCCCTCCATGTTATCCCAGAGCCACTCCAATCTGGTTCTTGGAAACTGCCAGTCTTTATCTGCATTTTTCACTTTAAAGTCCAACCTTTCATAGAAACGTTAGTTGTTATTTAACCACTAAGCCAATCATAAAACTATAAATATTTTGTCATTCGGTAATTATTTTTTGTTTTCCTCAAAAATGTTTTATACTATTCATATGGGTAAAAATAAAAAGGAGGGTTACAGCATGAAAGCACTTTTTATCGGTGGTACGGGTACCATCAGTATGGGAATAGTAAGAAGACTGTCGGAGGATCCTCAATGGGAGGTATACCTCTTAAACAGGGGAAATCGCAAGAATGATGTCCCTTCTTCAGTAAAACAAATAACAGCTGATATATATAATGAAAGCGATGTCGCAGAAAAGCTCTCCGGCATGGATTTCGATGTGGTAAGCGATTTCATAGCCTTTGATGTGAAGGCCGTGGAGCGAGACTACAGACTCTTTAAGGATAAAACAAAGCAGTACATCTTCATCAGCTCTGCTTCTGCCTACAATAAACCCGCAGCAGGCTATATCATAACCGAGGGAACAACTCTGGCGAATCCATATTGGGAATACTCCAGAAACAAGATTGCCTGCGAAGAATTTCTCATGAAAAAATACCGCGAAGAGGGCTTCCCTGTAACCATAGTAAGGCCCAGCCACACCTACGACGAGAGACATATTCCGCTCGGCGTGCACGGCAAAAAGGGGTTCTACCAGGTTATAAAGCGCATGCAGCAGGGAAAACCCGTCATAATTCAGGGTGACGGATCCTCTCTGTGGACTGTTACCTTTAACAGCGATTTTGCGATTGGTTTTACCGGTCTCATGGGCAACAGACATGCCATAGGCGAGGCTTTCCAGATAACAGGTGACGAAATCCTTAGCTGGGATCAGATATATCAGACTATCGCGGATGCTCTCGGAGTAAAACTAAAGGCTTACCATGTTTCATCCGATTTCTTAAGTGATGTAGGTGAAAAATACGATATGGATTTCGAAGGAAGTCTTCTCGGAGACAAGGCCGTATCAGTTGTTTTTGACAACAGCAAGCTAAAAAGACTCGTTCCGCAAATGACTACCACTATTCCCTTCCATAAGGGAGTTCGTCTGGCAGTTGATTATGTCCTCTCTCATCCTGAGGAATACGAGGAAGATCCTGAATTTGACACTTTTTGTGATAAAATAATAGCCGCAATTGAAAAGGCGAAAACAGAAATATAAAGAATTTTGAATGAATTTTAAAGGTAACATGAATGGAAAAAGAGATTTTTGACAAAGAACAACAGCATTTACAGGAGACCTACGACAAGCTTCTCAAGATGAAAAACGATCTCGAGGAGCAGATCGCCGCCCTCGATGAAAAGGCGCTGGACGACAAGAATGATATCCGCGATAACATACGTTTCGATTACGCGGACATCGAGACCACGATGGAAACCCTGGCCGAGATCGAGGTATGGAACCGCTATATCGATACTTACAACGTAGAGAGCAATTCTCTTGGAAATCGTCTCACAAGCGTGAACAAGCTCCTCGAGTCTCCTTATTTTGCAAAAATCCAGCTTCAGTTCGATCCATCCGAGGAACCTGAAAACTATTACATCGGCCGTGCTGCCATCTCCGAAAACGGCTATGACCAGATGGTGGTTGACTGGAGATCTCCAATTGCCGAGGTTTACTACAATCAGGAGAGCGGCCACACTCACTACACCGTTGAAGACAGGGAAATCCCTGTTGATCTGCAGCTTCGTCGCCAGTTTGATCTGCACAAAAATATGCTTCTGGCCTATTTCGATACACAGATTGCGATTGAGGACCCCATGCTACTGCAGTCGCTCTCCCAGACGCACTCCGACAAGATGCAGGCTATTACTGCAACCATTCAGAAGGAACAAAATACCGTCATCCGCTATCCCGATGTGCCTGTGCTCCTTGTAAACGGTATCGCCGGAAGCGGAAAGACCTCTGTTTTGCTGCAGAGAATTGCGTATCTGTTCTATCAAAAAAGAAACACTCTCCGCCCCGACCAGGTATGCCTTATGACACTGAACCCGGTATTTCGTGAGTATATTGACAATGTTCTCCCGGATATGGGCGAGACAAACCCTCTGACGCTTACCTGGCGCGAATTTCTTCAGATGGTGCATGTTCCTTTTTCCGATGATGAATACGATTACACTGAAGCGGAGAATCTTCAGAAGATACACGACGTACTTCCGACACTGACGCCCGAGGCTGCGGATTTTTATGAAATAACGCACAAGGGCAATCTTGTTATGTCCAAAAAGGAAGTCCTGTCCGTAGTAAATAAATTCAGGAAATTCCCCATGGGAATACGCCTTATCCAGACCGTATCCGATGAACTTGAGCACAAGGTCAAGAACTCTCTTCGCCACCTTGAAAAAAATGATAACGAAAATGCCTCCGGAAGCATGGCAAAGTCCGATCAGGCAGAGGATAACCGCGCAGAGAACGATTTTGGCGGAGCACTCTCCAATATCAGACGCTGCAGGTGGGTAAACGCCCTCCATGTTGCGAGACGCATCCTGGGCAAAACCCGTGTAACAGCCGCAGAATGGCTCTATACAAGGATGGAACTTACCGGCATATGCGATCGTAACATGCGTTATGTTATGGTTGATGAGGTGCAGGATTACACAAGGGCACAGATGATGGTCTTTGCAAAGTATTTCCCGAATGCCCGCTTCATGCTCCTTGGAGATGAATTCCAGGCAATTCGTGAAGGTACGGTTACTTTTGCCGAGCTTAAGGAGATGGCAGAAGCAGATAAAAAGCGCTTCACAGAGCTTCCTCTCATGACGAGCTATCGAAGCTCACCCGAGATCACCGATATGTTCGCTTCCATTCTGCCTCCGGAGAAAAAGATGATGATTTCCTCCGTAAAACGCCCCGGCGAGCCGGTTTCGGTAAAGGTATGCAGTTCGGATAAGGAATACCTGAAAGAACTGACAGCTCTTATCAGTGAATATGAAAAAAAAGAAGGCCTTACGGCCATAATCTGCAGAAACGAATATAGGCTTGAACAAATTTCAGCTATGCTAAAGGATAATTCTCCGCAAATAATAACAGGGCACGATGCCCTGCCTAAAAGTGGTGCTTTTCTTTTGGAGCTTGCACTTGCCAAAGGTCTGGAATTCGACCATGTAATTCTGCCCGACGCCGATTCGGAGTCGTATCCCGATGACGAATCCGGCAGACACTGCCTCTATACCGCAATGTCTCGCGCAACGCAGCATCTGTCGATTCTGTCAAACGGAAAACTCTCCGCCATTTTGCAGGAATAATCAGTTTTTACTCATCCTCTTCCATGTCATAGCTTATCTCATCGAGCTCTGCATGGAAGAACTCGCACCAGCTGTACTGGTTCATATAGTCGCCCATGTACTTATACTTGGAATCCTTCTTCTTTTCAAGCCAGTCATAGAGGTCACATTCAATCCTGTCCTTTGCTATGGCAAGGCTTCCCCGCTGTTTCAGAATAATTCCGTCAAGCTTAAGCTTCTTGAAGGTGTTCTGAAGGTCCTGACGAAGGTTACACAAGTATGACAGCTTCTTTTCCGGATCTCCGTCATCCTCCCAAAGGGATGCGATTATTTCTCCGTTTGTAGTCTGCGCACCCTTGTTATTTATGAGAAGCGCTACTATCTCTTTGGTTCTTTTGTATTTGAATTCAACAGGTTCCCCGTCAACAAACAACTCAAAATTGCCAAAGGTCTGAGCAAAAACTCTCTTATATTTCTTTCGTATCTCAGGGTATCTGAGGGATTCGAGCTCGCTCTTCACCTGATCCTTAGTGCCCGGCTTTTTGATATATCCGCTGGCATGAAGCTTCATGGCTTCATAGGCCTGCTCTGTGTGATTAGTGAGATAGATAAGATTGATATAAGGATTCAATTCCTTTAAGTATCCGCCAAGATCTATTCCCCCAAGTTCAGACATCTCTGTCTCCAAAACCGCAACATCCATCTCCGTCTCACGAGCCGTAGCGAGTGCGGCCAGCGAACTGTCACTTGAAAACAGCGTCGCATCCGGAGACACTGTCTCAATAATCTTCTTTATTTTTTTCAGGGACTCCTTGTCCTCATCCACAGCTAATATGTTCATCACTGACCCCCCAATGTCATTGAAACCGATTTTACACTCTGGCTCTTCCTCTGCTCTGCAGTCATATGAAGAGGATCCGCCTCTCCAACCACCAGTGTCTCGCCATCATTTAGTGCCGCATCGTGTAAAGGTCCCGCATTCATATCGGAAAGAACAAGTGCTGCAAATCTGTCGTAGTTATCCTCGTCAATCACCGGAAAATGATATTTCATCCGGTACCAGTGCTGTGGATCATAGCCAAGAGAACCAATGTAGAGTCTGTCCGCCGTATCGGCGACCTCGTCAACTCCCGCCTTTTCACCGGGCGCCAGTCCCGCTTCTTCGCAGAACAGCATTGCATAGGCCTTTAAAATCCTATCCCTTACTGTTTCATCACTTCCGCTTTTGTTTTTTCGGCCGGTAGGCGTATCCATTATCTTGTAATAGAAGTCCTGTGCCTCCTCGCTTTCATCAAAGGCGAGAATCGCATCATAGAGCTCTTTCTCGCTGATATTACCTGCAATAGCCATGTTTCTTATCTTTCCCCCTTCTTCATAAGATTTATTTTCAAGAAACCACTAATTTTTTATTATCCGAATTCGACATAACCGATGTCTGCGACACCTGTTTTAAATACGGCAGCTCCTTCTTCATGTCACTCCTTACGCTCCAGTGCCAGAAGAACTCACCGATAAAAAGTATTTTATGAACAAAATCCTCAAATAATATCGCCTGTAACAGCCTTTTAGGAGAATATATCCTTCTGCTGGCATCGATATTTTCAAGCTGAAGCTCGTACGGAGTCATGTTCTTTGGTCTGTGTACTGCATTTCCGTTGTACTTATCCCACCTTGTATGAAGAAGCTTGTCTTTATTCTTCTCATAGACCGGAGTGCCCGGCACAAAGTACATGCACTGGATAAGGACGCCCTGGATATGATTTTTTATAACAAAATCCGCAAGCTCCTTGCCGCAGCCGACCTTCTGATTATCAGATCCCAGAATAAAAAGTCCTCTGACACTCATTCCATGTCTCTGAATATTCCTGATCGACTCCTCTATCTCGGTCTTGGTCGACTTCTTGTGATATGTCTTGAAGGAATCGTCGTCTATGAACTCAATTCCCATATCGAGCTCGAAAAAACCCGCTTTCTTTAGAAGTTCAAGCATCTCGTCGTCAAATCCGACCTCGTACCTCGCCTGTATGTTGAAGCGGTATTTTATTCCGCTGTCGATTATCTTGTTTAAAACAGCTATCGCCCATTCTCTGTCAGCAAAGAAATTGTCATCCGTAATCCACAGATCCTTTAAAAGTCTGAGCTTTCCCTTGTGAAAGAAGTCGATCGAGTATTTGATGTCCTCTACGACATTTTCCGGGGATCTTTTCCTGACGCAATGGCCAAAGTGTCTCACAAGAGCGCAGTAATCGCAGTTGTGCGGGCAGCCCCTTGAGGCATGAACCTGAGGCCAGATGGTCATGTGCCCCACCATCTTCCTGTAATTGTGAATGAGATCCCTGTCGGGGATAAGATCAAGATCAGTCGGAGGCTCCGGCATACCCGTATTAACAAGCTCATCGCCGCGCAGATAGGCATATCCCTTACCTGATGGCTCTTCTCCGCGCTCGATTGCCCGTATCAGAGGCATTATTGTCTCATCGCCCTCTCCCAGCATCACATAATCGCAGTGTTGTATTGCCTCCTCATAATTCATCGAGGCATGAAGGCCTCCTAGCACAACCTTTGCGGAGGAATTTTTCCTGAAAAAATCGGCAAGTTCATAGCCCCTTACCGCAGCAAAGGTAAATATGCCCAAAAAGATAATGTCTGCATCAAGCACATCATCATATTTAATCTTCGAAATTGATTCACTGTACATATATGTATCCGGAATCTCTTTCTTTACTATTGTTGCAAGCGTGTTAAGCCCGACGGAAGGAGTCCTTATATACCTATCGTAAACAAAATAGTTTAGAATGGTCTTTTTATAAGGCCTGTTCCCCGGTTCTATAAATCGTATTTTCATCCCAATGATTTTCCTCTCAATTCCTATACAGTAAATAGTAAGCAAAACAACCGCTTTGGTCAAACATATTATCAGTATCTGTAAAAAACCTATAAATAACCTCTTATTTCTTTATTAAGAAATGCCTATCCTTTAACATTTTTCCGTCAAAATTGGATAAAATATTATTGATACTGTGACCTTTTGGGTGATGATGCCATGAATACAATGCAGAGACCATTGAAGCGCAGCATCATTCTCTTCATGCTGGGCTTTCTCACAACGCTGTGCATATTGTTCAGCGTAATTACACACAGAACCTTCACGGCGGCAATCTATCGCTCTTATAACAAGCGAATGATTGACATTGTTAACTATGTCTACAGCAATATAGACATAGAGGATCTGTCCACCTGCGTTGAAACAGGTGTCGAATCCGAGAAATTCATCAAGCTTATCACCTTTATGGATTCCATAATGGAGGATTTTGATATTCATTACCTCTATATAGTTAAGCCGATGCTGGACAGCGACAGAAAGGGCATGATGAATATCATCTCCGCAGATACCGCAGAGGGAAGGGCAACCGATCCCGACGGCTACTACCTGGGTTATATTCTTTATGATGTTTACGAAGAAAAGGATCTTTATGTATATCAGGATGCACTTGATAAAAACACCATATCCTTCTGTAAAAATTTCACTACCTGGGGATATGACTACACTATTTCCAAGCCTTTGATCAACAGCAGCGGCGAACATTTCGCACTTTTGTGTGTGGATATCGAGGTGGAAGATGTGCAGCTCGCTATCAGAACATATACGGTACTCTGTATTATCCTTATTCTCATACTTGGTATAGCATTCTCAATTCTTTTCATAATATGGGCAAATAGCAGCATCACAGAACCCATCGGACGTCTGGAAAAAAGTGTCTCGGCCTTTGCCAAGAGCAGTCATTCCCAGACGGATCCCAACCTATTGATATATAACGATCCACATATCCATTCAAAGAATGAGGTTGAATCTCTGTCTGAAGCCATAGGCCAGATGACAGAGGACATGCGCACCTATGCAAGCAATATTCTTGAAGCCCAGGTTCAGGTTGAGGACATGAAAAACCAGGTAAACTATATGGATACCGTAGCCTATCAGGATGCCCTTACCCACGTTAAGAACAAGGCCTGGTATGACAATGTTGCCATGCGTGTAGATCAGGACATAGACTCAGGAACCGCAGAGTTCGGAATTCTGATGGTTGACCTTAATAACCTGAAAAAAATCAACGATACCTATGGTCATGCGCACGGAAATGACTATATTTTCGGTGCCTGCCACAAGCTCTGCATTGTTTATGAACACTCGCCCGTATTCAGAATCGGCGGCGATGAATTCGTTGTTCTTCTGGAAAAAAGTGATTATGAAAACAGAGACAGTCTCCTTTCCCAGATCAAGGAAGTTTTTGCCGACACCGCAGTAGATGAGCACCGAAGCCCGTGGCGACGCTATTCTGCCGCTATAGGTATGGCCATATATGATAAAAATACCGACCGGTGTATAAATGATGTATTTAAACGCGCGGATAGTATTATGTATCAGGATAAAGTAGCTTCAAAAGCCGCCAGAGAGTGATTTTTAGGGCCTCCTCCAGCCCTCTGAAAATATTTTTCAACTTTTTTCGTGAAAAATGCAAAAAATTTTCGCATAAAAACACAAAACGTTGTATAATATAGACAGATATTCAAATATTCTGTGAGGAGGATTTTGAAGGTTATGAATAGAGCAAGAATGCAGATTCTTTGGACATGTCTGTGTCTGATTCTGACGATCACATTCTTCGTTGGAGGAAATGCCATTATAGGCGGTGCCTGGCTGATGGTATTCTTCATTCAGGTTGGAATGACCGTAATAACCATACAAAACCTGAAAATGGAATGACAACTGAATACAAAACTGAATACAGTTCATACGATAGAAAAGAGAGGCTTTTAAGTCTCTCTTTTCGTTTGCGGATATTTTTGGCTAATTATAATAATGCAAAATACTCTCCGAAAGAATATAATATCTCTAAGAAAATCGGTGGATTATACCACTGCATTTTGTGGTTTTTTATGGGGAGATAATTATATATGGGGAAAAAAGTTGAAACGGGGTTGTTACTAACTGTTCTTTCAGGTGCTACGCTCCTGATTGTCTATATGTTATTTCATAATCTCGGTGCAGGATATCTGATTTCAACCGACGAAGCCTACCATGCGACAAACGCATATGAAATGTACAAACAGAGCAACTGGATTGTAAACACTTACAAGTATGCTGCGGACTATTTTAATTCCAAGCCTCCGCTCTGCCTTGATATGATGGCTATATGCTATAAGCTTCTCGGTGTGTGCAATTTTCGGCGCGCTTTCCATCTGCAGTTGGCGGTCTTTTAACGCTGCTTGTGGTCATCCTGTTTTTGATCAGAAGAGATAATCTCTATTCAGCGGTTCTGTTTCCGTTTATATTTGCGGCATGTACACCCTTTTTTACATTTCACATGTACAGAGCGGCGGAGATGGATTCCTTCTTTAATCTCTTTTTCGTGATTGCCATGATATCGCTCTACGAAATCATGTATAACCCACGTTTCATGTACTTATACGGCATCTCCCTGGGCCTCGCCTTCATGTGCAAGGGACCTCATGCTGCTCTTATCTTCATGATCGGGCTGTTATACATTCCGAGGATTCGAGAAGCCTTCAAAAAGCGGTCAAGAGTGGTTATATCCGCTTTTCTTGCTGCTCTTCTTCCGGTCGCATGGATGGTCAAGCGCTCGATGTTTGATGGAATGCAGTTCATAGATACTCTTATGTTCGGCGAGACAGTCGACAGAGTAAGCACATCCGACGAGAACTTTTCAAAACCCATCATCGATTTCATCGGATCGAATGTGATGCAGCTTTTCATCATCACAATGATTGTTGCAGCTGTGGCAATGGCCGTTATAAGGCTCCGTTCCGGCAACAGATCGATAACGGTTGTTACGATTTTTATTAAGGAAAACTATCTGCTCCTTGTATGGACAGTTCTCCCGGTCATGTTCTTTGCAATTTTGAAGAGCTACCTTGACTGGTATATATACACCTCCCTGCTTGCCCTGTGTATTTTGGTGGCAAGACTTGGGGGAATTGTTATAAAGCATCTTGTGAGGAAAAATCCCACAGTGGCAGTTATTACCACAGGCCTCATCGTGGCTGCTTCATTTTTCTTTATCGTTCCCTGCATTAAGAACGATATCAATCTTGCGGGAACGGGCGGGCATCCGGTCGATGAATTCACGCAGGATATGCTTAATTTTGCCGCCCAGTACGGGGATGAATATGCGGGAAGAAACGTATATCTTCTCTCTGATTTCAGACAGTACTCGAAGCAAGGGCACTGGGAATGCGAATATGTCGCGCCCGCCGAAATGTACTGTGATTTCGTTGCTGTAGACGGAACATTGGACAATTTCCTTAGTGATGACGGTTCACTTATCATTGTTGACAAGGATCTTTGGGATAAATACTCATCTGATCTTACCGGACACGTTATTTTACAGGACAATTCATATCTTATCTTCAGTACGGATATGTATTAGAATATAAACTGATTTTTTCAGTCAAGTTTAGAGAGGAATTATATTTTTATGGAAAACAAATCATTTGGGGGATATCAAACCTACGGTAACAGCGCCTATCAGGCTGCACCGGGTGCAACAACTTATCAAAACAACGGCAGTTCTGCAATGCAGAAACAGCCACAAGAGATGGGAATGGTCGGAAGTGTTCCATTTCCTGTGGATAAGTCCATTCCAGGCTTTGAAATAAATGAAAACACCGTACTTAGTCCTTATGACGAAGATATGTTTGCGGAAGAAACAAAGAGCAAAAAGCCGATTTATCTGGCCATCGCCTGCTCTGTAGCAGCACTTGCTCTCGTAGGCATCTGTGGATTTTCCATTTTTAATTTTAGCTCTAACCGCACTGTTACTCCGGCGGAGCCCGTTGCCGTTACTACGCAGATTGTAGCCAAGGATGTCAAGGATATGACTCAGGGCGAGAAGCAGGCCATAAGACAGGCTCAGGATCTACTTACTTCCGTTCCTTACTCCAGAGAACATCTCATTGAGGAGCTTCAGGATAAATATTATGGCTTTTCTGAGGAGGAAGCCACAGTTGCCGTTGATTATCTTGAGGCCGAGGGACTTGTCGACTGGAACGATGAAGCAATCAGATGGGCAGAAATACTGCTTGATGGTGCTGCTTATTCCAAAGATGGACTAATGGAAGACCTTTCTGAAGGTTATATGGCTTTCACTAAAGAACAGGCCGAATACGCAATGAACTACATCGAAACCAACAAGAAAGCCGACTGGTATGCAGAGGCAAAAGAAGAAGCCGAGCTCTATGTAGGGTTATTTGACGATGTTACCCATGACGATCTTGTTAAATTCCTTGTGGACGGTTACTCTTTCACCCAGAAACAGGCTGAATACGCGGCAAAGAGCGTAGGATACTAAACCGCCAGATATCTGTAATGCAGCTACCGGAGGATAACATGAACGAATCGGATGAACGATACAACACCGTTGAAGATGCTATAATTGATTCCTTTTTTCTTCTGATAAAGGAGAAGGATCTGGAAAAAATAACGGTAGCTGACGTAATTCAGAAGGCAGGGATCGTACGCAGCACCTTCTATAATCACTATGAGAATATTCCTGCCCTTGTGACCGCTGCAGAGGACAAGACCTTAGATGATATTTTTCGCATGATGGAAAGCTTTCATCCCGAGAACGATCACGATATGTGCAAATCTTATTTCCTTGCGATCTGTAATTACACAAAAAACAATCCGTTTCTTGCTAATCTCTTAGAGAGCGCTCGCGGTGACACATTTTTTGAAAAAGCCATGCATATGTTCCATCGTTACGTAACAAGCGTTACCGATGAAACTCATTCAGAGAGCGCGTCCAGGGACAATTTTTCCTATCTTATCGCGGGTACAATCGGCATTACCATCGGTATATTACATAAATGGATAGCGGAGGATTTTGCATCCCCCGCTGAAAATATCGCTGATATTATGACCAAAATGTTCCTTGGCGGTGTTTTACCATATCTGAAATAATTTGTATTTATACTGCCGCCATTATCTCTCCCACTGACATATCGGGATTTTCCACACCTTTGAACAGTATGCGCATCAGATAGTAGTTCAGAAGCTCCACGTCTTTTTCCGTGAGGTCCGCTGTCTGATAGTGGTATGAAAAATTAAGACCTCCGTCCGCCGTATGTGATACCGTGAGATACAATTTTTTGGTGGCTGCGCCGTTTGCAAACCACTTCGTATGCATCGGGATATCCTTTAAAAGCGGATTATTAAGCTTTACCGGCATGGGCTGATAGGTTAGAAAGCAACTCTCGTAGGTAGTATGTGCAGGCGTGTGATAGCGCTTTTTTATCTCCTTTTTTATTAGCTCCGGATCATAGCTGTTGAACATATACACCTTGTTCTGCATGTTCTGCACTTCATCCGCTGCCGCCGTGAATTTCGTATCGCCGGATATCACGGTTCTGCAGGGGAACATGATGGTTCTGCTTCCGCCTGACATCCAGTCGTTTCTGGATAGTCTTCTGGCAATGAAATTTTCTACGGTTATATCTTCCTGCCCTCCATTTTGCTTGGAAAGGTAGGTTCTAAGCCCCAAAAGAAGCAAATTGGTTATGGTCAGGTTATGCCCTTCGCAGAAGTCAAACAGCTCCTTTGTGGGATTAGCGTCAAGCTTGTAGTCCTTAACTGCAACAAACAGCTGCTTTCTTTCAATATCAGCCGCTCTTAAATTCGGGTTTTTGTGCTTCTTTCTTGCTTTTTCGAGAACCGCTCCGCCCTGTATATCAGAGTATAAGGGCTCTCCCCATTTATCCAGCATACTCCCCCAAAACTGTTTTGCTCTCTCTACTCTCTTTTCATTGGATGCCTTTGTCAGATCCCTCTGCAGGGCTTCCTCATAGTCCACCAGGTTAGCAGGGAACTCTGTACCGAACTTATAATGAGTATAGAGCGCCATAATGTCTCCGGTCATGACGAATATTCCGCAGGAATCGATGAGCCTGTGATCCATATGTACAAAGAAGCCGTTGTAACCCTCGGGAAGTTTTGTCAAAAACACTTCGCACATTGGGATATCATCGCCGTCAAAGGTCTTGTATGCCCATTCCTGCATTACGGCATCCGCCTCCTCCATTGTCAAATCAGACAAATCCCTAAGCGGTATGTCTCTGTCATCCTTTTCTATCAGATACTGCTTAACATCCCCGTTTTTATCCGCCTTGGTAAATCTGATTCGCATACAACCGTATCTCTCCATTTCCAGACGGATGCATTTTTTCAGAAGATCAAAATCAATCTCCACCTTGAGTGATGCAATAAAGCTGAGCCCCGATACCTGCTGTGTCCCATATTCCTTTATCCATCGGTAATGCATGTTCTGTGCTGCTGTCAGCGGATATTTCTTAGTCATAACGTCCCTCCTCATACCTCATTTATGAGAGAAAAGTTATCACAATCCTCCTCGCCATTCCATACCCTCCCCGACTTAACAAACACTTCTCATCAAAATGACCGATATCTTCCATCCATTCGGATAGGATGATATTATAGGAGATAAGAATAGTTTTAGGGGGAATAGTTAAAATGAAGCTCAATTATAAGCGGACAATACTTATCGGATTTGCTTTTATGTCCATCTGCGCCTTCTGGCAGTTTTATGACAATGAAATCCCAAAGATACTAACCTATCATTTCGGGCTCGGCGAGACCCTTACGGGCACTATTATGGCCTTTGACAATGTTCTGGCACTATTCCTTTTACCCATGTTCGGAACACTCTCCGACAAGGCTAATACCAGACTGGGTAAGCGCATGCCATTTATTCTTATCGGAACCGTCCTGTCTGTAATTTTATTCCTTTCTCTCATATATATTGCTCATGTCAGTACTAATCTTCAGCTTTTTATCTTTATACTGCTTTTGCTCCTGGTTGCTATGGGCATTTACAGATCTCCGGCCGTATCACTGATGCCTGAGCTGACCCCCGCCGTGCATCGAAGCGGAGCCAACGCCATCATCAACCTTATGGGAACCCTTGGCGCAGTATATACACTTATAATGATCAAGGTTTTCCTTAAATCCGCTGCAGTCGAAGCAGAAACAAATTACACCCCTCTGGCCATAGCAATTGCGGCCTTTATGGTGATTACAGTTGCTATTCTTTTCTTTACGATTCCCGAAAAAAAGCTCATGTCCGAGGTCCGTGAGGGTGTTGAGAACTTTGACGGAGATGACGTGCGTGAATTGACAGGAAAAGATGAGGATGAAGCCTATCAGAACGCAGGAAAACTTTCCCAAGACGTATTCAGAAGCCTTACCTTGTTGCTCTGCTCCGTATTTTTGTGGTTTACAGCCTACAATGCGGTAACTACTGCTTTTTCCAGATACGTAACAGAAGTATGGGGACTCCGCAACGGAGCCTACGCTGACTGTCTGATGATAGCAATGATAGCAGCTGTTCTTTCATATATTCCCGTGGGCTTTGTTTCTGCCAAACTTGGTAGAAAAAAGACAATACTCATAGGTATAACACTCATGAGCATCTGCTATCTGTCTGCAGCCTTGATGCCGCAGTATAACGCTTCTCTGAACTTCCTGTTCGCAATTATCGGGATAGGCTGGGCCGCGATAAATGTTAACTCCTACCCCATGGTCGTGGGCATGGGCGAGAGCCGCGTCATTGGCAAATACACCGGTCTGTACTATACCTTTTCCATGGCAGCCCAGGTATTTACCCCGATTTTTTCCGGCTTTTTGCTTGAGCACGTGTCCTACAGGACCCTGTTCCCCTATGCATTCGTCTTCTCCTGCCTGTCCTTTATTACCATGCTCTTCGTTAAACACGGAGATGTAAAGCCCACAGCCAAGAAGAATGTGCTGGAACACTTTGATGTCGACAACTGATTACCAATATTTCTGAAAGGATTTTCTGATAACAGGTTACTACTATGAAGAGACTATTTAATCAAAACTGGAAATTCCTGAAAACTCCCGCAGGCACTACCTTTGATGAGGCTCATAAGTGCCTGGGCGATTTTAATAATGTGGAGATTCCTCACGACTGGATGATAGAGGACGCTCAAAATCTGTATGCGGACGCAACCGGGTGGTATTTAAACCACTTTGAAGCTATGGACGGACGGCGTCTCTTTTTCGTCTTTGACGGAATCTATATGGACAGTATTGTGTATATAAACGGGCATGAAGCCGGTGAATGGAAAAGCGGTTATTCCCAATTTGTTCTGGATGTAACGGACTACGTAGTTCCCGGCACCAATGAGATTCTTGTCGCTGCAAGATGCAAATATCCCAGTGCCAGATGGTACACAGGTGCCGGTATATACCGCAATGTCTGGCTCTGCGACTACAGTGATATTTTCATCCCGGAAAATGGCATATATGTACATTCAAGCAAAATAGGCGAAAGCTATCTTCTGGAGATTTCTACGGATATTTCCGGTCTTAAGGAATCCGATGAAAATGAGAATGTCTATGTCAGACACAGATTGTTTGACAACGATGGTAATGAAGTACCTATCATGCCCCAAATCAACAAAGATGAAGAAGTTCACACCTACAAACGCTTTATTGTAGATAATCCCAAGGAATGGAGCCCTTCCTCTCCTGTACTTTATGAACTCCTGGTAGAATTATACGCAGGCGTCGATGTGGATACATCAAATCAGCACACATATCCGATTCAGACAGAGAGCGTCAGAATCGGTTTTAGAAATATTCGTTTTGACAACAATAGGGGCCTTTTCATAAATGATGAACATATAAAACTAAACGGTGTCTGCCTGCATCACGACCTTGGTGCCCTTGGCGTCGCCTTTAACAAAGGTGCAATGAAAAGACGCCTTGTTCAGCTGCAGAAAATGGGCGTAAATGCCCTCCGTCTTACTCACAATGTCTATGATCCCGCCGTACTTGATATGGCTGATGAGATGGGCTTTTTAGTGCTCTCCGAGTCTATGGACATGTGGGAACGCTCAAAAACCGATTATGATTTTGCAAGATTTTTCCCCGACTGGTATAAAAAAGAGGTTGAAAGCTGGGTCAGACGCGACAGAAATCACACAAGCGTATTCATGTGGAGTATCGGAAATGAAATATATGACACCCATGTGGACAGCAGAGGTCTTGAGCTTACTATCATTCTCCGGGATGAGGTCAGAAAATACGATCCGCTAAGAAATGGTCTTGTTACCTCCGCTTCGAACTATATGGAATGGGAAAATGCGCAAAAATGCGCCCCGGAACTCGATGTTGTGGGATATAACTACCTGGAACGCTTATATAAAAAGCAGCATAAAGCCAACCCCGAATGGATAATCTTCGGAAGTGAGACTTCCTCCATCGTTCAGAGCCGCGGAATTTACCATTTCCCGCTCGATGAGCACCTAATTAAGGAATCTGACCTCCAGTGTTCCTCCCTGGGAAACAGCATTACCGAGTGGAGTGCTAAAAGCATGGAAGCCTGCGTCTGCGAGGACAGAGATATGGAGTTTTCTCTCGGACAGTTCCTCTGGACAGGCTATGACTACATCGGAGAGCCTACGCCCTATGAGACGAAAAACTCTTACTTTGGCCTGATAGATACCGCAGGCTTTTTCAAGGACGCCTATTATGTCTGGAAATCCGCATGGGTAAGCTGCAAGGACAATCCCTTCGTGCACATTTTCCCCTACTGGGATTTTAATGAAGGTCAGCGCATTGATGTGCGCGTAGTCAGCAATTTACCCTTTGTAGAGCTGTTCTTGAACGGAAAAAGTCTCGGCAAACAGGAACTAACCCACGCACCCGGGGCCGGAGATCATATTATCGCCGATTACAGTGTGATTTATGAAGAAGGCGAACTTCGCGCTGCCGCTTACGATGAAGAAGGAAAAATCATTGCCGAGACCGCAAGATGCTCTTTTAAGGATACCCATGCCCTTAATGTGACAACGGAAGATGTCGGTGATCTCATTTTTGCTGAAATAAGTGCAGTGGATGAAGACGGAAATCCTGTCGAAAACGCGCGTGACTACGTAAAGGTAACCGTAGAAAACGGGACTCTTGTAGGTTTTGATAACGGAGACAGCACCGATTACGACAGCTACAAAGCTGATACGAAAAGACTTTTTGCAGGAAAAGCACTCGTTATTGTAAAGAAAGAAAGTACTCTGGATGCGGAAGGCAGTTGTATAACAAACTCCGTTCCGAAGGTTGTGCCCTCTCTCCTTCCGGGAAGTGATATCAGAACTATAAAGCTTAAAGTCTGTGAGAAAACTTCCACAGATAACGGCATATATACACTGACTCCGGGCAATAAAAAAATCACCGTCTCTGCCGAAGTATTCCCCAAAGGAGCAGATGACAGCGATTTATGTTTTAGAATTCTTAGCAGAAATCGCGGCGAGACAACCATCGCAAAGGTTAGACAAGACGGCTGTAATGCGATAGTTGAAGCCCTTAGCGACGGCGAATTTGTTCTTCGATGTGAAGCGTCAAACGGTGCTAATGAAGTAAAGGTTATTTCAGAACTTGATTTTAAGTCAGTTCATTCTGATGAACAGTAAAAGGGAAGCGACCGGCACAACTCACCATAAACTCATCTCTAAGCGGGAAACTCTCAATATGGAAGCCTTCCATGAAGGAGTTATCCTCTCTCGGATCTAGGAAAAAGCCGCTTCCTATCGCCTTTAGAACTGCCTCTACAGAGGTCCAGGCCTTCGCCCAGCGAAGCTTCTCTTCGGGGCTTTGAGGCTCTTCGGCAGCTTTATCGCAGCCGGGATTCTCTTTTTCTCGCATACTGATAAGTTCATCGAAATATGCGACCGGAAGAACACGCTTAAGTACAGAAAGCGTGAGTCTTTCCGTGCTCTCAATATCAACTCCGACAGGCACTTTTGATACGGCCAGCACCACATAGCTGCGAGCATGTGACAAACTAAACTCCTTGGACTTATCACTCAAAAACGGCTTCCCGTGCTCCCCAAAGGACAATTGCTCATCTTTGGTCACTCCAAGGACCTTGGACAATATGTATCCGGCACCGAGTTCCTGCATTTTTACGCTCTCTACCTTAGCTCTGCGGGATTTTTCTGCATAATAGGGTGCAATACCTTGTACAATATTGTCTTCCCGGCCCTTCAGCCGTTCTGTATCCAGTATATAAATATCTACGCTGTCTTTCATTTAAACGCATCCCACTTATATTTGCATGAAGGATTCCATATGATCCATGAATAAACTCCGTTCTCATTAACAGCCTTAATCTGATCCTGTATCTCTTCTACTCCGTAATCTCTGTATTTTGACAGATAAGATGCCGTAAATCCCTGAAGCCAGGGGCGTACCGAAGCTTGCTGTCTTTTTCCAAGCGGATTGACCACTTTAAGCTCGGCATCGGAGTATTTCATGGCCGCATCCACGGTCTCATAGGGATGAAGATCGGGATAATCAAGCCCCATAGAACCCTCGTAGTAATGTGAAGGATAGATCATTGGCGAGAGATACTCGCAGTTCATGGAAAGCCAGGAGTATTCCTGCCCTACAATGTCTCTGTCAACCTTGGAGCCCATCGCTGTTCCGAATACATCAAGCGAAAGCGGTATCCCCTCCTTTTTGAGACTAAAATGAGCATCGCGGACGAATTTGTAGATAGCACGGCGTCTGCCGTAGCCGTTCATTCCAAGATCCTCTTCCTTTATCCCTGTGGGAAATCTCACATAGTCATACTGAACTTCATCAAATCCGGCCTTTTTACAGCCAAGAGCTACTTCGATGAGATAGTCCTTTACTTCTTCGTTCTCGGGATCCATCCAGGAAAATCCCTTGCTATCCTCATACAGTTCACCGGATGCTTTTTTCAAAACCCATTCCGGTTTTATATCATCGATTAGAGGATCCCTGAAGGCAACGCATCTTGCAATTGCATAGATTCCATGCTCATGAAGTGTGTTAATAAGTCCCGGCATATCTCCTACAAGAATATCCTTTGTCCCAAGAGAATCCACAAGTTCTGAATCCATGTCGAACACTATGTTGCCGTCATCATTTTTAACATCTATTACCACGGCGTTTATGGATGTCTCGTCTATATGAGTTATGATTTCATCCATCATATTCTTCGTGCCTGCAACAAAGGCACTCACGTATATTCCATGGATTTCACTTCCGATATTTTCATTATCCTCCTCTGCAGCCACATCAAAGCCGGTACCGCAAAGAAGGCTGGCGCACAGCGCGCCGCATAAAAACCTTCTGCTATTGTTTATCAGCTTCTTAAGTTTCATCTCAGCCTTCCTGCATTGCCTGCTCAATAGCGTAGGAAAGCTGGTCGGGACAGGATGTACTCTTCATTCCGCATCTGATGCCGCGAAGCTTGGCAATGGCATCCTCTGCCTTCATACCCTCCACAAGTCTTGATACACCCTGAAGATTACCGTTGCAGCCATTTGTGAAAGCTACATGCTTAATAATTCCACCCTCAACGTCAATATCAATCTGTGTGGAACAGGTTCCTTTTGTCTTGTAAATCATTTCTAAAACCCCTTTAATACTTTTTTACTTATTCTGCTGTTATATCAGCACCGAAATACTTCTCCGAAATCTCTTTCAGTTTTCCTTCTTCCCTGAGCTCCTTAATTGCCCCGTTAATCGCCTCACGAAGAGAATCGTTGTCAGAGCCCTTTGCAAGCGGAATCGCATACATTGTCACTTCCGGATCAACGGCAGCAACCTTAAGCTCTGTTGTTCCTGTTGTATTGAAATAATCCTGAGCAGAAGTATTGGCATTTATTGTAGCATCTACAGTGCCGTTAAGGACAAGTGTCATTGTCTCTCCGAGCGTATCCACATTTGAAACGGTTGCACCATGCTCTTTTCCCATAGCCTCATAGGTGGAACCTGCGGAATTCGCTGTTGTATGGCCGTTTAAATCGTCAAATGACGTGATAGTATCATTTGTTGCCAGAGTAACAACCACGGCGTGGTCGTAAGCATAAGGCTCGGTAAAGTCATAGGTTCCCTTGCGGTCGTCAGTGACATCAACTCCGTTAGCCATCATATCAAAAGTGCCGGTGGATACTCCGGTAAGGCCTCCATCAAAGGCAACCTCCTGGAAGTCCGCCTCTACTCCGAGTTTTTCGGCAATAGCAGCTGCTACTTCAACATCGAAACCGACCAGCTCATCTGTGGTCTCATCGTGGTAGGTAAAAGGCGCCCAGCAGCCTTCCGTAGCAACCGTGATTTTTCCTGCCGCCTTAATCTTTGCAAGGTGATCATCACCGGTACTTGTCTTTGCTCCTCCGGCTCCCTGTCCGCAACCTGCGACAAAAGTTGTAATCATCACTGCTGCAAGCACCATAGAAAGATTTTTCTTCATAATTTTCCTCCTGTTCTTGTTAAATATCAATAACCAATTCTGGTACTACCCTGTAATTCTCAGGAACTCTCTGGTCTTTTCCTCTCTCGGATTCACGAAGATATCCTTAGGACTCCCCTCCTCGACAATAACGCCGTCTGCCATAAAGACAACCTTGGATGAAACCTCCTTCGCAAAGCCGATCTCATGAGTCACAACTATCATTGTCATGCCGTCATCCGCTAGTTTTCGCATTACTTCCAGTACCTCTGCAGTAAGCTGGGGATCCAGTGCAGAAGTCGGCTCGTCAAAATATATTATGCTCGGATCCGTAGCCAGTGCTCTTGCAATTGCCACTCTCTGCTGCTGACCTCCGGAGAGCTGCGAGGGATATTTATCCACGTGTTCCAACATTCCGACTTTTTTTAGGACATCCAGAGCCTTTTCCTTTGCCTCTTTTTGCGGAATATGGCGTGCTGACGTAAGTCCCAGAGTGACGTTCTGAAGTACTGTCTTATTTGCAAACAGGCAATAGTTTTGAAAAACAAAGCCCGTATGCTTTCTGACAGCGGCCATTTCTGCTTTACTTACCTTTGAAAGGTCGTATGTAGTCCCATTAAATAACAGCTGTCCTTTATCTGCTTTTTCCAGAAAATTTATGCATCTAAGGAACGTGGTCTTACCTGAACCCGAAGCCCCGAGAACAGATACCACATCGCCCTTTTCAATCTTTATATCAATGCCCTTTAGCACATCTCCGGCGCCAAAGGTTTTATGTATGTTTCTAACCTCTAATAAAGCCATCTCTAACCCCTGCTATTTCCTTACGCCGTAGCTGCCAAGCGCAAGCTCTCCTCTCTTTTGCACATAGGTAAGCACGGTGCAAAACAGCAGATAAACTATGGCAACCTCAATGTACAACGGAAGATAATTATAGGACTGTCCCGCAATTTGCTTGGTCCTTGTAAACATCTCAACCACAGTTATGCTTGATGCAAGCGACGTATCCTTAACCATGCTGATAAGAGCATTAAACAGCGACGGAAAAGCCGTTCTGAACGCCTGGGGCAATATGATATGCCACATTATCTGCATATAGTTCATCCCCACGCAGTATCCTGCCTCAAGCTGCCCCGCAGGAACAGCCTCCATGGCGGCCCTTACTGTTTCTGCACTGTATGCACCTTCATTTATCGTAAAGACTATCACCGCCATAACAAACGGATTGGAATGAATTCCCAAAAGCGGAAGCCCGTAAAAAGCAACCATCAACTGGACGAGGAGCGGTGTTCCTCTGATAATCCAGATGTAAAATCGGCAAATCTGCCTTGCTACCGGAACCTGCGCGTATTGTACCATCGCAACAAGTACCGAGAGAATTGTTGATAGTATAAAGGCCAGAGCCGCCAGCGGTATTGTAACCTTTAAACCATATTCCAATATTTTGGGAAAAGAGCTGATGATAAGCCCCAATGTATTTTCGTCAAACATTATCCTTCTATATTTCCAATTTTATATTTTGTGCAATCTTTTTAGTTACAATATATTACGCACCATATTGTACATAAAGTCAATACCTTTTTATTATACAAAAAAACAGGCAAAATGTACGTCTACATCTTGCCTGTTCTACTAATTTGTTTTGATATCCATCAGTGAACAACCACCGGTGTTCCGACATTTACTCTGTCAAAAAGTGCTACTGCTGTATCATGCGGCAGGTTCACACATCCATGGGATCCGTTAGTCTTGTATATCTCGCCTCCGAAGGAGCTTCTCCAGGATGCATCGTGAAGACCTATGTGACAAGGATTAGGTGTGAACTGCATCCATCTGTCAACCCATACATTCCAGGTAGGTCCTACCAGATTCTTACCTGCAATATGAGACTGAATCGTATAGGTGCCTCTTGGTGTCCCGTTTCCACGATTAGGATTGCCGGATACTATAGGTGACTGAAGTGCAACCTGACCATTTTCATAATAGGTCATGCACTGTCCGTCTATATCAACATCCACATAGGTACTGTAGGGTAATCCGTTTACCGGTTCGTTCGCCGGTGCTGCTTGTTGTGCCGGTGCTGCCCCACCCGCAAGCGCTGCCTGATACTTTGCAGTATCCTCCTGTTGGTTCTGGGATCTTCCCTCTTTTACGCCATAAGTTATGTAATGATTGTAAAGAACGGCGGGATCATTTCCCAAGGCTGCCACTACATCAGGATACTTATTAGCATAAAAGTTCGCATCAAAGCCATCTGCCGATACACTGACCTTAGCTGTGAGAAATATCACGAACGTTAATGCTGCCAATGATAAACCAATTATTCTTCCACGCATTACTAATCCCCCTCAAGATAGAAACACGATATTATGTGAATAAATGTATTTTATCACATTAGCGCGAGAAAAACCGCTATTTTATGCTTTTTTTATAGAAATTACCTATATTCTTCAAATACTTTCATGAGTTCCGGATAAGGCGTTTCAAACGTTTTTCTGTCAATTATTCCGAAGTTTTCTCCGTCTCCGTTAAACTGACCGTTATCCCACCATACACAGGGAATATTCTTTGCTCTCGCCTTTTTCAGATAATAGCTGAGCCATTCTACTCTGTCTGCTTCGTTGTCCTTGTTCACAGCACCGAATTCACCGATTATAACCGGTACATTCTTGAAGAATATAATTCTCTCAATATCAGATAAAAGCTGGTCGAGATCACCATGATCGTTGTCATAGGTGGATCTTCCGGGGCTCTCAAGGGCGAAGGTATAAGGTGTGTACGCGTGAACCGAAACTGCTACGCAGTCGTCCTCGGGAAGCTCAATAGCTCTGAGACAATTACCCTGTGAGCTTGCTGCATATCCGGGGAACATAATAAGACGCTTTTCATTATTTCCGCCTGCAGCTCTTATAGCCTTATATCCTGCCATATTTACAGCATTTACGACTTCTCTTCCTTCCTTGTCACCGCCGTTCCATTCCACGTCGGTACCGACTTTTCTGGGCTCGTTCTGAAGCTCAAAAATAAGGTGCGTATCATAATCCTTGAATCTCTCGGAAACCTGTGTCCAGATTGAAGCGAGTTTCTCAGAAGCCGCATCCTGATTGTCATAGTAAGGATAGTTCCAATCCTCATGGTGAACATTAATTATGGCATATGCACCTCTGCCATATACGTAATCCACAACCTCCTGAACACGGTCCATCCATGCAGAATCGATATTGCCCTCTTCATCGATGTGATCCTTCCAGGTGATCGGAATTCTTACAGTGTTGAAACCAAGATCAAGAACTGCATCAATCAGCTCCTGTGTAGTCTCGGGATTACCCCAGCAGGTCTCCTGCTTTGACGGCGGATCGCTTATCTTAATATTTGAATCATGTGCATCAAGAGTATTACCGAGGTTCCATCCTATAGTCATGTCATTGACAATTTCCCATGCAGGTGTTGTAGCCACGCTGTCCTCCTCTGAATTTGCAGAGTCTTCCGCAGCTTCCTCTGAAGACGTATCTTCACTCGAAGCATCTTCTGAAGTCTCTTCCTCTGTTGTCTCCTCTGCCGAATCCGTATCTTCAGTTGTTTCTTCTGCGGCTTCTATTGCTTCATCTTTGCTTTCATCCAAAACTACTTCTGTAGATTCCGCAGTAGATTCTGCAACTTCTGCTGAATCTGCGGGTTTAATGGAGTCCTGCGCAACCGTTTGCGCACCATTGCCTTCGCCTGTTCCACTTCCGCAGCCTGCGGTGGATATCATAGTTACTGCAAGCAGCAACGCCATTACTTTTCTTTTCATTTTCTTTTCCCTTTCCACAAAATATTACTCTGACTAAAACAGCCAGAGTAATAAAGTATCCAAATATCAATATACGCCAATGTCTAGGAAAAGGGTACCATTTTCATGTTAAAAATGACATTATTCTGACATCAGGTGATTTTTATTATTTATCAAAGGCGGATGTCCTTTGAAACGCATTTATGGCCCGTAAGCTCAGCAGAACGTGCATCAGGCTGAGATACACCGGCAAATACCTTGAAGCTGTCTGAGAAAATCTTTCTGTTTCCTTCATCATCAACGGAGGTAAATGCTCTTGCGCTTATATGAACAGTAATCTCCTTCTCCTCGCCTGCGCCAAGGTGAACTCTCTTAAAGCCGCAGAGACAGGGATTCGGGATTGCTTTATCAAAACCTGTATCCTGAATGTAAACCTGTACAACATCCTCTGTTTCAACGCTTCCATTGTTAGCAACTGTTATTTTTAAATCAGCCCCGTAAAATTCAGAATTATCAGTTTTATTAAATGTGTATTTAGCATCTTCGGAACTTGTTGTAACTGCCTTATCACATAAGGTAACATCCATATCCTTCACGCTGCAGTCACCGTAGGTAAGTCCGTATCCGAAGGGATAGAGGACCTCGCCCTCAAAGTATCTGTAGGTGCGGTTTTTCATGGAATAATCCCTGAAATCCGGAAGATCTGCAGATGAATTGTAGAAGGTCACGGGAAGCTTTCCTGAAGGAGAAATCTCACCAAACAGTACCTGTGCTACTTCTACGCCGCCTCTGGCGCCGGGATACCAGGTCTGAAGCACTGCTCCTGCACGCTCCTCGGCTACAGAGAGATCAATCGCACTTCCTGACATGTTAACGACAATCGTAGGCTTGTTGCAATCAAGAACAGCCTTAAGAAGCTGTCTCTGTGAAAGAGGAAGATTCAAATCTATCTTGTCACCTGAAGCGAACTGATTACCTGTATCACCTTCTTCACCCTCAAGAGTCTCATCTAGTCCGACAACAGCAACTACTACGTCGGAATAATCTGCTACAGTCTTAGCCTCGGAAAGTCTGTCGGGCTTATTGGGATCCGCAAGTCCGCTTACATTCTCCTTCCAGAGATCACAGCCCTCTGAATACATAACACGTGTATTTTCTCCGACCATGTCCTGAATGCCCTCAAGAACTGTGATGTATCTTGAAGAAGTACCATGATAATTTCCGACAAGAGCAGATCTTGAATTTGCATTGGGTCCGATAACGCCGATGGTTCCGATTCCGTCCTTTTTAAGCGGCAGAATTCCGTCGTTCTTGAGAAGAACCATACTCTCAGCTGCAGCTCTCTTTGCAACCGAAAGATGCTCTTTACACTCAACCACCGTGTAAGGAATCTTGTCATACTCGGTCTCATCAAACATTCCGAGAAGATATCTTGCAGTGAAAAGTCTTTCACAGGATGCTGTTATAACGCTTTCATCCAGCATTCCTGCGCGGTATGCATTCATTACTTTCTGATAGGTACATCCGCAGTTAAGATCGCAGCCTGTCTCAAGGGCAAGCTTTACTGACTCCTCGGGTGCACCTGTCACCTTGTGATTTTCATGGAAATCTCTGACTGCCCAGCAATCGGATACATAATGACCTTCAAAGCCCCATTTTTTCCTGAGATAGCCGTTCATCAGCTCCTCATTGGCACAGCAGGGCTCATCGTTTGTTCTGTTGTATGCGCCCATAACAGCCTCAACACCGGCTTCCTTTACACATGCCTCAAAAGCCGGAAGATAGGTCTCCTCCAGGTCCTTCTTGGAGGCGATGGCATTGAAATGATGACGCTCTCCCTCAGGTCCCGAATGCACTGCAAAGTGCTTGGCACATGCAGCAGCCTTCATATATTCTCCGTCGCCCTGGATACCCTTTACAAAGGGCACAGCCAGTCTGCTTGTAAGATAAGGATCTTCTCCGTAGGTCTCATGACCTCTGCCCCATCTGGGATCACGGAAGATATTTACGTTGGGCGCCCAGAAAGTTAATCCCTTGTAAATGTCTCGGTCCTCTCTCTTGGACTGCTCATTATATTTCGCACGGCCCTCAATAGCAATAATCTCACCTATACACTGCATGAGTTCTTCGTCAAATGCAGCTGCAAGGCCGATTGCCTGCGGGAACATTGTTGCGGTACCCGCACGGGCTACTCCGTGGAGCGCCTCATTCCACCAGTTATATGCAGGTATCCCCAGCCTGTCTATAGCAGGGGCATCAAATTTGAGCTGTGAGGCCTTTTCCTCAACAGTCATCTTAGCTACAAGCTTTTTAGCTTTTTTTCTTGCCTCTTCTCTGTTCATCTCATCACCTTTCCCAATAACACTTGTTTTTTATCACTCCACAACCCCAAATCCAAGAATTGTAAACTTCTTTCTCTCATCACCCTTTGCCATGCGAACTTCTACTTCGTGTGTCGTATTCTCCTCTTCATTAAGGATTATCAAAGGATTACAGTGTGTCCATCCGTTAATATGAGGATCGGCATCAATAGCCTTTTTGCCATCCACGTACACTTCGGCGGTTCCGAATATATTCTCTCCGGAATCCTTTGATACGATAAGAAGCTTTTTACAGTTTATCTTCATGCAAAATGGCTCCGGATTGTCACTCTCTCCGTCGTAATACCAGTTATATGGAAATTCCGGCACAGGAACCACCTCACTGTCCATTTCAACCATCTGGAGCATCTTATCTGTTCCCGAAAAAGCGCCTACCTGTATTTCTGCGCTTCCGGGATTTTGACGATCAATAAGGAATACTTTTTCAAAATCAGCTCCGATCGCAGGCTTTCTTTCAAGAAGAGCCGGATCTTCATCAGAATCCGTACTTCCTACTGATTCTCTGGTCATCTCCATCAGGCAATCGCACATAACCTGATGTCCGAGGTTACTCGGATGATAGATATCATAGAAAAACTGCTTCTTGGAAATAACTCTTCCCTCGCCGGGCTTTAAGCCAAATTGAGGACTTACCGCATCAAGAACACTCACCATCGGAAGGTCATAATTTGTTCCGACAGGTGAAAGTCTGTCCTGAAGGTTCCAATCGTAGGAAAATACTGCGAATAATAAAATAACAGCCGGTTTCCATGGTAATGCAAGGCACTTTCTTACAAGACTCTCATAGCATACGCCCTGGGTCTCATCTCCCTCATCGTTAACGGCAAATTCTATTACTATTAAATCGGGGTTTTCCTTACCGTCACGGAGAACATCTCTCTCGAAACGGATCATTCCAAGCTCGGAGGGCGTTCCGCCGACGCCTGCTTTTATTAGATTTACTGCACCGCCGTTTGCGAATTCTTTCTCAAATGCATCAGCATATATTCTTGCGTAGCATTTTTCATGAATCGGAATCGCGCCCGCACCCTGAGTTATTGATCCACCTATAAATGAGAGAGTCACATCCTCTCCTCTCTTCGCTTTCTCGGTCACGCTGCGAAGACGCAGGAGATTACCCTTACTCATTACGGAATTGGCAATCATTTTCTTATATGCATCAGATTCAAAGTCTACTGCGCTGTCTGAAAGCTGCTCAGGCGCTTCGAATCCATCGTGCAGATAAAAGCACACATCTGCCATAGCCTGTATGCCTGATTTTTCAAATTCAAAGCGGATCTGTCCCGGTACGGTATCTGTGTCATACCATGTTATCTCGGTAAGATCTATAATCTGCTCTGAGCCGTCTGCCACAAACTCTTTGCTTACCATTGTTGCGGGATCGCACTGGTTTGCGCCATACATCTGAAATACGAAATTAACCTTCTCAGTCTTTGAATCTTCCGTAACGGATACACCTATGCTGTGTACAAGCTTCTTAAAGCCCTCCGCAGTCCTTAGCATATCGAGGAGCTTCTCATCCGTTACATTACCTGTCAGCTTTGCAGAATCTGGAAGTCTGCCGCTGTCTTCATATATAAACTGAATTCCTCTTCCATCCGGCTGAGGTGCCGCAAATATTCCCTTGTCCTGCATTATGTAAAAATATGGTCTTTTCTTTGTTGGATCCTTAGGGGCTACCGGCCCCTTTCTTTCTTCGTTACTCATGCTGTCCTCTTTTCTATCACGGCCATCTGCCCGGCCTGGGTTTGTTAACACTTATTATTCCTGAGCTCTCGAGATTTCTGAGAAGCAGTAGTCTTGCCTCTCCGACCTTCTCTGGCTTTAACATGTAAAAACTGTAGGTTTCTATTAAGGAGAAGAGATTTCCTGTTCTTCCCTCAATTTTGAAGTTATTTATACCCATAGGCACATATTTCTCCCAGATCATCTCCGGAGAAACAAAGGTTGAATACTCCTGAATAGTATATATGCAATTCTTATCGCCGTATTCACAGGTCCAGGGCTTTATGGGCTTTTGTTTATCCTTGGGAAGCTTTCTGTTCTCAAGGGTTGTTCTCTGATTTATTGCAATATTTTTGTAGTGATCGCCTCTGCGCTTGCAATCAGGCACACAGCAAGCGTTTATGAGCACTTCCAGCTTTTCCTTGTGCTCTACTTTCTCTAATAAATCCCACTTGTTATTTAAATTGTAATCAAGGACCACATACTTATAATCCTTGTTCATTTCCTCATTCAAAGCTTCAACATCACGAATTTCCTTGCAGGTTGTGCTGTTGAAATGATAGGAGGGATATTTTTCCCTCAGATACGTTTCCAATATTTCCGAAAAAACAAGGACCTCATTCATTCCGTTATCGCCGACTTCCATGCAGAAGTTACAGAAAGGATCATCCAGATCATCTTCGGTCAGAAGCGGATTTGTAAAGGTGTACCTGATCGGTATTCCCTTTGCGTTGATGCTCTTTACCACATTTTTCACGAATCCTGCATCACACTGATCGTTCCCCAGGAATCTTCCGCCATTCCAAAGCGCAAGCGGAAATGCTCCGAAAAATGATGCTATTTCAACACCTTCCCTGAAATACTCGGGGTGCTGTTCCAAAAGACTGATCCAGAACATATTTAGCGGATAATTGTATCTAAGTCCCGGAAGATGAAATTTTACCTTGTTCATAACTAATACCTCTGAAAAAATATGGGGCGGCCAAAAGTTCAGCCGCCCCTCTGATTCTCCACTTATCGAGTTAAGCAGAAATTATTTATTTGCATCGTCGATGTATGCCTTCCATGTATCAGCAATAGCCTCAACCTGCTCAGAAACTACACAACCGGGTGTGATGTTCCAGATGAAGTCTGAACCGATGCTCATGTTAGGAATCATGCCGTGATAAGCAATTGTGCCGTACTGAGGCTCTGACATCATTGTGATTGTCTCATCAACAGCTCTTGTATCGAAGATACCGTTACGTGCTGTAGAAAGGAATCCGTTGAAGTCTTCATAGCCTTCAGGCTGATTTGTCCAAAGATCCCAAGCAAATGCAAGTTTCCAAGCCTTCTCCTCATCATAGCAAGCAGGAATAGCTACCGGGTTGTTTGTCCAAACGTTGATGTAATCCTTGCCCTTAGGTCCCTTCGGGAACATTACGAAACCGAGTTCGTCTGTCATATCCTCAAGGAAGTTGCCGGGTGTTCCAGCATACTCATCCTCTACGAGGAATGCTGCCTGGCCGTTAATGAACTGCTCTTTGTAGTAATCCCACTCAGCGCCTTCAGGATTAGCCTTCTCAGCATCATAGTTATCAAAAATCTTTACTGTCCACTCAAGAGCTTCAAGAGTCTCAGGGCTCTCAAGGTCATATGTGTACTTACCGCTGGAATCCTTACCAACAATGTCGCCACCGTTAGAGAAGATTGCCTGTGTTGTCATAACACCTTCGTTAAGTGTCATACCGTAAATATCGATAACACCGTCGTTATCTGTATCGCGCTGAACCTTGGAAAGAAGATCCTCGAAAGCATCCCATGTCCATGTTCCGTCTGCCTGCATATCATAGATTGTCTCAGGGTCGATACCTGCATCTGTAAGAAGTCTCTTGTTGAAGTATACACCTGTTCTGGGCTCTGACATGCCAGCATACATAGCGTAAATCTTGCCGTCTTTGCCATACTGCTCATGCAGTCTGTTCTTCTGGAACTTATCCTTGCTGAAATCAAGGCAGTCAAGTGTAGAAAGATCATACATAAGTCCGCTTGCCATAGCAGATGTGATAGCCGGATCATCACGAAGGATCCAGAGATAGTTCTCGTCGCCGCCTGTTGTAGCATAGTCAACGAAATCTGCCGGTGTTGAACCCCAGTCAGAAATAGCCTGCTGCTTAATTGTGAAGTTGTATGTCTCCTGAATCCAATCTCTGTACTCCTGCTGAGCTTCCTCATAATCGTTAGCGGGTTCAGCCGGGTCGCCTGACCACCAGTCACGAATGATGATTTCCATACCGCCGAGATCGATAGGATTACCATCTGCATCTGTCTTTACTTCAAAGAGATCGCTGCTCTCCTCTGCATCCTCAGCCTCAGCTTCTTCTGCATCGCCAGCATCCTCAGCCTCAGCTTCTTCTGCATCGCCAGCATCCTCAGACTCAGCCTCTGCTGTATCCTCAGCTGCTTCTGTGCTCTCCTCAGCTGTAGCTGTTGTGTCCTCTGCTGTCTCTGTGGAAGTTGCTGTTGTTGCATCTCCCCCATTAGATGTAGCGCCACAACCAACAGCACTCATTGTCATTGCTGCAAGTGTAATAGCAGCTGTTACTTTTTTGGTTAATGCCCTTTTCATTTTTGTCCTCCTTTTGTTTTGAGATTTGAAAATCTCTTTTAAAGTTATATAGAAGCCATCTGCCCCGGCGCATTCCCGGGTGCAACCAGGGCAAATGGGCATTCCCTGATAAGAAAAATATTACATATACTCTCCCACCAACGCGGTGCGAAGAGATTTTTTACATCTTGATACCTGTACTTGCAATACTCTCTACAAATGCTCGCTGTGCGAAGAGATAGAGAATGATGAGCGGCATAATGATCATCAGTGTACCTGTCGCAAGGATACAGTTTGAATAAGCTACTGAAATTGTAGTCTTAACTCCATTGATACGCTGGATATAAGCACCCAGACTATCAATGATACGTGAAAGGCTTGTACTTACAAGCTTTGTGTTTCCAAGGAACAGTCTGGAATAAAATCCATCTGTCCACTGCCAAACAAAGGCAAACAGGAAGCATGATGTAATAGGCGGCTTAGCCTGTGGAAGCATGATTCTTACAAAGGTCTTAAGCATTCCGCATCCGTCAACGTATGCAGCTTCTTCAAGATCAATAGGAAGTCCTCTGAAGAACTGTCTGATGATGAATATATACAGACCATTTTTTAACCCCATACAGCCTGCGCTCATCAGATAGTAAGGAATAGCTGAACCCCTCAGGTTTAATGTACTTCCCGTTGTAAGCTTAATAAGGCCAAGTACATCAAAGAATCTGAAATGCAGATGCAGTGAACTTGCTATTGTCTGCGGCGGGATAAGGATTACCAGAATAACACAGGCAAACCATATCTTCTTAAGCGGGAAGTCGAATCTTGCAAATCCGTATCCTACAAGTGTGCAGACCGTAATCTGCAAAAGTGCGATTGTCAGTGCTACAATAAGTGAATTCACAAGAGCTTGACTGTAATTCATGAGCTCCGCAGCAAGTCTGTAGTTCGCTGTTGTAAAGTGCTCAGGAATCGCAATAACAATAGGATTGTACAAATCCTGCTCAGTCATGAAGCTGACTGATATTTTATTTAGGATAGGCTGAAGTATCATGAAGCACATTCCAAAAAGTAGAATGAATCTTACAATACTAACACCAACATCCATTATACGCTTTTTTAAGAGATATCCGCCGGAAAGTTTGTTTCTTTCCCAAAAAGTTTTCTGGGAATGATCCGTATTTTTCTTTTTTTCCGCACCGGCTCTCATTTTCTGTGCTAATGCCATATCAGTCATAGTAATAAACTCCCTTCGAGATAACAAGAGATGTAATTCCAACAAATGCAAGTACTACAATGAAGTATATCCAGGACATTGCAGACGCATTACCATACTGCAACTGGTCAACCATTACCTTCTGGATTTTTTCGATAACTCCGTTATCGGAACGCATACAGAAATCAACTACTGTATAGAGCCAGTTTACGAGGAAAAGTGAACTGATCATCGGGAAGGTAATCTTCCAAAGACTTTCCCACTTTGTACATCCTTCGATATCAGCAGCCTCATACATACTGGATGAAATGCTCTGAAGACCTGAAAGAAAGATAATGATCTGAATACCTGAAGCAATAGCAACATCATAGATATTGTTAATAACTTCAAATACCTTTTCATAAGCTCTTACTCCAATGCCAGCAGTACGAAGTATACTTTCCATAGCAGCCGTTACGCTTACGCCCTGTGTTGACTGTTCAATTGTCTGTGCAAGTGCTGCCATAAGCTGGTTGTTTGACTCAAGTCCAACGATTACACCTGATGAAAGGATAACCGGAAGGAAGAATATCGCTCTTACAAGAGCACGTCCTTTGAACTTCTGGTTAAGTATCAGTGCTACGAAGAAACTGAATACTATGATAGCCAGTGAGTAAACAATCATTCTTGATAACTCTTCAACCAGCAGTCTTGTAAACTCAGGATCTACTCTGAAGGCATAGATATAATTGGCAAGACCAAGCCAGGTTGTTTTGAAATCACCCGCTCCCAGCTCAACATTGCAAAAACTCATCTGAAGAGACTGCCTTAAAGGATTTATCATGAACACCAGAAATCCGATTACGAAAGGCGCAATAAATGCATAACCTGCTTTCGCTTTTCTCTTCTGCAGTCCTACAATTTTCTTTTTTTGCTTCTGCTTTTCCATAAAACCATTTCCTCTCATCTGACAACCAGATAATCTCTGGCAGGAACTGTCTTTCCGTCCGGTGTCTGTACATCACTGTATCCGTAGTTTACATAGACATTAGTTCCGTCCGCATACTCTGTACGGGATAAATCCTCAGTGATATTCTCGTGGTCGACCATTTCCTGGTTAAAGGTATGTCCGAGCTCTTCATTATATCTTGTATAGATCTCGACCATCTTGTCCTTCCAGGAGTCGTATGTAGCACCATAATAATCGGTGTACAGTGTCTTCTGTGTTGCGAATGAAGTTTCCTTCATAAATGTAAACTGCAGGCCTGCGCCATACTCAGCACTGTAAAGAACTTCATTTTCCTGATTGCCGCCGACATTTACTGAATCGCCGGTGTAATTAACTTTTCCATGTACAGCAAGCTGGTAGAACGGCACGCACTGATCAAGGATTGTGTACTCACTTCCTCTGAGATCCATATCTGTAACCATACTTGCATACGGTACTGCATAATCGTTACCCATATTGATCATGATGGGTGTTCCCTCGGACTGAATCTTCTTGAATTCTTCCTCCTGAAGGCCTTTAACACTCTGCCTGCTTTGAGTTTTCTTTCTGTAGAAATCCGAAGAAAGATCTTTACCCATATCCTGGAAGCTTACTCCTGCATTGTAGGTCTTTACTGCCTTTGCAAATTTATCTGCAATATTCATAGCCAGGTTTGTATGAAGCAGATAATACAAATGATCTGAATTTTCTCTCTGTGCGTAGGTTATATGGCTGTAATCATAAAGTTTAGCCTGCTCTTTACTGATAAGCTTTGCAGCATCTCTGTATGAGAAAAATCCGTCAAGCAGGTTTGAAGAGTTAGCATACTGTGTGATTCCGTTAAGGTAGATTGTGGAATCTGTCTCTTCTCCGACCTTTGCCAGGTTCTTAAGATCCTTCTTACTTCCAAGACTACCAATCGGCTTAGCCTTTTTTAGTAGCTTCTGGTCAACACCGCCGTTGCACCAACCGGTAAGCTTAACTGACATATTTTTGACTCCGCATGCACTGAGATCCTTAATCATATCAGCTGCTTCTTTATAACTTGTGAGTTTAAGCGGTCTCTTAACCGGTACTCCGAGAATCTGTCTAACCTTATCGATAGCTCCGACAATTTCAATTGCTACAGGAGCACTCTCATCATTGTTCATTGCGAGAGAATCGCCGTATTTGTTATCGAGATATGTTCCATACTCCTTAGCCATGTCTACATAGTTTCCGGAATTGATGAATGTATATCTTCTTGTAAGTGTCTCATCCGGAAGTGAAGGAACGTACTCATACACATCACTGTTAGCGATATCACCTACGTCATACTGTTCTCTCTGACATATACTGTATACAGCGTTTACATAATTGTAGCTGTTATTTTTTCCACTGATGTCAGCCTGGATTGATGCATAAGGGCTTCCTTCTTCAAGTATGCAGATAAAGGAATCATCCCCTTCAGCTACACCAAATACTCCGTAATATGCTCTGGTGTTATGAACAACCGCATCTCTGCTAAGACACATATCCCAACCGTATACATTTGTATAATAGCTGCTCTGTGATGTTTTACCATTGTTGAAGTTAATGGTTGCTCCGCCGCCCTCAGGCACGAACATGTAGCCTTCTTCGTCTGTTCCGCCTGCTCCGAAATATGGGAGAGGTGTAAGGGTATAAATCGGTGAATCTTCTTTATATGCAAGGTCCTTCATGGGAACCTCAACAACAAGGTCGTTTCCATCGAGCTTATAAACAACACTTACGTTGAAGACCGGCTTGTCAGAGCTCTTTACTGAAAGATCCTGCGCCTTATCTGCAAGGAAATCATCATAGGTATATCCTGCAGCTTCGAAGGCCGCCTCCATCTTCTTTCTAACATTCTCCTTGGTTTTATCACGAAGAACGTAGATTACATTATCGGCAAGGGCAGGATAATTTGCCAAAAGTTCGTCCTTATTATCCTTTTTACCAAGCTTGTTTATGTCATATTTCTTGTAATACTGCTGAATAAAGTTGACATCACCTTTATCCATCTTATCGAGCCATGCATCAAGGCTATCCTTGGTGATTACCGGAGGAATAACATATTCCTTGATTACATCACCCAGTGAATAATCAACTCTTATGGAATCACCGTCCTGAGTTATGTTATATATCTGGTTTGATGTACTGTAAGCATAGGTGTTATATGTTGTTTCAAGTCCGGTTACAACCGCATATGACATAATAAGCGGGGACTGAAGATTTGCCTTTTCCTCAGGAAGAGCAACACTGTCAGTTGCTGCATTCTCGGGATTAGATCTCCATACCTTACCTGTTTCCTTAACTGTAACAGTGAACTGTGTGGTGAGGGGATCCATCTCAAGCTTGAGCTTATCGTTTTCTACGATAATCGGCTCAGCATCCTCTCCGCCTTCATACGAATATGGTACAATCGCTTCACCCGTATCACTGGCATTTTTATGATTTATTATGAAAATTACGGCAGCAAGTATCAGCGCACATATTATGACCGGAGCCGCAAGGCTCTTTACTATCTGTCGTATTTTTCCGTTCTTTTTATCCTTCATGTCTGCTCCCATCCGTAATTCCTATAGTCGGAACAAAAATTCCTTACCCAGAGATATGAAATAGGATACTCCCTGAGATATCATACTGAAGAAAATCATCAGTATGAAGATCATTACCAGCATTGAAAAAAGTGTTGCTACTGTAAAAAGCAGGTTCTTTCCTGCTGAGTACTCATGAATCTGTCCCATTGCCGCTATAACCAGAAGTGCAGCCCAAACCAGCGATATGGCACTGACCATAGCATAAAACTCAGCTTCATCAACAGTTACAAAATTACTGAATATCATCAGCGGAAACTGTACAAGCGGGTAGGGAGTAAGTGCATAGCATGTAGCCATGTAAACCTGTCCCAGACGACCTTTACCATCAAACAAAGTGGTAAGCCCCCAGTTACCTACTACCCACAAACTCAAGGGGAAGAGGATACTTGCTATATATAGGAAGATATTCAGATCTTCCCAATAAACAGTCATGAATATGAAGCTTGTATATCTTAGCTTAAGTATTCGTATAAGTACCGTCGCGATCAGTATTGTGTTTGCTGCTGCGTAAGTTCCTCTCTTTTCGTGCGTAAGATCCCAGAATCCGTCAAGCGGATGAGTGATGCAGTATAGAGCAAACTTCAGCGAGTCAATATATCGATCATATTTCTCTTTTGTGATAGCTGCCATTATTTTTCTCCGTCCTGTAAATTCATGAAAATATCTGCAGTGTCAATCTCATGTCTGATTTTATTGATTCTTCCGGTTCCAAGAGGAATAAGGAATAATGCCAGAATAACAATTACAATCCAGACAATATGATCTTCTACCCATTCCTTACGGTACTGCTTATAAGCTTTGGAATAATTATCATCGTCATACTTGAGCTCGAAGTACTTCATAGCTTCCTTATAGCGCTTCTGACGAAGAAGTGATCTTCCTATTCCAATATATGCAAGATCGTAGTTACCGTTCTGCTTCATTACTTTCTCCCAGGATTCACCAGACTCGGTGTACTTACCCTGGTCGAACTGCTCTACTGCGTTATATACTGTCTGTCCAAACTCTGTAGGTACGAAAACCGTGATTGAGTTGTCCAGCGCATCCACTACATAAAGGTCGTGACCTATGCAGTCAATTGCAGTAGGCTTTCTGAAATATCCGTTCATATTACCGTTTCCACCGTAGCAGAACACTATATTTCCCTGATCATCATATCCGAAACATCTGCCTCTGTTTCTGTCGAGACAAACGTAGATATCATTCTCCATGACAGTTACGTCAGTAAATACTGAAGGTCCTTCATATCCACCGCCGGAACCCCAGTAAAGATCTCCGAGGATTCCCCATTCTCCGTTGTGTACAAGAATGTCACTTCCAACGAGATTGAGCTTTCTGACGGCATTATCAGTTTTGCTTGCCTTATCCTCATTTATGGCAGTTGTCGCATATATAAAGCCTTCATAATCCATGAAGATATTTTCATACTCTGTAGGCACAAAGGATACCATCTTCGCTCTCTGTTCCTGAGAAGCAAATTTCTTCCAAATATAATCGGTCCAATCGAATTTTACCGGTGTAGCTCCGACAAATCCTGAGAAAGTTCCGTCATTTTCATACTTGATCAGACCTTTGTTGATTCCGGTTGCTATGCAGTACACACGGCCTGCTGAATCAATTGCCAGCTTTTTAGGCTGGAATACAAGGCTCGGATCAAGAGTATTATCGTTGGGCTTTGTAAATTCCATCAAGTAATTTAAATCTTTATCAAGCTTTAACACTCTCGCGTTGCCCTGATCGGCAATATAGAATTCACCGCTCTCCGAAACAGCCACATCCGTGGGATTGGAAAATGTTTTTATCTCACAATCACCCTCGAAAGAATCTATGATTCTTACCAGTTCAAGCTTTTCCGCGGAATCTCTTTTCAGCTCCAGGATACGGTTATTACCACTGTCACAGAGGTATATCATATTACCGTAAGCAAAAATTCCATCCGGGTTGTTTAAGTTTTTATCAAGTCCCAGGTCTGATGCGGTAAACACCTTACAAACTGTATAAAAATCAGGGCTTTCCTGAACATCTCCCCAATAATCGTAGTTATAGGTATATCCGTATTCACTTGCGTATGTCGTCAAAGGAGTGGCGGTTATTACCACAAGTCCTGCCAAAACAGCAGCTGCTCCCTTTACGATTTTTTTCATAGTCTGCATAACTAACACCTTTCCAAATATGGTATGGTAATGTTCTTCATCAGTCCTTAAGACCTGAACTAGCCATTGTCTCGAGGATCTGGCTCTGAGAGAATACAAAGATGATAATCGGAACGATCATTACTACAACCAGTACGGCTGCACCCTGACCTGTTCTTGCAATACCACCGCTCTGAATCTGCTGAAGTGCAAATACCAGAGTCTTCTTTTCTTCGGAATAGATAAATGTTGCTGCTCTGTCATTCCAAAGTCTCTGCACAGAGAAGATAATCAGTGTCATCCACGCCGGCTTAACGTTTGGCATTACTATTCCGGAAAATACCTTCCACTCATTTGCGCCGTCAATCTTTGCCGCTTCAATAAGTGAAGTCGGAAGACCTTCCATAAACTGTTTCATAAGGAAAAGTCCCATAGGTGCTGCAAACGCAGGTATTATGATAGCCCAATATGTATCAATCCATCCAAGTTTGTTCAAAATAATGTAGTTCGGAATTGCTGTTACATAACCTGTAAACATCATCGCTACGGTAACCAGTTTGAAGAATGTCTGATTTCCGGGGAATTCATACTTAGCAAGTACAAATGCCGCCATAGATGAAATGATCAGGTGGCCGAATGTTCCTACAAATGTGATAAACACTGTATTAAACAGGTATCTTGAAAAGGTTACCCATGATTTTCCCATTGTTACGAACAAATCCGAGAAGTTATCGAGTGTCGGATGCTGAGGGAAAATTGTAGGCGGGAACTTAAACAGTTCATCAAGAGGTTTCAGCGCACTACTTACTGCATAAACGATCGGGAAAACCATTACCATGGCAACCAGTATTAGGAATAAGTAAAGGAAAAAGTCTCCTACGATTGACCGGTTAGGTTTCCTTCTCTTTATCAGCTTTTTACGGTAAACCTGTTCCTTCTCTTCTTTTTCAATTTTTTTCTTGCTGCTTAATTTACTCATGTCAGGTTCCCACTCTCCTCAAGAGACTTTGAATTGCTTTGTTACATAAGATCATCATCAAAAACAGAATTGTCGCTATAGCACATGCATATCCCATTTCAAATCTTGAAAAACCGTAGTCAAACAGGTGAGTAACGATTGTTCTTGCTGCATAGTCTGTACTGGGATATCCGCAAAGAGCCATTGTGACTTCACATACGTTAAATGCCTGTGTTATGGACATAACGGCACCGAACATAAGCATAGGCTTCATGTTGGGAAGTGTGATGTACCAAAGCTCCTGCCAACGGTTTTTTACACCATCCATGTATCCGGCTTCAAACTGGGATTTATCTACGCCCTGGAGACCTGCCACGAAGGAAAGGAATCCTGAACCAAGACTCATCCAAAGGATAACTCCCATACAAACCGGCAGCATGTACTGCGGATTGATGAGCCACAAGATCGGCTTGTCAATTATTCCGACATTCATCAAGAATGCGTTTACATAACCGTATGCATCACCTCTGAAGAATACAGAGAAGATAACATAACAGTTTCCCGCGATCGACGGTGCGTAAAACAGCATGACTGCTATACTTCGTACCCATCTTGGCAATTCGTTAATCAGCCAGGCAAAAAGGAAGGACATTATGTAGCCAAGCGGTCCGGTAATTACTGCAATCAACAGCGTGTTCTTCACACCGATTAGGAAGATGTCGTCCTGCAGAATCAGGCTGATGTAATTCTGCAGACCGATGAATCGCGGTGCTTCCAATATGTTGTAATATGTAAAACTAAAATATATGGATGCCACAACCGGAAAAATATAAAACATGGTGAACAAAATCGCATAGGGTGCAAGAAAGAGATAGCACATTTTTCGATTTTTCGCCTTTTTAACTGCCACCTGCGCTTCATGTTTACGCAGAGTGAAGTATTTTTGAAGATACTCTTTCATTCTTTCTCTCCTAAATATCTCGGATTACTGTGCCTGTACCGGTTTATTCTTCAACCGGCATACCAAACTCTTTCCTCTTCTTTACAATCTCTTCATCTATCAGGATCGAGTAGTCAATAATTGTCTCTCGTGAGTCAACCTTTTCGTTTATAACCTTACGTATAGCGTTGGAGATATGGCGTCCGGTGAAGTATCCGCCGGGAACCTCTCTGATTCCAACTGTCTGATCCCACTGATCATCAAGTACTTCTATGTCTTCTGCACTCCAGGACAGATTCTTAAATGCATCTCTGTTCGCTGTAGCATATCTTGCGGAAGAACCAAGAAGAGCCTCTATTTCTCGACCAAATCTGATCTGTGTATCAGGTTCAGCCCACCACTTCATGAACTCCCATGAATTCTTTCTGAGCTCCTCGTCCTCTTCCTTGATCATCATTGTTGCACTACCGGTTATAAAGTCTGAACGGTCAATGCTTCCGTCGGATTTCTCTGTTCCGGGTATAAGTGTGAAGTCCCAAAGACCTCTTATCTCAGGTGCTGATACCATAAGTGTGTTATATGTTGAATAAGGCGCAACACCTATTGGCATCTCTCCTGATCTGAATCTACTTACAAAATCATAGATAACCGGAAGACCATAATCGTTAAAATATCTTACATAATCATCAAATGCCTTAACGCCTGCCTCGGTATTGACGGTTGTCTTTGTACCGGTTTCGTTGTACATGTCTCCGCCATACTGATAAAGCAGTGAGAAGTACATTGAAAGATCAGGTGTGCTTGACATGATAGCGGTTGAAGCTGTTGCTGAACCACTGTTACCTGCTGCGGTAGGTATTCCGACTGAGAGGTTGCTTCCCTGAATTGTGGGCATCATCTCAATAAGTTCCTGCCAGGTCTGCGGAGGCTCAAGTCCAAGCTCTTCAAGTACGTCTTTTCTGTAGAACATTACGTTGAAGGTCTGTGTCTCAGGAATTCCGTATACATGTCCGTCAAGTCTGTACTGTTCATATGAACTCTCGGAATAGTGAGCAAGAACATCTTCCCATCCCTCAAACTGTGTAATATCCTCTGCAGCTCCACGGAGTGCGTAGTTTACAGGCTGATCGGCACCAACTGAAAGAACTACGTTAGGACCTCTTCCCGCAAGTACCGCGTTCAGAAGTGCGTCAGGTGCAACAATTTCTACATTAACCTTAACCCCGCTCTCAGGTGTAAAGGTATCATCCACCATGGACTTAAGAATTGTACCCTGATCACGACCTGTAAGTATCCAAACCTTAACTACTTTATCTGATCCGTTTGCATCATATACATCACCGACCGAATTGTAATCAACGAAGAACGATGCTACAAAAGACTTAATCTCATGACCACTCTTTGAAAGGAAATTTGCTTTATCTTTCTTAGGCTGTACGCCAGTACCTGATACTACCAGATAATCAATATCCAGTTTTGTATCACTCATGTTCAGTGATGCGGTACCAAGTGCTGTGATATTATCCTTAAATGCTGTAAACTCTGTGGTTATCTTCTGAGGCTTTTTGCAGAATCTCTCAAGCTGCTGTGCTACTGTCTGCGCTGATGCTATCTGATCTGCTTTCTGTCCACTGAATGCAACCATATCATCTACTATCTTATAGAGACGCTTGGATTCAAGATCCATAGCTTCCATAATTTCAGGATAGGTCTTTTCAATATGATAATCTCTGTAAATATCAGGATTTGCTCCTGTATATACAAGTACTCTTCTATAAATCTGGTTGAGTCTGTAGGTTGAATCCTCAAGCTCTTCAAGAATCTCACCAAGTCCTCCGAGGGTAGCCTCAAGTCTTACTGTATGTGTACCCTTTGTGAGGAAAATGTTGTAAGGTGTTCCGTTTTCATCTGCAAGTGTTAAGCTGTTCCAGTCGTTTTCGAACGGGAATGACACCTCGTTAAGTTCGCCAAAAGGAACCTCGCCATCGATAAGAACTCGTCTGCTTGATACAGAACCTCTTGAGTAATTCTGACGTCCCTTAATCATCAGGTTGTATAATCCATCCTCAGGAACCTCAATATCCCACTCAATCCACTGTCCGGAACTTCTCCAGCTGTCACCACCGACATAGTTAAGAACTGTATGTGTAACACTGTTGGGAACAGTTGTCGGTGAAGATCTGTCATATTTTGCATATAATGAAGATTCTGATCTTAATGTTGAATCTTCACCCTGTACTGTCTGAATAAATGTCTTGGCTGTATCTGAACCGTCCTTGCCACCAACCTCTGCAGAATACTCTGCGTATGTCTTGGGCTGTTCAATTGCCTTAACCTGAAGCTCCGAAATAAGCATCGGCTCATTTACCGCTTCGAGTGTGAGTTCATTCTCGCCCTGTTCAAAGTAGAACTGATAAGGTTCTGTAATGAATCCCATGTCATCTCTGAAGTATGCACTCTGCCAGTCAAAAACCTCTGTCTGTGTAGGTCTTATCTCATTACCCTGGTTATCTACTTTAACATCACCGCCATCAGTCCATATTCTTGTGAATGTGATGTTTCTTGCATCCTCGAAAGGTGCTTCCCCATTGATCAAAACCGATCTCTCTGCCGGAACTCCTCTGGATTCGGGAAGTAAATAGTTAACATAGAGGTTATACAATCCAGCCTTAGGTACATTGACCTTCCAAGTCACCTTGGATCCTGTCTCTGTGTAGAGAGCTTTCTCTACATCTCCCTCAGGACTGTCCTCCTCATGAACATCTCCTTCGCTCTGATTATCATACAGATCAATGTCTATTGACTCACTCGGTTTATCTGCATCTGCATGTCCATTCAGGTAAAGTGTGTAGGTTCCTGTCCTTTCCATACCTTCAACATCAACCGAAAGATCTGATCCTTCATATTTATTATGGAAATCATCCACATCTCTCATCGACAGAAGTACGCATATTCCAATCAGAACTGCTAAAACGCCGACTACAATTAAAATTGTTCTGGAAGTCTTTTTCATGTTATCCACCAAATTCTTTTATTCCGAATCTGTCTCTGCAAATACCCAGAAACTCGGTTTAGGCTCATATTTACTGTCAAATAGAAGCGGGCATTGTGACTGTCCCGATTTATTACCACCGCCTACATTGGAGCGGAACTGAAGCCATGAATACTTATCAATGGTTCCCCAGAAAGTCATTCCTGTCACTTTTGCGGTTCCGGCTTTCTGAGCTGACTTAAGTACATAATATAGAAGGTTGTATTGCTTTCTGTTCTTCTCGTACTCAGCCTCAACCGATGCCGGATCGCTGCTGTCATAAGAATCACTGGCCGAAAGATCCCACTCAGTAATCTGAATATTTCCAACCGCTTCTCCGTATGCTTTTACAGAAGTCTCAAACTCAGCTGTTGAAGGACCGCTTACGCTGTAATGTCCCTGCATACCCATCGCCGTAAGTCTTGTTCCCTCTCCGGGAGCACCCTCCTCAGCTTTTACCGCTTCGAGAAGCTTTAAGATTCCGCTTCTCTTCTTGGCATTACACTCGTTATAATCGTTGTAATAAAGCTCAAGTGACTCAGGTGCATATTTATTTGCATATTTGAAAGCATTTATAATGAAGCTTTCGTTCTGATATACGTGCCACCAGCTTGAGTTGCCGCCATGTGTATCCTCTGAGAGATCTTCATCCGGCCTCTCCGTATCCGTTCTGTAGGTTCCTGTCGAATCGGAAATCGCTTCATTTACAACGTCCCATCCATAGAACAGATCCTTATATTTACTGTCTTCACCAACGAAATGTTCAAGCACTGACTTTATGTACCATTCCTGACGCTTATCCATCTCTTCGGCTGTCACATATGGCTTTTCCTTATCATAATCCTCATGGAAGAACCACTCGGGAGTCTGTGAGTGCCACAGCAAAACATGTCCTCTTACCTGCAGCGCCTGATCCGGATGAGTTTCGTTCCACTTAAGTATCTTGTCGAGAATCTTCTCGGGATTCTTAAAAGTAAGAACCGGAACTGTTATCGTCTCGCCGTTAAGCTCGGCTTCTTCCGTCCCCGGACACTTTCCGTTGCTGTATCCGAACAGCGAATCCGGTTTCAACTCATTTCCAAGTGTTACACAATTAAAATGCTTGGTTACTATATCCCAAACGCTCAGATCCCAAGGCTCCTGCCCTGTTATTGCACATCCGAACCTGCATCCCATTGTTTTTTCAACACTGTCCTTTAGTGCAGGCAACTCTTCCTCCTCGCTCTCTTCGGCGCTATCATCGTTTTCTTCGTCGTTCTTTTCCTCTTCAGCTTCTTCTGCTTCCGTTTCTTCCTCAGCACTTTCTTCTATATTAGAAGCTTCATTATTATCATCTTCATTAGCAGTGTCTTGCTGCTCATTATTTGATTCATCAGATGTTGCGGTTATCTCCTCCGCATTATTTGTCTCAGTAGTGCTTCCTACAGGGGTTTGTCCGCATCCTGTACCGATTATTGCCGCTGCCATCAGTAATGCCGCGACGTCAACCCTTCGGCGCTTTATAAGATCATATTTCATCCCGAAATATTCCTTTCTACTTCTCAAAATTTGCTAAAAGCCTTAAAAGCTACGCTGTTACTAAAGTTTATCCGTTTACAGAATAATATGCTTATCATATTTTGCTTTTCCATACGCGCTTATTGCTAGACACTTTCCAAAAAACGGAGCTGCTTTTTGTTAATATTATACAATACTGTATTTTTACATGCACCCCTTTTTAATAATTAGTTTATATATAGAACATATTCTGTTCATAATCGCAAAATGTGAGCTACAACTTTGAGCAAAATTTTTCTTCTTTGTTGTTGCTATTTAATTCTCACTTATTGCTTTTTTAAGTCCAAATTTTACATGCATTTCTTGTACGCATTTCACAAACTTGCTAAAATAGGGCTTTTTCTATTTACTATATCCAGCAATATATGCTAAAGTACGGAAATAAAAGATTGCGTTTCGCAATAATTGCGTATAAATAGCAAATATCAATTTGTCAAATATTGGTTTTATAACAAAGAGGGTACTATGAAGAACAGCAAGAAAAATCTCAATCTTAACTTTTATCAGCAGAATACCGATTTCAGAAACAGGGTCATGGTCGCTGAAAAGGAAAACAGTATTTTCCCCAAGGATGCGTCCGTTCGCATCTGGTATAATGTCGAGACCAGTGATTATCTGCCCCATTGGCACGATGCTATGGAAGTGATCATTCCCATCGATAATTATTATGATGTGGATATAGATAACGAGCCTCATCACGTGCTTCCCGGAGAAATTCTCATGATTTCTCCCCGTAAAATGCACCATCTTCATGCTCCCGAGAGCGGAGCTCGCTTCATATGCCTTTTTAATGTAGATTTCTTCTCACAGGTTAAGGACTATACCGGTATGCTGTTTGTAAAAAACAGCTGCATTCACATAACTCCAGAGAGTTATGCGCCTGTTTACAGCGAAATCTATGACCTTTTCACACAGATTTGGAACGAATATTTCCAGAATACGGAGTTTTATGAATTTTCAATTTATGCTAATCTCCTTCAGGCTTTTACCCTGTTAACCAGATGTCAGCTCAACCAGATTCATCTGTTTACTGAGAGCAGCCCGAACAAGAGGAGAGATTACTTCACAAGGCTTAACGGCGTTCTTGAATATATAGATGAACATTATACCGAAGACCTTACCCTTGATGAAGTTGCTGATTTCAGCGGTTTTTCAAAGTTCCACTTCACCAGACTCTTCAAAGAGTACATGAACAGCACCTTTTACGATTATCTTATAGGTCGCCGCATTAAAGCCTCTGAAATCCTGCTCTCACAGCACGATCTTTCAATAACAGATGTTGCTCTTCAGGCCGGATTTTCGAGCATTTCTACCTTTAACAGAACCTTCAAGGCCAAGAAAGGATGCACTCCCGGAGAGTACAGAGCACTCTTCAGCCATAACAAAAATGACGCAGCGGATACCAATGAGCAGGCAATTGAAGAAGACTCCTTTGCTACAAGTATAATTTGATTAAAGAACTACTATTAAGAAACCAAACAGGGAAACGCCCATATAAGCGTTTCCCTGTTTTTTAATACACCTCATATTTAAATTCTGAAAATGCAGCTTCTCCGCCGATGCTCTTTTTACTAAACATAAACAGCGCGAATCTGCAGCCGGTAAAATGCGCCAGAGTGAATTTGAGACTCTTTGAAAATGGAATCGGATTAAAGTCTTTTTCAGAAAGCTTCCTCCAGAATACCGTCGCATTACCGACAGGTGCAAAGGTATTTGCATCTATTCTGAAAGCATAAGCCTTATCATTTCCCAATAATTCTCTGCATTTCTCTACTTCTTTTCCCTCCTCGTTGGAGATAAGAAGCAGCTCGTTGCCCTTTTCTGTCTTTTCAACGGCAAGATAGCAGTATTCTTCACACAAAATGCCGATTCCGGCCCTGTCACCATCCTTTAATCCTTCGACATTTACAATAACACTTGCTCTGCTTCGAGGCAGTGTCATTCTCTGCGTCAAAGAGTTTATCGCCTTATCAAACCTCTCACAAAGCCTGTCGGTTTTTATGAGAAACCTTTTCTTCTTTGTGTCCTGCTTTACAAGAGACATCTCCGGCTGGTGATTGAACTGCCAGAAGCTCTTCATACCAAAGCAGTCATATTCCCGCTTTTCAGTTTTTCTTCCATCAGCCACATCAGATATCTTCCCGCTTTCGCTAAAATCATCGCTTCCGCAAAGCGGCAGATATTCATAGCCGGGATCTGCATTGCACAACTCTATCTCTGCAGGAAGTCTGCCATTTTCCTCTATAAACGGAACTGCTCCCTTCCATCGAAGCGGCAACAGGAACGGTGTTCTTCCGGCTCCGCCTCTATCCTGAAAGAGCATTGTAAACCAGTGCCCGTCAGGAGTATCCACTATACCGCCCTGAGCAACTCCCTGTCCGAAGTAGCCCATATCGTCGCAGAATATCTCTCCTCCGCGAAACTCGCCTTCCAGCGAAGATGAAACAAAATAATTTTGCGTTCTCATCCATCTATCCGGCAAAGAATGTATAAGGAAAAGATAGTATTTATCATTTATCTTGTAAAAATGGCAACCCTCATAAGAAAGGAAATTATTTCCTTCCTCTTTAACAAGCACTCTCTGAAGCCCGCCTTCCTTGGGGCCTTTGAGATCGCTGTCAAGCTCAACCAGCTTTATCTCCCTGTTACCAAATGCGATAAAAACTCTGCCATCATCAAACAAAATGCTCGCATCATGATAAAAACCTTCAATATATTGTTTCTTCCATGGGCCTGTAATTGAATCTGCCTTATACAAATACGTCTTTTGCGTATCATTAGCACAAAAGCTCAGACAATAACTACCGTTATGATATCTGAGGCACGGCGCCCACATACCTTTTCCATAGATGTTCTCATCATCCAAAAGGCGCTGGCCGGGCGTATCATCAAGTCTGTCATATACATAAGACGCATGTTCCCAGTGAAGCAAATCATAAGATCTCAATATCTCACAACCCGGAAAAAAATGCATGGTTGTAGTAGCTAAATAGTATACATCCCCAACACGAATTACATCCGGATCCGGATAATCCATCGGAATTATAGGATTTATTGTCCCTAAGGAAACCTTCTCTTTAATCATTTCACAAATCTCCATGAATGTAATTCATATCCTTCTCCGGCAAAAGTAAAGAATACATCGTGTACTCCGCTCGGGGTCTTATCCAAAGAGACAAACACATCAGCTACCTCGTTGTCCTGTTCCTCCACCGGAACATAGGCAAGAACCTCACCGTCCGGTCTGTCCAGGCTCACGCGGATAGCACCTGATCCATTGCCGCCGACTTTAAGACAGATTTCAAAAGGCTCTTCATTTCCAAAATCAGCACCGCTAACGCCAATCCAGCTTCCATCACTCATCCCGGTGACAATCATATCACCCGAACCGCATCTCTCTGCCTCTTCACCATATTGCACAGTGTCTATTCCGGCAGAATTTGCCATGGTCACTGCCTTTACCTCATCATACGGATTAAGGTGAGAAAGCTGTGCAACTCCGTTTCGGGTTCCCTTTGAAACGGACGGACCGCCATTTTCAATCTCAAGTACATCTATATTTGTACTTCTGTATCCGCCATTCATTCCCATCGCTTCCTCAAGAATGCGGGCATGATATGTGATATACCAGTTTCCCTTAAACTCAAACATGCAATGATGGTTGTTTCCACCAAGTCCAAAGAAATGCTCAGGATTTCTTAAAACAGGCTTATAACGCTTAAACGGTCCCATAGGTGAATCGGACACAAGTGTTACGATTTCTCCCTGCAAATAACCTTCCTTCTCCTCATCTTCTGGCATCATGCTGAAATTTGAGCAATATGAATAGAAATACTTCCCGCCCATCTTATTGATTCCGGAATCCTCAAACAGGAAAGGAACATTCTCAATAGGCTGAGGATCACAAGCAAGACTGATCATATCGTCGCCAAGTTTTACAACTCTTGCCGTACCCGGATTTGCAGCCATTTCAAGAGAAGGAACACCGCCTCCTACATATAAATAAGCGCTTCCGTCATCATCCATTAAAACTGCGGGATCAAAAAGCCATGTAACCTCCGCGCAGTTAGGTGTCTGTCTGGAAATAAGAGGCCCATTAATAGGATCCGTAAACGGACCTACCGGACTGTCCGCGGACAGAACTGCTATTCCATTTCCATTATTTGCAAAATAAAGGAAAAATTTGTCTTTTCCATCAATATTCTTATATGCCGCAGCGGGAGCCCATGAATTAGCACCCCAATTTGCCGCACCGGTCTCTGATGCCGCATAGACCGTACCATGATCAGTCCAGTTAACAAGATCCTCGGATGATACAACACATATTGTATTAATATTGCTGTATGTATTTTCCAAAAGCTTGCCATCAGCATCATACATAGGCTTATCTCCTGTCATATACAGATAAACCCTTCCGTCGTAAACAAGCGCATACGGATCTGCACCAAATCTCTGTGTCATAACCGGGTTATGCTCAGACAGACCCTTCACCGCTTTAGAAAGTTTTATATTAGCAAAAACTTCCTCCATGTTCATTTCTTCTAAAACCTGCATTACTGCCTCCCAAATCTTGCGAAAACCGCAAATCCCTATATTTATACCAATCTACAATAAATTTTATTGATAACAGGCATTACTTTCCACAAACTAATTGCTGATTTTTTTGCATAAATTGCGTAGTACATAGCAATCTTTAGAAAACAAAAAGCAAGATTCGCATAGACCTCGGAAATCCAATATAGCTACAATCAAAATAGAGAATAGGTATAAAGTAGGAAACTTTAAATGGAGGATTAGAAGAAATGCTTAGACAGACTAAAGTTGAAAACGGAGCGGTTAAAGGCCTTCCGGGCTCAGATCCCAGAATAACCGTTTACAAGGGAATTCCCTTCGCTGCTCCGCCTGTTGGCGAAAACAGATGGCGTGCACCTCAGCCCTGCAAAGACTGGGAAGGCACACTAAACGCCTATGAATACGGCCCCATTTCCGTGCAGGATACCCCGGGCCTTGGAACCGACATTTACTGCAGAGAGTGGCACGTTGATCCCGAAATTCCGATGGATGAGGACTGCCTGTACTTAAATGTATGGACTCCTGCAAAAAAGACAGACGAAAAGCTCCCCGTACTAGTATGGTACTTCGGCGGCGGTTTTCAGTGGGGCTACACAGCGGAGATGGAATTCGATGGCGAAAAGCTGGCAAGACGCGGAATCGTCGTTGTTAGCGTTAATTATCGCTTAAATCACCTTGGCTTCCTCTCTCACCCGGAAATAACGAAGGAAGCACCGGATGCCCCCGGAAACTTTGGCCTTCTCGACCAGAAAGCAGGTCTCGAGTGGGTTTACAGAAACATTGCCGCATTTGGCGGAAATCCCGATCAGATTACTATCGCAGGCCAGTCTGCAGGTGGCGGTAGTACCATGCACCAGCTCGCATGCGATGATAACTTCGACAAAATCAAGGGTGCCGTTGTTATCAGCGGCATGATTCATCATCCAAAAATGACAGATGATATCTTTAAACCCCTTGATTTGCCTAAGGCTGAGAAGCTCGGTGAAGAATTCTTTGAATTTGTCGGAGTAAAAACGCTTGAAGAAGCAAGAAAAATTGATGCCTTTACTCTCAGAGAAAAATATGGTGAGTTTGCGCAGTCTCATCCCCGCATGTTTCCTATTCAGGACGGCATATTCTGCAAGGAGGATCCTGCCGTAAAGTTCCTTGAGGGAAGAAATGCTCCGGTACCGGTTATTTCCGGAAATACCACAGACGAGTTCCAGATCGATGGCGAAAGCAGCGTAGAGCTGTCTGTTAAGACCGTCTTCCTTGATGCAGAGAAAAACGGCAGAAATCAGAATCACTACTATTACAGATTTGATCCCGATATCCCGGGCGATGACACCCCCGGAACCTTCCATTCCGTAGACCTCTGGTTCTTCTTTGAGTCTCTTGGAAAATGCTGGAGACCCTTTGATGGAAGACATTTTGAACTCGCAAGAAAAATGTGCGATATGTTTGCCAACTTTATTAAAACCGGCGATCCTAACGGAAAAGGATGGGACGGCGAAGATCTTCCCGCATGGGAGCCTTACACCGATAAAAACCGCGCTGAGATGGTATTTGATGGCAGAGGCGCCACTCCTCAAAAGGAAGGCGGCATAAGACTTGGAATAACAGGTAAAAAGCAGGCAGTTAACCCCTATCTTCCCTCCTGGGAATACATTCCGGATGGAGAACCTTATGTATTCGGCGACAGAGTCTATGTATACGGTTCACACGACCTATATAATGGCGAGACTTTCTGCCTGGGCGACTATGTATGCTGGTCCGCTCCTGTGAACAATCTCGGCGACTGGCACTACGAAGGAGTTATCTATCCAAAGACTGCTGATCCGCTCAACAAGGACGGCCACATGTGCCTCTATGCCCCTGACGTGACTGTGGGCCCCGATGGCAGATATTACCTGTACTATGTACTTGATAAAATATCAATCGTTTCTGTTGCAGTATGCGATACTCCTGCAGGAAAGTACGAATTCCTCGGATATGTTCACTATCCGGACGGAACAAAACTCGGCGATAAAGAAGGCGACGAGCCTCAGTTTGATCCCGGAGTACTTACGGAAGGCGATAAGACTTATCTCTTCACCGGCTTCTGCGGACATGGTGATAAATCCAGACACGGTGCTATGCTAACAGTACTTGGTCCGGACATGCTTACAGTAGAAAAAGCTCCCGTAATCGTTGCTCCCGGAAGCTGCTACAGCAAAGGAACAGAATATGAGGGACACGCTTTCTTCGAAGCACCTTCTATCAGGAAAAAAGACGGAAAATATTACTTTATCTATTCCTCAGAAGTAATGCATGAACTCTGCTACGCTACTTCCGACAGTCCCGCGGGACCGTTTACCTATGGCGGTGTTATCGTAAGTAACTGTGATTTACATATCGATTCTTACAAAAAAGCAGCTATGTCCATGGCATCAGGTGCAAATAACCACGGAAGCATGGTTCAAATCGGCGATTCATGGTATATCTTCTATCACAGACATACAAATAATACCTGGTATTCCAGACAGGGATGCGCGGAAAAGCTTGAATTTAAGCCTGACGGAAGCATAATACAGGCAGAGATAACATCCTGCGGTCTTAACGGTGGTCCTTTATCCGATGTAGGAGAATATCCCGCATATATAGCCTGCAATCTGTTTACGGAAAAGCATGACATCTACGTTGGCAGCGAAGGTCCCAGGGTTGTTCAGGATGGCGGCGACGGAGATCCCGAAATCGGCTATATAAGACAGTTTTGCAATAATTCCACAGCGGGCTTCAAATACTTTGATATGAAGGCTGTAACAGGCCTTAAAATCAAAACAAGAGGCTATTTCAACGGAGTTGTCCAGGTGAAAACAAAATGGGATGGAGAAGTCCTCGGAGAAATCAAGGTAGATTCCCAGAATATCTGGAAAGAAGGAACCTGCAGCTTCGCTCCCATAACCGGAGTTAACGCTCTGTACCTCACCTTTGTAGGAAGCGGCAGTGGTTCTTTGAAGAGTTTTGAGATGTTACATTGATATATTGTTACAAAATACATAAAACAGTGAGCCGCAAGGCGCACATGCAGAAAACCACGGCACATAACATGCCGTGGTTTTCCTTTACTAACGCTTATTTAAAAAGAGTAAGTATAAAGTTTATATCAACCCTTTACACCACCGAGAGTGACGCCACCAACGATGTATCTTGAAAGGAGCAGATATACAACAATTACAGGGAAGATTGAGAATGCAATCATTACATAAACCTGTCCCATATCGAACTTCAGCCAGTCTGCTGCACGAAGCTGTGCAATAAGAATAGGAAGTGTCTTCTTGGTATCTGTATGAAGCACAAGTGCAGGTGTGAAGTAGTTATTCCAGCTACTTACAAAGGTAAAGATCGCCTGAACCGCAATAGCGGGCTTCATAAGAGGTAATACAATACTGTTGAAGGTTCTGAACTCACCTGATCCATCAATTCTTGCAGCCTCAATAAGTGAGAGCGGAAGAGTTGAATCCATATACTGCTTCATGTAGAAAAATACTGAAGGAGCAGCAATTGCAGGAATTGTCAGCGGAATAAATGAATCATCAAGTCCCATTTTTCCGATCAACTGTAAGAAACCAAGCGCAGTTACCTGTGCGGGAATCATCATAACCATAAGTATGAAAGTAAACATAAAATTCTTCAATTTGAAGTCATATGCGTGAATAGCATAAGCTGTCATCGTTGAAAAATATGTTGATAATACTGCAGTAACAACCGCTATTAAAAGCGAGTTGAAAATACCGTTAAAAATCGGCAATGTACCATTTTTAAGGTTTGTCCAGTTTTCAATAAGATGTGTGCTGGGAATTGCTGTAAAGCCTGCACTAAGTTCCTGATGTGATCTGGTTGAGTTGATGAAAAGCACATAGAACCAGAATAAGCACAGGAAAGATACCAGGATCAGCACAACATATGAAATTACTCTTCTGACCTGAACAGAAGCACCATTCTCTTTCTGTCCCGCCATAAGGCTTCTATTTTCTAAAGCCATACTTGAATCAGCTGCCATATTCTTTTCCTCTCTAAATCAATGATAATAAAGCAAATGCTCTATTTTAGTGTTTCTTCTTTGTCTCACCGGAAGCTGTGAACTTAAATACAATAAGGCTGAGAATTCCGGTAATGATGAACATAAATACTGAAAGCGCACCACCAAGTCCATAGTTCTTACTGAACAGATGCTTATTCAGATACATGATCAGAGTCATTGATGAACGCATCGGATCACCTGTTCCGTTTGTCAAAATCTGAGGAACATCGAACATCTGCAGTCCGCCGATGAGTGATGTGATCATAACGAAAACAAGGATAGGTCTAAGCAGCGGTAATGTTATTTTATAGAAAATCTGAGTAGCTGTAGCTCCGTCAACCTGAGCTGCCTCAAAGAGTGAAGGGTCGATACCCATCATTCCGGCCATCAGAAGAATTGTCGTATTTCCAAACCACATAACGCAGTTCATGAATGCAATAAGTGAGCGAACAGACCATACATGAGACATGAACTGATATGCCTCTTTGATCACTCCAAGCTGTAAAAGAAGTGAGTTGATCGGTCCTGTATTAGCAAATAATGTAAAGAACAGCATTGAAAATGCGGATGCCATGATCAGGTTGGGCATGTAAATAACTGTTTTGAAAAATGCCTGTCCTTTAAGTCTAAGTGACGGATCCGTGAACCATGCACCAAGAAGAAGCGACAAAAGAATCTGAGGCACAAAGCCCATAACCCACATTATCAAAGTGTTTGTAAGGTAAGTCGGCAGATCGCCGTTTGTAATAATAGTTACATAATTCTTAAGTCCCACAAAGTTGGGTCCAATCTGTGTAAGACCTGAACGGTAATTCTCAAAGAAAGAATTGTAGACGGTAGTTACAAGCGGTACCATCTGGAAAACAAGGTAAACAACAATAAAAGGTATAAGGAAAATGTATCCCCATTTATTGTAGCTTACGACTTTACTCTTTTTATTCATAAGCATTCCCCTTTTCTATCTCTTCCCAAATCATCTATTGGGGCGTTTCGTAAATGTCAGATTAAAGATATTCATTATACAGGGCGCATTGGAAAACTCCATGCGCCCTGCTAATCCCCTCATAATCTAATTCACAGGCTTTTTGCCTTTATTATTTATATCAGTCTGCTGTAACCTCAGGATACTTCTCAACTACAGCCTTTTTGAACATATCAAGAGCCTCGTCAAGAGTTGCATTGCCTTCGAAGTAGTTCTTAGCTGCGTTCTGGAACTCTTCGTTACATCCCTGATCGTATGCGGAAAGGTTAGAAAGGTCAACCTTCTCAGCACCTTCTGCAAGCTGAGCATAAGGGTTCTGGCCGCCAAGGAGATCAAGGTTACCTGAATCATCAGAAGCAAGCTCTGCAAGAACTGTCTTGCTGTTTACACAGTCAGCATCCTTCTGTGCGATCTCTTTAAGAACGTCCTTATCTGTTGTCATTGTAAGGATGATGTCCTTTACAAGACCAGCATTGTCTGTACCGGTTGCTGCACAGATCCATGTGCCGCCCCAGAAATAAGACTGAGGTCCTACACAGTATCCCCAACCACCCTGGTTAGCGATTGTGCCATCAGCGTCAGCGTCAAGGCAGAAGTTGAAGAACCAAGCGGGTCCGAAGTAGCAGAAGATCTTTCCATCAGGAGTCTTACCCTTTGCCCAGTCATCGCCCCAAAGGTCGTATGTGTTCTCAGCCTTAGCATCAACAAGTTCCTTAGAATCATTTACCCAGTTCATAAGGTTATCATCAATTACAAGCTTGCCATCCTGTACCCACTTACCGGATACATTGTTTGAATATGTACGATATGTGTCGTTTACAGAACACATTGTGTAGCCAGCTTCCTCAGCCTTCTTAGCTGTCTCTACATACTTATCCCAATCAGCTACAGCTGCCTGAACTTCATCAGGATCATCTGTTCCAAGAACTTCCTTAGCTGCCTCACGATTGTAGATAAGACCAGCAGAGCATGCCTGCCATGAAGATCCCTTAAGCTTACCGTTGCTGTCTGTTACGATTGACTGTGTATATGTGTACTGATCTGCAAGATCTGCATCTGTGATACCAAGATCTGCCATGGGCATTGTGAAATCAGTATCAACATACTTAAGAGCGTAGTCAGCCTCAACAAGGAAAATATCAATCTTGTCATCAGCAGCTGCATCAGCCTGCTTAAGAAGTGTCTCATCAAGGTTGTTCTGATAAGCGTTGTCATCACTGGGAGTGATGTTCCAAACTACATCTACATCACCGATCTTACCGTGTGTAGCGTCAACCTCTTCATATCCCTTATAGTGATCTGTAAGTCTTGACTTGAACTCTTCGTTCCAAGCATAGATGTTGAGTACCTTACCCTCATCTGCTGCAACTTCTTCAGTTGTCTCTTCAGCTGCTTCCTCAGCTGCGGGCTCTTCAGCTGTCTCCTCAGCTGCAGGCTCCTCAGCAGGCTCCTCAGCTGCGGGCTCTTCAGCTGCTGTAGACTCCTCAGCTGCGGGCTCACTTGTAGCAGGTGCTGAACTGTTGCCACCGCAACCAGCAATCATTCCTGCAACCATTGTTGTAGAAAGCAATACACCAAGTAACTTTCTTTTCATGAAATTTTACCTCCCTTTTCATAAAAGTAATGAAATGAATGTTATTTATTTAAAACAGCTTTTGCCGTTCTAAATCTTTATTGAACGAGACGCTTTACTGTCTCTCCTTCGTTCAGGTGCCCCGGAACAATTACCTGTTCACTGAGTGTGGTTCTTGGATTCTCGATGGAATCAATGAGCTTTTCGGCTGCTTTTCTTCCTAATAAATCCGTATCCTGAACAATTGTTGTGAGCTGCGGATTGTACTTCATCGCAATATCGATTCCGTCATATCCTGCTATTGAAATATCATCCGGTATTTTTAAACCCTTGAGTTTTATTGCATTTATGCCTCCAAAGGATGAAAAATCATCCGGATACAATATGCATGTCGGCCTGTCCGGCAATTCCAAAAGCTTCTCCGTCGCTCTCTGCGCGCCTACGGTATCACGATACTCAACTTCCAGGATGTACTCATCCGGAATCTCCAACCCCAGATCCATCGCCGTTTTATAGAAGCTTTTAAGTCGGCTCTGTGTAACCGCTGAATCTGTACCGTGTATGTAAGCTATTTTCCTGTGACCCATCTCATATATATATGTGAGAAGATCCTTCATGCCCATAACGTTATCGGATACAATGGCTGATCTGTCGTTGAAAACATGGTCAATCGTAACAACCGGTATGTTTCCTCTTACAAGCTCTTCAACCTCTGGATTGTAGAAATCCACACAGGCTATAGCCACTCCGTCAAAATTTCTGTATCTTGCATGTGCCATATAGGACATATATCCCTGTGAGCTTCTGTTATTACTTATAAAAGTAAGGTCATATCCCCTTTCTTCTATCTTTTTCTTAAAGCTCTCAATAACTCTGGCAAAATAGTTATGAGTTAACCCGCTCTGGGAATCATCCATAAACAAAAGTCCTATATTATAGGTTCTGTTTGTTTTTAGTGCTTTTGCAGCAAAATTAGGAAAATACCCCATTGACTCGGCAGTCCTGCGAACATAATCTTTTGTCTCCTGTCCGATGTCTGCCTGATCATTTAACGCTTTTGAAACTGTTGCGACAGATACCTTGCACGCAGCTGCTATATCTTTTAATGAAACTCTCTTACGTGCTGCCATCTATCCCCCTTAAAATTTCTAAATCGTTTTCGTAAGTTGAATATACAACACATTTTCCATTAAATCAATATCAAATTTATATTTTGTTGTGCACATTGTATCTTTTTGTGACAAATTTACAAAAATAAATATTAAGAATTTATTAATATTTCCAATAATGATCATAAAATCGCTAAAAAAGACCATTTTTAACGAAAACCTTTGCGAAAACGCGCATTTTACGCATTTCCTTTTTTTCTTGAAATCTGTGAGAAACCCCTATATAATCAACAATAGCAAATAACGCTTAATCGTTTAAGATTTTTTAGGAGGATTTTCGATGAAATACGGATTTTTCGATGACAAAAACCGCGAATACGTAATCACTACACCCAAAACTCCTTTGCCCTGGATCAACTACCTTGGCAATAAGGATTTCTTTACTCTTATATCTAACACCTGCGGTGGTTATACTTTTTATAAGGACGCTAAGCTCCTTCGTCTTACAAGATATCGTTACAATAACGTTCCCTATGATAATAACGGTAAATATTTCTATATTAAGGATGGCGAAACTGTTTGGAATCCCGGCTGGCAGCCTGTAAAGACTGAGCTTGATTCTTACGAGTGCCGTCACGGTATCGGTTACAGTAAGTTCACATCTGAGAAGAACAGTGTTAAGGCTTCTGTCCTTACATTTGTTCCTATGAGTGATACCTGTGAGGTTTCTCACGTTGAGCTTACAAACAACAGCTCTTCCGAGAAGAAGATTCAGCTTTTCTCATATGTTGAGTGGTGCCTCTGGAACGCTGATGATGATATGAAGAACTTCCAGCGTAACTTAAGTACCGGCGAAGTAGAGATTGTTGATTCCACAATTTTCCATAAAACAGAATATCGTGAGAGACGCAATCACTATGCAGTATATTCCGTAAATACTAAGGTTGATGCCATCGATACCAGTCGTGATGCATTCCTTGGCGCTTACAACGGCCCCGATCATCCGGACGCTGTTTTCGCAGGAAAGCTCACAAACTCCGTTGCAAGCGGATGGTCTCCGATCGCAGCACACCAGATTGACATCACACTCGCTCCCGGCGAGACCAAGACCTTCAACTTCATCCTTGGATATGTTGAGAATCCTGAGGAGGAGAAATGGGAGTCTCACGGAATCATTAATAAGAAGCGTGCAAATGATCTCCTTGCAAAATATCAGTCAGATGCTGATGTAGAGAAGGCTCTTGCTGAGCTTAATACATATTGGGACAACCTTCTTTCCATCTACCACATCAAATCCGGTAATGAAAAAGTTGACCGCATGGTTAATATCTGGAACCAGTATCAGTGCATGGTTACATTCAATATGTCACGTTCTGCTTCCTATTACGAGTCCGGAATCGGCCGTGGAATGGGCTTCAGAGATTCTTGTCAGGATCTTCTTGGTTTCGTACACCTCATTCCCGACAGAGCAAGAGAGCGTATCATTGATATCGCTTCTACTCAGTTCCAGGATGGTAGTGCATACCACCAGTACCAGCCCCTTACAAAGAAGGGTAACTCAGACATCGGTTCAGGCTTTAATGATGATCCGCTGTGGCTGATTGCAGGTACCAGCGCATATATTAGAGAAACAGGTGATATGTCAATCCTTGATGAGACAGTACCTTTTGATAATGATATGAGCGTTGCTACTCCTCTTATGAACCACTTGAAGAGAAGCTTTGACTACATCGTTAACCACAAGGGTCCTCACGATCTGCCTCTTATCGGACGTGCAGACTGGAATGACTGCCTGAACCTTAACTGTTTCTCAGCACATCCCGGTGAATCCTTCCAGACCTTTGGTCCCAGCGAAGGCCCCGTTGCCGAGTCAGTTTTCATTGCAGGTATGTTTGTAAAATACGGTGAAGAGTACGCTCAGTTATGCGAGCTTAAGGGTGACAACGCTGAGGCAGAGAGAGCTCGTGCTGAAGTTAAGAAGATGTACGATGCTGTTTGCACAGCAGGTTGGGACGGCGAATGGTTCGTTCGTGCATATGATGCTCACTCCAACAAGGTTGGTTCACACGAGTGCAAGGAAGGTCAGATCTACATCGAGCCACAGGGCTTCTGCGTACTTGCAGGTATCGGTGTTAAGGAAGGCCTCGCAGAGAAGGCACTTAAGAGCGTTGAAGAGCGTCTTGATACCAAGTATGGTGTAATGATCCTTCAGCCTGCTTATACAGAGTATCACCTTGAACTTGGTGAAGTTAGCTCATATCCTCCGGGATACAAAGAGAACGCAGGTATCTTCTGCCACAACAATCCTTGGGTTTCAATCGCTGAAACCGTTCTTGGCCATGGTGACAGAGCATTCGAGATTTATAAGAAAACCTGCCCTGCTTACGTAGAGGAAATCAGTGATGTTCACTGCACAGAGCCCTATGTATACTCCCAGATGGTAGCCGGTAAGGATGCTAAGTTCTTCGGCCAGGGTAAGAACAGCTGGCTTACAGGTACAGCAGCATGGACCTTTGTTAATATTTCACAGTATATCCTCGGAATTTATCCCACACATAAGGGATTATCCGTTGATCCTTGTGTTCCGGCTGATTTTGGTGATTTTGAGCTTACAAGAAAATACAGAGGAACAACTTATAATATCTCCGTTAAGACCAACGGTGCCCAGAAGGGTATTAAGAAGCTTATCGTAAACGGAACTGAGATTGAAGGAACAGTAATTCCTCATGATCCTTCCGTTAAGGAATACAATGTAGAAGCCATCATGGGCTAAACTACCATCGCTAATCCTTCCTTTTTTCTATCCTCTAAAAATCCCCGCAGATGCAACTAATCTGCGGGGATTTGTGTTTCAATTTGACTTTATAATAAACGCCTTTATTGTCTCCAACATGCTTCTAAGCTGATATTTTATAAGGAAAACAGCGTCATTATACTCAAGATTGTCATATTTCAGTTTTTCCAATATCGGATATAGATATTCCTGTGTTTCTTCCACATAATCGATCATTTTTTCGGTGGAAAAAGCCATCGCCATAACACTGACATTATTACACCTGTCTAGCCCCTTAACTATCGATGCCATGGCGTTTGTCGCTATTCCATCATAGTATTTCTTCTTTTCATCAGCAGTCCCGCCGTAATTGACCGGTTTGGTCAATAGCTTGACTGCTTCCTTTACAGTGTCTGAAAAAGGAAGTTCCTCCGGTGCCACACCACAATCCTCGCAGACATCATGTAAAAGAATCGTCGCAAGGAGCCGATCATCCTTTATTCCCATCGCGTGCGCATGACAGGCCATCATTAAAGGATGGATTATGTACGGAATATGCTCCTGCGTATAAGGACTTTTCTTTCGTGTCTGCCCGGCATGTTTATCTCTGGCATAATAGAGAGCCTGATAGGTCTCCGAGAGATTTTCCTCGATAGCGTAACCGAGCATGCGCGTAAACATATGGTCCTCGGAGAATATTTTTTCCTTGAGAATCCATGCGGGTTTTTCAATATCCATATCATCCTCCTTAAAATACATCATGCATTTTTGACGATATTTTTAACCCAAACACCTTTTTTCACAAGTATAAATCCTATTGTACTCTTAATCAGTTCCAATGCGCAAACGCAGAAGTAAACCGTGGTCACAGCCATCACGGTATATCCTGCAAGAACTCTGGCAACCGGAACACTTACCGCCCATGTAAAGCAGCTATCGAACAAAAACGTAATAAGAGTTTTTCCTCCTGATCTTAATGTAAAGTATGACACATTTGCGAAAGCATTTACAGGCATTACACACGCAACAATCCTAATAAATTCCGTTGCAAGATTCCTGATCTCGGGCTCAGTGTTGTAAATTTGAGGAATAACGGGTGATACCAAAAACAATAAACTGCCCATAACTATGCAGCTTGTTATGCTAAGGGCCGCCATTCTCCATGCATAAATCCTCGCCTTCACATAATGCTCCGCTCCAAGCTCCTGTCCTACCACAATGGATGTTGAATTACCAAGAGATAAAAATACCTCATTAAATATCTGTGCTATTGTATTGGCAATATTCATCGCGGCAATTACCTCTATTCCTCTCATGGAATAACTCTGCAGTAAAACTGCCTGTCCAAGACTCCACAGGCATTCATTTACCAAAAGCGGAAGGCTCTTTGACAATATCGGCCATATCAAGTGCACAGGTACATGAAAATTCTTATATAAGCCCTTTAAAAACTCGTACTCTGTCTGCTTAAGATGACCTCTGAATACTACTATACTTGATTCAACAAACCTTGAAATAACAGTTGCTATTGCCGCTCCGGAAACCCCGAGCTTTGGAAAGCCGAAATGACCGAATATCAGTATGTAGTTAAATATGAAATTAATAATCATAGCAGTCATGCTGGCAACCATCGGAAGTGTGGTCTTCCCCGATTCACGTATGGTTCCTGCATAGACCTGCGTAATACCAAACGGAACAAGACTTACAAGCAAAATATTAAGATAATTTTTTGCAAGTCTCATTGTTTCCGCAGCCTCTTCGGCAGATGTCTCTTTTGCTATATATAACTCAATGAGGCTTGTTCCTGCTATTTTGAACAAAATAATCGCAGAAACAGAAATCACCAGCGCTACTATCATTTTAAAACGCATGGTGATTCTTACTCCTTCATAATCTCTTTTTCCAAAAAACTGTGTTCCGAAAATACCTGCTCCCGCAAGAGCACCCCAGACGCACAACATGAATACAAACATCAGCTGATTAACAATTGCAACCGCTGACATCGCAAGTGTTCCAACCTGCCCAACCATAATGTTATCTAAAAGTCCCACAACGTTGGACAAGGTGTTTTGTATAATCATCGGCAAGACAACCATCGCTACTTTTTTGTAAAAAAGTGCCTCACCAATCAGACATTCTTTCAGCGGAAGCTTTACCTTTATGGCATCCGCCGCAGTCACCTCTGTATTTTTCATATTTTAATTTGTAGCTCCGTCAATCTGATCCATAACACCATCGGAATACTTTTCAAGAATTCCGGTCAATTCAGAATAATCTTCAGCTGTAAGCTTGTCCTGTGCATAGTCCATAAGACCATCTACATCCTTATTTGATATATAGGATTCCACATCTCCCATCGATTCAAGAGAGATATTCTCGGAAATAATCTCAGAAACCTTATCCTTATCCTCTTCGGTAATTGATTCCAACTTTTCCTTAACTTCCGAATCGGACTTTTCTGCGTATTCCTCGATAGCCTTGTTTACAACAGTCTTTGCAACCCCTTTTACTACTTCCTTTTTGGCACTTTCTATAGCACCTGTTATCCCTTTTTCCTCAGGCTTTTTCGCACCTTCCGCATTCGTCTCTTCGGAAGTTTCCGCGGTCTCCTCGGTATTTGTATTAAAAATTGTATCTTTACTGTAAAGATATATTCCTCCGATAGCCAATACAATTGCCAATGTAACTACAAAAGATTTAAATATTTTCATAAATCATTCCTCGTAAAAATTGAAAAACCCGGAGTGCCAATGACACCCCGGGTCTAAGCTCATGATCTGAATTATTTCTTGTTAACAAGATCCTTAAGGGCCTTACCAGCCTTGAACTTAGGAGCGATTGAAGCAGGAATCTTAATGGAAGCACCTGTCTGAGGGTTCTTACCTGTTCTAGCTGCTCTCTTTGTGGTCTCAAATGTACCAAAACCAACGAGCTGAACCTTATCCTTCTTCTTAAGTGTCTTAGAAACAACATCAATGAAAGCCTTAACAGCCTTCTCAGAATCCTTCTTGGAAAGACCTGTTTCCTTAGCAATAGCTTCTACAAGTTCTGTCTTATTCATTTTTTATCCCCCTTTGTAGGTTGTATTTTGAAACTAAAGAAATTCTACCACTACCTATCATCTAAATCAACGCTTTTATACGCTTTTTCGCTATTTTTCAAAATAAAAACCGCATTTTTTTGTGCCTCTGGTTCCATTTTAGTGATATGATTAGTATATAAACACTCTATATCAGGAGGCGATATGGGCGCAGAAAATAAGGAAAAAGAAGAATTAGCGGATATACCAACACATCCTGAGGAAGCTGAAAAAGCCAAAAAGCTTAAAGCTGCACCGGATGAAATCCTGGCAAAAGCCATACATGAAATGCTCATGAAGGATATTCCGCAATAAATACTCCTTTTATACAGCATGACATCATGATGTATTGTTGTCATGTCTCTTTTATTATGCAATTTTTGAATACTGCCCTCTCGGCATTCCTGTATTCCGCAATATTTTTTGCAGTTCTTATCTTGTGTATATAGGGCTCAGCCGCTTGTCCATTTTCCTGTATCATAAGATTTCCAACATAAAACCATATTTCTTTCATTTTATGCATTATTGATTCTTCTGCAGGAATTTCTACCTTGTAACAGTTTTCAAGTTCTCGGATAAAATCCTTTAATTCAAGAAGTGTTATTCCTGATCCTCCGCTTATCTGTCTTGCAAGTGCAGGATTTACAACCAACCCTCTTCCCAGCATTACCTCGCATAAATCCGGAAACTGTCCTATGATTCGTTGATAATCCTCTGCATGAAATATATTACCGTTATATCCTACAGGATTCTTACTGTTTTCATAAGCCCAGGAAAAAACCTCCATGTCAGGAAGTCCTTTATACATCTAAGTTCTAACCCTGGGATGTATTATTACACTTGAAAAGGGATACTTATTAAGTACAGGTAAAATATCTTCGAATTCATGCGGATTTACAAGTCCCAGCCTGGTCTTTACCGAAAATTTAATATCCCTTGTTATCTTATCGTTAAAAACTTCTGCAAACAATACATCCAGTCTTTCCGGATCCTCCAGCATTCCTGAACCTTTGTGTTTACTTACTACTGTTCCCACCGGACAACCCATATTCAGGTTTATCTCATCATATCCCCTCGAATGAAGCTCGCCCAATGCCCAAATTATCTCATCCGCATCATTTGCCATTATTTGCGGTATTATCCTTATTCCCTGCTCAGAATTGTTTTCAGGTAAAATCTCACGGATATCTCTCTTTTTTATCGAATGATGCTTATAAATCGATAAAAACGGGGTATAGTAGACATCTATACCCTCCTCAAAGATTCTGTGATGAGCATTTCTGTAGCAATATAATGTTATGCCTTCCATCGGCGCAAAAGATGTTCGCATCGTACTAGTGTCTCCATAAATTCTTGGACATCAAAATCTCATCATGATAGGTCCCATCCATCATTTTGAAAGCCTGCGGAATCTGACCGCAATCCAAAAATCCCTTTTTCTTATATAATCTAAGCGCTCTTGCATTATCAGCAAAAACACTGAGCTCCAATCTCTCATATCCGCAATTCTCAGCAAGCTCTATAGCCTGATCAAGAAGATGCGACCCCAATCCCAAATTCCAGTATTGCTTTCTCACCACAAGCTCTGCCGAAGCCCTGTGACGAGTTTTGAAGTTTAATCCAACAGGACTTACGGAAGTGACGCCTACGATTAAATCCTCATCAAAAATCGCTATCATACCAAGATGCTCTGCCCTTAAATAATTTCCTATGATTTCACGCTCTTTTTCCACGGAATTTTCAATTTCGTAGGGATACCTGGTCAGATATACTGTCTCACCGGCAACATCCCGCCTGAAAGCCAATACTTTCTCAGCATCTTCTGCCGTCGGAGTTCGAAGTTTTAATTCCATACCCCTTTTTGTTGATACTCTTCTCTCCTCTACTCTCATAATGCTAAATTATCATCCCCCAAAACTACTAATTATTTTTATAATATCACGTGCTATAATTAAGTAAGTTTTTGACTACAGTAGTCAATAATTGGCATTTCCAAAATGCTTTATGCACTCTTATATTATGCAACAAAAAATCCACGAAGTCGATAACTTCGTGGATTTTAGTTATATTAAATAATGTTATAATTTATAGGCAATTGGTTATCATGCGAGATGAGCGCACACATAATCATCAACTTCATGTCTTTCCTGGGTAAGATCGATGTTTTGAAGAATATCTGCCATTTTATCTGCAAATACCCTGTGTCCGTCCGCATTCATATGCACACCGTCAAAAGACATCTCAAGATCCCATTCACTTGCATCTGCAAAGAATATTCCGACTTCCTGCGCAATTATATCCAGTTCAGCTGAAAATCTCTTTCTCTGTGCCTCTGCCTCTTCCAGATTTTCATCCATATGAGGAAGTATTCTTGGAGGAGCAATGAGGAGAAATCCCGTCTTATTGTCAATAAACTCTGTTCTTTCCAGCTGTCTTTCGATAAAATCTCTCATTTTTGTCGCAACCGTCTCAGCATCAGGAAGAGACATGCTTATAAGATCATTTGTTCCTAGCATAACTGCAAACAGATCAAGCGGACTATTCTCCAAAACTGTCTTGTCTAGAGATAAAAGGGAATAGGGATTATCCGGTATTACTCTGCCATTCATTCCATCAGCAAAAACTCGCCAATCTTCATACACCTTTGAAGCCAATATATCTGTCCATCTCTCTGATGCGGGAAGTCTTCCGCCCATCATTCCTCTGGGATCAAATCCGTATGTGTTCGAATCACCGTAAAAAAGCACTTTTTTCATGTACATCGCCCATTCCTTTCTGTATTTTTCTTTATTTCCAAATTCAATATACCACACGAATTATGAATAATCTGTGTTTTTATAGTTTTTTTATGGAATTCAGCCTTTTTTTCGCAAATTTTCGCAATTTCTACACATTTTGACGCAATAATATCATTTACCTTTCCGATATATTGTATTTATTAAATTTTTATATACTATATTTTGTGGTTGTTCTTTTTGTAAGTTTATGTTATTGTTGTGACTGTATTTTTTAATCATTTTCTATAGGGGGAAGCGCAAAATTAGCGCGAGTTGTACTATGACAAAAGACGTAAAAATCAGTTTCACAGACAAAAAACAGGTAATTAAGTTCGTGCAGATGAATTCAAGTTCATCTTGCCAGATCGATGTTCGTAGCGGTCACAGCTACATTGATGGCAAATCCATCATTGGTCTTCTTTCACTTAACTTATTGAAGCCTTTATATGTATCTGTAATCGGTGATAAGAACAAGATCGCAGCATTAATCAATGGTTATCAGGAATCACATCTTGTAGCCGGTTGATTCGGATGTAATTTAATCCAATAGTTTTTATGTATTAAAAAAAGAGCTCGTTTGAGCTCTTTTTTCTTTAGAAATTATCAAGAAGTTCCGATTCCATATCCTCATAGGAAAAAGTACTTTGCACATATTCTCCGACGATAGGACTTGCCTTTACTCCTGCTGATGTGTAATTATTCTTAATTGCCGCTATCATCCATCCAACAAAATTTTCCACATTACCGGATTGTCTCAAATATAAATCATACGCATTTTTTATCTTATCCAGGTTATAATTTGATGCCTTCAAAATGGACCTGATCTCTGAAATCTTAATCTTTTCGTCTATAATATCCTGTACCTGATCCATAAGCTCCAATTCACGTGCAGGATTTATAGTTGTTTCCTTCTGATTTAAATCATCACATGCGTTATTTTTATTCTTAACCCTCGGATTTACATCGATCTTAAATCTGATACTTACTACTTTTCCGCCTCTTCCGGCCTTGACCGGTTCATAATCAAACCAGATACTGGTGGTTTCATTTAATTCTTTCTGTGCTTTATCAAGAGCAAACTTTTTGAAATTACCAAAAGTCTTAAGTTTACCTGCCCCATCCAGCTTGTCAGCCTGCTTCTCAATAGCATCGTAATCCGGATTTCCCTTCTTAAGTGCGCTGATTATTGCAGGATCTGCCTGAGAGTCGATTATTCCCAGACGAAGCTTCAAATCTGTAAGATGATACTGAACATAATATGGCCCTTCTTTTCTTGTAATAGCACGCTGTTTGTCCATTTCAGCCTTCAAAATCTCGTATAATCTGAATGAATATACGCTGTTAAGCTGTACAGCTTCTGCCAGACTAAGAACTGTATAATTGTTCTGAAGATTTGCCAGATAAGGAGTAATCTTACTGTTATAGCGCACATTCAGAACTCCGTTTTTGAAAGAGGCATCCGTAATGACATTTATGGCCTCAATCTCTCTGGTATCATCATTGGAATAGATAATTCTCCAGTCAAGTATTGATGGTTTTGACTTCACAGGCTCAATGGCAGCCTTTATATGTTCATAAAAAGAGCCACCCTTAACGCCAAAAATCTTCTTTAAGTCCGTTCCGTATATATTTGCTTCCAGTGTATTGCTATCCTGATTAAGCTCTGCCTTTGCTATACTTACTGCAAAGAGCTTTTGGACAAGAAGTGTAGATCTTCCTTTAGAATTGATCAGCGTATTTGCCTTTTTGTAATGCTGATTAGATAAAAAACTTTCAATAGCAGTTGTTTCTTCTTCCATCTGCTGTTTTGATTTGCGCCCCAAAACAACCTCCTTCACCCCAAAAGGTCTTTATTCATACCTTTTTAATACTAGCTTATTATAGAGCTATTATATCACACTGTAAACAAAAAATACCTGATTTTATTAAACTTCTTCCTTTTTGATAATATTATATACCCCTTAACTAATATCTTCTATTATATTCTATGTTATTTTATCGGTATATTGATAATTGCAGTTGACTATATGGGTCAGTTATAAAATTGACTTATACAGTACCAAATAAAATATGTACCCATTTACTACTAATTAAGTATAAAATCTCCCCATAAACTACTAAATAAATCAAATTATATACCTTTTTTCTACTAACTTGGTCTTAAATATCCCCTTTTACTACTAACTACTCTGATATTAATCTTTTTCCGGTCAATAAAATTAGGCTAAAAAACGCATTTTTTTCATTTTATCTACTTTACTGTACATTTATGTCCCCTTTTTCTATCGAAGTTACTATAAAATCTCCCCAAAAACTTACGAAAAAAGGATTTATATATCCCTTTTTTCTACTAAGTTATTAAAGTATATGCAATCTATAATAGAAATACTGCGAATCTGACGCGTTTTGCTGTTTATTCCCCCGCTTAGGCCTGATCCGGAGACATTATGATATATATACCTAAAAACTACTTGATTTTACCAATTTTCTTATTTATCATCCCAAAAACTACTAATTAAATCTTCTAAAAATCCCTATTTTCTACTAACTACTACTTATTCTTTACTTTTTCTTTGTTTTATATGACCCATTTTTCTATCATCTTATTCCATTTAAGTAATTATCATGTACCAAATAACTACTTACCTTAAGCCCTTTTTCTAGACAAAAAAACCTCGAAAGGCCCATATCTTCTGGCATTCCGAGGTTATTAATTAATAAAGAATTATGTTGTTAATTAATATATATTGTTAACAACATACGTTGTTTAAATATTTAATTGTTCCATAAAGGATTTATATTTTAGATACAAATCTTTATTTTTCTCATAATCCTGTTCAATAAGATTACTAATATATTGCTGATAGGATATTTTACCGGATTGAGTCATAAAATCAACATATGATCTTAACTCTCCCAATCTAATATGTAGAACACCACTACTCTTCTCTTCAGGCATTAAAGGAATTGGTTTACGTCCAACATTTTTGGAAGCTTTTATTGTTTCATTTTCATAAACAGTAGTGGGCTGTACTGTAGGCTGCTCTGCATATACTATCTGTGGCTGCATAACAGGAGCCGCTTCCTGAACATATGAAACTACTGGTTGAACAGGTTGTACAGGTTGTATGGGCTGAATCGGCTGAGCTGGCTGTACAGGTTGTGCGGGCTGCACTGGTACAGAGGATTGAACTACAGTCTGAGCATTTGATGAAAATGATGCAGCTACAGGAGTAGCAACAGATATTTGCTGTTCTTGTGCAGGTACAGGCTGCGCAGCAGGCTGTACAGGTTCTGGAAGTACTTGTTCAACTTCTGGTTCCGGGACCTTCTTATTTACAGGCTTTTCATCAATAACGGGTGTTTCAATAACGTCAGATACAGTATCTTTTTTTGTTTCTTTCTTTGTTGTATTTTCTGCTTTCGCAGGTGTCTCCTGTATGGGCTGGTCATTGACCATTTTCTGGAAGTTTTTTGCCATTGCATTGTGCAAATTCTTTTTCATTTGGACTCCCCTTTCAGAAACTCTTTAACAAATGCTTCATAATCTTTTGTAGCACGTGCATTAGGTGCATATTCGAATAATGACTGATTAAGTGTCTGAGACTCCTCTACAGCGACATTTTGGTGTATTTTGGTGTTATATACCTTTATTTCATACTCTTTTGCCAGCATTTCAATACCTTCGAGCCAAATATTGGCATTATTGGTATTTCTGCAATTGGTTACGAGGATTCCGGCTACATCAAGATCAGGATTATTTAATCTCTCTGACATGACAGATATCCATGAAAACAGCATATTTGCACCATTTGTTGCGAATGCCTCTGGTGTCATAGGAACTACAATCTTATCTGTAATTGCAAGTACATTCTGTGTAATAAGGGCCAATGTAGGGCTGCAATCAATAATACAATAATCATATTCCTTATTTAGCTTTTTCAATGCTCTTTTAAGCATAAATTCTCTGGAAGTAACACCTGAATAGTCCAAATCAGCAGAAGTAAATTCAATTCCTCCTATAATAAGGTCTAAATTGTTATTTATAGGTATCAAAGTGTCATTTATATCTGCTCCGGGCTCCCCTTTTTCTGACTTAAATACGTCAGATAATGTAGCTGCAGGTATGTTATATAGATCAATTCCTGCCGCCTGGCTGAGATTTTCCTGTGGATCAGAGTCAATCATAAGTACTTTGTAACGTTTTTTTGCCAAACCGGATGCTAATGCATAAGTAGATGTTGTTTTTGCAACGCCACCTTTTTGGTTGCAAAATGAAATTGTCTTCATATTCCCTCCCATTTATCACATTTAATCATTGTATATTGTAACATTGCTGATTAGATGTGTAAAGATAAATATAAAATGATATATGTGTTATTTGATATAACAATATATAGATATATAAATATATTGCTAATAATATATTTATATATATGTATATATGTATATCATAAAATAAATGTAATAAGAAACAAATATATAAATAGAATAATGTAATATGCCAACATGACATCATTTAAATAATATAGATATATATAAAAATAACAATACAACATGATGTCATATAGAATAATTAATGATGAACATATAAAATGGTGTGGATAACGCAACACATCAATACATCAAAACAACATTCTATATTTTGATGTAGTGATGTGTTAGTCCAAGATGCACCCTTGGCGCATGTGGTTAGAGCTTTCGCGCAAATAATGATCGTTTTTACAATGATGTAATGACATCATGATATATAATTATATACAATATATAGTACCTACAAAAATAGTAAAAGCAATATATTGAGTTATGACTTGTATATATGTAGTAAGTTTGGCCCGAACTGGTTACATTATACACGTTTTAAAATACATGGTTATTAAGCCGGACAAATGATGTGGTGACATCATTATGTAAACATATCAAGAAACTTTGAATATAACAACATGATGACATGATACAAATATACTAATGGAATATGAGATAATTGTATCGTTATGTAAACATGTATTTGGGTATAGACATCATAATGTATCAATATATATAAACAGCAATATATTATGTTAACATGATATATATCTATATTATTAGAATGTAAGTATGATATAATAGTATCATTAGATGATGCATATAAGATGTACAAATATCTAAATAAAAATATATAAATATATAAATAAAACAATATATTTAGAATATTAATCATCAATATGTAATAGTATTTGTAAATAATGATGAGCAAATATAAAGATGAAAATATATAAAAATGTGCATATATATTTATATTATGTTGATTTGTATACTTGATAATAATATAAAAAGATGATATTATATAAATGTATTTTGATTACAAATATGTATTTTTAAAATCTAAAAAAATAGAGAGTAAAACAGAAAAAAATCACGGAAAAATTCGTGAAAAAATCCTGGGTTTTTATCCTGATTTTTTGACATATAAAGTGAAATTAAAAGTCCAGATCAGATGAAGGAAAGAATAGACTGACTAAAATTTAAAATATCTGTTTATTCTGGAAATTATAAAAATAATATAAATTAAGCAGATTATAATAGAACTGTGGAAACAATTTGATATATAACATGCGTTATATATAATGATATTCAGCGATATAGAGGAAAATGACTAATATTTATACATATATATATTAATATTGAAAATATTGACCTAATAAGTCAATTATTATAAATAACATATATTATTAAATTGAAAAGCGCCGCAAATAGCCAATAACATAAATAACCATAGATATTTAATAAAAAACAACGAAAATAATTTAGAATCCATTGACCGAAAAAGTCATTGGATTATTTTTTATATTGTATACACAATTTAAGGAGGTCGATAAAATGCATGAATTGAGCTATATCATAGACATTGTTAATGCAGTACAGGAAGAAGCCGAAAAAAATAATATCAGGAAAGTAAAAAAAATAATTGTTGATGTAGGTGAGATGAGTGGCGTTGTGCCATATTATTTACACAAATACTATCCGGAAGCAGTAAAAGGAACGAATTTGAGTGATACAGAGCTGGAAACCAACCTGGTCGAAGTGCAAATTCAGTGCGAAGGGTGCGGAAATAAATATCATCCGGACAAAGAAAACAGATATAAATGTCCTGATTGCGGAGAAAGAAAAGGAAAATTATTAAAGGGTAAAGGAATCCAGATAAATTCTTTAGAAATTGAGGAATAAATATAGATAATTTTTGCAGAAAAAAGCGACAATCAAGAAATAGAAGTGCATTCTGATATAACATGATTAAAATACAACATTATATAATGATGTATTGATGGGCTTATATATACATTTTTTAGAATTTATTTCGAAACGGAACGAAATTTTATCATTTTTTAATTGTTTGAACGACGATTTAGGGTTTTTTTTGAAAAATTTATGATAAAATAGAAAATGAATTCGAGAGATTTACCGGAGCGCAAATTAAACATCCGGAATAGAAAATATGGAGGTTCATAATGGCTAAGAGAGTACTTATTACAGATGATGCCGCTTTTATGCGCATGATGTTGAAAGACATTCTGACAAAGGGTGGTTATGAGATTGCCGGCGAGGCCGAAAATGGTAAGATCGCAATCGACAAGTATAACGAACTTAAGCCTGATCTTGTAACTCTTGATATTACCATGCCGGAGCTTGATGGTATTGGTGCTCTAAAGGGTATAAAGGCTGCGGATCCCAATGCTTGTTGCATTATGTGCTCGGCTATGGGCCAGCAGGCGATGGTAATCGAATCAATACAGGCCGGTGCGAAGGACTTTATTGTTAAGCCTTTCCAGGCAGACCGTGTATTAGAGGCGGTTAAGAAGGCTATCGGATAAATAATAAAATAAATCAATAAAAGTGGACTAATATTTTTTACAGATGCACCGATATATTTATTAGCAACGGAAAGCAACCTGTTTCCATGGAAGGGAAACGACATGGAAACAGGTTTTTTATGCCCTTTTTTAGGGACCGTTGCAGTGATCAAAGGATGGATCGCAAGCTTGATAACCATATAGAAAGCTGCCGGGCTGCCCCCTGGCAGCTTTCACGTGTTATGCCCTTATAATGATAAAATATGGCCCATTTAGGAAGAAAAAACTTATAGGTGTTATGAATAGTATGATACAATACATTCTAAAAGAAACGGAGGATGGAAGAAGTGGGAAGTATTAAGGATCTTTACGGTAAAGGTAAAACAGTATTATCATGTGAAATTTATCCGCCGAAAAAGGAGGATGAATTTAACAATATTTATACAAAACTTGAGCAGCTTTCGGAAATTAAGCCGGATTTTGTCAGTGTAACCTATGGCGCAGGCGGATCTAATGCCGGAAAGGCAGTTGAAATTGCAGATTACGCTAAGAATAAAGCGGGACTTGAAGTAGTTTCCCATATTACAAGTGTAGGCTTCAGTAAAGAAAAATTAGAGGAAGGTCTTAACAGATTTAAGGACATTGGGATTGAAAATATCTTGGTTTTAAGAGGCGACAGACCGAAGCTTATGACTGATGAGCAGTTCAATACACGCGATTTCCTCCATGCCAGTGATATGGCTGAATATATCAAGGGAAAGGGTATGGATTTTACTTTGCTTGGAGCATGCTATCCTCATAAGCATCCTGAGGCCAAAAGCGAAGAAGAGGATATAAACAATACAAAAACAAAGGTTGACAAGGGCTGTGATGTGCTCATATCGCAATTATTCTTCGAAAATGACTACTTTTATCGTCTGATCGATAAATTACATGACTTGGGTGTAAAAGCGCCCATATCGGCCGGAATAATGCCAATTACGAGTGCAAAGCAGTTAGGGACCACAGTAACCCTTTCGGGAACTACCGTTCCGGAGGAATTATCATCTATTATTTCCAAATATGGAGACAATCCTGAGGAAATGAAAAAATATGGTATTGATTATGCAATTAAACAGGCGTTGGAGTTAAAGAACAGAGGTGTTGACGGCATACATTTCTATATCATGAATAAGCCCGATCTGGCTAAAATACTGATGGATGCAGTTAGATAGGCACTTATAATAACATACGATATATAGAAGAGGCTATGAATTATAGAGAATATTCATAGCCTCTTTAAATAATTAATTAAAGATATAATATATTACAACGATTTAAACTTTTCGGTTGTTTCATTTAACTGCTCGGTAACATCAGTATTTTGATTGATAGCAAGCGATATCTTTTTGATTCCGCCGACAATCTCGGTAGAGCTCTCAGCAGACAGTGAAATCGCTTTTGAACTCTCCTGAATGGAAGTGGTTATCATTTGGATAGATTCTGCCATTTCAGTCATTATTTCATTTAGATTTTCAGCTTTCTCGGTGAAGGATACAAGCATATCGTCCATCAAATCGGCTGTATGCTCATATTTTTCGCCTGTATCAACGAATTCATCATAATCTGCAAGAACGGTACCATTGATGAAATCCAGGGCATTCTGAGCGTTTTTAGCCAGTTTATTAACTGCTTCGGTTACTTCATTGCTTATAACCTGTATGTTTGCAGCGGTTTGTCTGCTGTTGTCGGCAAGGGCGCTAATTTCTGTTGCTACGACAGAAAAACCCTTTCCGGCTTCTCCGGCTCTTGCAGCCTCAATGGAAGCATTTAGCGCGAGCAGATTGGTTTGTGAAGCTATATCAAGTATGGTATTGGTAAGTTCGCTGATCTGTTCGACTTTCTCTGAATCCTTAACTGATTGAGAAAGTGTTTCGGAAAGAGCGGACATTTGATTGCCGGCATCGGCTTTTTTAGTGGTTACGCGAGACTTTAGCGTATTAGCCTCTTCTTTAATAGCGATTGCCGTTGCTGTACCTTTCTCAGCTTCATCTGTAATGGCCTTTGTAGCACCTGTGACATTATTAACTTTAGAATTAATAGATGACACTGTTTCTGCAAGTGTCTCCATGTTTGCAGACAATTCTTCAAGGGCAGCTGAGGAATTTGTAACATTGTCGTCAGCCATCCTCAGTTGAGAAGCAACCTCTTCTGAAGAAGAAGTAAGTATCTGTGAACCATTCTTGACATCACGCATGATTCCTTGCAAAGTCTCGATAAAATGATTGATACCACCCGTTATAAATAACAGCTCTGATTTAGTTTTTGTTTTAATTCTGGCGGTCAAATCACCATTTCCCTGCTCAATATCCGAAATGATTTTGTTTACTTCATCACTTATAGAGCGGATCTTTCTCACGATATTTTTATAACTTATAAAGAAATTGATAATAATCAGTATTAGAATTACAGCCATACCGACCATTGCAACAATTTTGCCGGATGCGAGGAGGGCATTCATTGAAGTTATTGTCGCGTCCGACTGAGATGAAATAGCGTTATCAAGAGCTTTAGCGGAGTGGAAAATCGCAATTTTCTGAATCTCGGCTTTATCAAAGAGTATTTTATAAGCGGATTCCCGGTCTCCGGCGTCACATTTTGCGATGGCGGAATCGATAAGATTCGATAATCTTTGATACTGATTTGATATTTCTCCAAGCTGTGTTGTAGCTTCTTCATCATTGGCTGAAGCAAAATCTTCATTAAGGGCCTTTATATCGCTTTCAATGGTTGAACGTACGGCATTTATCTGCGGAAGTAGGGCTTCCTTTGTTTCAACGGCATCAGCAGCGATATATCCGGTAGTCTGATCGTATAAGGACATTACATCGGATTTTAATGCCGCTTCATGCTGAGTCAGGGTCATCATTGAGCCAAACATCTGAATACTGCTGTTTGTGGATCTTTGCATGGATGACATAACAAGATTCATTACAACTATGAAAGCTATCAGCATTAAAAGATTCAGTGCCATAAGTTGAAACAAGATTGAATCTTTCTTTTTAACCGCTACATTAGCAGGATTTTTTAATTCATTACTAGCGTTATTATTCATTCTGCCACCCTCCTTAAAGCTTTGAATACCATTCGGAAGTGATGGATTTGACTTCATTTATAAAGCTTTCTGGATCCAGCTCTCCGGTGGCGAATTTATAGAAAGCAAATGAGAGACCGTTCTGTCCCAGTCCGGATGGCATATTCTGCCAGTGCCAGTTTGATGTCTTTCCAGCAGAAATATAACTTGATATGACCTTGGCGAACGGGTCAGAAGCTACATATTTACAGTCCGTAAAGGGACTGATAAATCCTGCGCTTTCAACAAGAATTTTCTGGCCGGAGTCCTCGGAGCACCATTGGAGGAATGCCTTTGCTTCTTCTACATTTCCTTCCTTGGGAATGGCCCACCAGGATGGAGCACTGGTAAGGATTGTGTCCTGTCCGTCCAAGAAACAATATGGAAGCATTCCTACCTCAAAGTTTCCTGCAGCTGCATAATCTGCGGAAGAATCGCCTGTCATTGTAGCGCCTATCCAGGATCCCTGTGTTACGAAAGCATATTTTCCGGCTGCAAAATTGGCAACCTGTTCGTTGTATGCGCTTTCCGTAAGAACCGCAGGATCAGAATACTTTATAAAAAGGCTGATCATATTTGCAAAGGCTGAAAAACGCTCATCATCAATTTTTCCACCGTCATTAAGCATATCAATATAAGTGGTATCAGTCCTGCCAAGTCCTGAGTCAAGGTAGGTGCCAAAGATATGGTTGCCTGCTGACCATCCTACATCATTTGGCTCTGCACAAAAGCCGATTACAGCGGTAAGACCAAGCTCGTTCTTTTTAGAATCAATGGTCTCAAATGCTGATTGCAGGGATTCCGGACCTGTGATTGAAGCAGGATCAATTCCGCATGAGGACAGGATGTTTGCATTATAGGCAAGGCCTATAGCCTCTGTAGTATAGGGGAATCCCAGAACGCCATAAGTGCTATCGGAATAGGAAGCATCAGTGCGTTGTACCCAGTCCTGGTCGCTTAAATCTTCAAGAAGACCATCCCAGTTACTGAAACCGGCAGCTTCGCAAGCGATTATATCAGGCATCTGATCGGAAAGATAATATCCCTTAAGCGTAGCCTGTGCATCTACGCCGGCGGGAACATTTATGACATTTACAGAGACGCCTGACTCTTTGGAGTATTCTTTTGCAAGATCCCCGATTTGAGAACCTACTTCGCTTTTTATGTTAAGTAGTGTAATAGTGCCGGGTTCTGCAGGTTGTTCTGCTTCCTGGACAGTTTTTGAGCATCCTGCGGACATAAGAATTAGCGAAAAGGCAGTAATTACGGAAATAATCTTTCTGTATACCATTTTTACCCATCCTTTCTGTGCAAAAACAAGAGAGATAATACAGTACTATTTTAATTATATAGGCTAATAGTCGGCTGAATAATAAAAAGTTTATTAAATATCATTATATAGATTAACTAAATTATATTAACAGATACGGTATCAGAACATCAATACATCAGAACATCAATATATCAACATGCGCCGCAACAAATAGCGCACAATTAAATATTTCTTGTAAAATAGCGGCTAAAATACTATAATCGAAGGGCAGTATCTTTTAGAAAGACGAGGAAAAACGCATGAAATTTTCAGAGATGCCATATGAACACATAGATATGGATAAAGTGAAGGCTTTTTTTGAAAAGCTGATGGCGGACAGTAAGGACGCTAAGAGTGGAGAGGAGCAATTTGCACTCCACAAGAGCTACTATGATTTTATGAACGATATCAGAACCAATATGACCATAGGATGCTTTAGACATGATGTGGATACCAAAGAGGAGTTTTATGCCAAGGAGCAGGAATATATTGACGAAATCAGACCTGTTATTGCACAGTATGATAACGACTACAAGAAGCTCATTTATAACTCACCTTACAGAGAATATCTGGAGGAAAAGATTGGCAAGGTAGCTTTCAAGAATATGGAGCTTGATTTTGCGTCAATTGACGAGAAAATCCTTCCGCTTATGCAGGAAGAGAACGCCCTCATCAATAAGTATGACAATATTATCGCGTCTGCAAGGATTCCTTTTAAGGGAGAAGAGTACAATATTTCATTGCTGAGAAAATTCCTTACAGGTAACGATAGAGATGATCGTAAGGCGGCCTGGAAGGCTCTTTCAGACTACTTTATGTCTGTGACCGATGAAATTGACGATATTTATGATAAACTCGTTAAAAACAGGACAAAACAGGCAAAAGAACTGGGATATGAGAACTACATCGAGCTTGGATACAACCGTATGATGAGAAATTCTTACAGAAGACCTCAGGTTGAGAATTTCAGAAAGCAGGTTAAGGACTCATTTGTTCCGCTTGTTTGCAAGATTCAGGAGAAACGCAAAGAAGAAATCGGCGTTGATGAGCTTAAGTACTATGATAATGAGGTATACTTCAAGAACGGCAATCCGGCCCCTATAGGTACGCCAGAGGAGATCATGAAAGCCGGACAGGACATGTACAGAGAGCTTTCATCTGAAACAGCAGAGTTTATCGATGTTATGATAGAGAACGAGCTCTTTGATGTACTTGGAAGAAAGAATAAGAAGCAGGGCGGTTATATGGATTTCCTGCCTAAGTACAAGGTTCCGTTTATTTTTGCCAACTTCAATGGTACAGCCGGTGACGTAGACGTTGTCACACATGAGTGCGGACATGCATTCCAGGGTTATGTGACAAAAGATGAAGAGATTACCGAGCACAACGATATAACGATGGAAACGGCAGAGATTCATTCAATGTCAATGGAGTATTTCACCTACAACTGGATGGATAAGTTCTTTGGTGACAGAAAAGATGATTACTTCAAGATGCACATAAGAGATTCAATCACCTTCATTCCTTACGGATGTATGGTTGATGAATTCCAGCATATAGTATATGAGAAGCCTGAGATGACACCAGCTGAAAGAAAACAGGTATGGAAGGATCTGGAAAAGACCTACAGACCATGGCTTGATTTTGATGGTGATCCCTTCTTTGCAGAGGGTGGATTCTGGCAGAAGCAGGGACACATTTTCTGGTCACCTTTCTATTACATCGATTATGTGCTTGCAAGTGTAATTGCTATGCAGTTTAAGGTATGGATGGACAAGGATTACAAGGATGCTTGGAAACATTATCTTGATCTTTGTAAGATATCAGCAAGTAAGTTCTATGAAGATATGCTGGATGAGGTTGGATTAAAGAGCCCCTTCAGGGATGGCACAATCGCTGAACTTGCAGTAAACATGCAGGATAAGGCCAATTTGGAATAAAAAACGTAAAATAAAATGGCATGTGTTATTCTTCACATGCCATTTTTAATGCTCTAATTGTAGAATTATGCGTTATTTCTTTGCTAAAAGCGCATCCAGCTTCTCTTTGTTAATCTGACCATTTGCTACGGTATTAGCCATCCAGATCTTAAGAGACTCTACTGTCTGGTCAATCTGAGCGAGCTGCTTCTGGATATTAACGAAATCAGGAAGTTCGTCATCAGAGATAATGCCATCTGCAGTGATGTCTATAAGCCTGTTTCTCTGTTCGTCAAGCGAATTGAGAGAAGAAAGCATGGCAAGTACAATCTCGGAGAGAGTTGACTCTTTGGCAACAGGAACGGAATCCTGACCGATTCTGCACTCGTGTGTACAGTAAAAATTGCATAATTCCGGCTTTTTATAAGCCTCTGCCATAGCAACAACATCTTCCGGCTGAATCGCAGTCTTTTCGGTTTCTATTTTTTCAAGGCGGCTTTCGCTAATAAAACCGATACGCTCACTGGCTTGTGCTCTTGTGAGTCCTGCTTCCTCGCGGCTTTCAAAGTAAATATTCTTGTTTTCCTTGATGGATTTTTTCCCCATTTTTGCTCCTCCATAAAACTCTTTCATTCAATAATATACGAGAATACGGCGCTTGTCTAATGATATATGCGGTAATTTGAATAATTACACAATAAAAACCCCGGAAAGCCGGAGTTTTTATCGTAGAAGAAGGTTTATAGAATAAGGATTATACTGCTGCGTTTTGTTTATTAAGACTTATCCATCCCTTTATATCTGATACCCCGGGATATAACTTATATCCTCCCTCTTCGGGGATGGCAAGTGTGGGAGCCTGCATTATCCCTAATTCCTGAGCAAGGTCTGAGTTATCATTTGCATCCAAAAGCTCGTATTTGACACCGGCTGTATCCAGAAGAGTAGTGGCTATTCTGCAATTAGGACATGTTTTTGTCTTAAATAAAAGCACCGAATTCATATCGGGTGTTTTTATATTTATCAGGTTGTTTTCAAGCTCTGCGGCAGTTTTTACTGAAACTGATACATTCTCGCGTTTCAAAGTTGAATGTGCTACATCATATACTTTTCGATCTTTATATTCCTGAGCCTTACCATCGTTCCAGTTTGCAACAGGACGATAATAACCTGTAATACGGCTGTAAACCTCGGTTTTTGCACCACATATAGGACAAACAGCCTGCTCTCCGGAAAGATATCCGTGTTCTTTACAAATAGAATAGGTCGGTGACATTGTGTAGTAAGGAAGCTTGTAATTCTCAGCAATTTTGCGCACAAGATTGGCAGCTGCCTTCCAGTCAGGAAGTTTTTCGCCTAAAAATGCATGGAATACAGTTCCTGAGGTATACAATGTCTGTAATTCATCCTGAATATCAAGAGCCGAGAAAATATCCTCCGTGTAGCCAACGGGTAGATGCGAAGAATTGGTGTAATAAGGTGTTTCAGCCATGTTCGCGGTTATGATATCGGGATAGAGTTCCTTATCGTGCTTAGCAAAGCGATATGTGGTAGATTCAGCAGGTGTGGCCTCGAGGTTGTAGAGATCTCCATACTGCTCCTGGTAATCGGATAGGCGGTCTCTCATATGTGTGAGAACCTCCTTGGTAAACTGCTGAACTTTCTCGCTTGTCATGTCGGCTCTAAGCCACTTTGCATTCAGGCCCACTTCGTTCATACCGATAAGTCCGATGGTAGAGAAGTGGTTGCTGAAAGATCCGAGATATCTCTTGGTGTAAGGATATAAGCCCTGTTCAAGAAGCTTGCTAATAACCTGACGTTTAGTATTAAGGCTTCTTGCAGCAACATCCATAAGGTGATCCAATTGACTGTAGAAGTCATTTTCATCTTTCGCAAGGTATGCAATTCTGGGCATATTGATAGTTACTACGCCGATAGAACCGGTTGATTCGCCAGAGCCGAAGAAGCCGCCTGATTTTTTCCTCAGTTCGCGAAGATCTAGGCGCAGTCTGCAGCACATGGAACGGACATCGCTGGGCTCCATGTCTGAATTTATATAATTTGAGAAATACGGTGTGCCGTATTTTGCAGTCATTTCAAAGAGAAGTTTGTTATTTTCGGTCTCGCTCCAATCAAAATCACTTGTTATTGAATAGGTGGGGATGGGATACTGGAATCCACGTCCGTTGGCATCTCCTTCAATCATTATCTCGATAAATGCCTTGTTGACCATATCCATCTCACGCTGGCAGTCGCCATAGGTGAAATCAACTTCTTTTCCGCCGACAATAGCGTTAAGGTTCCGAAGATCGGCAGGAACGGTCCAATCCAGAGTAATGTTGGAAAACGGTGCCTGTGTGCCCCATCTGCTCGGTGTATTGACTCCGTAGACAAAGGACTGGATACACTGCTTGACATCTTCATAGGAAAGATTATCGATTTTCACAAAAGGAGCCAGATATGTATCAAATGACGAGAAAGCCTGCGCGCCTGCCCATTCATTCTGCATGATACCAAGGAAATTGACCATCTGGTTGCAAAGAGTGGAGAGATGGTTGGCAGGAGCGGATGTAATCTTGCCGGGAATGCCGCCAAGTCCTTCCTGAATCAGCTGTTTAAGACTCCATCCTGCGCAATATCCTGATAGCATGGCAAGGTCATGGATGTGAATTGCAGCGCTTCTGTGAGCCTTTGCAATCTCTTCGTCATAGACCTCTGATAGCCAGTAATTTGCTGTAATAGCACCTGAATTTGAGAGAATAAGACCACCGATAGAGTAGGTAACCGTTGAATTTTCCTTAACACGCCAGTCATTGATTTTGAGGTAGTCATTTACAAGATCCTTGTAGTTTAAAAGTGCAGAGTTGATATTGCGGACCTTCTCACGCTGTTTTCTGTAGAGAATGTAAGTCTTGGCAACGTCGGAATAACCTGATTCTGAGAGCACTTTCTCAACACTGTCCTGAATCTGTTCTACTGTTATCTTATTATTTGAGATTTTGCTTTCGAAATCTGAAGCTACCCGAAGAGCCACAAGATCTATCACACTTGTGTGATAGGGCTTATCAAGAGCTACAAAAGCTTTGATTATAGCAGATGATATTTTTGAAATATCAAAACTCGCAATACTACCGTCTCGTTTTACTACATCATACATAAGAACACCCCCAAAAAAACTTAAATACCCACTACATATAAGGTATCACATAAAAAGTGGGCGGTCAATATATAGGCCATTTATTAGTTATAAACACTATATATTGTGTTATCCGTTTCTTTGCGCGGAAATGGCATAATTACAAGTGTTTCTGAAAAGAGCTATTTCGAATATGATTTGTTTGCCTTATAATATTAGACGTGATAAATTATTTTCTTATGACAGAGGTTAATGCAATTGAAACAATTTAATTATGAATTTACTGCAGCATCAGAGGTAACCAAGGCTTTATCAGAGGTCTATGCATATACTCAGAGAACGTCGTTCAAGTCTATACTTTTCCACTTGTACACCATAGCATTTGGCAGGGAAGAGATACATGAAATCCAGCAGGAAATAAAAGAGATGTATCCCGATGCACATATAGCAGGTACCAGTTCAAATGGGGACATCTGTGATGGCCATTTGGCTGAATACGGACTTGTTATGGCTGTTTCTATATTTGAGAGTACAGAGATTGGTGTTCATCTTTTTGAAACAGAAGAAGGCCGTGAAGGGGATACCGGAAGAGATATTTGTCGCAGCATAGATGTAACGGATAATATAAAAGCCGCAGAAATACTTATGACCTTGAAATCTATAAACAGTACCAAGATTCTCAGGGAAGCTGAAAAGTGCGAGAAAAGTGTAAAAATCTTTGGGGCCGGCAGTGCAGGGAAAAAGATTGAAGAAAACGTAACAATGGTTATCGGGGATACTGAAACGTCGGAGCATGGCGTGGTTCTGGTGACTTACTCGGGTGATGACTTTCATATAGATATTCATCATGCTATCGGATGGAAGCCGCTCGGAAGAGATCTGACCGTAACCAGGATAGAGGATAAGAGGCTGTACGAGCTTGACGGGGTGCCGGCAGGTGATATCTACAGTAAATATCTGGACATACAGGCAGATGAGAATTTCTTTGCCAATATTTTGGAATTCCCGATCATGTCCAACCAGCATGGACATGAAGTACTGCGTATGCCTTTTTCCTGCAATACCGAGGATAGATCAATAATGCTTGCGGCTGATATTAAGCAGGGTTCTAAGGTTAACCTGTCCTACGGAGATCCTGACGTTATTAAATCCGATGTTGAGGACCTTGTGTGGAATGTAAGAAGCTTTGCTCCACAGGCGGTATTTCTGTATTCCTGCGGCGTCAGACGCCTCTATTGGAAATATCTGATTAATAAGGAGACCGGTCCATTCAGCCTGATTGCGCCTGTAAGCGGCTTTTATTCAAGCGGCGAGATCATACGTATGGGTGAATACATAATCGAACATCATGTTACGCTTATTGCTATCGGAATGCGAGAGGGCGGACAGGCTATGTCGCAGCCTACCGGTATAGGAGATAAGGAGATAGAGGTTCCTGAGGAGCACAAGATGCATGATCAGCTGTCAATGGTTAGAAGATTGGCTAATTTCATAAATGTGACAGCAGCTGAGCTTCGGGAAGCAAATGAGAATCTGCAGGAAAAATTGCAGGATAGAACTAAAAATTAATAGGAGATATAATAAATTATGAAAAGTAGAAAAAGTTTTGTTGTTTCGGGGATTTTTGCTCTTCTTGCGCTGATTCTGATTATTCTTGTTAAGAATGTGGATGTTGCCGTAGTTCCGGAGACGGGTAAGCCGATGGGATTTTATAGCATAAATACTGCATTTCATAACATTTTCGGAATAAATATCATATGGTATAAAATAACGGAGATTTTCGGAATTCTTGCACTTCTGGTGTGTGCCATTTTTGCTTTAACCGGACTTGTGCAGCTTATAAAAAGAAAAAGCATAACCGCGGTGGATCCTGTCATTATAAAGCTTGGATGCCTTTATGCGGTGGTTATCGCTCTTTATGCTTTGTTTGAAAAGGTAATAATCAATTACAGACCGATTATCATGCCGGATGCTACCGAGGCGGAAGCTTCATTCCCGTCTTCACACACAATGCTCATCTGCGTGGTCATGGCCAGCACAATAATGGTAATTGGGAATTATATTAAGGATGAAAAGCTATTAAGGCTTCTGAAGATTTGCTGCGCAGTAATTATGGTTGTTACCGTAGTGGGCAGACTTATCTGCGGAGTACACTGGCTTACAGATATTCTTGGAGGAATTCTTATAAGTGTGGCACTCCTTTCCCTTTTCAAAGGCATTGCAGATAAAGATATCAGATAATAATAGCAAGAGATATTAAATATTTATGCGTTAGTGACTGGCCCAGTCAGCGATAATGTCCGCTGTCTGGGTTATTTGATTATAATTGGTGATTTCCGGCGCTCCATCACCGCTCTGGATACCGTAGCTTCCAAAATAGGAATGGATACCGCCGGGAATAATATGTTCCTCGGAATCCTTAGGCCAGTATTTCTTGCTCTTTTCATAATTTTCACGATCGAGTACTTGGTCATTTGAGCCGTAAATTGAAAGGAGACGGAGATTGCTGTTCGATAGATCTTCCGTCGGATATGAGGCGCAAAGAATAATTCCACTATACTCTGAAGACATGGTTATATCTTCGGAACTGCCATCTTCGTCAGGGATGAGATTTTTTCCAAGATGAACACATGCGGCAACGCCTCCGAGAGAATGCCCTGCCAGGTACCAGTCGAGTTCCTCAGCTTCCTTGTTGAATTCCTCATACCCGGAAGTGATTCGGTCTACTGCATTTGTGCTAAGCAGAGCCAGATTTTCGGGCATTCTTGGTAAAAGGCATATATATCCTCTTGCAGCAAGCTCATACATAAGTCCGTTGTATGAGGTATATTCCACTTTTCCGCCCGGATAAAATACAATAACAGCCTTAACTTCCTGCTTTTGAGGGATAAAGACCGCTCCGTCTTTGGTTGAATATGAGTGCACGTCATTTCGAAGCAATTCCTGAATGTTCTCGGTAATGCTCAGATCTGCGCGGTAGTAGCTGCTTGTGTACAGCTTGAAAGCAATTATGAGAACAGCAGCAAAAAAAATGAGCGCTATTATTATCCATTTAAGAAATTTTTTTATTTTTTTCAAAGCATCACGCCTTCTTTGTTTGATTATTTCTAATTCAGTATATCACAATATGAGAGTCAAAATTGTAATAGTTGCATGTATATGATTTTAAAGTCTATAATTATAATTCCAAACGAGTTTTATATACGATAAGCGAGGATAAAAAAATGTCATTATTAAAGCTTAAAGCGACTACAAAGGATTATTTATGGGGCGGAAACAAGCTTGTGCAGGATTTCGGAAAAACTCCTGCCGGTGAGGTTACTGCTGAGAGTTGGGAGCTGTCGTGCTATCCCGGAAGTGAATCCGTAATTGAAAATGGCGAATTTGCTAACAAGACCATAATCGAATATATAGAAAAAAACGGCAGGGGAGTTCTGGGATCAAAATGTGAACAGTTCAAAGATTTTCCTGTCCTTATCAAGTTCATTGATGCAAAAAAGGATCTTTCATTACAGGTTCATCCGTCCGATGAATATGCGAAGGAGCATGAAAATCAGTATGGTAAAACCGAAATGTGGTACATTATCGATGCTGAAAAGGATGCCTTTTTATACTATGGCTTCAATCGTGAGATTAAAAAGGAAGAATTTGCCGCAAGGATTGAAAACCAAACTCTCACAGAGGTTCTGAATGCGTATCCCGTAAAAAAAGGAGACGTTATTTTTATAGAGTCGGGAACCCTGCATGCTATAGGTGCGGGCATACTTCTTGCTGAAATTCAGCAAAATTCGAATGTAACATACCGCGTATATGATTATGGCAGACGTGATAAAAATGGCAATCTGAGGGAGTTACATGTAGAAAAAGCCATGGACGTTACAACACTTGCACCGGTTGCTGAGGTTAAGCCTAATAATGGTCACATAGCCTCATGTAAGTATTTCACTGTGGACAAAGTGGTTATATCACAAAAAGACGACACTAAATTCTGCGGAAATGTCGGAAAGGATTCGTTCCTTCATGTGCTTATTGTGGATGGCAGCGGAGTAATACGCTGTGAAAACGAAGAAATGGTTTACAAAAAGGGTGACAGCTTTTTCCTTCCCGCAGGAAGTGGAAATTATGAGATAGAAGGGTGCTGCGAAGCACTTCTTACCTATGAAGAATAAATAACAACTGTGATATAAAACTGAATTAATAACTGGAGGCCTTCCGCAAATTCTGCGGAAGGCTTTGTTTATATTCAGCGTGTTAGATGACCAATATGTTACCAAAGTGTTACACATATTTCAATTTATCGAAAAAACACTTAAAAAATCCTTGACATTTTTTTGGCAAATGTTAGAATTGTACCTATGTTGCAAAAAATTGCAAACATATAGACAATACCAAAAAGTCCAGCTAAGAAATGTCAAGGAGTAAATTGAAAATGTTAGAAATTAGTCATTACCTGCATTTTGGGTAACCTTAATAAAGCTAATTCATTTATAGCACATTGAAAATGACAAATTAGATATTAGGCAGCTTTTGTAGTGCGGTTGAGTAGATCAAACTGCTTTCTGTGTTCTTCAGGAGTAATCATCTCATAGGGTTTGTTATCCCGAAGCATAGCAAAGATGATATTACACACTTTGTGCATTACAGCACCTATAGCAACGTTCTTCTTTTTGGTTTTACATTTCAAGGTGTAGAACTCATGAATGACTGG
>NZ_FMYB01000080.1 GCF_900104155.1 Butyrivibrio sp. INlla16
CCAGCCAAAACATAAATCACCACCGAATGGACTGACAGACTTTTTTCGAGGTATCACCAACCGAAGCTGGCTCCCAAGGAGGAACCGTCAATGATCCTGCCTCGATGATTATATACCTTATGATCTGTCTGGAGTATACGGGAGCTACAGACATGTATAACTGTTAGTTAAGCTCCTTGATGATATCTGATGAGAGGGGAATCCTCCCTTCAATCATTACTTAGATTTGGAAATAGAAACTATTAACTGTAGTCCTTAATGACTACATCATTACTATACTAGGAGGTAATAATGGTAAAGCATGTGATTTTATGGACATTAAAAGATGAACTGTCAGCTGAGGAAAAGGCTGAGATTAAAAAGGGGATTAAGGAAGGACTCGAGGGTCTGAAGGGAAAGGTTCCGGGGATTGTTGAAATCAAGGTTAATATCAATGGCCTGGAATCTTCAAATGCGGATCTGATGCTTGATTCTACATTTGAAGATGAGGCGGCTCTTAAGGGATACGCGGTTCATTCTGAGCACGTAGCTGTTGCGGATACAAAGGTAAGACCATATACAAAGATCAGAAGTTGTCTGGATTTTGAGGTGTGATGAAAGTGGTTATGAGCGATAATAGTATTGGACAGTGTATTCAAAACGAGATCGATAGGATATATGGAATTGAATACGGGAAAAAGACCGGCAAGGTGCTTGTTCCTGCTTTTTTAGGTGACTTCAGAAAAGTACTTGAGAATAGCACTGCGGGGGAAGTTGTTTCCGAGGAGTACATGACTGAAGACAAGAAAATGCATCTGATCTTAAAGGGGCAGAAAAGACTTGGTGCAAAGGGATATGTGCCTTTCATTGTTTCATGTATATGCAATGACAGAGAACTGCTCAGCTCGGAAGTATTGTTTTTGGAAGAAATGTTATAAAGGTGCATAGATGGTGTTAAATGATCTATGATATGGTGTGTCATAAAACGGACAGCAAAATTGGTAGAATAGACCCGGATGAAATTGTAAGAAGTTTACGAGTTTATCAGGGAGGTGCATATGTTTGATACACATCATATCTATCAGAGATTTGGATCTGAATTGTTGTTTTCTGTTGTGATAATAATTCTTGCGGGAATTATGGCGGTGAGTTAAGGCAATGCCCATACCGGCAGAAAAATTGCCGATATGGGCGGGAAGGAGATACTCGGGATATGATAACGGTTAATCTTTATTATAAGGGAACAAATGGAAATGCCAGAGCTTTTGCTGATGAAATGGAGTCATCAGGGATAGTTGATGCGATTAGAAAAGAGGAAGGGAATCTTCGTTATCAGTACTTCCAGCCGATAGGGGATTCCGAGACGGTGCTGCTAATTGATTCATGGACGGATCAGGCTGCGATTGATGCTCACCATGCGTCGCCGATGATGGAGCAGCTCGCAAAGCTTCGCGAGAAATATGATCTTCATATGACAGTGGAGAGATTTGTCAGTGACGACTATGAAGGAGACGAGGGCTTTATTAGAAAGTAATGTGAAGCTCTTGATGTATAAAAGTGTGAGGAGTAAGGAAAGATGTTTTTCATAATGGGGATAACACAGGGCAGGAAGGATTTTGATTTTAACCAGCTTGTGACCTGCACTATCTGTGGGAAGTATGGACGCTTCAACGTGTTCATGACGTATATGGTTTTGTCTCTTTTCTTTATTCCTACAATAAAGTGGAGCAAACGCTACTATGTACAGACAAGCTGCTGCGGCACAGTTTATGAGCTTGATCCTGAGATTGGAAAAGCAATTGCAAGAGGCGAAAATGTCGAGATCCAGCAGTGCCATCTGACACGTGTGATGAATGGAAACGGATATGTGAGTGGCTATAAAAAGTGCAGACAGTGCGGCTACGAAACGGCAGAGGATTTCGAGTTCTGCCCTAAATGCGGAACAAGGTTTTGATTGGGGCGAACCGGTAGGGAGAGAGATTTTATGAAAATGGAGGTTGTTTGGGAATGAAAAAAAGATATCTTGGGTGGATTCTGTTTTTACTAACAATAATCGGAATGAGTGTAGCCCCCATAAAAGTATCTGCTGAAGACGGTGTGTTTGTTCCGACTGTAAAGAAAGATATCTATGTCTATGATGCGGTCGATATGATAAGCGCAGATGATGAAGACGAGATCAACCGTATCCTGGATGAGCTGGAAGAGAAGACGTCTGCGGAAGTTGCAGTAATATCTTACGACGATTCAGACCTTACCCTGGAGGAATATGCGAACAAGCTTTTCAATATGCTGGGCATAGGAAAAGCGGAAGAGAATAACGGTATTCTTCTTTTGATGCAAAAAGAGGGAAATCACGTGAGGCTTGAAATCGGAAGTGGAATTGATGATGTTTTCACTGATGATGTCGCAGGAGATATACTCGATAACTATTATGTGCCATACAGGGATGAAAGCACATCCGAGGCGGCGCTGGAGACTGCAAAGGCAGTAGCAGCCAATATGTATTCGTATTATGAAGTGGAAAGCGAACTGACCGGAGAATATGAACCTCTGATCTATGGGAATATAAGTGATGAGGAATTTGCCGAAGACGATAATGTATATGAAGTAGAGGAAACGACTGAATCAAATAAAATAGGTGGTATTATTCTGATTGTCATAGTTGGGTTTTTTGTATTATTCGTATTACCATCTATAATAGAGCATTTCGAAAAAAAGAAATGGGCGAAAGATCATGACGGAGACATGCATATCTGGGAGGCAAGGGAGAGGTTATACCATAGAACTTCCAGTGATTCATTCACCAACTTCTTTGATTCCGGTTCCTCTTTCGGAGGCGGAGACTCAGGAAGCTCCTTTGGTGGAGGAAGTTCCGACGGTGGCGGTGCCAGCAGATAATTACATGAAGGCTATAAGTAAGTAAAGGACTGAATTTAAAATGCCCGGATACATTTGGTTTGTATCCGGGTATTTCTCTTTTTTTTTTCTATCGGGAAAGCTTGTATATGATTCCCTATTTTCCATCAGGAAAACTTGTAAAGGATTCCCTTTCCATCTCTGGAGCGCCATATTTTTCCTTTGCGTCGGCGAACGCTTTGATCATGAACGCCATATTTCTTGCGAGGTTTCGCATAGTCTGAAGGCCCTCAAGATCCTTCTTTACATCCTCTGCTGTAAAGCCATGAACCTGATTCCAATAAGTGCTTGAAGCCACAGGCATTCCGCTTATTGTGAAGTACTTATTTAGTACATCAAAAGTCGCAGTATTGCCGCCTCTTCTGGCGCTGACGACCGCTGCGCCAACTTTAAGATGCTTTGAAAAAGACGTGCTATAGAACAATCTGTCCATGAACGAGAGTATTGTTCCATTCGGAGACGCATAGTAAACAGGACTTCCAACCACGAGGCCATCTGCCTCTTCAAGTTTTGGAGCAACCTCATTTACAAGGTCATTCACAACACATTTCCCGTTTTGAGCGCAATATCCGCAGGCAACGCAGCCACGAATATCCTTATTTCCAACATGAATTATTTCTGTATCAATTCCTTCTTCCCGGAAAACTTTTACCATCTCATCAAGAGCTGTCGCTGTGCAGCCATTTGCCCTTGGACTACCATTCAGTAACAATACCTTCGCCATAGAAAACCTCCTTTTTACAAACAAATTGCTAACAATATTATAACAAAAAAGTAAATATATTGAATTTTTAATAATAGTTATGGTGAATCGTGCAGTCGCCTGTGAGGTTACCTTTTCCGGTTGTGGATTGGGTATAGTGAATAAAAAGATGAAAGGAGCGGAAATATCATGACGAAGAATGATGCTAACGGTAAGGATATGGTTATGACGCTATCCCTTCCGACTGGCTTGAGGTGATCCAGAGGCGGGAGTGGATTGAGGAGATGTGTGACGTGGAGGCCAAATGAAGGCATTTTGTGAGGATATCTGTGATTTGAGGGAAAGGTTCAAAAACACAGATGACTATCACTGGAGAATCTGTGTTTTATGCAAAAAACAAAAAACACAGATGATTTATGAAGGACTATCTGTGTTTTGGAGGAAAATGAAAGAAACACAGAAGGACATGGCAGAAGGAGTCTGTGTTTTGGAGGAAAATGTAGGAAACACAGAAGGGCATGGCAGAAGGAGTCTGTGCTATGGAGAAAAATGTCGAAAGCACAGAAGACTATAGTGCCAGGGGTCTGTGTTATGGAAGAAAAAGTTAAAAACACAGATGGCAACCAATATATAGTCTGTGTTTTGGAAGAAAAAATAAAAAGCACAGATCCACATAATAGCAAGAGTCTGTGTAATAGAAGAAAATGCTGAAAACACAGAATTGTGTGAAGTGGCTGACGGAAATCTCGGGCTACTATTCACCGTGACGTCGTGAAGGCCGTGAAAATGGCATAATAATATTGATAATAACCCAACAAAAGTGATATTTGGATGCCTCCGGGTGATATATAACATAATTACAGAGAGGGACAACCAACAGATAAGAAATAAACAACCAACAGATAGAAATGAAAACAAATAAATTTGGTGTTCCCATAACCCGGGAAGTAATATTATAAGCTCAGAAAGAGAAAAGAAACAGCCAAACGGCTAACAAATACCACAACAAAGAAAGAGGTAAATATTATGAGATTTAATGATGTTCAGGATACACGCAAAGCAGAAGTTAAGAGAGTACAGAGAAACGAAGCAGTTCGCAAAATGTATGATGAATGCCTTGAGAAACTTTCAGCTTTTTATAACAAAGAGAAGATGGCAGTAGCTTTTGGGGCAACATTCACACTTTGATCTTTAAAAGAAATGGATGCAATGAATCCCCGGAGTGTTGATTTTGGTCAGTACTCCGGGGAGTTTTAAGTTATAATATTGGTAACAATTTAATCGAACTAAGAAGTAATCTGATTTTGAAATATAAATACATTATTGGCTGAAAATGGGTATGAATATTGCGGAGAGAATAATAGAACCAAGTACATATTTGTCGGATGACCGAAAACGGTTCAGCAATGCTGCATTAAAAGCGATGATTGTGCCGCTTCTTATTGAGCAGCTTCTTCAGATGGTGGTAGGACTTGCAGATACAATGATGGTTAGTTACGCCGGAGAAGCCGTAGTTGCAGGTGTAGGACTTGATACTATGGTCTACACCATATTCATATATTTGTTTACTGCTATTTCCGCAGGAGGATCGGTAGTTGTATCTCAATACATTGGGAGCAAAGAGAAGGATAATGCTGATCTTTCAGCTTCGCAGATATTTTTTATAGGTGGGGTGCTTTCGATTGTATGCATGGTGATGATGCTTGTTTTCGGATCAGCACTTCTGCAGGCTATGTATCCCAAGGCAGAGGCGGATACGATGGCGGCCTGCAAGACATACATGTGGATAGTGGCCTGGTCTTTTCCGGCAAATGCTATCTATAATGCGGGGACAGCTGTTTTTCGTGCCATGGGGCAGACCAGAGTAACCATGTGGGTCTCATTTATTGCAAACTTGGTTAATGTGGTCGGGAATGCAATAGGAATATTTGTACTGAAGGCAGGCGCTGCCGGAGTGGCATGGCCGACAACAATCTCATGGTATGTGGCTGCGGTTATTATGACCGTGCTGTGCCTTGAGACAAGGACATCTGATGATATTCTTAAAAGGCTTAATGCGTTCAGTGCCAAAAGAATCAGTATAAATATAAAGGATTCTCTTCGCCTGAATGCAGCTATGGCAAGGCGCATATTAGGTGTGGCAATTCCGAATTCCATTGAAAATACACTTTTTCAGGCGGCAAAGGTTGTTCTGGGTATGCTTACCGCAACTTTTGGGACATCGCAGATAGCTGCAAATACCACAGGACAGACATTCTGGTCACTGGCTGCATGCATGGGCATGTCAATGGGAACAGTTTTTATCACAGTTGTCGGACAGTGTGTGGGCGCCGGCGACTATGAGGCGGCTGAGTGGAATATAAGAAAGCTTACGAGATTATCGCTTGTGTTGGCAATCATTTGGAATGTGATGGTAATGGCACTGACGCCGGTTTTGCTTACTTTGTATAATCTTTCGGATGAGACAAAGCGGCTGATTTTGATAATAGTTGCGATACACAATCTGTTTTCTGCGCTGGTTCAGCCTTTTTCAGGCCCACTTTCATCGGGGCTTCGAGCTGCGGGTGATGTAAAATTCACGATGTGGGCATCGATATTTGCCACAGTTATCTGCAGGACAGTCCTGTCATTTATCCTTGCTCTGTGGATGGGCATGGGTGTAATAGGAATAGCTCTGGCAATGGTGCTTGACTGGTGCATTAAGGCAGCTCTTGATATCTGGCGATTCAAGACCGGAAAATGGATGAATAAAAAGATAATATAGTTGAAGTTGGAAAATAATATGGATGCAAAGAGGATAGAAAAACTAAAAGAAACTTATGCCCTGGAAGCACATTCTGAGGGAGGCTGGTTTTCAGAAGTTTACACGGCGGCGGTAGAAAAAGAAAACCGAGCTCTGGCCGGCAGTATATATTTCCTTCTTGTTGGAGAAGAGATATCTCATTTTCATCAGATAGATTGTGAGGAGATATGGTATCACCATGAAGGCTGTGCAGTGAAAATCACGTCTATAACTGATGGAAAAATCGAGAAATTGTACCTTGGACAGGATATAGAAAAAGGTGAGAGGGCAATGATAGTTATACCGAAGGGGGCCATTTTTGCCGCAGAAAATCTTGAAAAAGACAGTTACTGCTTCATGTCATGCATGACTGCACCCAAGTTTACTTATGAAGGATTCAGGCTTGTCGGGCAGCAGGAAATAGGTGAGATATGCGGTAAAAATGCAGAAAGAATTCTGTACCTTGCCTATGAAGATGAGGGAAGCTTATGAAAAAATGGTGGGTTACTTTTTGTGTGATGTTCCTTTTGCTGTTTACAGCCTGCAGCGAAAGAAGCCAGGTCATGGATGGCGATGGGATGATACAAACATTTCAGTATACTCAGATATCGCAGGACGTGGCGAAAGAGATGATGGAAAAAGATGATGGCCATGTTATCGTCGATGTCCGCAGGGAGGATGAGTATGCAGAGGGGCATATTCCGGGCGCGATTTTAATTCCGAATGAAAGCATTGATGTGGATCCGCCTGAGGAACTTCCTGACCCCAATCAGATAATACTCGTCTATTGCAGGAGCGGAAGGCGCAGTAAGGAAGCGTCGCAGAAGCTTGCGGATATGGGGTATTCGAATGTTTATGAGTTCGGGGGAATCATCGACTGGACCGGGGATATTGAAATAAATAACAATAACGAAACAGAAAACGGAGGAGAGGAAATGGGAGCAGCAAAACTTTTGTACCAGGGACATGCGAGCATGAGGATCACCACAACTGAGGGAAAGGTGATTTATGTGGATCCATTTGCAGGGGAGGGCTATGATGTGCCTGCAGATCTGATACTCATGACACATGGACATTATGATCACACGCAAACGGATACGATAACCACAAAGAATCCTGATTGTGAGACTATCTCGTGGGAGGAAGCATTAAGCGGAGGGCAGCATCAGAGTTTTGACCTCGGATATGTAAAGGTTGAAGCTGTGGAGGCAGGCTACAACAAGAATCATGATACAAAGCAATGTGTGGGATTTATCCTTACTTTTTCCAATGGTGTGACGCTGTATCTTTCAGGAGATACCTCTACGACGCCGCAGATGCAGGAACTTGCACAGAGAAATCTCGATTACGCATTTTTCTGCTGCGACGGAGTTTACAACATGGATGTGCAGGAAGCGATAGAGTGTGCCAAAACTGTAGGCGCAAAGCACAACATACCCTATCACATGATTCCTGCGGATAAAACGAACTGCTTTGATCAGGCGGTGGCTGAAAGTTTCGACGTACCGGGGAGGATAATACTCAAGCCGGGCGAAGAACTGGTTCTTGAATGATACCATAAAAAAGGGGCTGTCGCATTAGATGATTAAATCATCTGGGCGATGGCCCTTTTTCAGGCCTAAAAATCGGTACTTATATCTGCTTTCTGCTCATATCTCATATTTTTAGAGTAACTTAATAGTCCGAAGATATCTTCGGATCAGATACAGGAATTTGATTTTTAAGGATCAAAAATTATGCCGTTTTCTTTAGCTCAAAAAGATGAGTTCCTGTTCGGCCGGCCATGATCTTGTGATGCAGTTTATTGATATCGAATCCGATTGCAAGTAACACGCTTTGTGCAAGAACATTCTTCGTCCCCTTATACAAATATCTTCTGAAGTTCATGTCTTCTTTTACATTTGCAAATGAACCCTCCGCCTGAATGCTTCGGTTCATTCTGAGCTGCGTGCCGAATTCGCTGGTTATCCGCTTAAGGCATTCACTGCGCTTTTCTTCAAGCTTTCTCGAAACATAAAGCCTTTTGTTCCTGTCTTCAAATGGTGTCTTGCAGTTGTTTCCTTTAATGCAATCTTTCTTGTACGGGCATTCCTTGCAGCTATCACATTCATACGTAGTGACACTTCTTGAATAGCCACTTGCTGTTTTTTCGTTGCGGGTAAAGATTGCCTTTAATTCTTTGCCATTCCTGCAAACATAAGCATCATCCTCACTGTCATAATCCATGTTTTCACGTCTGCTGATGTCATTTTTAAATTTCCTTGTTTTTGAAAGTTCATAATTCTGAGGTTTTATGTATGCTGTCTGGTCATTTTTCTCGACAAAAACATAATTCTCTTCACTTTCGTAACCGGCATCAGCCACGATGTTCTTGTACTTAAACGGCAGATGTTTTTCCATGTCATTGAGAAACGGAATGAGTGTCAGAGTATCTGTGGGATTTGGATATATATCAAGCCAGGTAACATACTCGGCATCGACACCATGCTGGAGATTATAAGCAGGTTTAAGCTGTCCGTTCAGCATGGCATCTTCTTTCATGCGCATAAAGGTTGCATCCGGATCTGTTTTTGAATAACTGTTACGATTTCCACACTTGTACAGCTTATATGTGTAATCCTTGAGTTTCTTTATATATCCTTCAAGTGTTTCGACAGACCTTTGAAGAACAGTTTTTCTCTTTCCGGAGCCATAGACAAACTCTATTCCTTCATCATTCTTAATCTTGTAAAGTTTCTTTTTGAGTCTTTTTAATGTATGAAGTGATATCTGGTCATCATAGACAATCTTCAGGCCATAAAGTTCCTCGCACTCTGCGCAGAAGAGGCATATCTTCTCAGCCAGTTTTGCCATGTTTTTTGAAACTGTTTTTTTCCAGACAAAAGTATATTTATTCGCCACGGATTCAATCTTTGTGCCATCGATGAAGATGTTCTCCCCAGAGATTTCACCAAGATCAAGAAGGATTGTTCCAACCTGAGCCATCATCTGTTTTGAACACTGTGACAGATGCAGGGAAATAAACCTTGCAATGGTTGAATGGTCCGGTGCGGGCAAGCCTTCAAGAAGGTACATGAAATTGATATCACGCTTGCATGAGGTTTCTATGTCTCGAGATGAGAAGATTCTGTTCATTGCTGCATAGACTGCTATCTTCATCATATGACGGGGCGTTGCCTGGCCTTTTCTGATTCTTTCATATGTTGCATAAAGATCAGAAAGGTCCATCTCCTCCACGAATGCGCTTACCAGGCGTACCGGATCGTCATCTGCTACTGATAGGTCTATGTCGAGCGGTAGGGTTGTTTCATGAAGCAAAATAAATATAGGGTCTTTTAGCGATGAAACTTAGAGGGAAAAGCATTATACAAAAGTGCTTTTCCCTCTTCCTTTTTCTGCTCTGTAGAGGTATAATATACCTAAAGTATAGGTATACGCCACCTATACGAAAGGAGGAAGGTATGAAGACTGAAAAAGTATATCCAGAATGGGTTCAGGCACAACGCGTTAAGGGGACTACCATCAAGAAAAAAGGTGATTCATATTACCTGTACAAGCGTACATCGAAAAGGGTTCCGGGGAAAAAATACCCCCAGCCTGTGGATACCTATATCGGGCTGATTACTCCGGATGGTCTGGTAGAGTCTAAC
>NZ_FMYB01000022.1 GCF_900104155.1 Butyrivibrio sp. INlla16
TCTTGAAAGTGTTCCTTATGATCTTTTCAATTCCAAGTGCTGAAATGAATTCCTTGATCATCAAAAGACCGCCGTCGGATGAGAGCTCGCCTCCGCTAAAACTGAGCTTAAACTGTTTGTTGCATAAGAGCTGGATTTCCTTTAAACTATGCATAGAGCTTCTCCTTTGTTGCTTTATGTGTGGTTGTCAGCCTACATAAATTGTAGCAAATCAGGAGCTCTATTAATATAGTTTTGCTTCACTTTTTTGGTGAGAAGAATAAGTTTTTTAGTACCAGTAAACATGCGGCATTGGAGCGATTTTAATCTATTGCCGTGAATAATTCAGGATTAACTAAATCAGATATAAAATATCACAGATTAGTTAGCATCTGTTGTCTCATCTGCGGCATCAGTTGAAGTTTCAGTTTCATCTACGGTTTCAGTTCCGTCTGTGGTCTCTGCTGTAGCTTCTGTTCCATCAACTGTCTCTGCTGCAGGTACTACATCCTCTGAAATCTCTGTTGCAGCTGCATCTGCTGCAGGATGTTTAGCAGCATAAACTCTCCATCCTACCAGAGAGCATACTGCAAGCAGAAGTACCAAACTTACACACTTTGCAATCTTTACATTTCTCTTATGCTTTGCGATTCTTGCCTTTCTCCCCTTCTTCTCGATTTTGTAAGCATCAACTTTTTCCTGACTCATTTTTGTTTCCTCCCAATTGATAATTGATGTAGTGTAGGCAAGCCCTGTGTATGATTATAACTTGCCCATATATTCTTGATGCTAGCACACAATTGTGTCTTAATTTTGAACCATGAAGATTTTGTTGTGATTAGCATCTTATATACTTAGCATTTCCGCATTATGTCCATATGATTTATTTATTCATCTTCTGTGAAAACCTCTTTTTTAATTCTTCCACAGATTATTTTTCTGTCCAAATCTGTGTTATGGGCTTCTACTCTTTTTTCACAGATATCTTTCCTTTATCCACCCAGTTTTGTGCCAAATATTTCTGTGTTCCTTACACAATACTAATTTTCACAGATAAATTTAACTATAAAAATTCAAAATCATCTATGATATTACACATATTATTTTTTTCACAGATTTGACCAATTTTTTTATCTGTGTTCTATCACAAAATTTCTATTACGCAGATTAATCCAATTTACGCATCTGTGTTCTTGCAGAAAACTCCCATTCCACAGAAAAGCGCTATGTGATCGTAAGTCTATTTTGTGTTTTTCCGCTAATAGACTTACCAATTCTGCTCTACATAGCTCCGGCCATAATTCAATTCTTAATTTCTTCGCGAATTGACTTACGACAAACCTATACAGCCCTCCCGCGAAAGATGATAGCCCCGTAGCCCGCATAGATAGTCAAAGATAGGAACCTCTCACAACCAAAAATCAGGCGGAGAAAGCCCCCTAATGCTTTCTCCGCCTATAAATAATGCTATATCCATGCAATATCTACTCCATCACACTTCTTCCACATAATTAACATACTCCAGTTCCTGGAGTCTTCTGATGATTTCCCTGTGGGAGCGTCTTCTGGAGCTGTCGATATCGATCAGAAGTGCAACATCAGAGGATTGAAGTGTCTTCTCCTTGCTCTTGGTCATACTGCTGATTGAGAGATCCTCTTCAGACAGATACTTGGAGAGCTTAGTGACTGAGCCTTTATTCACTTCAATATACATGCTCATGTACTTACTATATTCTTCAACAACATTGCTGAGATTCATAAGCACTACGTTTGCGATCATGACCAGCACAAAGCAAGTGATGCCGATAACGATATATCCTGCGCCAATAGCCATTCCCATGCAGGAAGTAACCCACAGAGAAGCAGCTGTGGTAAGTCCCTTTATCTGTTTCTTACCTGTGACGAGGATAGTACCTGCGCCGAGGAAACCGATACCGCTTACTACGCCGGCGGGAATTCGGCTGACATCAGCCCCAAGCCCCGGCAACATTGCAAGATATATATTCAGGGATGTCGCAACCGCTGAGCCAAGACTCACAAGAGCGAACGTCTTGATACCTGCAGTATGGCGCTTTACCACACGCTCCCAGCCGATGAGGCAACCGAAAAGAGTTGCTATCACAAGTCTAAGTGCGACCGCAAGATCGGCACTGCTTTCAAAAAATTCGAGCGTTCCCATTCAGCGCCCTCCTTTTCTTCGTGTTCTTTTTAAAGCGCATATAATGTATTTTCTTCAAAGTTCAGATAAACCTTGTCACCTACGCCGTAAATCTTCTTGTTCTTCGGGTTGTACTCCTGGATTTTAACAAGTTCATCACCAATCTTGATATGATAATCCTGATAAGCACCCATAAAGCATGAATACTCAACTTCGCCCATTATTGAACCGTTGTCGCCAAGGGTTGCTCCCTCGGGACGAAGAACGATGCTGCACTCAGCTCCGTTTCCAAGACTTCCTGTTGAGCACTTAACCTCTTCACCATTTATTTCGACAATATCCTGTGACTTGACAATAGCCTTAAGGAAGTTTGCTTCGCCAATGAAATCTGCGACAAACTTGTTGTTCGGATAGTAGTAAGCTTCCTGAGGTGTGGAAATCTGCTCCACAAGACCACCCTTCATGATGATGACCTTATCGGAGATAGCCATAGCCTCACTCTGATCATGAGTTACATAAATAGCTGTGATTCCTGCTTCCTGCTGGATTCTTCTGATCTCTGTTCTCATGGAAACACGAAGCTTTGCATCAAGGTTTGACAAAGGCTCATCGAAAAGGAGCACGCCGGGCTCAATTACAAGCGCTCTAGCAAGAGCAACTCTCTGCTGCTGTCCACCTGAAAGCTGGTTAGTCATTCTGTTTTCCATGCCCTCAAGTCCTACGAGTCCGAGAATGTCAGTAACCTTTTTCCTGATAGTCTCCTTATCCATCTTACGAAGCTTAAGTCCGTATGCAACATTATCAAAAATGTTGTAGTGAGGAAGAAGCGCATAGCTCTGGAAAACCATAGCCGTATCACGCTTGTTGGGAGTGAGCGCATTTATCGGCTCATTTCCAAGGTAAATCTCTCCCTCGTCCGGGCTCTCAAAGCCGGCGATCATACGAAGAGTTGTTGTTTTTCCGCATCCTGAAGGTCCAAGAAGTGTTACGAAACTTCCGGGTTCGATCTCGATATTTGCATCCTTAACTGCATAGAAATCTTTACCGGTCTTGGGATCCTTGTAAATCTTTGAAATATGTTCAAGGCGTACGCCCTTTTTCTCTTTTGACATAATTTTTCTCCTCCGTCAATCTGTAGTCTTAACCTGGCGACTTGTTCCGAAATGTTTAATCACAAGGTTCATAACAAGAACCGCACTGTAGGTGATAAGGATCAGGATTGATGCAAAAGCGCAGGCAATTCCGTAGGATCCCTTCTCTGCGAACTCGTTGATCTGAACCGTAATAAGAAGATACGAAGGTGTAACCAAAAGGATGATTGCACTGATCGCTGTGATACTTCTTACGAAGGATGTTACAAATCCCGAAAGGAAGCTGTCCTTGATAAGCGGAAGTGTAACTGTCATAAACACTTTGAAGCTGTCGGCACCCATATCATAAGCGGATTCCTCAATGCTCTTATCAATCTGTCTGAGGGCGGAGATACCGCTTCTGGTTCCTGTAGGAAGGCTTCGAACGATAAATACGATTACGAGAATCGCACCTGTTCCGTACAGTCCCTGAAGGATTCCTGTTCCGAAGATACCGCCTGAAAATCCTCTGATATATCCGATACCGAGTACAGTTCCGGGAACTGCCATAGCCAACATTGAAACCGCCTCGATAAAGCCCTTTGCCTTGAACTTTCTCTTAACAACAAGATAAGAGATGATCATGGACAGAAGTGCCGTGATAGGCGCCGATATGAAGGAAAGAATGAAGCTGTCCTTAAATGCTTTTAGTCCCTTGTACTTTGTGAACACCTGGCCGAACCACTTGAAGGTCAGATGAAAATCGTATCCCCAGGTCTTGAACATAGCGCCAAAGGGAACGCAGATATACATGATTATTACGAAAATCGCGAGCGCTGAGCACAGGATTGTAAGAGGGATTGTAACGCTCTTATCTGTGATGAGCATACGCTCTCTGGACGCTTTTCCTGAAAGAGTAGCTGTGCTCTTGGCTTCGAGATAATACTTCTGGATGATAAACATCACGAGTGTGATTGCAAGAAGTACAACCGCCATGGCAGCCGCGCCTTGCTTATCATACGCACCTGTGATCTGAAGGTAAATTGTTGTCGCAAGTGTATCGTAGGAACCACCGATAATCATGGGGTTAGCGAAATCTGCGATAGACTCGATGAAGGTTACAAGGAAGGCATTTCCAAGTCCCGGAAGAATAAGCGGGAAAGTAACCGTCATGAATACCTTGAAACGGGAAGCGCCCATGTCTCTGGCAGCCTCCTCAAGTGAAGGATCGATATTTTTCAAAAGTCCCTTGAGCATCATGTAGCACACAGGGAAAAATGTAAGTGTCTGGACTATGGCGATGCCCCAGAATCCATACACGCTGTTGTCATAGATATGTAAGATAAAACGTGTAATGATACCTGCTTTTCCGAAAAGCATGATCATCGAAAGTGAAAGCACGAACGGCGGTGAAACCACCGGAAGCATGGAAACGACTTTGAAAAGGCCTTCCATGAATTTTGTTCTGAGTTTTACATAAACCTCAACATAAGCAAATAAAAGGCCTATGAGAGCTGACGCGATACCTACCAAAAATCCAACCTTAAGTGTGTTGGTAATCGCGCGTCTGAAATTTGAGAGTCCCATAACTCTCTTAAATGTATCAAGCGTTAACCCCGATTCAGATACAAAGCTGTCAACAAGCAGTATAGCCAGCGGGTAAAGAATAAATACTGTAAGAAAAACCACCAAAAGAATAATGGTAGAAACCATGATGGGATCCGCCATGAGCTTTTTCCTGTCAAGGCTGGCACTTTGACTCTTTGCCATTTTTCAACTCCTCCTCTAAAAATTTAGGGCGGATGAAATACACATCCGCCCATAATAGTTATATTATTCGGTCTGGAAACGATCGTCTGCTGCGCTTCCGAGTGCGGTCATAACTTCCTCAATGTAAGTTTCTGTATTCTCTTTTGCATCTTCGAAGTCATAATCCATAACGTTCTCGGGATCAAGTCCAAACTCTGCTGCTACTTCGGGCTGCTTTGCATTGTCGATAACAAGGAACTGGTAAGAACCGTTCTGTGCTGCAAGCTCAACGCAATCAGGGCTGAGTGCATACTCGATCCAAAGCTTAGCTGCATTGGGATGTGCGCATCCCTTGAAAATAGCTGTTGCACCAATCTCGAAGGATGTTCCTGTTGAAGGAATTACGAGGTCAATATTGCCATAACCGTTGTCAACAATCTGTGTGATACCATCGTGAAGGAAACCGATACCTACGATACACTCACCTGTTCCAACGTTCTTGGAAGGGCCTGAACCTGACTTTGTGTAAACTTCGATGTTCTTATCGAGGTCAACGAGGTACTGGATACCTTCATCATGTCCGTACTTCTGGATCATTGTGTTGATAACAAGCTTAGCTGTTCCTGCTGTGTTGTAGTTTGAAAGCCATACAAGTCCCTTGTACTTCTCATCAAGAAGATCCTGCCAGTCCTTAGGCTCGTCGATGCCCATTCTCTCGAGCTCGTCTCTGTTTACCATGAAACCAAGGATTCCCTTGTAGATTCCATACCAGTAACCATCCTTGTCGCGATACTTATCACCGATAAGATGAGAAGCATTCTGTGCTTCATATGCCTCAAGAAGTCCCTCGCCTGCTGCTACGTTATAGGGATCGGTTGTGCCGCCGAACCAAACGTCACCTGAAGGATTTCCGTTCTCTTCTTCGATCTTACTCTGAACTTCACCGGTAGAAAGGCGCTGATACTGAACTTTTATGCCATACATTTTTTCGAAGTTCTCACAAGCTGCTGCAAGGTACTCTTCCTCGCATGAACCGTAAACGATGAGCTCTCCCTCAGCCTTAGCTGCTTCAATAAGAGCATCCATTCCGCCGGCCTCTGTAGCCTCACCTGCATCCTCAGTTGCCTCTGCAGCTTCTGTTGTCTCCTCTGCTGCGGGCTCTTCTGTAGCTGTCTCAGCCGGTGCAGCCTCCTCAGTCTTTGTCTCAGCAGCGGGTGCCTCTGTAGATCCTCCGTTAGATCCGCCACAGCCAACTACGCTGAGTGTCATAAGTCCTGCTAAAACCAATGCTAACTTTTTTCTCATTTTCCTCTCCTTTCAAAATGTTAAATACATTTGATAAGAAGATGATACCGAAGGAAATCGTTTTTCTATACCTAAAATTCTGTTTAATTATCCAATATTTTGAACTTCACTTCACAAAGTCAGACGGAGAACTTCCGGCATACTTTTTAAAGACGGTGCTGAAGTACTTGTAATCGCTGAAGCCGGTAAGTTCCGAGACTTCATACACTTTGTAGGTGCCGGTTTCGAGGAGCTTTACTGCCTGGCTTACGCGGTAGCGGTTTAGGAAATCAAGATAGGTCTGGCCGGTAGCCTCTTTGAATTTGCGCGAAAGATAGCTTGAAGACACTCCCAGTTCCTCTGAAAACATGTCCAGACTGATCTTCTCAGAATAGCGCTCACGCGTCCTCTCAATTATCTGCTGAATATAGTCATTATCCTTGTCCGACTTGATGAAGGCCACATCGAGGTCATCTCCGGATTTCTTTCTCTCCGAAAGCTGCTTTATCTGCTTATCCTTCTCGATCTCGGAAGTTACCTTCGCAACATTTTTCCTCAGTTCTTCCTCATCCACGGGCTTCATCAGATACGCTGATACTCCAAGGTCAATCGCCTGCTTTGCGTATTCAAAATCGGCATAGCTGGTCATTATGATAGCCTTGAAGTCAGAGATTTCCTGCCCTTTTCTGATCATCTCAATGCCGTCCATAACAGGCATCATTATGTCTGCAAGAACTATATCCGGTGAAAGTTCCTCAATCTTCTCAAGGCCTTCCTTGCCGTTAGCGGCTTCGCCTGCTATGGTGCAGCCCATGCCTGTCCAATCCATGGTGTAGGCTATGCCCTTTCTTATGATATCTTCGTCTTCTACAATAAGTACTCTGTACATTCTTACCCTCATCCGGCGCTGCGCGCCACCTGTCTCCGCTCCGCGCAAAGCCGACGTCCCCCGGACGTCGTGCGCCCCTCGGGAGAAGTCATTAACTATGCTTCGGAATAATCATCCTCACGCACGTGCCTTCGCCCTTCTTACTTGTAACATCCAGGCCGTAGTTGCCCTTATAAAGCAGCCTGATCCTGCGGTGAATATTATACAGCCCATAATGGTTGGTGCGGTTTTCATCTTCTTTAAGATAATTCTGGATCACCCACAGCTGCTCCTCATCAATTCCTGCGCCATCGTCTTCGCAGATAAAGACAAGCTCATCCTGCATCTGATAGCCGCGAATATTCACCGTCAGTTTTTCACGGTCACCGAAGCCATACTTGATAGCATTTTCAAGAAGAGGCTGCAGCATCAGCTTCGGAATGAGGCAGTCCATGATGTCCTCACTGACCTCGATATTATAGGCAAAACGCTTGTTGAAACGTATCTGCAATATATTCAGGTAAAACTGCAGATTATCAAGATCCTCCCTGACCGTAACTTCCTCTCGCATATCACGGATACAATATCGCAAAATTCCCGACAAAGACACAATCATCTTATCAGCTGCCGTGGGATCGATCTTAGCCATGAATCTTATATTATCAAGAGTATTGAATAAAAAGTGCGGATTAAACTGGCTCTCCAGCTGTTTAACCTGCGCGAAAGCCGCATTTTGTGCTAGTTCGTTGTTCCTCTCTATCTGCTCGCGAAGGCCCTTAAGCATGTCGTTGAAGTCGTTACCGATGGTCATGAACTCCTTGCTGCTGCCTATCCTGAGGCTCACATCAAGATTGCCGTTCTGAACCTCTTCAAGGGCGTTCTCAATTTTCCTGATATCCCTGGTGTATTCCTCTGAGCTCTTTGCCGTACTTCTGACTGTAACAAACGCAATTGCCAGAAATACTATCGCCAGAATCACGATAAGGACGATAATCAGTTGAACGCTCCAGCCCATGTCGGTTATGGTATAGACACCAAATCCCTTGTCGGTTACCGACTTATGCACATAGAACAGTCCGCCGTCGGCCATGATAAATCCTGTGTTTTGTGCGATCCTCGAATCTATCTGTCCGTAGCTGTCTCGGAGTTTATTCGTGTTTGCCGCGTAAATCCACCCGTTTTTATCTGTAATGATCACATATCTGCTTTGAATCTCCGACGCCACGCTGAGCACATCCGAGGGCACGATATAGACGATCATGAACCTGAGTTTCTCGCCGCGATACACGCCTTTTCCTATGCACAGCTTCTTATCGTACAGAATCGACGCGGTCTTGCCCCTCGCCTTCTTCAAAGCCTTCAGTATGCCCCAGTTTGAGCTTGTTCCATCTGTCAAAAACTGCGGAACACTGCTCTTACTTTTAAACAGCACCTTCTGATCCTTTGAGAGGATAATCAGATCTCCGATATCCTCAAATTCCGATGTTCTGTCATACAGAATTCCGAAAACATCATTCCTCGAAACGGTCAGATGATTATTCTCAAGAGATTCTCCAACATCATCCATCATCTGATAATAGATGTTGGTCATCCTTGTGAGCTTTTCATTGACAGCCTCATTTTCTCCACGATTTGAGATTGCCATAATCAAGGCAAAGGAAAATACAAAGAGAATCAAAGCCATTACGGAAACAAGCGCTACGGGCACAACCGAAAATCTGATGAAGGTTTTTCTTATGTTTTCCTGAAAAGATGCGGGAGCCTTATTCATCGCTATCCTCCCCGAAAAGTGCAAGGAATTTGGAATTCCATTCATCCTTTTTGCTGATTACTTCATCTCTGTCGACATCGATTGCGGTAATCTCATTATCGGGGATAACAAGCTCCGATGCAGATACATCGCGTCTAACAGAGCGTCTTCCGAGGTTACCCGCCATAAATTCCTGGGTTCCCGCACTTGTCATGAAGTCTACAAACTTCTCCGCTTTCAAAATGTGCGCAGAATCCTTGCTGATATAGATTCCGTCAGGCGTCGAAACGACACCCTCCTCCATGTAGATTATCCTTATATGCTTCCCTTTTCCGAGCATAGTAACCGCAGCTTCCTCAAAAGTGAGCCCCGCTACATATTTTCCTGCCGCAACACCCTCGTAGACTTCAGAAGAACTTCCAAGCAAAATACCATTTAGCTGATCGATGAATTTTTCCACATAATCCCAGCCGGCTTCCGGATTACCATCCCCCATCGCATAGAGAATGTTAACCAGGTGTTCGAAGGCAGAAGATGACTTACCGGGATTCGCATAAGCGATCTTACCCTTGAGATTCTCGGCAAGAAGGTCCTCATAGCCCTCAATCTGCGTGTTTCCTATAATATCTTCGTTCACGATGATCACACTGGGAACGTTGGAAAAACAGGTGATCCTCCCGTCAATATCCTTGAAATCATCCTTGAACATAGCCCTGTTCACGGTTTTGTACGGGTAAAAGAACTCACTGTACGCACCGACGGACAAAAGTGATCCTCCCCACAAAACATCGATATTTTCATCATCCACCATGCTTCGAATAGCCTCGGAAGTACCACAGCTGCGAAGGTCCACCTCTATCCCCGTCTCATTTTCAAACTCCTGAATAAGAGGAATCATGAAATCCGTCGGATGCGGTGAAACAACAACGAGCTTATCGCTGCTTTCTGTATTCTTTTTATTCAGATTAAGCAAAATTCCGCCCAAAAGAGCCACTACGAGCAGAACTGCAATTATCGCCCAAATCGGCAAGCCTTCACGCTGTTTCATACAACCATTATCCTTTGTTCTAAAACAATTAAAACTAATAGTTTTGGAAATATAATACACTGATTATATCATGTGGAAAATTATTTTCGGGAGCGCGCAATTTGATCGCGGCGGGGGTTGCAAAAATGCCTCAGAAGTCATTAAAATATAAAAGTTGTTAAATAATTTAAGGAGAAAAAAACATGACCATAGATGCATATATTAATCCGAATTTTACTTTGATAAAAAAGCTCATATTCTTTCTTTTGGCACTGGTGGGAATAATTATCTGTGACTTCCTGATCCTCGGCGGAACGGAAATAGTCACATCCAGCAGGGACCGCGAGGAGCGAAAAACCCTAATCAGCGAGCGTTTTCACAACTCGGTTCAGCTCCTGTACGAGATGATCATCTCCGCGACCTCAGTCATGTCCTTTGCCTGCGCCTATGTGGTCCTAAACCACGTATACAGCCTGATTCAGGGTACCTCACAGACAGGATTCCTCGGACAGTTCATGTATATCTGGGAAAACTGGAAAGATTTCGTACTTCTGCTTCTTATCTGCTTGTCCTGCGTTTTAAACACAATTTTGGATAAGCTCATCATCCCTTTAAAAAGGATTTCCAGAGATGACATCGCCTGTGTCAGAATGCTCGGCATGTTTTATGTGATAATTATCTTGATGTTTCTTAATGTCATCGGCGACGAAAGTGAGTACAGCCCTGTTATGATGTACTATCTCGGTCTTATGATAGGTCGTTTCGTGTACTTCGACGCTTCCTTCAAGGATTTCCTGCATGCCATGAGAAACATATTCATGAAGCTCCCGCTTCTGATGCTGGGACTTACGCTGTCGGGGCTCCTTTGTTTCTTTGGATTCGAGGCAGGTTACCTGCTTGAGCGCAATTACTACATAGTGGGAGCTTTTTACACCCATCTGTTCCTGCTTGCGGCTGTTTTCGTTTTCCATCACAGCCACATTCTGTATTTAGTTATAAAAAAACGCTAAAAAAATAAAAATCCAAATAAGTATTAGTACTATGCAGATTTTTATATGATAATATATTAAATGGAAAAATGATTTTTTCTGATTATCAGTGTAACTTTTGTGAGGGCATATGATAGCTGGCAAGAAGATAATAGCTCTTTGCACATATAGAATATACGACTCTCAGGTCTTCAGTTTTACAGCAGAACTCAATGAGCTCTTGAAGGCAGCTGACAGCCGTCTGTTTATCTATGCCATGAATGCCGAAATAGGCAATGTCGGCAATACCCATCTCGCAGAAGCATCTGTTTTTGACCTTATTCCTTATGACAAAGTCGATGCCATTATTATCATGGATGAAAAGATCAAATGTCGTGAGCTCGTCGAACGAATCATCGACAAGGCTAACAGTCATGAGATTCCCGCCATCATCGTTGACGGCGAATATGATAATGTTTCCCATGTAAAATTTGATTATGCCAAGGGTTTTGAAGCCATAGTAAGGCACATAATTGAGTTCCACAAGCCTAAACATCCTCATTTTATGGCCGGAAAACCGGACAGCGAATTCTCAAATGAGAGGCTTGAAGTTTTCAAAAAAGTCATTGAGGAAAATGGTTTCACCTTTGATAACAGCATGGTAAGCTACGGGGATTTCTGGTCGATTCCTTCAAGAGCTGCTGCCAAGGAGCTGCTTAAAAGGGATGTCATTCCGGACGCTGTTATCTGTGCCAACGATATCATGGCGATAAATGTCTGTGATGTCTTTAGTTCTCACGGAATTAATACTCCCGATCAGGTTCTGATATCCGGATTTGACGGACTGGATGAGGCCTTTTTATCCTCTCCCGGAATCACGACCGCTATCTGTGACAGTGCAACTCTTGCAAATACCGTCATGAAAGTTATAAACGGCGTTCTTCGCGGCGAAAAAAACATTACCGAGTGGATCACTCCCAGCTTCATGGCAAATGAGTCCTGCGGTTGTCCTCGCTGCCAGATTAACTGGATGTCCACTGTTCAGGGCTTTAACAACAGATTTTACCATCATCAGGATGATGTATATATCATGCAGGATCTCACTTCCAATATCATGGCAAGTGACAAGATGGCCGACTGCATTTGGCACCTTTCCAATTCAGTTGCGAACTCCATCACCAAGAATATGTGTCTTATTGTGGAAGACGCCTGCTTTAACATCGAAAACAATTATTTCCTCGAGGACATGGAAAAGACCACCAGGAGCGTCATATATAACTCCTACAGTGACACTGACGAGATTTTCCCGTACAACGAAGAGGATATCATCCCCAATCTCGAGGATATCATGGAGAGGGGCTATCCCATTATCTTCAATGTTCTTGAGTATATGGGAAAAGATATCGGTTTTGTATGCTATTCTTTCAGCCGGTACGACCTCATAGATTATTCAAGAACTCCGAGCCTTACAAACTGTCTCGGAATGGGCTTTGGTGGTTATGTAACCATCCGCTACCAGAAATATCTGCGCGATAAGATTCAGAGGATGTATCAAAATGATGCCCTCACCGGTCTCTACAACAGACTGGCATTTCTTTCAAAACTTGAAGAGCTCAAGGATGCGCCTCAGAATTCCGGCCAGAAGCTCACAATCATCATGACCGACTTAAACGGCCTGAAAGAGATAAATGACACACTCGGCCATGCAGCCGGCGACCGCGCGATAGCCACAGTTGCGAAGGTGCTTAAATCCGTATGTCCCAAAGGTTCTCTTTGCGTAAGGTTTGGCGGTGATGAGATGCTGGCCCTGGTGCCCGGCGAGTGCAACAGCTGCGACATTATAGCGAAAATGGAAGAAAATCTTACGAAAGAGAGTGAAAAGCTGGGCTACACCGTATCTTCAAGCTACGGAGCATACTCGACTATATTTGATGAGTTCCTCGACCTCGATAAGATCATTGCCATGGCCGATGAACAGATGTACAAGATGAAAAAAAGAAATAAACAGAATAAGAAAAATAACACTCCCGAGAATTGATCCATTCTCGGGAGTGTTTATTTGATGTTAAGTGCTCACAATATTATTTAACATTTATTACTATTGTTGATTTAACTCCATTGTAGGCAGTTACGGTTATTATGGCTCTTCCCTTTTTCCTGGCTTTTACAAGGCCTGTGGAAGTGACCTTTACTATTTTCTTGTTGTCGCTCTTAAACTTGTAGTTATTGCAGGCAGCTCCTGAGTTAACCTTAGGATTTAACTGGTATGTATTACCCTTTTTAATAGTCTTCTTTTTAGGAAGTTTTACCAGTTTTGGTGCTTTCTTGGACTTCACCTTAATTGAAGCTGTGCAGCCATCCTGCGTCGCGGTTACAACCACATTCGCTTTCTTCTTGCTCTTGAGCTTACCGGCCTTGGTTACCTTAACAGCTGATTTCTTACTGCTGGTAAAAGTGACCTCATTCTCTCCGCAATAGAATCTTGGCATTATCGCCTCGCCGATACCGAGAACATATTTGGGATCAAGATAAAATACTGCACTGGCGCCTTCCTGAACACTTATAGGCTCATCTGCATTGGTGATAACTTCATTGCCATCGGTACTGAATATTTTTGAATAATCCCGTACAAGAATACCGGTTTCCGTGGAATTATTAACCTTATTTGCATAAAAGGTGTTTATCTCTGATGCATTGGTTACATCGTAACCGTTCTTGCAGTTGTTGGCTGCATTGTTATTTATCTCTGAACCTCTCGCATAGCGTATGTAGACGCCTGCCTCAAAGCCCTCCAGAGTGTTGCCCGTTATATGATAACCTGATGTATAGTAAGTTCCGTTATCAATCTCTGTGGACCCATTGGTTAACATACCACCTACCCTTATTCCGTAAGGATATCCGGTATTGATAGCAGTGCCCATGGTAATTGTATTTCCTGTTATCTCAAGATTGGCATTGAAGTTTTCGTCTGATGAATTCTTGTCATCGGCCTCTGCAATAGCATAGCCCTCTACAACAGAATCAATTCCGCGGCCCACATTAGTTATCATATTGTTGTAAATCTTCGAATCAACGTAATGAGGACATCCAATAGCATGGTTGGTTATATTACTTATGAGATTGTCGTGTATTGTAATGTTTTTATGATGATGTCCTACGATTGAGTTGTGGCTTCCTATAGCTCTGTAGACATCATTGAAGGTACAATTTGAGACCTCTACATTCATGCAGCAATAATCATCAAAAGGTCCCATAAGTGTAGGATCAGAGTCCGATCCAAGTGATATCCAGTCCTCATGGGCAGCGTCGATGTTGACTGCTTCATCATTGGGACTTCCGGGATATGTATAATGCTCAAAGCTGCACCTATTTACCTTTACATCCTTTGCAGCCGCTATCTCTATGCTATGTCCTCTTGAATTGGGAAATGCTACATTTTCTATGGTAAGGCCTGTGATATGGGCAAATTTTACTGTTACAAAACCCTGGTCACTAAAAGAGAATGCATTCGCATCTATTGTTCCGTTGACAATCGCCATGTTTTTGAAGCCGCCATAGCCGCTCTTATCATCTGCGGCGCCCTTTGCACCAATGATCATACCCCAGCATCTTTCGTTCAGGATATAGCTTCCATTTAAATCAAAGGTGGTATTGCTGCCAAGTCTTAAAGCTTTCTCAGGCTTTACCAGTGTATATTTTCCGTTCTGAGGAAGTCTTACGCGGTACTTCTCATTAGCCGAAGCATTCTTAGCTGCATATGTAAATGCCTGCTGAACATAATCATCAAAATCGTTCATGAGAGCATCCGCATCATTCAATTCAATAATCTGCTCTGTTCCGTAGGCTTCAGGTTCAAATGTATAAGTTGCCGCCAGCACAAGGCTATATACTGAGAAGGAATCAGCATCAAAGCTGACACTCATGGTATGCTCCGCTTTAGAATGCGAGTTTAAAACCATTGGCATATCGACAAGATTCCCATCCTCATCGTGATAAACTTCAGTATCCGGACAATCACCAAAGGGATTATCCGCATTTTCTTCTTCATTCTCTGCCTTAACAGGAGAGCACTCCGAATCATCGTCAAAATGCATTACAGTGATATCTGAAACACCGCAGCCGTCAGCCTCTGCCACCATATCGCGTGACACATCAAAGGATACTTTTACATCACCGTCTTTGGGCTGAACTTCATTATTCTCTTCATCAAAAAAGCTTATATCAAAGGATGATGAATAAAAAAGGGAATCGTTGCACTTATCATTGATAGCCCCGCTTAGTTCTTTTTCCTCATCCTCGGACAGATGCCTGACCGTAACTGTAACTCCATCCGGCAGCACTCCCTTATCGGCATGAATTGTTATACCGAATCCGTCCACCTCATCCTCATAGTCAAATTCAGTGGTGTAGGTATGGGGATCCTCTTCCTTATTCTCTTCGGAAGTATCGGCATTCCCATCGGAAACCTCTAAATTCTCGTCTTCGCCGGCATCATCATTTACGGTTATATCTTCTGTTGTATCCTCTGTGGCATCCTCTGTATCATCCGCCAAGGTCTCCTTAGCTTCTGCGTCATCAGTATTTTCATCAGCATCCTTCTGCTCCGTCTCTAAACCGGAAGTACTCTGCTCTCCCTCCGCTTTATCTTCATTTTCTGATGCTGCGTTCCCATCTGTTACACTCTGAAGACCTTCCTCTGCCCTGACATTTGTTCCGGTAACTCCGAACTGTCCCATGGCCAAAGCAGCCGCCAGAATCAAGCTGATAAACCTTTTTTTCTTAATCACTCCTTATACCCCGCTCTTTTCATAATAAATTTATGGCCCCAGCCTTCCTCATCCGTGATGAACCCAGGCATAAACCTCTCATATGCGCGCTTGTAAGCGCTGTCCCTGTGGAGTCCGTTTATGTACTTCTCCTGTGCAGGGAAAAACTCGTTGCATCTTTTGATGATCTCTTCCATATCGCATGCAGAATACGGAATTACAGGATCATTGAATTCAATCTCCTTTATCCTCTTATCAAAAGGCGTATTCTCCGCATGATCAGCGTCATCATAGATACTCGCAACCCGGTTTTCTTTAAGAAAATCCACAAAATTCCTGAAATTCGCCTCATGGACGCTATTTATGGAATTAAAATCAGACTTATGAACGATATCAATAAGATCCGTGTCCGGCTTAAGATCATTCATCGAAATATGGGTAAGGTTATGGAAATCCACAAGTTCCTGCATCCTGCCATCTTTCATCAAAATCAGTGAAGGCGTCCCTCCCAGCATTGAAGCGATATTTCCGTGAAGACGGGGACCTACACTAAGGTCAGCCTTGCTATTGTGTTCAATCCATGTGGGAACATTAAGGAAGAATCTTGCTTTCCCGGCTCTGAATATCTTATCGCTGATGTTTATGGGATAAGGATAGCCCTTAGCTCTGTAGGGCATTCCATAGTAAAGCTCATTAAGCTCTCTTCTAAGCTGCGGAACAAATACGTAGTTGTCGAATGAATCCGTAATCTTACGCATAAATTCATGTATCTCAGCACTTGTAATCATGCTGTTAGTAACTATCAGCTTCGACTGCTTGCCAAAATCCTGCGGTACACTTCTTAATGGCAGCTGGGATCCGTGAAAATAGAGTGAAGGACAGCCTATTGCCCTTACTTCACTACCTGAAAAGCCAAGGTTCTTTAAGTATTTTTCAGTATTTTCTCCGCGCACACCAAAAATGGCAGATCTTTTCAGAACCGCCTTAGCAAATCTTTTAACCTCTTTGTCATAGGAATGAGCCTCGGTGACATCCTCTCCCATTGGAATCTTCATACCGGAACCGATTACGACAACCCTTATTTTCAGCTTTTCAACAAAATTAGTCAGTCGCTTTAGGCTGGGTACAAAGCTGCTTCTGAATGCATCAGCAAGAGGAATGATGTAAAGATCGTACTTTTCATTGATCTCATCAATCTCTCTGCTGCTTGTCTGCCCTCTCTCAGGTCTGTAATAGTCCAGATCTATCTCGGTGCCTTCAGTCATGAGGATTCGGAAAATACTGTACAGATACACCATGTTCCCGGCATTACCGCCGAAAGTATCCTCAAGTATCTCCTTAGTAGCGCTAAAATTATCAAATGGGGACATACCCCCTCTTATCAGAATTCTCACTATAATAATGTCCTCAACAATTTTTCTATACCAAACCATTGTACCAAAGTTTATAAGTAATAAAAAGTTCTCCTTAATCATCAGAAAAAATCGATGACCGGGGGCCATCGATTTTTCCAAAAATAAGCACATTAGGATTTATTGTGAATGTTTGCAGCTATTATTTATTCCCCTTAACTTTCTGAGACTTGCAGCCTACTACTGCAACTACTGCATTCTTACTGTGGTTGGTCACAGTGTTGTTTGTTACTGTAGCCTTCTTTATCTTAGCTCCGTTTGAGCCTACGAAAATCGCCTGCTTTCCGCCTTCAACAGTGTTGTTCTGGATAGTAACCGTCATCTTGTTACCACTTCCCTGGTTGAGAGCATGGATACCTGATGAATAGTTAGCCTTCTTAGCGGAAGCCTTACTTATGATAGTATTACCTGTAACCTTCAGTCCGATGATATTGTAAGCCATGAGGCCTTCTGCCTTGTTACCTGTAATTATGCAGTCTGATATTGTAATATTCTTGTGGTACTTGTTCTGATACTTACCTCTGTCCTTCTTGCCTGCACCCTTAGCATTCTTAACGTCTGCATTGATACCGATGCCTCTGTTTCCGGTTACTTCACATTTGATTATCTGTACATTCTGGCAGGTTGAGCCATCAAGGCCTTTTCCTTCAAGAACATCACCTGCGGTAGCGGGAGAAGCGAGGTCAATCTGAAGCTGTTCTTCCTTGCCGTTGCTGCTTCCAAGAGGAGTAATCTTGCAGTTTTCTATAAGAACATCTTTGCAGGCAACAATTTCCACGGAATGGCTTCCGGCATTTGCACACTCAATAGTCATATTCTTTAACGTGATGTTCTTTCCCTGGGCAATCTTAAATGCACTTGTGATTCCGCCCTTACTATCCACAGATTTCCAGGTTCCGCCATTAATAGTAAGTCCTGCAATAGCACCATAACCGCCCGTTTTTTTATTGTCATCGGCATTAGATATAGCGCCTTTTGTGATGTAAATGGTAGCACCTTCAGCATTGATTGTAATATTTCTTCCTTTAGGAATCTTTATTGAATAAGGCAATGTATACTCTTTGCCTGATTGGAAAGTGAGCTCATCATTAGTTTCAAGCAAAGCAGCTATATAGTTTCCAAAGTTTTCGTATTCATACTGCTTACCGTCTGCGCCTGTCCTGGAGGGCTTTTCATTATTGGGTATTACATCAACAGCCTTAGCAGACACTCCACCTGTTACAAAAAGCATAAATCCCATAGCCGCAGCAGCCATCATAAGCTTCATGCCATCTTTTGCAAATGTACCTCTCATATAGTATGACCTCCTTCATAATCTCATGATACTTTCTGAGTAGATTCTCATTAGTATTTTTTACTGTTCACAGTAATTCTCACACTGTTGCCAATCATATTTTAAGTATGTGTTTGCAATAATTATCAGCTATACTATTTACATTCTCACAGACAAAATGACATCCGTCAATCACTCTATACCCTATTTAATGCTCTTTTAATATTCTGTTTAAACTTAAATCATTTTTTGCTACAGATATGAAAAAGCTTTCCCAAAATCACTTTCAGGAAAGCTTTTTTATTTCACCCTTTTTCATCAATAAGAGTATTATTTATTCAATTCAATTTTTCAAATTTCTTGGTTACAAAACCGGGAAGATATTTCTTGTAGCGGTTCAGAACTCTGTTCTGAGTCCTTATCCTCTCCTTGAGCTCCTCAATATAGCCTTCTTCATAATCAAGGTATTCCTCGATTCTGCGGATTCGCTCAGCCTCATCACAGGTGAGAATCGGAGTAATGGGCTCATCCCAGGTAATCTGACTGATCTTTTCATCAAAAATGGTCTTCTCCGGAGAGTTATATCCCTTAAATACAGAATCAATGTTATTCTGCTCAAGGAAGTCCACATAATGTCTGAAGTTTGCTTCATGAACATCCTCAATGCTGTATAGATTGGTTCTGCCGACTATCTCCTCGAGGGTTGTATTATCATCGATAACATCCGGTGTTGCATGAGGAAGCTTATGGTAATCGATAAGCTCCTTCATTCTGCCGTCTTTAACAAGAAGCACCGAAGGAATTCCGCAGTTGATGGACGCTATGTTGCCATGCATTCTGGCTCCGACACTAAGGTCTCTGTCCTTAACATAATCGAACCAGCTGGGGACATTTACAAAGAATCTTGCCTTATCACTTGTGAAAACTTCATCCGTTGTGCGAATCGGATATGCCGTATCCTCCTTGCGGTAAATTGCTCCAAGATACATCTCACGAAGCTCTCTGACAAGCTGCGGAATGAACGTGGCATTGGGATACTCAGTCAGAATTCTTCTGAGGAATCTGTTAATGTTCTCCGTGCTGAGCATGCTGGCATTAACAATGATGCCGGAATCCTTATTAATCTCCTTGGTAAGTCTCTTGAGCTTTAAATTAGCACCATGCAGATAAAGTGAGGGACATCCGATTGGTGTAAACTGGGTGCCCTCCTTAAAGCCGAGTCTCTTTAAGTAAGAGCCTGTAATCTCTCCTCTGACACCAACCATGGATGAATGATCAAGAACAGCAGAAACAAAATCCTTAACAGCCTGATCGCAGGGATGTTCATCGTTAATGCTGTCACTTATTCCGATCTTCATACCAACGCCCACGATTACTACCGGGATCGTCATCTTGCGAATAGCTCTTGTAAGCGCATTAAGGCAATTGATAAACGAATCTCTGAAGGCATCTGCAAGAGGAATGATGTACATGGAATATTCTTCATTGATACGCTTAATATCCTCTTCCGTGCTGTGGCCGCGTTCTATTATATATCTGTCCACATCGATCTCAACATCTTCGCCTGTCATGATGGATCTGTAAACACCATAGAGATACACCATATTGCCCGCGTTGGTTCCAAAGCGGTTATTCAGAATGATGTCACTGACATCATATTTATCGAAGGGAGACATACCTCCCCTGACTAAGATTTTTTTCATAAAGTATTGCACCTCATCTATAAACCGGTGTTTTAATCTGACTCAGACCGGTCTGTTTAATAGTGATTATTTCTTTATCAAATTTTCCAGAATTTCTTTAACTCTTATGGATGTATTACCATCACAATTTGATATGTATCTCTCACAGAAACGCTCAAGGGCAGAATAATCGTAGTTATCAATATCATTGACCTTCTGCAAAAGTTCCGCGTTACTGCTGCAGGTTATTTCAGGTAAAAGATTGTCATAATCGAAATAGAACTCCTGCTCCCTGCCAAAAGTAATTCTGTCGGGAGTCCATATAAACAATGGCTTCTTGATGATTGCAGCTTCAAACATCTGACTGCAGTAATCACCAACCACTATGTCGGCAATGGCGATAGCCTCTGTATGGGTAATAGGTGCCACATTTTTCCAGTCAATCTTATCCATCCTGACTCCGCCTGCGGAATCGGGCATAGCATCGCCGTCAAGGCTGTCGGCCTCCTGCTGAGCTACGCGCTGTGCAAGAACGAATCTGGGATCAAAAGCGAATCCTTCCAAATACTCGGATATCTCAAGTCTTCTTCCGGGTTTACCGTCGCAGACCATTCCGACGCATACATACTCTCTGGCATAGGCCTCATGCATCATTGTCATGACTCTATTAAGATACCCGGCAGCGGATTCTCTGTCCTTACAAAGGAACAGCACTATTTTCTTGCCGGTAGAATAGGGGCAGATTGTCTCAAGACGCTTTCTGGCATTTGCCTTGAACTCCTCATCGAAGAGCATATCTGTTGTTATATTACCGATATTAACAACCTTTCCGTCCTCGGCAAGCTTATAATTCTTAGCGAAAAGCTCATTGTCTTTCTCTGCGCTTCCCATAACCGCATTATACTTTGAACGTATAGGGAAATACTTATTCTCCTCAACGTTGTATCCACTGATTATTTCCTTAGAGCTTATCCACTTGGGATATAAAGGAATAAGTTCAGGGCTGATCTGAATAAGCTTTGTCTCTTCACGAAGCTCGATCATTCTTAGGATATAAGGCTCTCCGGAGCAGAATATTACTTTTGCTCCGGCGAGCTTGCTTACAAAGCTCTCGATGTTTTTAGCGTTATACGTAACATCCTTTATGATTTCGTATTGACCTTCATTCTCCTTTAATACCTTTTCAAGAGAATAGAAAACATCCCAGTCGGAGGCCTCATCAGGCAGAAATGCTACGCGATTTTCAATAACAGGTTGCTTTGCAGCCTTCCTGTATGCCGAAGCTGCTTTATTCATGAGCTTTTTCATTCGATCAATGCGCTTTTTCTCATCCCTGAACAGAATTTTTGCATCCGGCAGATCACAGAAGTCTCCTTCAACAGGGGCAGGTCTTCTGAACTGCTCTATATCATCCCCAAAGAATTCCTTCATGATTCTCTCAGTAGCATGTCCGTCACAGGCACTCATGAATTTTTCCCTGAATGCATGAACTTTTTCCCTGTCAAAGCGCTCATCTATATGCTCAATATAATCAACCATCTCTGAATTGGTGTAGCAAATCGGTCCGGGTGTCAGCTCATCATAATTGTAGTAAAAGCCTCTCCAGTCAAAATAGTTGGCCAGATCATATGCAAAGAAGATCATGGGCTTCTCAAATATTGAGAACTCAAATATCAGAGAGGAATAGTCCGTAATACAGATGTCCGTTACGCATAAAAGCTCTGAAATGCTCATATCATCCGTAAGATCCACCGCAAATTTCCTGTAGTCCGTAGGAATTGTGGGACGGATTTTTACAAGAGGATGATGCTTATAAACAAGAACATACTCGTCCTTGAACTTCTCATAGAATTTACCGATTTCAAGCATATCCGGAGTTATAGCACTTCTGGGCATACCTCTGAAGGTAGGTGCATACAAAATCACCTTCTTGCCCTTTGCCTGAGGCAGAATATCATAGAAATGATCCCTTGCGGCGTTTATAAAGGATTCCTTATAAAATACGTCCGTTCTGCTTATTCCTATACCCTTTACGCACTGAGAGTTATATTCCATACCCATTGCTTCGATATAGGCCCATTCAACCTCCGGGCTGCTGACTGTAACAGTGTGATACTTCGGATGAAGCTTGTATGTAGCTCTGTCTTTCTCAGTACCTCCGAATATCTTCTTTATGGTACTGTTGCCAAACTTTTTGAAGGCGCCTGCTCCATGCCAGGTATTAAGGACTTTCGTGCCCTTTCTTACTTTGAAACTTCCCTGTGTATTGCTGCTATCATTGTAGATCAGATATTTTGCGGTTGCGGCATCCTTAACGAAATCAATCTGTCTCTTAAGCTCAGCCGGCTTAAGAACAAATCCTTCTCTAAAGAAATGGCAATGTATATCCATGTTGTAGTTGCAGACAAGCTCATTGAATATCTCCTGATATGTATCGGTGAGATTACCAAATCTGATTTCCATGAATATTACTTTGTTTTCCTGTATCGGCTTTAATGCATAGAGATGATATAAAAACGGAAACAGCCATTTTCTGGTAAGCCAAAGCTTTACAGCACCTGCTTTACTTCTGTTCTCCAGCATGGTGCTTCTGACAACATTCTTACCGCTAACCTTTTTATTATTAAAGAAACTCATATATATCCTCTTCCAATTATAATTCCCTGACTAATTCGAGCGTGATATCGCCGGTATCGGAAATATTGACTTTATAAAGACCGTTAGCCTCTATGTCACTATTAAACATCTCCCAGAAGGATTCATCCAAAAACTGATCATGGGAATGAATCCAAATGTAAGTATACCCACCCGTCTTTATCATATCCGGGAATTCTTCTATGGTAGTATCTGTTTTGCAATTGAAAGTATAACTTCCCTTTTTATTGAACTCCCAGGGCGAATTCAGATAATTGCTCACCTGCTTGTCCATATAATAAAGTGCAACACACAGCGGATATTCATTCATATTTTCAAGAGAATATGCATTACTGAGCATATAGACTCTGTCATCTTCACCTATTATAGTTTTTATTTCTTCAACCTGCTCTTTTGTCCTATTGATTTTTTCATAGGTAGGATTCTCCCAATAGTGCAGTGAAGATCCCTTGAATATGATGTCTTCATTAAAATTAGATATCATAAGGACTAAAACCGCAAGTCCCAGCAAAGAAGTATTAGAAAGACGCTTTGCTCTGCCCTCCGACTGATCTGCAAAACTTTTCTCACTGACAATCCTTCTAAGCAGGAATGCAGACATGATAACGTACTCAAAAACAACCACAATCGACAGATATCTATATCCCGTAGCGTTTCTTATGCTCTCTTCGTATGAAAAGACGGAAACATAGCTCACATATAATCCGGCAATATATAACAGCATATAAATCGGGAAAGCAATGGTCTGAGCAAGCAATCTTCTTTTTTCTGCTTCCTCTTTGCACCATGAAACCATCACTGCCATAATAATTGTTATCATTATGGTAGCCTGTGCTGCCCTGAATGGCATATTGGGATTACTGGTCAGCGACTTTTCAAATATTGTATAAGGCAGACACAATGCGGTAAGTCTTGCCTTTTTTGATGAAAACGTAAGCGCCTCCAGAACTCCGTGCAAGTTGGCAGGAATAAAGGATTCTCCCAAGAGAAACCAAACAGCAGCTACAAGCACAATACCAATTGCAATAATAGCAACACCCTGTTTCCATCTGCGCTTTAGTATCGCTCCGATGGAACTGCCGTTTTTCCTCTCAATACTGTCAATAACAATGAAGGCCAGAGTGAACAACCACATTAAAAGTCCGACTCCCCACTTGATTCTGGCCACAAACACAAGGAGCGGTATCATCAATAATCCGTTCCTGAATCTGATGATAAGCCCCAAAAGCTTATTACCGGATGCAGCGATTTTGTCTGTATCAGTTTTATCACCGCCTATTATATACCAAACCATGCAGGTTCCTGCAGCCCACATCGCGCAGGGAACATCCACATACAGACTTTTATAGGGCTGAACATAAAGACTAAAAAGTCCTGCATATACCAGCAAAACATATAATAATCCCTTATACCAGTCCTTCCATTTCAATCTAAGGAGGGGAAGCACTGCCGCTATAGCTGACAGCATGAATCCCGAAGAATACATATATCCTTCATTGTATCCTCCAAGGATCTGGAAAAATGCCGAAAACAAGCTTGTTTCCGGCGGAACAAGTGCTGAGCCGATGAAGTCTCCATCCACCGGAATAAAATTGTTCTCATACATGTACTTAACTTCTGCAGCCCACTGATGAAAATCATCATATGTCTGTATGAAATCTCCATGAAAAGCGACAATACCAGCCAGTGACAAACCTATAAAAGCAACAACTCCTACGGAAAAGAAACCTTTTCTGTCTCTGCCCTTCAATATAAATAACAATAATCCTATCAGTGACAGAGCAAAGTATATCTTAGCTCCGGCACTAATTCCGGCGGTCAGTCCAAAGACCTGCAAAACAACTATAAGCGTAATTGCCGAGTACGCAACACTTAGTTCTCCCTCTATGCGCAGGAGAGCATAGTATCCCATACCGCAGCAAAGCAGCATACATATCCCCGCTACCATCATAACCGTAGACAAATCAGTTCTCCTCCATAATTACCGTACTGCCCGTCTTACTTTCTATATGCTTCTATGCGATCACCAAAAAACATATCTATAATTCTCTCTGTAGCATGACCGTCACAGCCGCTCATGAATTTCTCTCTAAAGTCATGAACCGCCTTTTTATCGAATCTGTCCTCTACATTTTTAATATAGTCAATCATTTCCTCGTTGGTCCTGCAAACAGGTCCGGGAGTCATCTCATCATAATTATAATAGAATCCTCTCCAATCGCAGTAATTTTCGAGGTCATATGCAAAGAACACCATTGGTCTCTCAAAAATGGAATACTCATATATCAGTGATGAATAATCAGTAATACAGATATCTGAGACGCAAAGAAGATCCGAAATAGCCATGGTATCAGTGACATCCTTGGCAAATGCCTTAAATCTGTCATCCACTACCGGACGCTTTGCCTTTTTCACAAGAGGATGGTGCTTTATCAGCACCACATACTCATCCGAAAGCTCTTTATAGAAAAGCTCCAGATCAAGCTCATTTGGCGTCTCTGCCCTTTTCATTCTTCCTCTGAAGGTCGGAGCATAGAGTATTACTTTTTGGCCTGCTGCTTCGGGAAACTCACTTATAAGTTTATCCTTTGCACTATCGATGTACTCCTTACGGTAAAAGACGTCTGTCCTGCTAAGTCCAACGCCTTTTATGCTTTCAGAATCCTTTTCCTTGCCAAGGGCCTCAACATAGGCCCATTCAACCTCGGGACTTGATACAGTGAACAAATCATAGTGAGGATGAGCATTATATCTTAACTGTTCTTTCCTGCTGCCGCCAAAAATCTTATCAGCTGTGCTAAGGCCGAACTTTTTAAAGGCGCCTGCACCATGCCAGGTATTAAGTACTCTTGTACCTTTTCTGACCTTAAAAGCTCCCTGCGTATCACTTGCATCGTTATAAATAAGAAATGCAGCTGTTGCAGCATCCTTCACAAACGCTATCTGGCGTCTTATGGTCTCTTTATTGGAGACAAATCCCTGCAAAAGGAAATGGTAGTGGATATCCAGATTGTAGTCCTGTTCAAGAACCCGGATTATCTCTGTAAAATTATCCGTTACTTCTGAAAATCTGCCCTCCATAAAAAGTACTTTATCTTTTTTTATTGGCCTTAATGCATTTATGTGATACACCAGCGGAAATACAACTTTCCTTGTAATCCACCTGACCACATGTTTCTTTTTAAGCCTTTTCATCTGCTCTTCTCTTTTCCATCAGCCGTTTAGATAACTCTTCTTAAGGACCTCAGGGTGCTTTTCTCTAAGATACCCTATTGCTGTGTTAACAGCATCTTCATCAGGTGCATCCATAAGCATCTTCCTTAAAACGGAATCCTCATTTTCAGACTCTCTTTTCTTTCTGACCTTGAAATCAGCTGCAAGCTTCTCAATATCACTTCTGTTCTCAGGTAGTTTCCTGGTCACAAGGAACTCTTCATAAGCATCCATGTACAGTTCAACTTCATCGGTAAAAGCGATCTGTTTGCCGTGATCAAGCCACAGCATCTTATTGCACAGCTCTCTGACCTGAGTAGCGGAATGTGAAACCAGCATACCTGTTATTCCGCGGCCAAGGATTTCTTTCATCTTGTCGCCACTCTTTTTTCTGAATGCACCGTCTCCGACAGACAGTACCTCATCCAGTATGATTATGTCAGGATCTACAAGGCATGCGATAGAAAATGCAAGTCTCGATTTCATTCCACTTGAAAGCTGCTTAAACTCGTAATCCTGGAATTTCTCCAGTTCAGCGAACTTGATGATCTCATCGTATTTCTCATCAAGAAAGTCTCTGGTATATCCAAGCATGGCTCCGCGAAGGTAAGTGTTTTCCCTGACGGTCATATCCATGTCAAAGCCGCTTGCAAGCTCGAGAAGAGCCGCAATATTACCCTTTACCTTAACCTTGCCCTCAACAGGGAGAAGTATTCCGGAAATAGCCTTGAGAAGCGTACTTTTACCCGCGCCATTGGTTCCGACGATACCAAGCATATCTCCCTTTTCAAGAGAAAAAGTCACATTTCTGTCGGCCCAGAATTCCTTTATATGATAGTTGCCTCTAAGCTTTCTTACAACATACTCTTTAAGCCCTATCGCTTTGAGGTCACCTTTTATATATCTGATACTAACGTTATCACATTGAACAATTGCCATATTATTACCTTCTTAGCTTACATGTAGTACACGAACTCATGATTATAACGTTTATAGATCCACGCACCTATCGCCAGGTAGAAAAGCGCATAAAATGCACATAATAAGTGATACTGCGGCGACGGTATAATGCAATCTATACATATTGTCCTGAAGTACTTGATCATTACATACACCGGGTTAAGTAAAAACAGCGGCTGGAACTTCTCCGGGAAGCGACTAACCTGATAGAATATTGCAGATAAGTATGTAAGCAGTGTAAGGAATACTTCATACAAATACTGAATGTCACGGAAGAATACGAAAAGCGCCGACAGTATCATTCCGATTCCGACATTCATGATCGTCAAACAGATCACAGGATAAATAAGTAATAACATACGCGGGCCAAACTGTATCTTGTCAATTATACAGAACAGGAAAAATACCAGCATCGTCAGCATGAAATTTACCAGCGCAGATACATTCCTTGATAACAGGAAGAGATATTTGGGTACATTTATCTTCTGTATTATCTTGGAATTTTTCATCAAGCTTGCCATGCCATTCTTGGTTGCTTCCTTAAAGAATGACATTACTATGTTTCCGGCAAACAAATATGTTGTATAATGCGGAGCATTCCTTCCAAAGAATCTGGTAAACACCATCTTCATAACCAGGAGATGCAAAAGAGGTGAAAGGATACTCCATGCCATTCCCAGTACCGTTCTCTTATACTTCTGGTTGAAATCTCTCTTTACAAGCTCCTCAAAAAGAAACTTGTACTTACGCATATTTTTTGTTGTTCTTTTTATAGTTCCTTCAATCATTAAATCCTACCTTTTATAACCCGGCTTTAGTCTACCTTATATTCAAAAAAATCATCCAGCCTGTTCTTTTTATCAAACAGATGATTGTAGCTAAGCCACTGATACGTTTTTATTTGCTCATAGTATTTCGATGTATCATCGTCTACCGAATAATACTTCCCATCAGCATCCAGATATCCGTTAATATTTATTATCGGAACATCCTTCATAAGGTCAACTAAGAACTTATTATATCCGCTTTGCTTCATTCCCGCCACTTCCATTGTCAGCGACTGAAGATAGTTAGCGCTAATATCAGCATTACTGTAGCTTTCTTCATCTATATCATAGTTGGCCCATATAAAATAGGACGTATGATACAGGCTGAAGGATTCCTCATCAGTAAGCGTCTTTTTGCTCTTCCCGAGAATGGTATCATAAAACTCATTGCTTAATCCCGGTTCATGATCTCCGAAGAATACAATAACTGTCGGTTCATCAACATTCGAAAAATACCCGACCAGTTTTTCCAATGCTCTGTCGCTCTCATGAACAAGATTTATATAAGAGTTTATCTCCTGTGTGTCATATTTTTCATCTTCTATCCCAACGACATAATCTAGATTCTCAAACACATGATCGTAAGGACTGTGATTCTGCATGGTCACATTGAAAATATAAAAGGGTTCGTCACTCTCTTTGCGGGCATTCTCGTATTCCTCTATGATTCTGTCAAAATCAACCTCATCGCGAACGCGCCCGCCGATGGTCGGTACATCTTCCGCAAAATCGTTTATAGATATGTATCTATCAAATTGCAAATAATTATAAACGTTTTGACGATTGTATCCACTGGGATTAAAGGGATGCATCGCAAGAACCCTGCCATAGCTGTCCGCCTTCAGATTGGATGTAACGGAAGGCATAAAGCTCTTAATATATAGCTGAAAAGGTGTCGTTCCGGCAGGTAAAAACGCCTTTGAATCGCCTGTCAAGAATTCAAACTCCGAATTGGCTGTCTGCCCTCCGAACACGGATACATACAGCTGTCCCTTAATGGTGTTCTCTTCGAGGCTGTCATAAAAAGGCATCACCGGAATATCCGTATTAAGCTCTCCCAATTCCTGCAGATCGGCAAAGGCTTCATCCATAACAACAATTACATTTGGCCTTACATAACCATCATCACTTATAGAATCCGACTCATATGCGCTGCATCTGTCCTTAAGCTCGTCTATCGAATATCCGTCTGGCTTATCTATAACCATAATGCGAACACTTCTGGCCAGCGTGAGGATACCACCATATTTATTGTAGGATTTAATCGGCATAAAGGTGTTAATTGACACCCTGTTATTCTGAAGAAAATCCGTAAAAAACAAAACATAACAGCTTCCCGAAAAAACTACCAGATACAGTGCTGCTATCACTGCCCGTACTTTGAACTTAACCTCATCATTTTTCCGAAAGCAGAATATGCAAAAGCTGATACACGAAAGCAAAAAAATAAGCGCCATGAACTGCCTTATCCCTATAACGAACACATAACTGTCGATGACATTCATGGCTGTTCCTACAATCGCTATATCTCCGGCAAGAATAGGAATCTGCCTGTATAAAATTACCAGGTAATTCCCGACTCCGAACATTACGGACAAGAGACCTGTAATGCAAACAGACACCCCAAGGGATAATGTCAGCGCGTATATAAGAAGAAATATCAGCAGGTAAAGCGCATAATTACCAAGTAAATACTTGAATTTCACACTAAAAGTAAAATCTGTATCCATCGCTTTTTCAGTAATAAAAAAGCATATTGCCGGAAATACAAGCATTATGGGTACAAATAAATATTTGTTAACGACCTCCTTTACCCGGTCGCCCCAAAAGGGAATCGTCACTGAAAACGCGAAGAACAGCAGAGATAGCAACTGATATCTTTTTCCTGTCCAATCAGTAACTCTAAGTGCCAGTATTGCCGTTATAAGCACAACTATCAGCACATAAATATATTTGAAAATTCTGTCTTTATCATTTTTAATACTAATCATAGTTCTCTCATAGCTTTGACTAAGGCTTTATCTCTGATATGCCTTCATGTCATGAGTCTTCCTTTTATCCTCCGGTGGAAGACACATATAATCACCAAACAGATTCGTCAGGTATTCATGCCAATATGAGGTTGCCAAGAACTTATGTCCCTCAAATTCAACCTCAATGGATTTCTCATAGGCATCTCTTGGAATAGCCTCTTTAGTCCCGTAAAGACCCTCTGTCACAATTCCGACCCAGTCAGACTTTTCATATACATTCTTCCTTGCCATATCAACTATTTTATAGTTATATCTGTCGGTATTTATTATATGAGCTATTACGGACAGCACCGGTTTAACAAGCTTTTTTCCAAGGCTCTTACCCTCAAAGGGTCTTACATACTTCATCTGAACATATTTGCGATATTTTGTGACTGTGTCAAATAATTGTTTTGATTCTTCCTCTTTTTCGGGAATTCCGTCGACAGGAAGAAGATCTATCCAGAGATTGTCGTTTTCACTGTCCTTGAAAAAGTCATTGTGTACCACATATCTTTTATCAAGGACCTTAATGAATGGAAATCTTGATGTTCCGTTCTCAAAACAAACTATTCTCATCCATTCGGGCATATTCAGCTTTTCATCCCTTACAAGCCCTGCAAGTCTCATATATTCAGGTCTTGCCATGCAAATATCGATGTCATCATCCCAGGGAATAAAGCCCTTATGACGGATTGCCCCAAGTAGAGACCCCCCGCATAAATAGAATTTCAGATCATGTTCATTGCACAATTTCTGAAATTCCACCAATATATTAAATTCGACTGCTTTTATTTCTTCTAATGTTAATTTTTTCATTTTCTGTATTTTTCAATAGACGGCTCAAAAAATTCAGCTATTATTCTTTCTGTAGCATGTCCATCACATGCGCTCATGAATTTCTCCCTGAAGTTATGAACAATGCTTTTGTCAAAACGCTGATCTATATCGGCGATATATTCTATCATCTCTTCATTCGTTTTGCATATCGGTCCGGGCGTCATCTCTTCATAATCATAGAAAAAGCCTCTTTTATCGTAATATTCATCAAGATCATAGGCAAAAAACACCATGGGCTTCTCAAGTAATGAATACTCAAATATTACCGAAGAATAATCAGAGATCATTATATCCGATACAAAAATCAGATCTTCTACAGGAAGCGTATCTGTCACATCATATGCAAACTCAGAGCAGTCCTGCGGTATCTCTGGTCTGTTTTTCACAACCGGGTGATGCTTTATAAGAAGTATGTATTCATCACCGAGTGCCTCGTAAAACTTCTTAACATCAATCTTATCAGGTGCACTTGCTTTAGTAATACGTCCCCTGAAGGTCGGAGCATAGGATATGATCTTTTTACCCTTTGCCTCCGGAACCATATTATACAGATTCTCGAAAGCCTTCTTCTTGTGCTCTTCTTTATAAAACACATCCGTGCGGGATAGTCCCAATGGCCTTATGCAACCTGGATTCTTCTCTTTTCCCATAGCTTCCACAAAAGCCCATACGACCTCCGGAGAACTTACGGTTACAATATCATAATCAGCATGCTCTGGATAACGCTCAATGCTCTTTTCCAGGCTGCCTGATGACTTATCCTCTCTGCTGAGACCGAATCTTTTAAAGGCGCCTGCCCCATGCCATGTATTTAATATACGCTGTCCTTTTCTCTTCCTTATACAAGCCTGAATATCTCTTCCTTCACTATAGATAAGATACTTGGCTGTGGCAGCATCTCTCATGAAATCCATCATTTTAACATGTACTTCATCCCTGCTGAGTGTCCCTATATGCAGGTAATGACAATGTATGTCCAGATTGTATTTTCCCTTCAGTTCTTTGTAAATCAGCCTGAATGAATCAGACAACTCAGGATATCTGAGTTCAAGAAAAACCACTTTATTTTCCTTGAGAGGCGCAAGTGAATGGATATTAAAAAGTAATGGATACAGTACTTTTCTGGTATAGTATTTTCGAATTTTGCGATAGGTTTTTCCTGCCACTTAATTTCCTCATCAATAAATCTTTACATAAATCATATCGTTCTCAGTATATCAATAGTCCTCGTAAGGCCTCTCTTCATATCATAATCAGCTTTCCAACCAAGCGTTTTTAATTTGGCCGAATCAAGCATTGCCTTGGTAGCCTTAGAGTAGCCTGCTGCCTCAGTGGCATCCGGAATCTCAAAAATAACTTCTGTTCCTACATACTCAGCAATAGCCTTTGCCATGTCCTTAAGTGTAATGTCGGAATCAGGATCTGCGATGTTATAAGCTTCGCCGCTTTTGCCATAGAATAAGCAATACAAAACACCTGTTACGGCATCGGCAACATAGCTGTAGGAGTACAGCTGATTTCCCTCAGACTTGAGAACGATGTTTTCCTTATCAACACCTTTCTTAATGAACTGTGATATGGCTTTGGTGTCTGTCTTAAGCATTGATGGTCCATAGGTTCTTGAAAGTCTGGGAATAACTACATCCAGCTCTCTCTGCTTCATGTATGCCTGGCAAAGAGCCTCTCCTGCTCTCTTGCTCTCCGGATATCCTGCTCTCATAGTGTTGCAGTCGATGTATCCGAGGTAATCCTCTGCAAATCTCTCGGTATCTCCGCGATTTTCACCATAAACCTCAACCGAAGACGCAAAAATGAAGCGCTCAGCCTTTTTATCTGCCGCGAAATCAAGCATATTGCGAAGCCCGATGATGTTTGTGATTATTGTTCCGATAGGATCAGTTGAATACTGAAGCGGATGTGTGTTGCTTGCAAGATGCAGCACATAATCCGCATTCTGTGATAAAAGCTCCGGGCAAAGATCGTCATTTACGTCTTGCTCTATAGCCTTGAAAAGATCTGTGTCTCCCTGAAGGCCGAAGCGATCGTAGATTCTCTGCCTGCTTCTGCCCAGGGCTATTATTTTTGTGTTGCTGCCAAATTCTGCATTTCTGTAATTAAGTACATCAATCAGAAAACTCCCCACAAGGCCTGTCGCTCCTGAAAGGAGAACAGTTTTACCGGAAAGCTTTTTCCAAGGTAATTCAAGTGTTGCTGCGTGTTTGATGTCTTCTTTGTAAAGTTCGTTAATTAATAAGTTCATTTGTAACCTCAATATCCCCTCATCCGGCACTTCGTGCCACCTTCCCCCCTGGGGGAAGGCTGGATATTTTATCTTTCTTCCATCCCCCAAGGGGAAGGCAGGATTTATAATATTATTTAAGCCAGTTATCTCTGTCGGACTTAAGATATGCCTTGAACATCTCAAGGTCATCTTTGGTTGTGAGCTTGATGTTCTTGTCAGAACCTGCTGCAAAATACAGCTTCTCACCAAGGTCAACCATCATTGTGTTGGTATAGGCGCTTCCCTTAATTCCGATTCCCTTTTCAAATGCCTCATGGTATGCCCAGTCGAGCTTGCCAAACTTGTAAGCCTGAGGTGTGGAAACACGTCTAAGTGTCTCTCTCGGAATGTATTTTTTGGTAGTGCCCTCTTCCTCATCGTTCACAACAAAGATCTGCTCGTTATAAGGAAGAGAAGTAACCGCATTGCCATGCTTTGAGCACACAACTATGACATCCGAAAGAACCATCTCATCAACAAGAGGTCTGATTCCGTCATGAATAATGATGTTGTCGTCATCGTTTACTTTTCCTTCAAGATTGAACACACCGTTTCTGATGGATTCCTGTCCGCTCTCACCGCCGGGTACGATCCACTTAAGCTTGGTTATATTAAACTGCTTGGCATAAGCCCATACCATATCCTGCCATCCATCGATACAAACGAGTTCTATTGCATCAATCTGAGGGTGCTTCTGAAAGCCCTCGAGAGTATACATAAGAACCGGCTTATCATATACATTGATAAACTGCTTCGGAATGTCCTGCTGCATGCGATGTCCTGAACCGCCTGCGATAATAATTGCTATGTTTGCCATTTTCTATCTCTCCCTTTATTCTCCAAAATCAAGTTCTACCGCGGAATGTATTTCCCGGTCTTCAATCGACGGAATCTGCATATAGTTTGGTCCGTACAGGATCTCCATGTAACGCTCTGTTCCCTTGGGAATTCTTACTGAAATGCCCTCGAAAGCAGCATCTCTGGACTCGCACATGTCTTCCCGGTTGTACATCTCTCCGAAATAATGCTTCCTGCCGCTGGGGATGCATACGAACCTGGAATCATTCTCGCCACAATAAGAATACCAATAAAAAACACGCCCCGCAACTTTATCGAGGCTCTTCCAATTAAAGAGCCTGCCTATTCTCATCTTCTTTTTAAAAGCTGACCTTAACACTTCATTTACGGAAAGATACGGCTCAAGCGCCTCCCAATCCTCTGCAGTTTTCCTACAGGTCAGGATGTATCCCATCATGAGGCAAAAGGTTCCGTGTATCTTCCTCTTTAGCGCACTGTCATAGGTATTCTCAAGTACAAATATATCTATGAAAATACCGGTATCTTCCATTGTAAGCTCATTGAAAGCCTTATATACCGTGCCTTTTTTCTTTATCTGAACATGGCTCATGCCATAGCCTCTGCCAAATTCAGGTCCGCAGAGCACATATTTGTCGCCCAGTCTCCTGTCAAAGACTTCCTTTAGGTGCTCAAAATCCTTCCTGGGCATGTTAATATCTATATCATCATCCCACGGAATGAAGCCCTTATGCCTTATTGCTCCCAGAACAGAGCCTCCGCTTAGGGTATAGAAAATCTTTTCTTCCTCGAAGACTTCTATAAAATCCTTTAGCATATCAAGCAAAGTGCTCTGCAGCTTTTTCAATTGTTCTTCACTAAGTTCAAAGGTGCCCGGCGCGCCGCGAAATCCGGTTTTAAAAAAATGCCGCCTGTCCTGCGCACCTATGGCTTTGTTATCTCCCATTTCCCAGTTCCTTTTTTATATCATCCCACGAGACAACATCCGAATAGAATCCGTCAACTCCCATAGCTATGTAATTTTTCATGTCCTCAGGATCATTTATTGTATGAGTAAAAATGACTCCTCCGCTTTCATCTATTGCAGAAATAAGCTCATCATTAAGAAAGCTTTTCTTAACCGTCCACGCCACAAAATCATGTTTTGAAGCGTCATTCCTTATAGCCTCCGGCGTACGCTCCTCCTCGCTTGTCCGATAGAGCGTATAGATAATATATCTAAAACCGATTTTTTCCATGGTGACGGCCTCCTGCTCGTGATAAACCTGAATTATCATTCTGTCCATCAGTTCGGGATATTTCTCTGCAATAAATCGCGCCCCATCTATATTATAATCTTGCTTGATATCAGTAACTATGTAAATATTTGTATGATCTCTCATAAATGCCGAAAGCCGGTCAAGATCAAGAGGCGTAAACTCGCCCTCTACCTTGCAATTTAATGCCTGTTCAAGACTTACCGCGCCGGAGAGAGCCTCACCATTGTCATACAGCTGTTTCCAGCTGTGAGCGCATACCAGCTGCCCATCTGTTGTCATGAGAAAATCAAGCTCACAAAAGTTATTTCCCTTTTCATAACAGTTTTTCAGCGCTTCCAGACTGCTGGTGTAATTAACCTGCTCACCATCACCTTTTTGAATGAACCCGGCAGCATGAACTATATGTCCCTCAGCAAGCAGTTCATCACGAACGCGAGCAATCTCTGCCCTATTCTCTTCCGAAGAGACTTCTTTTCCGGGACCTGAAAAAGGCTTTGTCAGGGCAGAAAAAATAGTTGGCATACCGCCGGTAAAAAACGATATGCCAAAAATTAACATTAACGCTATGATTATGATAAATATTGCAGCTTTAACTGTCTTTTTCACTATACTTCTCTCTAGAACTAGAAACTGTGACCGTATTTTTTATGAAACAACTTTGCTGCAAGGAAAGCTCCGCCCTTTTTTAGCCAGTTGACCGTCTCAATATGTACGCAGGGAAGCTCCTGTATCTGATATCGCGGTATAACTCCCGACGTAATCTGGTAATCGAGCCACACGTTAAATATCAGTTCTGCGATTCTGCCGATATATCTTCCCTGATAGGCTCCGAGGTTTTCCTCCGGATATCTTTTCTCAACCTCGGGAAGAATGGTGAACAACCACTCACAGTATCTGTCCAGCACATCCTTGCGCATGATCATCATGTTAAACATATGCCCGGAGGTCTGTGTCATCACTCTCTCAAATGACTCCATATACTCCGGAAAGAGATCCTTTATCACCTTTCCCGTCTCATCCAGCTGCTCCACATAGTGTGTGTGCGCATAATGCGACTGAAGTGTCTCTATATAATATCTTCTTTTCTTCGGGACAATAATACAGCTCTTTTCCAGAAGCCTCTTAACTTCCTCGCCACCTATGATTCTGTTGAACGGATCATCCTCGCCTCTTGATTCCGGTGACGCAAAATATCTTCTGTAATGGACAAGCCCTATATAATCTGCCTTAAGATTCTTCCACGCCCAATAAAGTCCGGTCAGCTCACAATAACTGCTGTTTTTCGCGGAAATATTGTCGCCCGTGTTGTCCTTCATATACGGAGTATTAGCCGCCTTCTTCATGGCAGCGCCTACCTGTATAGGCAAGTAAACAGGATCGTCAGGCATTCTGTATTTTTTTGTCGTCGCGATTATAATCTTGATATCGGGCATTCGCCTGTACCTTTTCCTTCAATCAATATCTAAATGCTTATTTTACCGCACTTTGCCGTCTTTGTCCACGAGCACCCACCCCGGCCAATATTCATGCATCAGTTCCGGAGTCACTGGTTGGTTATTACGCATTACAAGAGTTCTTACAGGTATTTTGTCTTTTCTTCGGTTGAGTCTTGCTCCCCAGAAAGAAAATGTGGAATTAGCACAGATATTTCCCCTGCAGTGACTCATAAGCTGAATATCCAGAAGAGAATACTTCCCTGTGTTATGGTCTACTATCGTATATCTCCCGGGATCAGCATACTTCGCTCTCGCATATTCCGGATCATTCGTGAAAATATAGAAATGCGTGTCAGGATCAATTGCTTTAAAATATTCCATGGCGCTGTCATAGTACGCATCTGTAGCTATATTTCCAAAAAGCGCCGCATTCTCCGGATCAAGATAATCACCTCTTCTTATGTGAACACTTACGCTGGGAACCATCTCCATCTCATTCATAAGATTCATATTCTTAATATTGATCTCTTCATCCGAATGTGTGGGGAATACGAAAAGCTCCTGCAGCTCACCCATAATATCGTCATAGTATTTCTGGCAGGCAAAATACCCTTCGATATACTTATCCTTTAATTCGAAGATTTCCGGATGATACATGCAGCTTTCGGTAAATCGGCTTCCCATTCCGGGAACAAGCTTCTCCACCACCTTCCTTGCCACACTTCTGTCCGTAAATCTCGCCCGCTCACTTTCGCTGCATACAGGAAGTGGCAATCCGGTAAAATACTCAAGTTCCAGTTTTCTTTTTGCCAGAACCCCGCTCTGCTTATCCTCATCAAACCATTTTATATCGAGTTTTATATTCCTATCAGCACCGGCTTTGAGCAGCTTTCTATACATGGCGTATTGCTGCATCTGATTTCCAAGGCCGCCTGCTATCTGTATTATCAGCATTATCTGACAAGCTCCTTTATATAACGCACGTTATTAGCAGCTCTGCTGCTATACTCCGGCATTATTTCACTTAGTTTTCCTCTGATATTATCTTCGTTTTCGACTATGAATTTAAACGCCTCTACGAGATCCGTCTCCGTCTTCAGCTTCTGCACGGGTACCACATAGTTTTCTTCCGTCCCGAAGAGATCTCTTGCTATTCCCCTTGATTTTACCGAATATCCGAGCACCAGGGTTGGTACACAGGTAGAATAAGCGGCGATAGTGGAATGTGTCCTTGCACCTATAAAAAATCTGCAGGCGCTGATTATTCCCTTAAGTTTCTGAGCAGACGCATCCTCTGCAAGGATAACCCTTCCGGTATCTTTGAACTCCTCATAGAGCTCTTTAAGCGGTTTTCTGTCATCATTGCTGCTCCAAACCACATGAGGAATAAGAGCTACTTTTGCTCCGTCCATTTCAGATAACACATGTTTTATTAAATTTCTGTAGTTTTCCATGGTTATTCCGAGGCGGGATTCTTTCCCCTGAACCATCGGGCTGACATTGAGGCCTATCGTATTGCCTTCCTCAAAGCCTTCGGGAAGAGTTCCCTTTTCCACCGGAAGCATAAATGCAGGGTCCGGACAAAGCTTAACCTTTTCTTCAGGTATTCCGCCTTGTATCATCCCCTCGTAAGAAATTGATTCCCTTACTGTTATGAGATCAAATTTCATCAGGTCGTCCTTTAGCCCCAAAACTGTATCGGGTTCTATCGAACATCCCATGAGCACTGACTGCATTCCCTTTTCCAGGAAGGCTTCGTGTGCAAGCTTAAGATCATTAACCATCTCGGGGTAGCAGTAATTATCTCCTCCAATGGACACAGCTATAGGTCTTATATAATCTCCTGCTGTCTTAAGCACATTTTTAAACTGATAACGCCAAAAAGATACTGCATCACCCGTTATTTTTCTATAGACATAATACATAACATGAGGTATAAAATCCTCAGCTATATGTTTTTCCTCAATTATGCTGCACTCACCACCGGATACCCTTGCTCCGAGCCCGTAGCGCATGTCCTGCTCCCTGTTATTGGTAACAATAATAGGAGCTATCCCCTTTTTACCCTCATTTACCTTATTCAAAGCAAAAAGTGTGGCATCCGCTATGGCCTCGCAGCCGTGGTTGCCGCTTCCGGCGTGCATATAAAAAATCAGTTGTCTGTCCATCAGTCCCTCATCCGTATAATCAATTTTCTTCCCAAATGTCAGGATCCACACCGGTTACTGTTTTAAAGCCATAATAATTTGCTATAAGTTCATTAATCCAGTATCTGTCATCATCAATGTCACCGGCGACATCACTTTCGTAAGCAGCTGTATATTTGTTCTCAAACTGAGGATAAAGCATCGGAACCGTTACATTCTCTTCGCCCTTTGCTGCCATTTCCTCAAGGTATTCGTACCTTTCACGCTCCACTCTGTATATCCATACAAGCTTTGCGCCGCATTCTATATAGGTAAATACCATATAGACCAGCATCGCTCCCACAATTCCAAGTTTAAGGGTCTTAAAAATCACATATCTTGCCGACTCCGGGTCAGGCATGCCGGGATCAATATTCGCATAACCCTGAACCAGCGCAACCGTAAGGAATATTCCCGGAGCAAAGAAAACTCTCTCCTGCGGCGTTGCAGTGAGCACCAGGCAATAGGACGTTGCGAAGAATATGAATGTAAACAGAAACATCTCCTTCATATCCTCAAACTTTTTACCCTGAACCCACAGGAATATAAGAAGAATAACCAGTGCAATTAAAAGCAGCATGAATTCTTCCTTAAGAGTAGTTGTAATGTTAAGGAACCTTATAGGTATCGCCGAAAGTCCTTCGTGCTTTTCCTCCATATACTGCATCCTGATCCTGTTGCCGGGAGCAAACAGCATAAGGGCAAATCCTGTGATCGTACCGATAACTGCAGATATTGTCCATACGAAGACCTTCTTGTAATAGCATATGAGAATTATCATTAAAAGGAGGAGTCCTCCGCTCGTATTCTCATTGCACCATCCGGCAAATAATCCCAAAACAAAGAAACCTAAGGTTAATTTTAAACCGGTAGCATTCTCCCCCGACATACTTCTTCTGTAGGTCTTTCGAAATGCCGTTACCATAGCCATAACTATTGTTGTTGTAAAAAGATAGTTGCAGGCACCGTCTTCCCAAAGTACTGTCTGACCGAAAGACACGCCAAAAATCCAGACAAGAAGCACTCCAAGCAAATAATTTTTAACGTTATATCGTATCTTGCTGTCGATATTCAGATAAATCAACACAGTGAGCAATGTGAACACACCCGCAGCTATGATATTGAAGAATGTTCTGCCTCCAAGAGTATGCATATCGATAAACATAATGGCTCTCAGCATAAAATGTGCAACGCTTCGGCCAATCCAGGTCATATACTGGTTATATTCCTGCGCAAAAAGGTCGAAGAAACTCCCTGCCCTGCTAACCTCCCTGCTATATGGAAGGTCATCCATAAGCATCGGAGTCAGCGACTCATAGATAAAGATTGTCACAAAGCACAATATTACTGAGAATATAAACAGTCTTTTTCTGGTGTTTTCCTCTTTAATCATCTTTTCTTCCATTGTCCGTAAAGTTTCATATAAAGGTCAGGGCTTACCGAAAACAGAACTGTCTTGACCTTATAGCCTGATGAAAGTGCTCTGAAGGCTCCCGGAACCGCTTTCGCTGCAGTGATCATCCCTTTAGCCCTACCTATCACTTCCTCCCTCATGGCAAGAATCATAGCCCTATCACTATTTTCGCTCATATTGAGGATTTTAGCAAATTTTCCTACAACCAAAAGTGCAGCCATTATCTTGATCACGGAGAGCCTTCTGACAGACTCTAAGGACACACCGGGATTCATGCTCTCCATAAGCTTGTCAGCCCGCTCCCAGCAGGTAATCTGATCCAGATAGGAAGGCGTAAAACGCTTCAGCATAGCCCCGTCGTCGTTGTAATTATAGTGATATCCGCCGCCTTCAATAGCTCTGATACCGGGCCTGTCTCCGATACCTATCAGGAATTCCATAAGAAAGAGCATATCCTCTCCTATGGTAAGTCCCTCAGGGAATCGAATCTCACGTCCTCCCACTGTCAGAGCCTCTCTACTGAAAAGCTTGCCCCATACATGGGTATCTTCACATAAGAGGCCGTCCTCAAGATACCTTCGTCCGGTAATAATATCATCTGTTACCATTTTACCATCCATAATAACAAGAGATATTCTATCTTCGGATGCAGTATCATCGCCTCCTGTTACAGCCACCAGCAGATTATCAAAATATGTATCCTCCACGCTGTCATCAGCATCAACAAAAGCGATATACCTTCCGCAGGAATTCTCAAGTCCGATATTCCTAGCTTTTGATACACCGCCGTTTTTTACATGAATGGTTTTTATAAAATTATACTCTGATGAGAGTCTGTCACAGATCTCACCTGTTTTGTCAGTTGATCCGTCATCAACTATAACAACCTCAAAGAGGCTGCTGTCTGCATCATTTGCTATACCAAAAAAGGCTCTGACAGTATCTGATACCACCTGATTGCACACTGACTTCACACAGTTCTCTATAAGCTCCTGTGCATTATAAGCAGGTATAATGACGCTGATAAGTGGTCCGCCCCCGTTAGTACTCATAAGAATGCCCCCGCCGTTACTCTGTCAAAGCTCCTGATTATCACCCTTATCAGAAGAACCACCGGTGCAATCGGGTGTTTCATTCCAAAATAAAGAAGCTTATTGGATTTCTCCGATACAGTAACGGGTGTATTTTTTATAATGCCCCTGATGGGCTCTGTATCAAAAATTTCTCTTACGCGCCCGGTTACTCCGGGAATATCTGCCCTGAGCAAATTTTTCATAACAAAGAACAGGAGTCTCACATATTCTCTGTCCATCTGTTCTTTCCCGTTGGATACGCCCTTGTCCTTCATAATTCCGGAAAAGGTATCGTAATCCTGCCTGATATTATCAAGCAGCCGCTCGTCATACCCATGCGCCATAGAAGTACCGATTGTTCTATAGTGATAGAAGAATCCATCATGAATTACAAGTCTATCTACATCGAGAAGGCACGGAAGCATTATATTTACGTCTTCCGCCATACGGATATCATAATTTAAATATTTCATGTTATTTAAAATAAGATCCCTTGTTATAAGCTTCATGCATCTGGACATAATAACCGGTCTGTTCTCTTCTCCAAGAAGCTTTGTCCTTACTTCACGAAGCTCAGATCTAACATATACTCCAAAAGGCATTACATTGGATACTTTTCGCTTCTCATTTTTCTTCTCAATAACATAATTGCTGCTTATAATCTCGGTAGCACCACCACACGGCTCTGCAAACTCAAGAAGGCACTCAATCATATCCGTGTCTACCCAGTCATCTCCATCGATAAACATGACATAATGACCGGTGGCCTCTCTGACACCTGTGCTCCACGCAGACATCAGTCCGCCGTTTTCCTTATGAATAACGCGGATTCTCTCATCCCTCGCGGCATATTCGTCGCACATAACTTCACTTCCATCGGTAGCTCCGTCATCCACGAGGATTATCTCTATGTCGCTGTAGGTTTGGTTTATTACGCTCTCAATACAGTCCTTAAAGTATTCCTTTATGTTATATACCGTAATAATTACACTGACTAATTTTTCTGCCATATCATACTCGCTTTATTAATGTATAACAGCTTAGTGTGCACCTCTTCCAAAAAGTACAACTCCGACAGTTTTTATAAGAATCCGCATATCCAGTCCGAGTGACCAGTTATCGATATACTGAAGGTCAAGCTTTACAACATCATCGAAATCTTCTATGTCGCTTCGTCCACTAACCTGCCAAAGCCCTGTAAGTCCGGGCGTCATACTGATTCTTCTACGATAATACTGGTTGTACTGATTGAACTCATCTTCAGTCGGAGGTCTTGTTCCCACAAGGCTCATATCGCCCTTGAATATGTTCCAGAACTGCGGAAGCTCATCGATACTTGTCTTTCTGATAAAGGCACCCACCTTGGTAATTCTGGGGTCATCCTTCATCTTGAACATAAGACCGTTCATTTCATTCTGTGCTTCCAGCTTCTTCTTGACCTCCTCGGCATCTGTTCTCATGCTTCGGAATTTATAAATCTTGAATCTACGTCCGTTTCTACCGATTCTGATCTGTGAGAAGAAAATCGGGCCGGGATCATCAATGAAAATTGCAAGCGCAACAAAAGGTGTAACAACTGCAGTTATCAGAAGTCCCACAAAGGCTCCCACAATATCCATAAGGCGCTTGATCATGAGCGCTCTGTATCTCTCTGTTCCGTGAATATATGAAATAACTGAATAAGTTCCGATATTGCCAACCGAAGTACTTCCTGCGATATTGGGAAGTTCTACGCAGTAATGAACCGTAACACCCATATCTCCAAAGGCAGCTATAGTCTCATTGAGAGCCTTCTGGCTGATATTGGGGGTATAGATAAATATCTCATCTACCGCAAGAGAGGTTACTACATCAATGAGGTTCTCTCTGTTAGCGATAATCTTAACTCCTCTAATCTCATCGCCTTCCATATCCTCATCAAGGCAGACTGCACCTTCTATTGAATAGTTGAACTCAAGTCTGTGCTGAAGATGTCTGATGGTAGGCATCATTATCTCTTTTTCCGAAACAACAAGAAGCTTTATTGCCGCATCACCACTCTGCCAGTACTGTTTGAGGATAATCTTCACAATCTCATGAAGCGCAAGCATAAGTACCGAATTGATAATGATGAAATACAGCATAACAAGTCGGGAAAACGGCTGTGCCAGCTGGAGAGCATAGGCGATGGCAATTGTTCCGAGAATAAGAACAAACTCGGATTTAAATACCACTGTACCTTCTTTCCATACTGTACGCTTTAGAAAGCCCCTGCTGGAATCTATGGCAAAGGTATAGATTGTACATACCAGTACCATAACGATACATACATAGAAGTGCAGCGCCTTATCCTCCATGTCCCTGAAATTCAGGAAACGGATATAAGTAGCAAGCACAAAAGAAACAACTATGGATACAATATCAACTATCCATAGTATGTAATTGATCAGATACTTTGTTTTTCCCTGCACGATTTTCCTCCCATATATCGCCTAGAAGATATACACCGGCTATGGGAAGCAGATAATTCCTTCCTATAAACGAAGAAACAAAACCAGCTTCAACCAGAGTAAATAAGCTGACAGAGATTATCATTATCATCACCCCGTAATCCCTGTTTAGATATAAGCGATATATTAAATATAAAATAACAAGTAAGATCAGTATCGCCGGTATGATTCCATACCAGTAAAATAACCTTACCCACCCCATATCAAAAAAAGCATTACCGCTAAATTCGTCACCGAAAAGACTCCAGGTCTGAAGCGCCCCCTTGTGAGGCTTTGTGTCATAATACAATGACTGTATACGTCCTGTAAGAATCCGGTCAAGCTTATAGTAAAACGGATACTTCTTCTTTCTGGCATATTTGCTGATCGCTGCTGCCCAAACCGAAAAAGCCACGCAAGAACCGATAACCACTGCCCCTGACACATAGAGTATCTTTGTGTCCTTCAGTGGCCCAAACTGATAAACAATAAATGCCAGAACTATGGTAAAAACTGTAAGCGCCGTGCCCGTTCTTGATCCGGTAATAAAATACAAAAGCACATTAAGGACAAGCGCAATTGCCATTATAACATTTCTTTTAAACTTAGCAAATTCCCTTATCAGGTAAATCAAAAGAACAGTTATCGAAAAAACTACACTCTGCAGCGTATTTGGATGGCCGAAGCCAAAAGCATATCTAACCTCGGAGCCGGCATCACGCCCGAAATCCTGGGCTATTTTAACGTCTCCGGCAATGCCCAGAACCGATGCGGCTGCAATAATAAGACTTCCCACCACAGTCACCCCAAAGATATAGCGAAGCATAATTTTGAGGTCAGCATCCTTGCAGGCTATAACAAATAATGAAAATCGAAGAAGGTCATTATTCCCTGTAATTTTATAGCTCACAACACTTATTGCAGCCGTTATAGCGATAATAATCCATTGTTTAAAGGAATATTTCGTAAGAAGCACCGCTGCAACCGTCAGAACAAAGCTAACGCGAAAGATCATCTTCGGACTGGAAAGCGGCAGCGTGCTTCTCTCATAGATCATAAGAAGAAGCTCTATGGTCAGTGCCGCATATAAACATATATTACGTAGCTTTATGATAAACGATCTTTCCATCAAGACTGGTCTCCACGATCTTTTCATCGCTAACCTCATAGATCATGTCGCACTTTTCAATGGTGTTAAGTCTATGGGCGATTATTATCATTGTCTTCTTGCCGTGGAAGCTGTTAATAGCCTCCATAACTGCTGCCTCTGTCTCATTATCGAGAGCACTTGTAGCCTCGTCAAACACAAGGATCTCAGGATTGTGATACAGCGCTCTTGCGATACCTATACGCTGCCTCTGTCCGCCTGAAAGTCTCACACCTCTGTCACCTATCTTGGTATCAAGTCCCTCGGGCAGAGATTTAATAAACTCAGAAAGCTGTGCTTCCTCGCAGACCTTCCAGATTCTCTCCTCATCTATTTCCTCAGCATCAATACCGAAGGCAATGTTGTCTCTTATAGATTCATCAATAAGGTAAATACTCTGTGGAATATATCCTATCTGAGCAAGCCAAGACTCGTAATTACTGAAAATATTCTGTCCGTCACAGAGTATCTCACCCTTCTGTGCATGCAAAAGTCCGAGAAGTATATCCACAACAGTGGACTTTCCTGCTCCGGAGGAACCCATGATACCAACAGACTTTCCTTTAGGTATCACCATATCCGCTCCGGTGAAAATATTCTTGTCGGAATCGGGATAAGCAAAGGTAATTCCCTTAAGCTCAATCTTGTCATTAAGAGAAAGCGCAGGTCCTGCTATGGCGCTTCTCTCAGCAGCCATCTTCTTATCTGCCTTCATAGACTCGGTAAGATTATTAAACACAAAGTCCAGGGCAGGCATTTCATAAGCAATCTCTGTTACATAAGTATTTATGCGTGTAGCGCTGGGAATGAGTCTGACCGCAGCAACAGCAAATACGGTAAGATGAGCCGCCAAAACCTTTGTATCTCCACCGTTTGATATAAACCAGATCATAAATCCGAAAATCGAAACCATAAACACTGTCTCAATAAGGGATCTCGGCGTATTATTCAGAAATGTATATCTTATGTCCGTATCTGCACCGATCTTACCGGACTCATAATAATTTCTGATAAAGAAGTCCTCTCGGTTCAGCACCTTAACTTCCTTTAAGCCATAGATTGCCTGGATTCTCCACTTGGCAATTCTTGATGCAATAGTCTGATTTTTTCTTCCTATGTCATTCATCCTGGGCTTTAAGACTCTGGTAATGATCATAGTCATACCACCGAGCACTACGATGATAAGAAGTGCCATTTTCCAGTTTTTATAAATAAGGAAAACACCAAGGCATGTTGAAACAACAAGCTCGGTACAAAGATTGAGCAACGCCAGCATCAGTGAGAAGGTCTTGGGGATGTCTCCGTCAGTTATTCGAAATACAGTCGGAATATCAGCACCAAGATAATCCTCGTAGGGTCTGTTCAAAAACTCCCTCATTACGCGGGAAATCATGTCATTACGTGTCTTGGAGATGAAGCTGTTCTGAACGTATACCAATATCAGAAGATATATGTTTTTAACTATGTATATTGCAATCAGAAGTGCCAGTATCGCGCATATAAGCTTGGCGTTGGTATCAAGGCCAAGAAGCTGCGGCATCTTGTTAACGATTGGAATACCCTCAATCTTTTTATATACTTCCTCGGGATCAAAAATAACCTCCGCAACAGGAGCCAGCATTCCTACTCCGAGTGTCTCGAAAAGTCCGCCGATAATAATCATAATTCCCAGAACTACCAGCATTCTCTTCTGCTTTTTATCAAAAATGTAATTTATTTTGGAAAGGAGATTAAGACTCTCGACCTTATTCTCCTTCGGATTACTCAAACTCATAAACTATCCTTTATCGTCTATTCCTTCACCCTCAGATTTTTGTCATCCTGGAAGTATAAATATCATCCATGGGCTTGGTATTGAGCCACTTTGAGGGCACAATAACCGTCTTCTCCGGTGAATCGTTCATCCACGCACTCCACCAGCTGTAGCTTGAATTGGCAAGGATGTGATGCTTACACAGACTCATAAGCAAAAGGTCTGCAGCGTCGTCGTTTTCCTCTTTTGTGTCGACTATGCGGAACTTTTTGCCTGACACATTCTGCTCGCACCACTCTTTATCACTGGTAAATACAAAGAAAATAGCATCCGGATGCTCACTGACCATGCGATCAATGGCTCTCTTGTAATAGTCATTGTCACAGATTCCACCAAAGGTCTCCACTGTTCCGGGAAGCAGATAGTCTCCTCTTCTCACATGGATGCTGACAGACTCCGTCTCACGTATCTGTCTGTAAAGTTCCCAGCTGTCCGCCGAAGTAAACACATCATCGGGCTTAATCACAAATTCCCTGCGAAGCTGAGCGAGTACTTCTTTATCCGGGAAATATTTATCACTCTGAAAATATCCGTTGAGATATGCTGTCTCAAATTCAAATACCTTTGGATCAAAGAGACCTGTCTCTTCAATATATTCATGTGACTTTCTTCCAAAGAGTTTTCTTCTTATTCTGCTGAAAATATCAAGATGCGAATCCGTAATATCCACAACCTCTGCATCAGAAGCCTTTGTGTAAGTTATTCCGTACATTTTTTCAAGTACCGGATCTCTCTGGGGATCATCCCTGAACCCGTATACATCATCGATTTTGACTTCTTTCCCCAAAGCCTTCAGCTGAAGATAAAGGGCGTACTGAAACATCTGGTTACCCAGACCGCCCATCATTCTGATTATTATCATACTTCCCCCCGCGTCTTTTTATTATGTATTATTATCATCTAAGATAGAAATGATCGTAAGTCCAGCGATGCTCCAAAAACTTTTGCATGCGCTTTTTTTCCTTCGGGTCAGCAATCCTGCACCCATATATTTTGTCAAAGGAATCTTTGCATTTCTCGATTTCCGCTGTTATATCCGGAAGATACTTACTTTTATCACCAAGTTTGTCACGCTTGGCCTCAGAATAGTAATCGAGAAGCTGCTTATATTTCAGATAATCCTGTGACCAGGCCAGATCTTCCCTGCCTATGCTGCACAGATAGTTCCTCGCATCCCGTAGTGACGGAAGCCACTCCGAAAAAATGCAGAAAAATCCCGCCTGTGTTCTTAGACCTTCTTTTCTGTCTATTATATAATGATAAAGCGGCGTGTCAATGAACACAGCCTCTTCCACGTCTCCGAGAACCTGAAGTGTAAACAGTTTATCTTCGTAAAACATCACTCCCGGGAACCGTCTCTCTTCCAGAATGCTTCTGTGATAAAGCTTGTTCCATACCATACTTCTGACAGGAAGTTCATCTGATTCCTCAATAAGTCCTGTTATCAGTTCGTCCCTCGGAATTATCCTAAGTCTGTTTGCACGCATGTCCTCAGTAAGCTGATATCGTTTTACAGGATCCTCTTCCTTATTCTCATAATACTTACAGATAGCCAGCGGACACTGTGTCTCAAGGATTGCACTGACCATGTACTCATAAATGTATTTCTCAACATAATCATCGCCGTCAAGAAACGCAATGAAGTCTCCGAAAGCCATATCAAGCAGATAATTCCTTGCGGTTCCGGGGCCTTGATTGCTCTGATGCACCACCCTTATCCTGGAATCCTGCGTCTTATAATAGTCACAGATATTGCCGGTTCTGTCCCTGGATCCGTCATCCAGAATCAGAATATCCAGATTGGAATATGTCTGCGCAAGTACGGACTCTATGCATCTTGAAATATACTTCTCAACATCATAGCAGGATATGGCAACCGTAACGAGAGGCTGCCTCTCCGGTTCTATTCCCTTGTAATAAAAATGGCTGATATCCTTCATAACTGCTCCGTTATTTGATCAGTGAGTTGTAATCAAACTCACTCAACAGTACTCTCTCGGCTGCCACGTATTCTATGGCATTATCCTTCGTAATTCTGTCGGATACCGAGAACATGTCAGTGTTTTCATAGCCGTTCTCATATTTTATTATAGTATCCATCACCATACAATTCACATCATAATCGTAATGCGCCTGATCCCTGTATCTGTCAAGGTCAGCGGTGATGTCCGTATGAGTAGTAAAACTGTAAATATGTATGTTGTCACATTCGAGCATAAGCTCTATTGCTCTCTCTTTATATATTAACAGATTATCGAGCTCTCCATCCTCCTTAACTGCTCCCCAGTATGCCATCGAATAGGGCGGGAAGAAGTATAAAAAAGTAGTCTCGGGGTGCTTTCTTGCAAGCGCAACGACGTTCTGCTCTATATTTTCCTCGAGGATCTTCATATCCTCATCAGATGGAAGATAATACTTTTCGGGCTCCTTAAATTTCTTTCTCCCGAGGAGAACATGGTCTTTTCCGTAAATATTTTCCCCGTCGGTAAAACTGTATTCATCAAAATTTGTATATCCGGGATTTTTTCCCTGAAAATATCCAAGTATGGCAGGTATCGTATATCTTACGATAACATCTTTATTCAAAAGATATTTCACATCATCCCAGATAATATCATTGGTCAGCCAGTAGGGATATTCACCCATATCATCTCTTAGTTCATCCTTGTCTCTTACAAGAAGCGTGTAATCGAGAGGTCTTAAAACATAACGCGGGTTATGTCCGCTCTTATAGGCTACCTCGAGATTATCATTTATCTCCTTGTAAGTGGCTCCCGAAAAGGGCACCTTTATGGTCTTAAAGCCAAGCCCCTCTTCCAGCTGCGTTGCCTTGAAGTTCTCTGCCATTGAGGTCCCGGTTATTATGGCGTCGTAGTCGAAATGCTTTGTTATACCATCGTTTTGAGATCTCTCATCATAAAGCTTATAGAAGAATTTGGGATTCGGTGCTCTGTAATGAAAAAACGGGTCCACCAAAAACACCAGTCCCGCTATCAGGATCAGCGTAGTTACGGACAATATTAAGATGGAGAAAAACCATTTTTTGCTCTTCATAACAAAGTTCTGCCCCGATTAAAAGTTGAAATATAAAAATGTAGAGATTGAACTCATGGAAACTATGCAAGCCATGAGAATCACCCATGTAAATACGAGAGAAACCGCATCTGTCTTGTACTTTCTCTCATAATTGTTTTTGCAGCAAAGGCATATCAGAAGAGCCGCAATCATCGAAAGGCCGCATCCCGTAAGAAGTACCACGTTATCAGCATCAGGCAGATGAAGCGCAGACAATACATACCTGAATCTCGGGATTCTGAAGCCCTCGATAAGCTCAGATCTCACATCGAGATTGAGCACAAAGAGTCTCCTTAAAATCTGAAGCCACTGCTCTACGCTGTCAGCTCTGAAAAGAAGCCACAGCACATTTAATATACCAAATGTTATTATCCAGCTAACAACCTTTATGATGCCTGCAAAAACCTTACCCGCCGGAAGTTTAGCGGCATTATCGCAAACCGACTTGTATATTCCGTGCGTAAGCTTGTTGATGCACTGAAACAATCCGTGGAATACACCCCACAGAATAAATGTCCAGTTCGCACCGTGCCAGATTCCGCTCACCAGAAAGACAACAAGTGTATTTATATAAGTTCGAAGCTTCCCCTTCCGGTTACCACCGAGCGGAATATAAATATAATTCGTAAGGAATCTTGTAAGTGTCATGTGCCAGCGCTTCCAGAAACCTGCAATGGATATTGCCTTGTAGGGTGAATTGAAGTTCATCGGAATATCCAGATTGAACATCGCACCAAGTCCCGTTGCCATATCGCTGTAACCGCTGAAATCAAAGTAAATCTGGAAGGTGTAGGATAACATAACAATAATTATCTCGGGAATTGTCAAAGCACCCTCTCCCACCGGAATAAGAGCTGCCTGCAAAAAGCCAAAGTCCACAGCTTTTCCGAAGGTGTCCGCAATCAGCATCTTTTTGGCAAGTCCCCTTGAAAACAGCATAATTCCGCGGCATAAGTTTTCATAGTTAATCCTGTGCTTTTTTTCATCTCTGAACTGCGGAATGAGCTCGGAATGGAGTACTATAGGGCCTGCCACCAACTGAGGGAAATATGACACAAACAGCGCATATTCGAGAAACGAATATGCGCCGGTTTCACCCTTGTAGGAATCCACAATAAAGGATATCTGCTGAAAGGTAAAAAAGCTGATTCCAAGCGGCAATACTATATGCCTGAGATTAAAACCGGTTCCGAAAACGCTATTAACATTTTCGATAAAGAAATCGTAGTACTTAAAATAAAAAATCAGTCCTACATTAAAAAGAACGCCTGCTATCAAACATGGCCTTCTGTATTTACTCATGGCTCTGGACAGCAGATAGTTTACGACAATACTGCTGCAGATAATTGCAAGATAGTAGGGATTAAAATATCCGTAAAACCAAAGCGACATCAACAGAAGTGATGTCATCGCCATCTTTTTCTTCCCCATATCATGGAAAAGAAAATATAAAATAAGAGACAGCGGCAAAAAGCACAGTATGAAAATATATGAGTTAAACTGCATCCGCTATCTCCTTTAATATCAATATTTTTTATGAAAAAATCTCTTACATCAATTCTTCAAAATATTTACGCCACATCTCATTTATTACCTGCGGGTTGTACTTATCCCTGACTTCAAGGGCAGATGCCGCCATCTTTCTGGCAATCGTAGGATCCTCCATTATACGCTCCAACGCATGGAAAATATTCATCGCCATGTTTACATCGCTCTCCATGGGAATCAGTATCCCGTTCCTACCGTTAACTATGAGATCTGCCGGGCCTCCGCAGGGACAGTCCGTAGAAATACAGCAAAGTCCGAGGGCCATCGCCTCTATTAGTGCATTGGGCATACCCTCAGTTCTGGATGTCAGCACAAATATCTCTGCCTCCGCGATTCTGTCGGCAATCCTGTCAACACTACCCATGAAGGTAACCTTACCGGCAGCGCCTTTACCGGTCTCATCAAGAATTCCAAGGCTCCTGCAGAGTCTCTCCAATAAGTCTCTAGTAGGTCCATCACCGTAGAGAACCAGCCTGTAGTCCGGATATTTCTTTACAGCATAGGAAAAAGCATTTATAAGTATCTTCTGGTTCTTGTTTTCATCAAGTCTTCCTACTGATACTATTACCTTTTTACGCTCATCAAAGGGAACGATGTCATGTCCTATGAATTCTTCATTGACTGCATTTGGAAGGACTTTACATTTCGTCTTTATCAGTGAACCGAAATAATCCATTGCCCCGTTGGTCTGAACCACAACTCCCGCAGCCCCCGGAAACAAAGTCTTCATAGCAAGATTAAGGCCGGTCCCCGCATATTCCTCCGAAGGTGTTGCCCTCACCGAAACCACCACGGGTATATCAAGTCCCAGTGCCGACTGTATTGCCATAACATTGTTTTTTCCAAGAAATGACAGTATCAGATCAGGCTTTATTCTCTCCCAGGTATTTGTCAGCTTCTGAATTCTCCTATGAAAATTCTGCAGTCTGTTTCCCTGCTCGTAGGGCATCAGAGCGGTAAATACACGTCCGATTCCCATCGGAACTCCGCCCGTAAGGTCAACATACCTCTCCGTTTCATCGGGACTTAAAACCTTAACAGCATTCTTGTCATCCTCGTCCTCAAGAACTTTCCATCCGGCATCGGGGAGCTCGTACTCGTCATCGGACAGATAGGTGGTCGCAAGCGTAACCTTATAACCTATGCTGTAAAAATACTCGGCAAGGTTACACATAACGCGCTCGGCACCGCCCTTGTTCAGCGATCCTATATACATAGCAATATGCTTTTTTCTCAGCTTACCGCCACCTGTCATAAGTACCTCTCATACCACTTTTGGAAACTCAGAAAACTCCAGGAAAGTCTGGAGAAGTTGGCGCCCGTCGAAGCACCGCCGTCACCTTTTTCAAGATAATTTCTGATAAAAGAAGACGTGTATTCGGGATTAAATATCCCCTGTTTTTTAAGATAACTCTCGTTACTTAAATCAATGAGACTATCTCTCAAGGGGCCTCTAAGCCAGGCATCCATCGGAACTCCAAACCCCTTCTTAGGCCTGTCCAGCAGTTCCTTTGGAATATAGTCATAAGTAATATCTTTAAGGATATGCTTCTTATCTCCGTTCATATATTTAAAACCATGTGGTATGGAAAAACTGTATTCCATAACAGCTGTATCCATAATAGGACATCTGCACTCAAGCGAATATTTCATCGAAGCTCTGTCCATCTTCACAAGAATATCACTGGGAAGATAGGTGTCCATATCAAGAAGCATGCGCCTTACCTGCCAGTCATCCACCTCATAAGAGGACTCCACGGGATACTGACACGGAAAAAGTCCGCTCTCTCCGAATCTGCGGTTTACATACTGCTCATAGGTGAGCTTTTGATCCGGTTCCTCAATTCCCGTAACAAAGGCATGCGCCGCGGGAATATAAGCAGGAGATGATATCTGAGTCTTGGTCTCTGGATCACGGTTATTCGCAACCGCCTGCACTTTTATCGGAAGCTTAGTAAGAAGCTTATTCTTTCCTACCGGAATCTGCCCTACACCGCTCACAACTCCGCCCAAGAGATCAAGCTCCCTGGCCTTCGCCACATGCTCATATACATTATACCCGCAGAAAAACTCGTCTCCGCCGTCTCCTGACAAAGCAACGGTCACCTTCTCCCTGGCCAGCTTACACACAAGCATGGTCGGTATCTGTGACTCATCCGCAAAGGGCTCGTCATAGTAATCCGGAATGCTGTCCACAAGCTCGAGCATCTCTGCCTCATCTATATACAGCTCTGTGTGATCTGTTCCAAGATGCTCCGCCACCTTCTTTGCAAACTCGGCTTCGTTATACTCCGGAACATTAAAGCCGATACTGAAAGTCTTCACCGGTGAATCACTGTGTTCCTGAGCAAGCGCTGTTATAAGCGAAGAATCATAGCCACCTGATAAAAATGCTCCAAGGGGAACATCCGCTATCATTCGGTCAGCCACAGACTTTTGAAGGCGTTTTTTAAGTCCTGCCTTCGCCTCGCTATAATCTTCTATCATGGAAGCCGATCCCTTTTTATAGGCTTCCTTAATGCTCCAGTATCCGGTCTTTGTAACCTCACCGTTTTTGAAAACCAGCATCTGTCCGGGTTCAACCTGCCATACATTCTCAAAAATGCTCTCAGGGGCATTTATATATTGCTGATACAGATATCGCGGAATTATCGACTTTCTGATATCCCCCTTAAAGCCCGGGCACTTCATAACAGGCTTAAGCTCCGAGCCAAATACAATATTTCCGGCTTCATACCAGTAATACAAGGGCTTTTTACCGATTCTGTCCCTGATAAGAAGCAGCTCATCCGTCTCCCTGTCATAGAGAGCAATCGCAAACATACCATGTATATGCTGCGGCAAATCCTTGCCCCACTTAAGGTATCCTGCGAGAATAACCTCTGTATCACAGGTTGATTTAAAAGGATAGCCCTTAAGTTCTTCCTTCAGCTCCAGGAAATTGTAAATCTCCCCATTAAAAACAACTGATATTCTATCATTCGCAGAGGTCATCGGCTGATGTCCCAAGGGCGACAAATCGTTTATCGAGAGTCTTCTCTGGGCAAAGCCTATGGTGTAGCCATCTTTCCCTGGGTAGAGCTCCACGCCGTTATCATTGGGGCCTCTGTGAATCATGGTATCGTTCATGATACGCAGCTCATCTTCTGTTATTCTGTTTTTGGAAAAAAATCCGCATATTCCGCACATGAACCGGTACCTTATCAAAATCTTCCAGTTAAATAAAAGCTCTGTAAATGCTCTGCCTGAGTCCGTACATCAAAACCGGCCTCTCTGATCATAGCTGTCAAAGGCTCTGATGAGGCCTCTCTGTCCCCGATAGGAAGCGCATTTTCATCCTCTCCTTCGGAGTAATCCCTGAGCATAAGGTCATTTAGAATCTTCCTCGCCCACATAGCCGGAGGTTCCTCAATACTCATCCTGCTTGCAAGAGGAGTTATATCAACTTCAGGTGTTATTGAATCAGAGACAAGACACTGAAGTCCTGCTGCCTGTGCCTCAACAACAGTTCCCGGAAGTCCCTCGTACCTCGAAGGGAAGAGAAAATAATCCATCGCCTGATAGTACTCATTGGCATTGGACTTATTACCACAAAATATCACATGTTTTTCTATATGAAGATCTACCGCCAGCTGCTTCATGGTATCCATCAGGGAGCCCTCTCCCAGCATGAGAAGCCTTATCCTCATTCCATGGAGCATACTGAAGGAATTGGCATCATCATGGTTAAGGATTCGCAGAAATTCGGCAAATACCTTAAGCAAATACTCATGATTTTTGGCATAATGGAATCTCCCCACGTGCCCGATTATGATGGCATTAGAGAGTCCCAGCTCTTTTCTTATCTTATCTCTTACTTCCTGATTATAAACAAATCTCTTGAGATCAATAGCATTTGGAATAATCCTTACAAGGCCCTCATCAGTCATGGTATCGCCAAATACCGACCTTGCAGCGTTCTCCGTGCAGGCAAATCTCAGATCACAGGTATCCTCTTTTGCAAGAGGTGCCCTGATTATTTTTGTCACAACGCCCTTTAATCCGGGGTCAACACCGGCACTTCTCGCATGTGCTATGGTAGTTCCTATCCCACAGCTTTTGGCGATCGGGAGATAAATGGCAGCCGTACTTGTCATATGGCCCTGCACCATCTTCCATTCTCCCCTGTGCTGCATGAAGAACATCCTTATGGCATTCTTGTAATCCCTTGCATTTGTCCCATGAAATCTGGGAACCGCATAGATATTTCCGCCCAGTTTTTTTACAGTATCATCAAAATAATCCGGCTTTCTCACCAGCATAAGTTCATCTGATGTGGGGCACTTCTTCCCGGTGGAATCAGCATCCGCATGCACCAAAAAATCAAACTGTACACGCTCTCTGTCGATATGCCTGTACAGATCCATGATGCGGCTCTCCGCTCCGCCAAGTCCCAGTGTTCCAAAAACATGTAATATTCTTATCGGTTGCGCCATCTTTACCACCTTTTATGCACGGCGATATATTTAAAGCGTGCCATTAGATATTCTTTAATCCCCTGTAAATCAGAAGCCTCCGCAGGCTCCTCCAAAAGCCATTCATCCCAGCTCACTACTTTTCCGCTGGCAAATACCTTCTCATAGTAGGCAAAATCGTCACCATTTAAGGTATTGGTATGAATAACAAAGGTTGTGTATCCCTCGGATTCATCCTTAAGCACCGCATCCTTCCTAAATGAAATCGGATAGAAAGTCATATCGAATCTTCTGTATGCTCTCTTTCCGAAACCATCTGTTATTCTTCTGAATCCGTTTTCAGCAAGAGCAGTCATAGTATTCTTATCGTAGCTGTGGCTCGGTGCCATGAAAAAGTCGGTAGCTATACCATGTCCACCAAGGATACGCTTTCCCTCGGCTATCATACTTATCTGCTTCTCCAGATCAATGCCGGCAAACTCGGACTGCTTGTTAAGGGGCAGCATTCCACCCTTCTTGGTGGTATACACATGATGAAGCCCGTGCATGGCAATTATCCAGCCCTCGGACTGAAGATTCCTTACAAGATGCCAGAAAGGATAGTCCTCCTCGCGAATCTTATCATCAGGAAGTTCCTCTCTGCCCTTTGGCTTCTTATTATCCTCCTCAGGCTCATCGCGAAAGGCATCCAGCTTTGGATCCCGGTTTTCCGGAACAACGCCAATAAGAGGCTTGATATGATACTCATCAAGAAGCCTCTTAAAACGCCTAAATTTCCCCATATCCATACCCGGAGAAAAATCATCAAGTCTGATTACAATCTTCATACAATAACGCCGCCACGCTGCGGTGGCGGCATATCCCCCATTTGTTTTTGCTTATAACTGCCTCGTCATCAAAGTCTCCAATATGAGAACTCTGAAGGATCGAAGCTGTTCTTGTCATAGATACCCTTTATATCAAGGAATACTCTTCTCTTGTGCTCGGGATTGTACCACTTCTTGATATCCTCAGTGGTAATTCCGAGGAAGTCCTCATGAGCAACCGCAACGATAACCGCATCCATGTCCTTGAAATCGTCCATTGTATTGAAAGAGATTCCATAGAGACGCTTAGCCTCATCGCTGTCGGCCTGCGGATCTACCACGATAGGTGAGATTCCGTATTCCTGAAGTTCATTGTAAATATCGATAACCTTGGTATTACGTGTATCAGGACAGTTCTCCTTGAAGGTAAAGCCAAGAATACCTACTCTTGCATGTCTTACATTGAGATCCTGGGCAATAAGATTCTTAACACAGGACTCCGCAATATATTTTCCCATATCATCGTTGATACGGCGACCTGAAAGAATGATCTGGCTGTGATAGCCGAGCTCCTCAGCCTTATAGGTGAGGTAGTAAGGATCTACACCTATGCAGTGACCGCCTACGAGACCGGGCTTGAAGTTAAGGAAGTTCCACTTCGTACCTGCTGCCTCAAGAACGCTCTTGGTGTCGATTCCCATGCGATGGAAGATCATTGAAAGCTCGTTCATGAAAGCAATATTGATATCTCTCTGGCTGTTCTCGATAACCTTTGCAGCCTCTGCAACCTTAATGGTCTCTGCCTCGTGAACACCTGCGAGAGCCACAAGCTTATAAACGTTTGCAACCTCCTCGAGGGTCTCATTATCCATACCGGATACGATTTTCACTATAGTCTCAAGTCTGTGAACCTTGTCACCGGGATTGATACGCTCGGGTGAGTAACCAACCTTGAAATCGACGCCGCACTTAAGTCCTGACTCCTTCTCAAGAATCGGAACGCACACATCCTCTGTAACTCCGGGATAAACCGTTGACTCATATACAACGATTGAGCCCTTTGTCAGGTACTTTCCAAGTGTTCTGCTGGCACTCTCAACGGGTGTAAGATCAGGTGTGTGATCATCATTAACCGGTGTCGGAACCGCTACGATGTGAAATCTGCACTCGCGAAGCTTCTCGGGATCGGCAGTAAAGTCAACCTCTGTCTTCTTAATCGCATCGTCCCCGACCTCTCTGGTGGGATCGATTCCCTTTTTGTAAAGTGCTACCTTTTCAGCATTGAAATCGTAGCCTACAACCTTTATCTTCTTAGCGAATGCTACCGCAATGGGCATTCCTACATAACCAAGTCCTACAAGTGAAAGCTTCTCCTCGCCTGCAAGGAGTTTTTCATACAAACTCATTTTTCTTTCTCCTAAAAATATATTTACTCTACTATTATACTATGTCTGTCAAACTCACAGGCTCTCAAGTTCCGCCCTATAAGCGTCTGTGACAATTCTTCTGTCAAAATTCTGTTCAATGTACAATCTTCCGGCCCGGCCCATTTTTACCCTGTCCTTTTCGGAAAGTGCAAGAATCCGCTCAATCGCTGCAACAAGCGCCTCTGTACTCTTTGGTTCAAAAGCAAAACCGCTGTTTTCACCATCGAGAGCTTCTATGCACCCATGTATATTGCTGCATAGAATCGGTCTTCCGCAGGCTGCTGCCTCCAGAAGCACATTCGACATGCCCTCATGATAAGAAGGATGCACGATTATGTGGCTCTTATCCATAATGGGTTCTACCGTATCGAGATGTCCGTGATAGGTTAGGCTGCCCTTTTTCACAAGTTCAGCTATCATAGGCTCGTAGATCTGCCTCTCATCCTCCTCGTACTCACCGACAAGGTCGAAGAACACGTTCTCATGCTTCTTCGAAATGATATCCGCAGCCTCTAAGAACTCCTCTATTCCCTTGTCCTTCATCACCCTAATGACCGCAAGGATGTGTATTCCTCCATCCTCAAGTGGATATGCTCTGAAGGGATGCTCATCAAGATTAACGCCGGATCCCGGGAGAAGACCGCTGTTATGAAGCGCAACACCTCTGTCCTGCATGAACTTTCTGTTTCGTTCATTCTGGAAAAAGACCTTCTTTGCACCTTTTGTGGCACTCCTGTAAAGAGTTATCAGGACTTTGCTCATAAAACCGCCGTTTTCAATGGCCATCCCAAGTCCCGTAATATTGGTGATATATGGAATCTTCTGAAATCTTGCGGCAAGCCCGCCGTATAAGTTCGGCTTTATCGTGTAGGTAAGCACCACATCAGGCTTAAGCTCCCTCATAAGGGAATTATATCTGTTAAAAAGGTCTATATCATGAATCGGATTACTGCCATGTCTCTCCAGGTGAGTATCAATAAGCCTGGTGCAGTATTTTTCCAGTTTCTTACAGTTCTCATCATAAGGAACGGATATAAGAACAATATGCCCAGCATCCAGAAATGACTTAAGAAGCTCTTTCCTGAAAAGATATAACCCATTTGCATAATTTGTAAGAATCAGTATCGTCATATTTTTACGATCCTTCAATAATGGTTCTTAATTTATCTCCTGCATGTTGCCCTCGAGATTGGAGAGCTTTTCTATTACAACGCTGTCATACATGAGCATGCAGACGTCCTCTTCGTACTGACCGATAATCGATTCGTTCGCCTTCTTCTCCACAACATTTGTATAAATAAGTGAAGGGAAGTCAACACCCGCGCCGTAAGCATGGAGATAAGCCCCGCCGAATCTGGGATTGATCTCCGAGAGATAATACTGACCATCCTTGTAAAAAAGATCCATATCCAGAGGTCCGTTAAACTTGAACACCTTCATGGCCTTTTTAACAAACTCAAAGAGGGCCTCATCCTTAAAGGAGATGGTTTTGTTTGCTCCTCCAATGGTAGTTGATATCTTCTTTTTGGAAAAAATCGCAACCGGCTCATGGGTGAAGGTGTCAACATAAATATCCGCATCCATGTCCTTTCCGTCCATAAACTCCTGAATAATGAGCTCGGGACTTCTGGCTGTAAGCTCCTCAAGAAGCTCTATGCTCTCTACCTTCCTCGCGCCAACGCTTCCGCTTCCGCATCTGGGCTTAATAAAAACAGGAAGGCTGATCTCGCCCTTGTCGTAGCTCTCCTTGAACTCAGCAAAGGTTCCGAAGGTAAGTACTGTCGGAACACCGTTTTCCTTAAGATACTTAAACATCTCGAATTTATTGAAGCAAAGATCCGCGGTCTCCTTGTAAGGAGCAAGGACAGTAACTCCAAGCTCCTCAAATTTCTCTCTGTTATCGGCGAGAATAGAAATCTCGGGATCGATGAGAGTTGTTATTGCATCTATTTTTTCCTTTTTACATATCTCGAGAATGATCGGAATATAGTTTTCATCCGTAATAAGCGGCACTCTGTAAGCCGTATCGGCAAAGGCCGGAGCCGGTGCATAGGGACTGTTATCCGTAACAACGATCCTTAGCTTATCTCCGAGTGTCTGTCTGAAATCTTTTAAAAGTTCGCAGCGCCTTCCGACGCTTGTAAATAAAATATTCATTTTTACTCTTCTTTCTTGGGCGGAGTGCCGGTGAAGGCCTCCATAGTTGCATCAGTGGCGCTGTTGATATCATCGTGTTTGAATACAACAGCCACTGTCATAAAGACAATCTTAAGATCCATCAAAAATGAAAGATGGTCGACGTAGTAGACATCCTTCTCAAAGCGGTCCTCCCAGCTAAGAAGGTTTCTTCCGTTGACCTGCGCCCATCCCGTAAGACCGGGGCGAACGTCATGCCTTCTCTTTTGTTCTTCATTATATAAAGGAAGATATTTAATGAGAAGAGGTCTTGGACCGACAAAACTCATATCCCCTTTTAAAATATTGATGAACTCCGGGAGTTCATCAAGGCTTGTGGCACGGAGCTTTTTACCAAACTCCGGAAGCCTGTCCTCATCGGGAAGAAGGTTGCCGTTCTCGTCCCTCTTGTCTGTCATTGTTCTGAATTTGTACAGATTGAAGACCTTCTCATCCTTACCCGGGCGCGGCTGTTTGAAAATAACCGGGCTTCCCAGCTTAACGCGTACTAAAATCGCGAGTATCAGGTATAGCCATGAAAAGCAGACCAACACCAGAAGTGAGAGAATGATATCTATGAGTCTTTTTATGAAAAGACTGTAGATACCCTGTCTTCCTTTCTTAACTGAATTTGTCATCTTATTCCTATTCTTGAAAAATATAGTTAACCTTGTTTTAAATAATTGCAAAACGCATGATTTTTTCGCATTTTCCGATTTGCAAATCACTACTCCAATAATGTATTATAACCTATAGGTAATGTATTTCAAATACACGTTTTGTAGGGAGATTTCAATTATGAAATTGGACTTCAGGAGAGGCAGCATCAGACTTGTAGTAGTTCTTTTGGCTGCTTTTTTGATGGCACTTAACATACAGACCTTCGTAAACGCAGGTGGTCTCTACCCGGGCGGAGCCCAGGGACTCACCATTATAATTCAGCGTATCGCGCTTAAGTATTTTAATACGAAAATTCCGTATACGCCCATCAACGTAGTGCTCAACATCATTCCCATCTATATTGGTTTTCGTTATATCGGCAAAAAATTTACATTATATTCAATGATCATGGTGCTCACAAACGGTTTCTTCGTAGATATGATTCCGGAGCTTTACATCACCAATGATCCGCTCCTTATCGCCATTTTCGGCGGCATCTTCGCAGGTGTGTCACTTTCCATCTGCCTCATGGTTGATGCCACCAGCGGCGGTACCGACTTTATCTCAATCTTTTTATCTCAGAGAAAAGGTATTGATGCCTTCCCCATAATCCTTGCGGGAAACTGTGTGATCCTTACAGTCGCAGGCTTTCTCTTTGGTTGGGACAAGGCTCTGTATTCCATCATTTTCCAGTATGTTGCCACTCAGGTTCTTCACGTTATGTACAGAACCTACCAGCAGCAAACTCTTTTCATTATCACGGACAAGCCCGCCGAGGTATGCGAGCTGATCTATAAGATTGCCAACCACGGTGCCACGCTTATGCACGGCGAGGGTTCCTTCGAGCACAACAACAAAATGATTGTCTACTCCGTTGTAAGTGCCTCCGACACAAGAAAGCTCATCCCCGCCATCAAAGATCTGGACCCCGGCGCCTTTATCAACTCAATCCGCACCGACAGAGTTCAGGGCAACTTCTACTTCAAACCCAGGGATTAAATAACGTAAGGCCCGGGGATAGAGTGTCTGCGATTTCTATCGATTATGCGTTTTTTGCAACGAGATAGAAATCGCAGATGCTCTACTCTCCGGGCCGTATTACTCATCAATGAGAGGCTTTTTCAAGGGCCTCGTCTATGTGGGCGGCGAAGTTCTCGCGGCCAACTCTTTCTACGAAGCCATCCTTCTCCATTGTTCTCATGGGCTGCTCGTTAACATGTGAGAAAATAAGACGAACACCCTTCTTCTTGCAGTTTTCATAAAGCATCTCGAGTGAACGCATCGCTGTCGCATCAAGGGCAGGCACACTTCTCATTCTGATAACAAGGCTCTTTGTGAACTCCTTCGTGGTGATCTCAGCAAGAGCATCGGCATCTCCGAAGAACATGGGGCCTGAGATCTCGTATACGCGCACATGCTTAGGAACTACTCTGAGATCGATACTGTCGGGATCATCTGCATTAACATCCGCATCATCAGGATCAATATAAGTCCAGCCGCGAACTGATGACTCCTCGCTCATTCTCTTCATGAATAGGAGGCAAGCAAGAATCATGCCTACTTCGATAGCTACAACAAGATCAAATACTACTGTGAGTACAAAGGTTGTCACAAGAACGATAATGTCACTCTTGGGTGCTGTCTTACACAGATGTGTGAAAGGTCTCCACTGACACATATTGTAGGCTACCTGGAACAAAATAGCTGCAATTGTGGGCATCGGAATAAGCGCCGCGAGGGGCATAAGCACCACAAGAACAAGCAAAAGAACTATTGAGTGAACAATACCTGCGATAGGAGTTCTACCACCGTTCTTAATATTGGCAGCTGTTCTTGCGATAGCACCTGTTGCGGGAATTCCTCCGAAGAGAACGGATCCGATGTTACCGCAGCCCTGTGCTATAAGCTCCATGTTTGATCTGTGATGTGAGCCTATCATACCGTCTGCAACCACAGCGGAAAGCAGTGATTCAATTGCTGCAAGAATTGCAATTGTAAAGCCATTTGAGAAAGATCCTCTGATAAGTCCCCAGCTGATGGTCGGTGTGTGGAACTTAGGAAGACCTGCGTGAATTGTGTAAAGATCTCCGATGGTATTAACCTTAAGTCCAAGGAATTTTACCATAACAATTCCGGCGATTACAGCTATAAGTGATGCGGGAATCTTTTCAAAAAATCTGGGCCATATTATAAGGATTGCAAGGCAAACCACTCCGACTATAACAGCCTGATAATTGATGGTTGCGATATTCTTAACGATAGCTTCCAGCTTCTCGATAGTTTCGATTGTCACGGTTCCCTTGGGATATGTAAGCCCCAGGAAATCCTTGATCTGTCCGATAAGGATTGTCACTGCTATTCCCGCGGTAAAGCCGGTTGTAATTGTATAGGGAATGAATTTGATAAGACTTCCGAGTTTTAACAATCCCATCAGAATAAGGAGAATTCCGGCTATGATGGTTGCCATCATAAGACCTTCCATTCCGTCCTTTGCAACTATTCCCGCAACGATGGTTGCGAAAGCTGCGGTGGGACCTGCTATCTGAACCCTGCTGCCTCCGAGGAAGGAAATAATGAATCCCGCAACGATCGCGGTGTAAAGACCTTCCTCAGGGCCTACTCCTGAAGCAAGCGCCAGGGCTATTGACAACGGAAGCGCAATAATAGCTACGATGATACCTGATATTACATCAGTGGTGAATTGCTTTTTCGTGTATTTCTTAATCACGGAAAAAAGCATTGGTTTAATTTTGTCCTTCTTCATAATAAACCTCCTAAAAAAGCGACAAAATTATAACACATAATAATATAGTAAAGAATTGACTATTTGTAGAATTCTAACAGATTATTGATCTCTGTCTTGTACGCTTTCACCACAGAAGCCGGTGCGGATATTTTTACGGAAGTCCCAAGACCGAATATCCACCCGAAAAACTGGTCACTGACAGCAACCTCAACCCTCGCATCTGACCATCCCTTTTTCTTGGAAGGCTTAATCGTGATATTCTTCCCGAACCTGTCGATAATAACGCCGACCATCTCATCCTTGACAGTAAGAGTAACCATTGTTCCCTCACCGCCGAACATTCCGAACGCTCTGTTCGTATAGGCTGCAAGGTCAAAGGCCTTAAAATGCTCTTTTCCCTCTCTTCTCTCATCAAGGATCTCAATCTTATCCATCTTATCCACGCGGTAGTGCTTGATCTTGCCGGACTCGGAGTCAAAAGCGATAAGATAATAATTCTCATCATTCCAGGTTAGACGCCAAGGGCTGATCACATAGGGCTCAGCTTTCCTCGGAACAAGCTTCTTATCCGTATCCCAGGTCATGTATTTGAAGCTGATCTTCTTATTCTCGGAAATCGCACTGTGAATCTCATCGACCGTATAATATATGCTCTCGTTCATGGTCTTCACTCTGCCCTGCACGGCAAGCTGTCTCTCCAGCTGGGTTGCCTCATAGGTGCTGGCAAGAGTCGTCAGCTTCTTAATAAGAGCATTTGATTTTTTCTCCGTAATGAATTTGAAAGAGCCAATCGCATCCACAAGGAGTTTAAGCTCCGCTAGCTCAAATCTTCTGCTCCCGATGTGATAGACAAAGTATTTACCGCTCTTTTCGCCCACAACATCAAGGCCGATATCATTAAGTGCCTCTATATCGGTGTAAATGCTCTTTCTGTCAGCGCTCACCTCATACCTATCCAGTTCCTCAAGGATATCCGGCATGGTGAGGCCATGCTCATCATCCGTCTGCTCCAACAGAATTTTTGCGAGATAATAAAGTTTAAGTTTCTGATTTGTTCCCTTTGGCATAATCGATAAACTCCTCCCATTCTCTGCATATTTTGTCAGGCTGAACCCTGTCTGTTATCTTCATGGCATTGCGCGAAAGCTTGTCTGAAAGCTCATTATCGGAAAGTACCCTGTCCATCGCTGCTGCCAGTGCTTCCTCATCCCTGACAGGCACAAGAATTCCGGATCTCCTGCTGTCTATCAAAAGTCTCGATCCTCCGCAGGGGCAATCGGTTGATATTGATGGAATCCCCATCGCCATAGCCTCTATAAGCGAATTTGGCATTCCCTCGAAGTCCGATGAGAGCACAAAAAGCGCTGCATCCATAATCTTTTCCTTGAGTTTACTTGTCGGCTCTATTACCGAAACCCTTTCTTTTAAGCCTTTTTCATTGATAAAAGCTGTTATTTCATCAAGAAACTCCGACTCCTGAAAATCTCCGTATATTTCCAGAGTGTAATCAGGATACTTATCAGCTATCTTGCTAAAAGCCTTCAATAATAACAGCTGATTCTTTTGAGCGGATATCCTTCCGACGTTCACGATTCTCTTGGATCTCTCACCCGCAGCCGGTACCATATCGCTTGTTATATTAAGATACTCTTCATCCAGCGGATTAAATATAATCCTCGATCTCTTCTGAAGCCCCTTTGAGAAAAAGCTCATGGCATCAGGCGTCTGAAAAACGCAGCCTGCTGCCTTTTTTTCCATATACTTCGTGGCTATAAAATGCCCCTTATAATCCTCCACAGGATTATTTCTGACAGAAACTATAAGCGGTGTCTTCATTCCGAACAGGCTGAAGGCCGCCCTGAAGTTAGCCTTAGCGCAAAAGGATATAACAAGGTCCGGCTTCTCCCTCTTAAAACACTCCCTGAGTCTTGAAAGTCTGAGAAACGCCTTGCTTATGCGGCTCTTGCCATCATCTGCCTCGGTAAGTCCCACCGATATTCTCTTTACTTTTTCACCCAGCTCATACTCATTCTCGGAAAACCACTGCGTCGCCACGATTACCTCGTGCCCTGCCTCCGAGAACTTCCTGGAAAGGATGCTGACTACGTGTTCTGCGCCTCCCCTTCCCATGCTGTTCAAATGAAATATTATCTTCATGGCTTCACCACGCTCTCCAAGAACCCCTCATACCATCTTACCAACTGCTCCAGATCATATCCGTGCTCCCGAATACTCTCCCTCTGACAGCTCCTGCTTGCACCTTCATTCTTCTCCCTGATTTCGACTGCTCTCTTCGCCCAGTCTGCCGCGCCATCAGAGAGCGCCTTTGCTTCCACAAGCCCCTTTGTCACAATCACCTTATCGGTAATCGTATCCGACATCAGAATCGGAAGGCCTGCCACCTGTGCCTCAACGAGAGTAAGCGGAAGTCCCTCGAAAAACGAAGGGAATATCATCGTCTCGAATGCAGACATAAAATTCTGCGCATCATGTCTGATGCCGGTAAAAATCACTTTATCAGAAATCCCAAGCTCTGCCGCCTTCTGCACTGTCTCAGCCTTGAGCTCACCCTCTCCGAGGCATATGAGCACAGCCTTATCATCCAGCTTTGCGATTTCCGAGAATATATCCATCAAAAACGAGTGATTCTTCGAAGCAATATAATTTGCAATATGCCCGTAGATATGCTTTCCTTCAAGATGAAACTCATCTACTACCTTCTGCTTCTTTTCTTCCTTAAACTCGAACTTGTTTAAATCGATCGCGTTATTTATTATCCGAAAGTCCTTATTCCCATACATCCATTTTCCGGCATTTTCGGAACAGGCAAGCCTTATATCCGCATTGCTCACCAGCATAGGTCTGAAAAGAAAATGCACAAACTTCTTCGGATCTGTTTCATTGTGAGAATGACAGACCGTTATCGCCTTTTCCTTCCTGGCTGCCCAAAGCTGCGGCGCAACAAGAGCATTGGCAGTGTGCCTTATCACAATGTCATACTCTTCCTCATTGACAATCTTCCTGAGCTTGGCCAGATTATCCATGGGATGTCCCGTCATTCTCGGCAGTAAAAACACCTTCCCGCCAAGCTCCCTGATCCTCGGCTCATAGTCGTTTTCCTTCATGCTATGAACCGCAAAATCAAAACAGAACTTCTCCCTGTCTATGTTTTCATAGATATTCATTATGAAATTTTCCATTCCACCGGGATACATCGCCCCCACGATGTGAAGAACTTTAATCTTTTTCATATTTTTATTGTACCATAAAATGGACTCGTAAAGAAAAAGTGTATTGGAATCAAACAGACTCATGAAGAGAATATAAAAAGCCTTCCCCTTGAGGGGAAGGTGTCAGCGAAGCTGACGGATGAGGTGTAACGTACCCACCCGCCAGACATTCATATTAAAGTAAGTGTGCTCTAAGCTCCTCGCCGCTCTTATCTGAAAGATAAGCCGGAGGAATATCAAGCATTGTCTTGCAGCCTGTCTGGCCTTCCTTCTGCATACGAACGGCCGCTCTGGCTGCTGCAATAAGAACGCTTGTGGTGAATTCAGGATTGGAATCAAGCTTTAAGCTGTACTCGATGATGTGGTTGTGCTCCTTGTCAGCGCCTGTCTTGCCGCTTCTGAATACGAAGCCGCCGTGAGCCATTCCGCTGTGGTTTGTAAGAAGCTCTTCCTCGCTGATGAAATGAACTGTTGTATCGTAATCAGCGAAGTAGTTGGGCATCTCCTTGATTTCCTTCTCTACCTTTGCTGCATCTGCGCCGTCCTCAAGAACTACGAAGCATTCTCTTGTGTGCTTGTCTCTTGTTGTAAGCTCAGGGTTCTTGCCGCTTCTTACTGCTTCAAGTGCACTCTCTACAGGGATTGTGTACTGCTTGGCATTCTTAACGCCTGCGATTCTTCTGATAGCATCAGAATGTCCCTGTGATACACCCTTTCCCCAGAATGTATAATCATTTCCATCGGGAAGTATTGCATTTGAGTATACTCTTGCCAGTGAGAACATTCCGGGATCCCATCCGCAGGAGATAACTGCAACCTTGCCTGCTTCCTTCGCTACCTTATCCACATTAGCGAAGTGCTCAGGAATTCTTGCGTGTGTGTCAAAACTGTCTACTACATTGAAAAGCTTACCAAACTCAGGTGTCTGCTCAGGAAGATCTGTTGCGCTACCACCACAAAGGATCATAACATCAACCTTATCCTTCCAATCTGCAACGTCCTTAACAGATACAACAGGTACGCCTGCTGTCTTTATTGATAATGAAGCGGGATCTCTTCTAGTGAAAACAGCAACAAGTTCCATATCAGGCGCTGCCTTAACTGCGAGTTCTACCCCCTTACCAAGATTTCCATATCCGATAATACCGATTCTAGTGCTCATACTTCCTCCTTCCGTATGCAAAAACTCTTAAAAGGCATTATACTCTGAAATACATGCAAAAAACCACCCTCATTTTTAACCATTTGAAATGTTTGTTCTAGCTGTTATTATTCTATAAATTAAATAATTACATACTTTCAATATAATTATTTAACCTTTTTGATTCCTTCGCAAAGCATTTTATAAATATCTATTTTATTCGGCATAACATTCCAACCTCCACTTCTTCATTTTTATTCTATATGCTAGGTACAACATCAAATTGGATCCTACCCATGCCATAACTTCGCCAACAAAAAATCCATAATATCCTATTTTGCTAGTTAATAAATATGCACATGCGATTCGCATAAACAATTGAGCAAAGCTTGATATCATAGACATAAACGTATTTCCCATTCCCTGCACAACTGCATAAAGCACATACAAAATATAAAGCAAAGGAAAAAAGGCAGCTAAGAAGTTTAAAAATTCTTTACCAATCGTTATGGTGCTCATATTTACGGTGCCTTCTTGTTCTAAGAACAGGCGTAGTATTGGCTCTCCCAGTCCCAACATGATTCCAGACATAAATGCCCCCATCACAATTGCCATAACTACTGATATCCTAAATCCTTTGTTTACTCTTCGATAATTGTTCGCGCCTTTATTTTGTCCTACAAACGTTCCAACTGCTCCATTCAGGCCCCATGCTCCTATTTCTAACAGACCATATAGTTTATTCGCTGCAGTGTAACCAGCTATAAATACCGCTCCATATGTATTTATGACAGCTTGAACTGCTACTCCTCCAATACCGATCACTATGTTTTGGAAGCATAACGGGACTCCGAGCTTGATCAACTCATACATTTTTCTTGGATTTACGTTAAATGAAAAATGCAGCTTATCATCCCCAAAAATCTTCACAACATACTTGGTACAATAAATCAAAGAACTTAACTGTGCCAGCAATGTCGCAACTGCAGCTCCCACTACTCCTAACTTAAAATAGTAAATAAACAGAAAATCCAAAATAATATTTACAATAGAAGATAGAATCAAAGCATTTAAAGGGGTAACGCTGTTACCATATGATCTTAATATTCCAGAAAACATATTATAAAAAGTCGTTATGGCAATTCCCAGTATGAGAATTCTCAAATAACTCCAGGATAAACCAATAATTTCATCCGGTGTATTTAATAACCTCAAAAGACCTTTGCCCAAAATCAAACCAACTACTGTTATTGTTATTGACAGTAACACGCATACATTTATTGATCCTTCAATTGCCTCCTCTAATGTCTTCCTATCTTTTTTTCCTGCACTTTGTGCTATATCTATTGAAAATCCCTGAGTAAAGCCCTGGGCTCCACTGATTATTATGAAAACAATCCATTCAACAGTTCCCAATGCCGCCAATCCATTTGTTCCTATATATCTACCCACAAACAGCGTATCGAAAAACACATACATCTGCTGCAGTATATTACCGGCTATTAATGGAATAGCGAATTTTGTTAGCTTAGTTGCTATTTTTCCTTCTGTCATATCTATAGTCTTCATTTCAGATTACCTCATTCACAATTAACTGCTTTTCTAGAAACTCAACACTCTCAAATGAGGCTGCTATACGGCAGCCTCATTTCTATTATCTTATATCATACACACTTCTGAGTCTGAGCTTTGAAGCATCACCGGACAGAACCTCCACAGTAATCTCTCCGGCGTTCATGTCGAAATAGTTATCTGAAAGCACCAGATCCTCATTCTCATTGAGAATCTCAACGCCTCTTGCATAAGCATCAGCCTTAACAGTAATCTTATTGCCATCTACCTTTGCGGTAAAATTCGGGTTCTCATACTTAAAGTACTTAGGCATTGTGAAGATGACAGTGCCTGATGAAACCACCTTGCCGTCAACCTCTGCCTGATAGCTCACATAATTATTGAATCTGCCAGCATCCTCGAAGGTGACCTTAGAAGTCCAAACGCTTGTAAGTGCAGGAACATCAAGAACTTCGCTGCCCTCTCTTATAACCTCAGCTTTAGCGTTTCTTAGCTGCCACTTAACTGTAGCCTTTATCGCTTTTCTTGTCTCATTGGCAACGTTGAATACTGCCTCCTGCTTAACCTCTCTTGGAAGCCAGTTAAGCGGTACTCCGCAGGTCATCTCGCCCTCTTCCTGGCATGAAACAAGGATAGGTGCAAAGAATCTCTTCTCCGCATAGTGCAGAGCCTTGAGCCTTCCGGTGTAATCTACGCTTGCCCAGGATGCCACCGGCCAGCAGTCGTTGAACTGCCAAACCACTGCGCCCATGCAGCGTCCACGATTACGTCTAAAGTGCTCAACTCCATATCTGATAGCATCCGCCTGAAGCATCTGGGATGCGTAGATAACCGTTGAAAAATCATTCGGATACAGGTAGGTCTGCTGCATATAGTTCATTATCTTGCCGTTTGCAGCGCCGTTCCTCTGGTGCCTCTCCATAATATAGGAAAAGACATTCTTATCCGCCGGATCATCAGTAAAGGTCTCCACTGTCTTCTCCGCAGGGAAGGACTGGAATCCAAACTCCGAAAGGAATCTGAAGAAGAACTTCCTATACTCTGAGAAGGGCTGATTTCCGTGCCAAACCTCCCAGTAGTGCACATCTCCGCGGTTTTCATCATTTGGCTCATCAAAACATCCGCCTGACGAAGGTGATGCCGGCCAGTAATAAACATCCGGTGCATATTCCTTCATCATGTTCGGGATAATGTACTCATACATGATCGTGTAGTCGCGCTTCTCGGATTTCTTGGAAACCCACACTCCATAATCCACGAACATCTCCATCTCGTTATTGCCGCACATGAGACCGAGAGATGCGTGGTGACGAAGTCTCAGGAGATTATCCTTGAACTCCGCCTTTATATTCTCCTCGAAATCGGGAGTAAGGTCGTAAACACCGCAGGCGAACATGAAGTCCTGCCATACCAGGATTCCGTACTCATCGCAGATATCAAAGAACCAGTCATCCGGATAGTATCCGCCGCCCCAGACTCTGATGGAGTTGTAGTTGGCAAAAACAGCCTTATCAAGGAGCTTTCTTGTAACCTCGGGATTAACCCTTCCTAACAGATGATCCTCAGGAATATAATCCGCTCCCATCGCAAAGACTTTAACGCCGTTTACAACAAAGCAGAACTCGCTTCCCCACTCGTCCTTCTTGGTACTTACAGTGCAAGTGCGAAGTCCGATCTTTCTCTCCCAGGTATCAAGCTGGTTTCCGGCTTCGTCCTTTAAAACAACAGTCACAGTATAAAGCGGCTGTTTTCCATAGCCGTTCGGCCACCAAAGCTGCGGCTTCTCAATTACTATCTCTTCCGGAAGCTCTCCGCTGCTCCTCTTCTCAGTAACCTCTCCTGAAGGAGACACTACCTTAACATCAAATGAATAACCAGAATAATCACACTTTTTACTCTCAATGCCCATATTTATGGCATAACCTGAAACATCGCTCTTTTCTCTGAATCTGAAAATCTCATCCGCAGAAGTAATCTCAGGCTTTATACGAAGTCCGACGCTTCCACTCTCATTTCCGTCCTTATCGATCTTCACATTATCATGATTCTGAGTGATAAGCACAGATTCAAGCCTTGCCTTATTAAAGCACTGAATTATTATCGGTCTGAAAATACCCGCATCTGGAAGGTGTGCGCCCCAGTCCCAACCAAACATGCAGTGCGCCTTACGAAGATATGTAAAGCCCTGCATCGCATCTTCACTTCCCTTTGAAGGAAGTTCCCTACTCTCATAGGCTTCCTTTATGAACTTTGTCGGAGAATGAAAATAAACCTTCAGCTCATTCTCATCCTTAAGGAGCTCCTTTATATCGAATTCCCAGGTTCTGTGCATGTTGTTGACATTACCAAGAAGCGTTCCGTTAAGATATAAATCCGCAAGAGTATCAAGACCGTCGCAGTGAAGCACTACGACATCAGAGCCTTCAGCTTCAGCGGGCTTATCAAAATTGCAGACATACTCATAGTCGCTGTCCATGAGTGCCAGCGCCTTATCCTCATTGTCCTTGAAAAAAGGATCCTCCATCTCCCCTTCTCTGAGGAGGTCTGTGTAAACCGTTCCCGGAACCACCGCATTTATCAGCTTCGCATCCCCTACCTTGTGAAGCTTCCAGTTTTTATCAAGCTTTGTTGTAACCATTCCCAATCCTATCTCCTTCTCAAATTGAAATTTTCGAAGCCAAAAATTCCTCGAATTCCGGCCCCCATCCCAACAATTTAATTGTCAGAATAATATAATTCTAAAGCCTGCACAGACATTTTTAAAGCACATTTACGAAAATTTTTAAGCCTTTTTAGTCCGCAAAAATCCTCACAAAAATAAGCCTTCTCCCACAATTGAGAGAAGGCCGTTTTGCACTGTTTATTAACTTATTATATGAGAAAACAGCTCACCCTTTAAGTGCTTTCTTTATCTCCCTTATCACGATCTTAAGGGCCTTAATTCTCGCATATTTCTTGTCTACAGATTCAAGAACATACCACGGAGCGAAGGTCGTACTGGTTTTAGCAATCATCTCATCGATGGCGCCCTCATAGAGATCCCACTTTTCGCGGTTTCTCCAGTCCTCATCCGTTATCTTCCACTGTTTCTCCGGAGTGTTCTGTCTGTCTGTAAAGCGCGCAAGCTGAGTATCCTTGTCAATCTGAACCCAGAACTTAATGATCACCGCGCCCCAATCGGAGAGTTCTTTTTCAAACTCATTGATCTCGTTGTAAGCTCTCTGCCAGTCATTTTCGGAACAGAATCCCTCGAGCCTCTCGACCATAACGCGTCCGTACCAGGTCCTGTCAAAAATCGTTACATGACCGGTCTTCGGAAGTCTGGTCCAGAATCTCCATAGATAATGCCTTGCCTTCTCGTGGGGCTCCGGGCTCGCAATCGGCTCAACCACATAGTCCCTTGGATCAAGAGCCGCTGTAATTCTCTTGATATTTCCGCCCTTACCGGCAGCATCCCAGCCCTCATAGGCGATAATTACCGGAATCTTCTTCCTGTATACCTTATTGCCAAGATCCTTCAGCTCCTTCTGCAGCTTCTTTAGTTCGAGATCATATTCCTCATCTGTCAGGAACTTACCGGCAAGATCAATATCCGACAGCTTCTGAACCTTCTCCATCGGGAAGGTGTTCTGCAAAATCGGAACATTCAGCGCATGGTTCTTAAGCGCAATATCTATCCCCTGATTAAGGAACTGCAAAACCTGCAGCTCAGCCCACTTCTTATCTGAAGCGTCTATGATGTACCATGGCGTCCTTGACTGATTGGTATCACAAAGATACTTATCATAGACCTCCTCTATCTTGTCATACTGCTTATTCTGCTTAATATCGGCATCCGTTACGCGCCAGCTGGTATCCTTATCTCCACGCAACGCATCAAGTCTCTTCTTCTGCTCCTTCTTGGATATATTCATGAAGAACTTTACCACAAGATATCCGTTGTCGCAGAGCTGCCTCTCCATAGTATTTATGGAGTGCACACGCTTTGTATAGGTATCCTCATCCATCTTGCCCTGAAGGACACCGTCCACAATCTCTTCCATCCAGCAAGTATCGAAGAATCTGAACTTTCCTGCCTCCGGAATCTCCTTAATATATCTGTATAAAAACGGATAGCGCTTCTCTTCCTCGCTCGGAGCGCGGTCCAGCGTTGCCACCTTGAAAAATCTGGGATCAATATTTCTTATAACTTTGCCGATAACGGCTCCCTTTCCGGCAGCATTCCAGCCCTCAAACAGAACCATTACGGGAAGTCCCGCCTCCTTGATCTTCATCTGCGAAGCGGAGAGCTTTACACGCTCTTCCTTAAGCTTTGCCTTCAGTTCTTCCTCTTCCGGTATCTCAGAAACAATAAAATCCTTTAGCATAATTACCCCCTCGCTAAGTGCTCTGCATAGTAAAACGCACCATATATGGTAATGATACCACATACGGTGCGTCACAAAACGTGTTTAGAAAAGTTTAATTATTATCGGTTTTCCGAATCAGCCTGCTTCCTTCTCAGTGTTGTTGAAGCTTACGCCGCGGTTAATATCGCCCTTAAGATTCTCACCGAAGTTGTAATCATTTCCGGGAAGAATAGCATTGAGTGCGATTCCGAAAATAGCTGCAAGAGCAAGTGATGTAAGAGTGATGGATGTTCCGCCTACAGTAAAGGTAAGTCCGTTTGAAAAACCAAGTCCTGTAACAAGGATTACTGCTGCCACGATAAGGTTTCTTGACTTTGTAAAGTCAACCTTATTCTCAACAACATTTCTAACACCGATTGCAGAAATCATTCCGTAAAGAACGAAACTGATGCCGCCGATGATGGCTGTAGGCATTGTACCGATTACATCTGCAACCTTGGGAATAAAGCTTACAACAATCGCATAAACAGCAGCGATTCTTACTACCTTGGGATCATATACCTTGGAAAGCTCAAGAACACCGGTGTTCTCGCCGTAGGTTGTGTTCGCAGGGCCGCCAAACATTCCTGCAAGAGCTGTAGCAAGACCGTCACCCCAGAGAGTTCTGTGAAGGCCGGGCTCCTCGAGGAAGTTCTGACCTGTTGTAGCGGATATGGCGGAAATATCACCAACGTGCTCCATCATTGTAGCGATAGCAATAGGCGCCATTACAAGGATTGCAGTGATGTCGAACTTCGCAAAAAGGAAAGGCGGAAGTCCCACAAAGCTTGCAGATGCGATAGGTGCAAAATCAAGGATTGCACTACCGTCAAGATTGGTCATTCCTGCCAGATGCATTACTACAGCAACAAGATAAGAAATAACAACACCCATGAGAATCGGAACGATCTTCCAGATTCCTTTTCCCCAGATATTGAAGATGATTACAATCGCAAGCGCGATCACAGCAAGGAGCGGATTAACTGCTGCATTGCTAACTGCTGAAGGAGCAAGTGACAAACCGATGCAGATGATGATCGGACCTGTAACAACCGGAGGAAGGAAATGCATTACCTTCTTAACTCCCACAAGTTTAATGAAAAGAGATAACAGAAGATACATAAGACCTGCCACAACAATTCCGCCGCAGGCATAGGGAAGCTTCTCCCCGTAAGTCATATTCGCGAATTTACCTGTATTGAGTTCTGCGATTGTAGCAAAACCGCCAAGAAATGCAAAAGATGAACCAAGAAATGCCGGAACCTTGAACTTAGCAAAAAGATGGAACAGCAGCGTTCCTACTCCCGCAAAGAACAATGTAACCTGAACCGAAAGTCCCTCACCGTGAAAATAGCTGTTTACCAGAATCGGTACCAAAATCGTTGCACCAAACATGGCAAACATGTGCTGAAGTCCAAGAATAAGCATTTTGGACTTACCAAGAGTTGACGCGTCATAAATAGCCTGTCGTTTTTCTCCCATTACCTTCTCCTCCGTTAAATAAAAACACATTACAAAATAAAAAGGCCTTTGGGGATCACCCAAAAGCCCTATTGATTATAGCATGTCCATGTCAACAATAAAAGAATTTCATCAGAACGAATTTGCATTTTTTTCTGATCGGTTGTTACTATTCACGGTCTAAATACTTTTGGACATGACAAATCAGCGTACTTAATCAGCACGCTGATTCGCTATTAAGTTTCAGTATGATTATTTCTGTGAAGAGAAGATTTCCTCCACAGTATAAGGTTTACCATTGCATAGCCTGGACAGAGCTTCTATTTCATTTATCCCGTTACGACGGCATGTTTCGATATATGTCCTTATAAGGGCGTAATTATCCGCGGTATCAGTAGATGCAAACTGACCTGATACCTTCATTTTGGTTTTGATTCCTCTGAGTGATC